>CALKWZ010000091.1 GCA_938003985.1 uncultured Verrucomicrobiota bacterium | reverse complement strand
TGGCGCTGGCGGCGCTGACGACGGTGCTGGGCATGCTGCCGCTGGTGACGGACGCCTTCTACGCCGCGATGGCCGTGACGATCATGTGCGGATTGTCGTTCGCGACGGTGCTGACCATGGTCGTCATCCCCGTCAACTACGCCCTCGTCTACCGCATCCCCAACCCGCCGGAAAACGCCTGAACCCGAGGAACGCAACCATGAGTTTCCGCTGGATCGGACTGGTGCTGCTGCTGGCGCTGGGTGTGTCGTGTTCCACGACCTACCAGGCGCGCCGCGCGAAGCCGTCGGGATTCCTCGGCGACTATTCCCAACTCCGCCCGGGGGAGGGGACAGAGCCCCTGCTGGTCTACTTCAATCCGGCGGCGGACGTCCGCGCCTACGACCGGATCCTGATCGATCCGGTCGTGGGCTATCTCGGCCAAGGCAGCCGCCTGAACCGGCTGTCTCCCGCGGACCGGCAATCCCTGCTGAACTATTTCCACGCCACGCTTCGGGAGCAGCTCGGGCAGGACTACGAACTCGTGGACCGGCCCGGAACCCGCACGCTCCGGCTGCGCATCGCCCTGACCGATGCCCGGGGAGCCAAGCCGGTCGCCGACACCCTGTCCACCGTGGTGCCGGTCGGGCTGGCCATCAGCGCGCTGGAGCGCGTGGCGCTGGGCAAAACGCTGGCCGCCGGGTCGGTGCTCGTCGAGGTGGAGGCGCTCGACGCCCAGACCGGCGAACGGCTGGCCGCGATGGTGGACGAACGCGTCGGCGCCAAAGTCACGGGCCGGTTTGACAAGTGGAGCAAGTGGCAGGACGCGCGCGACGCGTTCGACTATTGGAGCGCGCGCATGCGCGGCACCCTGCGGGATTTCCGCGCGCGCGCAAAACCGGATGCACCCTAGCGGTTTCCCATGAGCGACCGGTCCAAAGGTTTTTTCGCGACGCATCTCGACCCCGGCGGCATCTTCGGGGAAATCCTGTTCGGCCTGATCATGGTGCTGACCTTCACGCTGGGGGCGGGGCTGACGATCAAGGCGGAGGGGCCGGAAGCCGTGCAGGGGCTGCTCATCGCCGCGCTGGGCTGCAACGTCGCCTGGGGCGTCATCGATGGCGTGATGTACGTCATGGGCTGCCTGCTGGATCGCGGCCGCCGCAGCCGCATGCTGGTGGCCCTGAAGGACGCGACCGACGAGGCCGTGGCCCTGGCGGCCATCGAAAGCGAGATGGATGGTCCCTTGACCTCCCTGTTGACGCCGGCGGAGCGGCAGGCGGCTTACCGCGAAGTCTGGCGCCTGTCGGCCCGGGCGCAGCCGGACAAGCCTCGCATCCGGAAGGACGACCTCATGGGCGGTCTGGCCGCCGGGTTGCTGGTGATCCTGACCGCGCTGCCGGGAGCGATTCCGTTCCTGTTCATGGACGACAAGTACCAGGCCATGCGCGCGTCCAACGCCATTCTGCTGGCCCTGCTCTTCTGGTGCGGCTTTTTCTGGGCGCGGTACACGGGCGTGAACCGCTGGCTGGCCGGGTTGGCCATGACCCTGATCGGCGTGGTGCTCGTGGCGGCGGCCATCGCGCTGGGCGGATGAAGATGGTGTTGAACGTCGACGGATGAATGACGCGAAAGGAACCCCGACCGTGATCTCCGACAACCCCATGGATCATATCAAGGTGGAATCCATTTTCCATCCCTCCGACTTTTCCCAGGGCAGCCAGGTTGCCTTCGCCCATGCGTTGAAGATGGCCCTGGCCGCCAAAGCCAAATTGAGCGTGCTGCACGCCGCTTCGACCTCGGATGCGGACTGGCAGGATTTTCCCGGCGTGCGGGACACGCTGGAACGCTGGGGTCTGCTGCCGAAGAACAGTCCGAGCACGGCCGTGGTCGACGTGCTGGGCATCCAGGTCAGCAAGGTGCTGTCCAAGGGACGCGATCCCGTGAAGGCCTGCATGGCCTATCTCACGAAAAACCCCGCCGACCTGATCGTGCTGGCGATCCACCGGCGCGAAGGCCGGATGGAGTGGCTGGGAAAGACGCCGGTGGGCGAGCCGCTGGCCCGTGCCGCCGGGCAGATGACGTTGTTCGTGCCCCACGGGGTGAAAGGTTTTGTATCCGTCCAGGACGGCTCGGTCCGGCTGAAAAGCATCCTAATTCCGGTGGCGGCCAAGCCGCGGCCGCAGCCGGCCATCGAAGCCGCGGCCCGCCTGATCCGGAATCTGGGGTTTTCCTCCGGAACCATAACGCTGTTGCATGCGGGGAAGGCGGCGGAGATGCCTTCGGTCCAGACGCCGGAAATCCCGGGCTGGACGTGGAAGCGGGTTGTGGAGGACGGGAATCCCGCGGAAGTCATCCTGCGGGTCGCCGGCGAATCGGCGGCTGACCTGATCCTCATGACCACGGATGGTCCCGACGGTTTCCTGGACGCCTTGCGCGGCACCACGTCGGAACTGGTGCTGCGGCAGGCGCCGTGTCCGGTGGCCAATCTGCCGGCCGGGTCCATGCTGGGATAAGTTTTTGACGCTTTGTAAACGGTTGTAAAAAAGGAGCCCCATGAAAATCACCGTCGTCGGCGCCGCCAGCGGAGAAGTCACCGGTTCCGCCTATTACGTTGAAACCCAGAAGGCCGCCGTACTGATCGACTGCGGCCAGTTCCAGGGCAGCCGGAAGGCGGAGGCGCTGAACAAGCCGCCCAAGGAGGCCCGGCGGAAACTGGACGCGGTGCTGATCACCCACGGGCATTTGGATCACACGGGGCGCCTGCCGCTGCTGGCGAAGCGCGGCCACCGCGTGCCCGTCTATGCCACCGCCGCGACGATCGAGATGACGGCCCTCATCCTGCGCGATTCGGCCCGCATCCTGGCCGCCGACGCGGCGCGGAAGAACCTGAAGCTGGCGCGGGCCGGCGAGCCGCCCGTGGAGCCGCTCTACAACCCCGAGGATGCCGAGGACGCGATCAACATGATGCGCCCCGTGCCCTACCAGCAGGAAGTCGCTGTCGCCCCCGGCGTCCGGGCCATCTGGGCCGAGGCCGGCCACATGCTCGGGTCCGCTTCCATCAAGCTCATCGTCGAGGAGGATGGCCGCCCGAAGAGCGTGGTCTTTTCCGGGGATCTCGGACCCAAGAGCGCGCCGATCCTCAAGACCTACGAGCCGTTCCACCACGCGGACATGGTGTTCATCGAGTCCACTTACGGCGCCCGCGATCACCGGCCCTTCGCCCAGACCGTCGATGAGTTCGTGCAGAGCGTGACCGCCGCGATCGCCTCCGGCGGCAAGATGCTGGTGCCCACGTTCGCGGTCGGCCGGGCGCAGCTCATCGCCGGACTGCTGGGCTGGATGTTTCGGAAGGGCAAGGCCCGTCCGTTTCCGATCTTCCTCGACAGTCCGATGGCGATCGAGGCCACGGAAATCTACTCCAAGCACCGCGAGTTGTTCGACGACGAAGCCTTGAAGTTCATCGAGGAGAAGCCGCTGCGCGAAGACCTCAGGACGATGAAGCTCTGCGTCAGCGCCGACGACTCGAAGCGGATCAATGCGGTGGAGGGCCCCTGCCTGGTCATGGCCGGGGCGGGGATGTGCAACGCGGGCCGCATCCTGCACCACTTCAAGGCCAACCTGTGGAAGCCGGAGACGCACGTCTTGATCGTCGGCTACCAGGCCGCCGGCACGCTCGGACGGATGCTGGTGGACGGCGCGGACAAGGTCAAGATCTTCGGCGAGCCCATCGCGGTGAGGGCCAACATCCACACGATGGGCGGCTTCAGCGCTCACGCCGGACAGGCCGACCTCCTGGCGTGGCTCGAAGCCCTGGCCCCCGCCCGGCCGCAGGTGGTCGTCACCCACGGCGAAGAGAAGGCGCGCCTCGGCTTCGAACAGGCCGTGCGCCAGCGCTTCGGACTCGCCGCGCGCCTGCCGCAGATGGGCGAAAGCATCGAATTGTAGAAAAACCGAAAGGATCCCCCCATGAAATGTCCTGCCTGCAAGGGTGAATTGAGAAAGAGGAACGCCGGCAACATGGAACTGGACGTCTGTCTGGGCGGCTGCGGCGGCATCTGGTTCGACCAGGGCGAACTGGGCCGCGTAAGCGCCTTGGCGGCGACCAGCCTGCACACGATCTGGGCGCTCAAACGCAACCCGGTGGCGCTGACCGAGCCGCGGCCCTGTCCGCGCTGCGAGGGGCAAATCCTCGAGCGCAAGTGGTTTTCCGACGAAAAGACCGTGGAAATTGACGTGTGCCCGACCTGCGGCGGCATCTGGCTCGACGACTGCGAGTTTTCCAAGATCTACCAGGCCGTCCAGGGGGCGCGGATTTCTCCGCCCGGCTGGGCCCAGGCGATCGCCGACGCCGCGGCTTTGTTCAAGCCCGGCTAGCGTTCCGAAAGAGATGGACAATCGGATGTTTCGGTGACTGGAGTGCCCAATAGGTAAAATCATGGAACAAATCCCGGTTTGGACGTTTTTCACCGTGTCGTTCGTTGCGGTGCTCGTATCGATCGAGGCCGGCTATCGGCTGGGGCATGCGATCCACCGCCGTTCGGAAGACGAGAAGGAATCGCCCGTGGGGGCGATCGCGGGGTCGATCCTGGGGCTGCTGGCGTTCATGCTGGCGTTCACGTTCGGGCTCGTGGCCGAGCGGTACGACGCGCGCCGGACCCTTGTGCGGGAAGAGGCCAACGCGATCCGCACGGCGTACTTCCGGGCCGACTTCCTGCCCGAGGCGGACCGGGCGGAGGCCAAGGGCCTGTTGCGAAAATACGTGGACGAACGCGTCGCGACGGTCCATTCGGGCAATCTGGCGCGGATCCAGAAGGCTGTTGCTGAAGCGGAAGTCCTGCAGGGGCGGCTGTGGGACATGGCCGTGGCGAACGCTCGCCTGGACATGAATTCGGACGTTGCGGCGCTCTATGTCGAGTCGCTGAACGAACTGGCCGCTTTGCACGCTTTGCGGGTGGCCGTCGGCGGGGCGAAGATCCCGGGCGGCATCTGGAAGACGCTGGGGATCCTGGTGGTGCTGGGCATGGTTTCGGTGGGCTACCAGACGGGCATCGCGGCTTCGAAGCGCTCGTGGTCCATGCCGATCCTGGCCATATCGTTCTCGCTGGTGCTGGCGCTGATCTCGGCGCTGGACCGGCCGTTTAGCGATCTGATCCAGGTTTCGCAGCAACCGCTGGAAACCATGCGGGCGACCATGGAGTCCGCGCCCTGACGAACCGATCTAGATGCCGGGAGAACAGGCCGGAGATGAGCAAGGCAACGGCAGGCAAGGGCAGGACAACCGGCGCATGCGTCGGGGCGGGGCGGGTTCTCTTCCTTCTGATCGCGGTTGGCGGACCGCCGTGCGTCCGCGCGTCGGACCCGGCGCCGCCGGCTTCCGCCGCATCCCCGTTGGTCGCCATCGAGCGCGAGTTGCCCACGTTGGGCGATCGCATCCTGTGGTACGTGCCAAACCGGGCGCTGGACCTGCTGGACGTTTTCCGGCTGCGGGTGCGGGTCGGCCCGGGACTGGCCGCCAACTTCCGCATGACGGATTTCGGAGCGTTCTACGGCGGGGGCTACTGGTCGGTCTATGCCGGACTGCCGGGACCGCGGCATCCGCACGTGCTGCGGTCGCCGGTGGGGCTGGAATCGCTGCGCGGCATCGTGATGGCGGGGGTGGATGCCACGGATGACACGCCGCACGGGCCGCGGTACGGGGCGGCGGAGATCGACGTCGGGCTGCACCTGCTGCTGGTGGGGGGCGAAGCGGGGGTGGATGCGGTGGAAATCGGCGATTTCCTGGGTGGCTGGATCGGGCTGGATCCGATGGAGGACGATTTTCCGGGGGTGGCCAAGGTGCCGCCGGCGACTTCCAGCGGGGTGGTGTACCTCCCGCCGCCGGGACCCTTTGAGGTGGATGCGAAGCCGGCGCACTTTGCGGGCCTGTCGGCGCGGTTGGACTACCTGCATACGAACGTGCAGCGGCGCGTGTCGGAACCGGTGCGGTTCACCGACGCCTATTTTGCGCAGGATCCCGGGGCGCCGATCGCGGTGCCCCAGACGCAATTCCGGCTCAGGCTGTACGCCGAACTGCGCCAGGGAGAAGACGTCGAGCTGAATCTGGCGCCGGAACTGGACATGGACATCGAGCTGCCGAACATCGAGCAGCGGCTGCGGGTCTTCGTGGAAAGCTCGAAAAACAATGCGCTGCCGCAGGCCGCCGCGGTCGACGACGACGACGACGGCATCGACGTCGGCGCACGAAAGTTTTTCGACAAGCTGAACGTCTCGCTCGATGCCGGCGTGCGGGCCAAATGGCTCCCGGAAGCCTTCGTGCGCGCGACCTGGCGGGACGACTGGCGCTGGGGCCGGTGGAACGTCCAGCCGGAACAGCGGGTTTTCTACGAGACCGATGAAAAATTCGGATTCCGATCGTCGCTGTTCGGCACGTGTTGGGTGGGGCGGGAATTGCCCGGCGTGATCATTCCGGACGCCTCCGTCAAGTGGACGACGAAAGACGAGGACTTCGAATGGGGCGCGAGCGTGAAATTCATGCGGGTGCGGCGACTGCTGGACGAGCGGCGGCGGGGGCGGTTCATCGGCTGGGACGACACGGCGGCGGCGCAGGGGATGAAGGTCAGCGTGACGGGGCGGGATAGCGAAGCGAAGAACTACCGGACGATGCTGGGATTCCGGGGGGCACTCTATCGGAAATGGATCTACTGGGAGATCGATCCCGGACTGGAATGGCGGTCCGACGACGATTATGACACGGCGTTCGTGATGCGGCTGGGCCTCGATCTGCTGTTCTGGGGCCATGCCTACGAATAGAATCAGAGACATCCAAGGAGAAAATCCGAATGACGAGGATGCAGAGGCTTGGTTTGTTTTGGGCGGCGATCGCGGTGGCCGCGCTGCCGGCCCCGGCCGCCAATCAAGCGGAACCCGAAACCGCGCCCGCGGCGTCCCGCCCGAAGATCGGGTTGGCGCTGGGGGGCGGCGGGGCGCTGGGCATCGCGCACGTGGGCGTGATCCGGGCCTTGGAGCGGATGCGCATTCCGGTCGATTGCATCGCCGGCACGAGCATGGGCGCCATCGTGGGCGGCATGTACGCGTCGGGGATGTCGCCGGACGAGATGGAGCGGTCGCTGGCCGGAATGAACTGGTGGGACGTGATGAAGGACAAGACGGCGCGGGAAGACATGCTGTATCGCCGGAAGCGCGACGATGCCCGCTACCTGATGGACATCGAACTGGGACTGCGGGGCAGCGGCTTGGTTTATCCGCACGGGCTGGCTTCGGGACAGAAGTTCAACAACGTGATGCAGAGCATGACGGCGAACGCCGCCGGCATCTCCGATTTCAGCCGGCTGAACGTCCCGTACCGGGCCACGGCGACGGACATCAAGACCGGAACCCTGGTGGTGCTGACGAACGGCAACCTGGCGACGGCGATGCGCGCGAGCATGGCGGTGCCGGGGGCGTTCACTCCCGTGGCCATCGACGGGCGGCTGCTGATCGACGGCGGCATCGTGGACAACCTGCCGGTGGACGTGGCGCGCGCGATGGGCGTGGACGTCGTCATCGCGGTGGACGTGGGCAAATTGGCCGCCGAGAAAGGGGCGGACAAGAAATACGAATCGCTGGGGGAGATCCTGTCCCGCACGTACGACATCATGCGCCGGCCGGACCAGGACCGGATGGGCAAGATGGCGGACGTGCTGGTGGCGCCGGACACTTCGCCGTTCAGCGCGTCGGACTTCGCGCGCGCGGCGGAAATCATTCCGACCGGCGAGGCCGCCGTGGCCGCGGTTTCAAACGAATTGGCGCGGTATGCGGTCGAGGAGGCGGAGTACAAGGGCTTCCTGGCCCGGCAGCGTAAGAACAACGAGCATCCGCTGGTGCTGAAGGGCGTGGACGTGAAAGGCAACCGGCGGGTGTCGGACGAGGTGATCCTGGCGCAGGTGCGCTCCCGCACGAATGCCCCGATGGAATTCAAATCCATCGAAAAGGACGTTGCCCGGGTGTACGGGCTGGGGGATTTCCAGAACGTCACCTACGCCCTGGCGCCGGAACCGGGCGGCTATCGGCTGGCCCTGCGGGCGCAGGAGAAATACTGGGGGCCGGGCTACCTGCGCTTCGGGCTGCGGATGGAGTCCGACGGCGATCATCATGCGGTCTGGTCGATGTTGCTGAACTATTCCCGGCGGCATTTGAACGCGCTGGGCGGCGAACTGCAACTGGACCTGGAGGCCGGGACGGACCAGCGGGCGGCGGCGGAATGGTACCAGCCGCTGACCTACGGCGGCACGTTGTTTGTCGCGCCGGCGGCCAGCTTTCATTCCGATTTGCATAGCCTGCATACCAACGGCATCCGGGTGGCGGAATACGAAAAGGAACAGGCCGGCGGAAGCCTCGACGTCGGCTCGCAATTCTCTGATTGGGGCGAACTGCGGGGCGGGGTGTATTTCGGGAACGTCGTGCTAAACCGGAAGACGGGCGGGGAGGATCTGGCATCCGGCGACCATGCGCTGGCGGCCTGGACGATGCGGTTCACGCTGGACCGGCTGGACGATGCGGTGTTCCCCACCAAGGGGTTTTTCGTGCGGATAAACGGGTTTTTCGCCGACGAACGTCTGGGCAGCGACGATACCTACGAGAAAATGTGGGGCGACGTGCGATTCGTGAAAAGCTTCGGCCGGCACACGTTGTCCCTGGATGGCGGCTTGGGCCACAGTTTCAACAGCGAAGTTCCGCTTTACGACCAGTTTGCGCTGGGCGGCTTCGGTTCGATGCCGGGATTGGCTCCGGGCCAGCTGCGGGGCCCCTATTACGGGCTGGGCGGGATGAGCTACCGGTTCCGGCTGGGCAATCTTGCGCCCACGATGGGCGACGGGGCCTACTACATCGCGCGGGTCGGTGCCGGCAACGTCTGGCAGGACGCGGACGACATGGCGTTCAGCGACCTAATAGGCTTCTGCGCCACGGGGGTGGGGGCGGACACCCTGTTCGGGCCGCTGCTGTTGGGCGTCGGGCTGGCGGAAGGCGAGGATCTCGGCTTTTTCGTTTCGATCGGGACGGTTTTCTAGACGTTTCGGCGGCGTTCGGATTGAATGGATGCGCATGGACGGAAAAATATTTGGCATAAGGCCGGCATGGGTGTTGGCCTTGTTGATTGGGTCGGCGGCCGGCGCGGCGGCGGAGGAGTACGCGCGGCTGGAGCCGCCGCCGGCGGCCGCGGGCTATCTGGCGCGGCTGCTGATCAACGAGTCGCCGTTTCCCGGCGAGCGGGGATTTGTGAGCGAAGAGGATACGAAAGCGACGATGCTGTCGATCCTCTGGGTGCTGCATTCGCGCATGAACCACGTTCCGCCGGGCTACAAGCAGGAGGAGATCGCCGCCATCCGCTCGCAGAACGTCATCGAGGTGATCACGGCGAAGAACCAGTGCGAAGGGTTCTCCAGGGACGCGGCCGGCAAGCCGGTCGCGGCGCCCCGGGTGGAGGCGCGGGTTCAGAATCTGCTCCGGATCGCCAACAGCGGCGGCAAGCCGGGCCGGTTCGCGAACCTGCTCAACTTCGGACAGGGGCTGGCCAGCGCCTACTTGGCGGGCGGCATTCCCGGCGCGGACCGGTTCGCGGGGCTGACCGTCGTGAGCCAGGTCGCGGTCACGGGGCGGGCGTATTCCTGGATGACCGGGCAGGACTACTACAGCCCCGGCGGCAATTTCGTCAAAATCCCCGACGCCCAGCAAGGCCTGCTGGGCGGCAACCGGTTCTTCACGCTGCGAAAGGATCCCCGATGAGCAAATGGATTGGACGGCTGGCGGGACTGTGGGCCATCTGCGCCGGGGCGGCGGCGGCGGTCCCGGCGCCGGCGCCGGCCGCGCCGCCGGCGGAATTGCTGGAGCCGGCCTATCTCTACGAGGTGACGCGGCATCTGTACCGGTGGTACCTGGACGAGGCCGACGTGGAAAAACAGGCGCCCGCGCCGACCTTCCCGTTCTGGGTGCGCCGCGCGGACGTGGCGCTGGACGAAGGCGATCGCAGCCAGCTCGCGACGATCCTGCTGCCGGTGCTGGGCGTCGAGGTGCAGGTCAAGAAAGCCGACTACGCGATCGACGAGCTGGGCCTCGCGGTCCGGGCCAAGGGGTTCCGGATCGCCAACGTGGCGCGCGTGCCCGCCCCGGCGGAGCCGCCGCCCGGGACCGCCGTCGCGGAGCTCGACCCGGCGGAAATGCGGGAGTACCTGTTCCGCACGCGCTTCCAGTCGGAATTTCCGGACGCCGCGATGTTCGAACGGCTGCGGCGGACGTTGCGGGAACATTTCGGGCTCGATCCGGACGAACGCGAGGCCGGCCGGCACGTGGTGCACGTGGCGCCGCTGTCGCCGGTGGCGAACGAGTTGTGGCTCTACGTCGAGAACAAGAAGCTCCTGGTGCGGTTCGCCTCCGACGTCGATCTGGAGAATCCGGAGACGTGGAAGCACCAGGCGCTGGGCATCCGGACCTTCGACGTCCTGACGCAGACGATCGTGTCGCACGACGAAACGCCGGGCAGCAACGAGTTTCTGACGCGGGACCAGGTGGGGCGCGCCCTCTACAACTGCCTCGTCCTGGGCCGGCGGCTGGAAGTGGTCAATCCGGAACGGACCGGCGCGGAACAACCGGAAACAAAACGGGAGTAGGCACGTGAAACGAATCGGACGGACGATGGTTCTTGCGGCGGGCTTGCCGCTGCTGGCGGCGGGCTGCGCGCTGGTCCAGCTGCGGGACAATCTGGACATGCTCGATCTGGCCGGCCAGATCGGCGGCACGGTGGTGGCCGATCCGGCCGGCGACAAGCCCATCTGCGTGGCGCTCTACACGGACGTGCCCGGCCAAACAAAGAAGGCGCTGTCGGCCTATCAGGTCATCTACGGGGGCGCGCCCTTCCATTTCCTGCGGCCGGCGGGCCGCTACTGGTTGATCGCGTTCGAGGACGCGAACGAAGACGGGACGTTCCAAAACACCGAGCGCGTGGGCTGGCACGGGGAGCCCACCTTGGTCGAACTCGCGGCCGGGGCGGACGTCCAGGGCTTGGAGTTGGTCTTGCGGTCGCCGGAACGCGCGCGGCGCGAATTGCCCGATCTGTATGCGCCCGCTGCGCCGCGGGTTCCGCTGAAGATAGAAGGTCGGCACCTCGGGGTCGTCGAGAGCCTGGACGCGCCGCGGTTCGACCCGGCGGAGGGTTTGCTGGGCATGTGGGGTCCGGTGGATTTCCTGCAGAAACACGGAGCGGGGGTGTTTTTCCTCGAGCCGTACGACCCCGAGCGGATTCCGGTGCTGTTCGTGCACGGCATGGGCGGCACGCCCCGGAATTTCAAGTACCTGATCGAACGGCTGGACCGGAGCCGCTTCCAGGCCTGGGTGGCGCATTATCCGACCGGGCTGCGGCTGCCGCTGCTGTCGAGCCGGCTGGCCGATTTCCTCGCGGAATTGCAGTCGCGGCACGACGTGCCGCGCTTGATCGTCGTGGCGCACAGCATGGGCGGGCTGGTGGCGCGGGGGGCGCTTCTCCGGCTGAAGAACCAAGGGCAGACGTTCGTGCCGTTGTTCGTTTCCATTTCCTCGCCGTGGCAGGGCCATCCGGGGGCGGAGGCCGGCGTCGAGCATTCGCCCGTCATCATGCCGACCTGGTACGACATGGCGCCCGGCAGCGCCTTCCTGAAAGCGCTGGCCGCGGATCCGCTGCCGGCGGACATGGAATACGACCTGTTCTTCAGCTATCGGGGCGGTTCGGCGGCGTTCGCCGACGGCAACACCGACGGCACCTTGCCGCTCGCGAGCATGCTGGACCTGGACATGCAGGACCGCGCCGCGCGGACGTACGGCTTCGACGAAACCCACGCGGGCATTTTGGACAGTCCGGCCGTTGCGGAGCGGTTGAACGTCCTGTTGGAGCGGCAGGCCGGCGCGGCGAAAGCGCCCTGAAGACCCCGTGCCGCCGCCCGATGCGGCGGCGAAAAGCCGGAAACGGGGATTTCGAGGTTGGCCCTTTGCCGCTTGTCGGCTAGAGTGCGCGGCGAGACCTTGGGAGGACGCGCATGCAAAAGAACGAAAACCAGTGGATCGAGCGGCTGAGCGCCCTGGCCGCGGCCAGCAGCCAGGTGGATTCGGCCCTCTACGCGAAGTACGACGTGAAGCGCGGCCTGCGCGACGTCAACGGCAAGGGCGTCCTCGCGGGCCTGACGCAGATCGGCGACGTGCAGGCGCATCCCGAAGGCGACGCGACGGGGCCGGGCCACCTGATCTACCGCGGCCTGGACGTCGAGGACCTCGTCGCCGGGTTCCTCGCGGAAGGCCGTCCGGGTTTCGAGGAAACCGTCTATCTGCTGCTCGCCGGCGAATTGCCCAACCGCGCGGAGCTGGCGGAGTTCAGCGGGCTGCTCGGCTCGTACCGCGGCCTGCCGGACGATTTCGTGCACGATTCGCTGCTGAAGCTGTCCAGCCGCGACATGATGAACGCGATGTCGCAGAGCATCCTGGCGATGTACGTGCTCGACGACCGCGCGGACGACGTGTCGTTGCCCAACGTGATGCGCCAGTGCCTGAAGCTCGTGGCCACCTTTCCGCTGCTGGCCGCCTACAGCTACCAGGCCTACGTCTACTATTACGGCAAGGGGAGCCTCGTGATCCACGCGCCGCGGCCGGAACTGTCCACCGCCGAGAATTTCCTGCACATGCTGCGCAACGACAGCCGCTACACGCCGCTGGAGGCGCTGATGCTGGACCTGGCGCTGGTGCTGCACGCGGAGCACGGCGGCGGCAACAACTCCTCGTTCACCACCCACGTGGTGACCTCGAGCCTGACGGACACCTACTCGGCGATCGCCGCCGCGATGGGGTCGCTCAAGGGCCCGCGCCACGGCGGGGCCAACCTGAAGGTCGTCCAGATGTTCGAGGAGCTCAAGCGCGAGGTAAAGGACTGGACCAGCGAAACCCAGATCGCGGACTATCTCCAGCGCCTGCTGAAAAAAGAGGCGTTCGACCGCGCGGGGCTGATCTACGGCATCGGCCACGCGGTGTATTCGACCTCCGACCCGCGGACGATCGTCCTGCGCGGCCAGGTCGAGAAACTGGCCGCGGAGAAGGGCTTGGCGGACGAAATGGCGCTCTACGAGCGGGTCGAGCGCCTCGCGCCTGAAATCATCGGCCACGAGCGCAAGATGTACAAGGGCGTCAGCGCCAACGTGGATTTCTACTCGGGCTTCCTCTACCGCCTGCTGGAGATTCCGCCGGAGCTGTTCACGCCGATCTTCGCGATCGCGCGCATCGCCGGCTGGAGCGCGCACCGCCTCGAGGAACTGGCCAACGGCGGCAAAATCATCCGGCCCGCCTACAAGAGCGTGGCCGCGCGCCGGGCCTACGTGCCGCTGGCGGCCCGGGCGGGCGCCTGAGGCGCCCGGCCGGACCGCGACCTGACTTGACATTGCGAACGGCTTGGGGCTCAATCCTTCGCAGACATCCGTCAACACAACAGGAGAGGCTTATGGCATCCAAAGGCAGCGTCGTCGGCATCGTGGCATGGGTTTTGGTGGTGGTTCTGGCCATCGGCGCGGGGGCGCTGGGATTCCTGTTCAAGGCGAAGTCGGGCCAGGCGGCGGATTGGCAGGACGCCTTGCGGCAAGCGGCCGCCGCGGCGGGCGTCGCGGAACTGCCGGCGGACGGAGCGGCGGCGGACGTGCTCCAGCAGGTCCAGCAAACGATCCAGGGCGTCCAGCAGGAACTGGTGGCCGCCAAGGACGCGCTGGCGACGGCGCAGACCGAAGCCTCCACCGCCAAGGCCGAAGCGGCCACGCTGACGCAGAAGGTCGATGCGCAAACGGCGGCGGCGGAAACCGCGGCGCAGGACGCGGCGGTCAAGGAAGAAGCGCTGGCCGCCGCCCAGGCGGAAGCCGAAAAAGCCGAGGCGGCCGTGCAGGCCGCGGAAGAGGCCGCTGCCAAGCAGAAGGCCGAACTGGAAGAAGCCCTCGCGGGCGTGAAGGCGCAGCTGGCCGAGGAAACGGCCCGGTTGCAGGCCGAACTCGATGCGCTCCGCCAGCCGGCCCAGCCGGAATCCGCCGCGGCCGAACAGGCGGCCCCGGAAATCAGCGCCGAAGAAGCCGCCGCCTTGGCGGCCCGGCAGGCGGCCGAAGACGAGGCCCGGCGGACGCGCATCCTCGGTCCGTCCACGAT
Organism: uncultured Verrucomicrobiota bacterium; assembly: GCA_938003985.1. Taxonomy (GTDB): domain Bacteria; phylum Verrucomicrobiota; class Kiritimatiellia; order CAIQIC01; family Lenti-01; genus Lenti-01. Next base: position 41,291 of record CALKWZ010000091.1, on the reverse strand, counting down.
GATCGAACTGATCCGCTACCTGCCGGACGAGCAGACCTTGTTCCTGCGCTTGCTGGACGGCCAGGAGTTGACCTATCGGGAAGTGCCGCCGGCCGTTTACGAACAACTCGTTTCCGTGCCTGAAAAGCTGGACATGGTCTATCGGTTCAAGGTCCAGGGCACGTACAAGAGCGTGCCGCCGGACAGCGTGGTCGTGCGCAAGTTCTGGAAGTGGCAGCGCCGGAAAGGCCAGCCTGGAGACGCGCGGGTCGTGGATCCACCGGCGCCGCCCGTCCAGGAAGAGCCGGCTGCCGAAGAACCCGCCGAAGCGCCGGCCGAGGAAGCCGCGCCGGCCGTGGCCGAGCCCGCCGCCGAAGCGCCGGCGGAACCCGCGGCGGAGGCCGTCGAATTTCCGGCCGAGCCCGCCGCTCCCGAAGCCGCGCCGGCCGCCGTCGAAGCGCCGGCGGCGGAAGAAGTCCAAGCCGAATCTCCCGTGGAGGGGGAAGCCGCGCCGGCCGAAGCGGACGTCCCGGTCGAGAATTGATCCGCCGAAACGGGGCAACGAGGCCGGGCGCAAGCCCGGCCTTTTGCTTCAGGGCGGAAACGGATTGAACGGGGCCCGGCGTTCCGGTATGAAGGGGACCTTTTTCGGAGGTATGCGGACATGAGCGACGACAAGCAAAACAGTGAATTGTTCCAAGGCCTGGTGATTTCGCTGGCGGCGGCCACGATGCAGCATCTGGGCAAGACGCTGAGCCCCGTGACGAACAAGATCGAGAAAAACCTGCCCGCGGCGCAGTCCACGATCGACATGCTGGACATGCTCGAAGCCAAAACGAAGGGCAATTTGGCCGAGAACGAGGCCAAGCTGCTCAAGAGCGTGCTGGCCGAACTGAAGCTCAACTACGTCGAGACGCTGAACGAAAAGCCGGCCGAAGCCGCGCCCGGGCAGAAGCCGGAACAGGCCGGCTGATCGATGGCCGCGCGCTTGTTCCGTCCCAAACGGCTGCTGACGCTGCTCCTGCTGGCCGTCGCCGCGGCGGTCTCGGCCTGGTGGCTGGTCCACGTGCCCTACGACCCGCTGGCGATCTACCGGCCCGTGCCGGCCTCGGCCACCTTGGTCGGCCGGCACCTGCGCCTGCCGGAACGCTGGCACGATCTGCTGGCGAATCCGCTGGCGCTGGCCCTGATGCGGACGGCGGGCGTCGAAACCGAGGACGCGGCGGAACTCGCGGACGATCCGGAGTCGCGCGCCTGGTTCGAGAAGTTGGCGGGCCGCGAAGGCACGCTGGCCTATCTGCCGGAGCGGTTCGGGCGGCAACCGGTCTGGATGGCGGTCAGTTATCTCGGCGGCCAGAGCCAGAAACTGCGCTGGCAGCTGTCGGTGTTCCGCGTGCCGGGTTTCAAGCGGCTGAAGGCGTTTCCCGGCCGGTCGGTCTGGCGGGTGCATGCGCCCGATCTCGATCCGGGCCAGCATCTGGTCGTGGCGTTCGGCGAGGGCGTGCTCATGGCGTGCGTGTCGGCCGACTTGCTGGCGATCGAGGAGGTCCTGGCGGCCTACGACGGCCGCGGCCAGCGCTTGCTGGAACGGGAGCCGGGCTTCGCGGCGTTCGCGGAGGCGGACGACCGGACCTTGCCGGATCGCTTCTGGTTCCGCGACGACAGCGAATTCGCCGCGGCCCAGGCGCCGGGCATCGCCGTGGACGTGCCCGTCCTGAACGCGGATGCGATGCGGCTGTCCGCGGCGACGCGGGGCGCGGAGATCGTGCCGGAAGATCGGGCGTCCGCCGTGGACTTGGCGCCGCTGGCGAACCGGCTGGGCGCCGCGCCGTGCCTGGCGGCCACGATCCGGCGCGACGCGCTGCTGCAGATCTGGAACCGTCCGGACCTGACGCGCACGGCCCGCCACGTCTTGCGGATGGTGCTGGACGTCGCGGCGGCCGACCGGCTGGTGGCGATCGCCATGGACGGCGAACTGGGCGGACGGCTGACGGTCGGGGTGATGCGCCTGCTGGGCGCGGGCGTGCGGGTGCCAACATTGATGCTGGCGACGCCCGCGCCGGATCCGGCGGCCGCCCAGGCGGCCATCCAGCGCGTGCTGGACGCCAGCAACGCGCGCTACCGGGCGGCGTTCGTGCTCAAGCCGGTGGTGCTGCCCCAGGCCACCCTCTACGTGCTGGAAAGCGCGGGCCGCGACGAATGGGTCGATGAACTGCCGCTGTCGGATCGTCCGGCCTATGCCGTCCTCGACGGCTGGCTGCTGGCGTCCAGCAATCTCGCCGCGCTGCAGAAACTGGCGGAAGCGCCGGTGCCGGCGGGCGCCGCGGCGCCGGCCTGGCTCCGGTCGGTCGAACGGCCCGGGACGCTCGCGGCCTGGGTCGATCTGGCGCGCAGCGGCAAGGCCGCGAAGGGCGCCATCGCCACGTGGTCCATCGTGCAGACGGCGACCGGCGGGGACGCGGAAATCTCCCGGCGGCTGAACGAAGCCAAGGTCTGGATCGAGGCGTTCGAGCCGTTCCGCGAGGCGCGGGCGGAACTGGGCCGCCGGGACGGCGCCACCGTGCTGGCCTTGGATTTGGGATTGTCCGGCGCGGCGGCCTCGGCTAGGATGCCCGCACCATGAGCGACACGCTGGTCATCGTTCCGACCTACAACGAGAAGGAAAACGCGGAGCCCATCGCGCAAGCGGTGCTGGCGGCCTGCCCGGAAGCGGATCTGCTGTTCGTGGACGACAATTCGCCCGACGGCACGGGCCAGCTGGCCGACCGGCTGGCGGCGGAAAATCCGCGCATCCACGTGATGCACCGGCAGCAGAAGCAGGGGCTGGGGCGGGCCTACGTCGCGGGCTTCCGCTGGGCGCTGGAACGGCCGGAATACCGGTTCGTCATGGAGATGGACGCCGATTTCTCGCACGACCCCAAGGCGGTGCCGCAGCTGCGGGCGGCGGCGCTGAACGCCGACCTGGTGCTGGGCTCGCGCTACGTGGGCGGCATCCGCGTCATCAACTGGCCGCTGAACCGGCTGATTTTGAGCACGGGGGCCGCGCTCTACGTGCGGCTGATCACGGGCATGCCGTTCACCGATCCGACCGGCGGCTTCAAGTGCTTCCGGCGCGAGGTGCTCGCGGCGATCGACCTCGCCGGCATCCATGCCAACGGCTACTCGTTCCAGATCGAGATGACGCACACGGCGTGGCATCTGGGGTTCAAGATCGTCGAATCGCCGATCACGTTCGAGGAGCGGCGCGAGGGGCAGTCGAAGATGAGCGGGGGCATCGTCAACGAGGCGCTCTGGATGGTCTGGAAGCTGCTGGCGCGCTGCGGCTACCGCCGCCAACCGCGCGCCGTGCATCCGCAGAGCGTGGCGGCGGGGAAAGCCGCCGCGGGATGAAGACCTTCCGCACGCTGCTCCGTCTGCTGCGGGTCAAGCAATGGACGAAGAACGCCGTGGTGTTCGCGGCTTTCGTCTTCGCCTTGGGCGACCGGCAGCAGGATCTGGCGGCCTGGGAGCTGTGGAAAGTCGCCCTCGCGGCGCTGGCGTTTTCGCTCGTGTCCAGCGCGGTCTACGTCTTCAACGATCTGAAGGATGCGCCGCAGGACCGGCTGCATCCCATCAAGAAAAACCGGCCGATCGCGTCCGGAGCGGCGGGGCCGGGCTTGGCGTGGGGGACGGCCTTGGTTCTGCTGGTCCTGGGGCTGGGCGGGGCCGGGCGGCTGGGGATTGAATTGCTGGCGGTGCTGGGCGCCTATCTGGCGCTGCAGATCGTGTACACGCTGGGGCTGAAGCGCCTGGCGCTGGTGGACGTGATCGTGATCGCGCTGGGATTCGTGCTGCGCGCGCTGGCGGGGGCGGTGGTGATCCACGTGCGGATCAGTCCGTGGCTGCTGGTGTGCGCCCTGATGCTGGCGCTGTTCCTGGGCCTGTGCAAGCGGCGGCACGAGAAGGTGAATCTGGCCGGGCTGGGCACCCGCGACGCCCTGGACGGCTACGACGAGCGGCTGCTCGACCTGCTGATCGGCATGACGGGGGCGGCGTCCCTCGTGTGCTACTCCATCTATACCCTCTGGCCCGAAACGGTCGCCAAGTTCGGCACGCCGTGGCTGGGCGCGACCATCCCGTTCGTCGTTTTCGGCCTGTTCCGCTACATGGATCTGGTGTACCGCCGGGACCAGGGCGACCGGCCCGAGCACATCCTGCTGACGGACGTGCCGCTGATGATCGACATTGCCTTCTATGGCCTGGCGGTGCTGGGCGTGCTCGGGCTGCGCTAAAGCGTTTTTTCGGGCGGGGGCCATTTGGGTTGACTCCGCCCGGGCCGAAAAGCGAAGATTTTCCACGATTACGCACCCCTGTATCCCCATCGAATGAGGAGCCCGAAACCATGAAAATCATTTCCAAGATCGACCACAACGTCCTCCGCCGGACCGTCCAGCGCGCCAAGGAGCGGGGGGTCATCCTGCCGACGTTCGCCCAGCAGAAGAATCCCAAGCTGGTGCCGGCGAAGGTCCAGGAGAAGCTGGCGAAAATCGGGCTGCAGGACGTCAATCCCCTCAACCTCTTCCGCATCACGTGGAAGAACGATCCCAAGACCGGCGGCTTCGGCGAAGGCAACTGGCTCGAATTCCCGAAGGAAATCACGGGCGTGGACGCCCGGATCGTCGGCCTGATGGGCCGCTATTTCCCGACGGGCGCGCACAAGGTGGGCGCGGCCTACGGCTGCCTGGTGCCGCGCCTGGTGAGCGGCAACTTCGATCCGACGTCGCAGAAGGCCGTCTGGCCCTCCACGGGCAACTATTGCCGCGGCGGCGCCTACGACTGCGCGCTGCTGGGCTGCCCGGCCATCGCCATCCTGCCCGAAGGCATGAGCCAGGAGCGCTTCCAGTGGCTCAAGAGCATCAAGACCGACGAGATCATCGCCACGCCCGGCACCGAGTCGAACGTGAAGGAAATCTACGACATGTGCTGGCAGCTCCGGCGCGAGCGCGGCGACAAGATCGTGATCTTCAACCAGTTCGAGGAGTTCGGCAACGCCATCTGGCACTACAACATGACCGGCGGCGTCATCCAGGAGATCTACGAGAACAACTTCAAGACGCACCACAGCCGCCTGGCGGGCTACGTCAGCGCGACGGGCTCGGCCGGCACGATCGCCGCGGGCGACTACCTGCGCACGAAGCACCCGTCCATCCGCATCGTGGCCAACGAAGCCGCCCAGTGCCCGACGCTCTACCAGTACGGGTTCGGCGCGCACCGCATCGAAGGCATCGGCGACAAGCACATCCCGTGGGTGCACAACGTGCGCAACACCGACGCCATCGCCGCGGTGGACGACGAGCAGGTCATGCAGCTGATGCGCCTGTTCAACGAGAAGGTCGGTCGCGACTACCTCAAGAAGCAGGGCGTGGCCGACGACGTGCTCGCCAAACTGCCGGCCGCCGGCATTTCCGGCATCTGCAACCTCGTCAGCGCCATCTGGGCCGCGCGCTACTACGACATGGACGGGCGCGACGTCATCTTCCTGCCGCTGACGGATTCGATGGACCTGTACGCCTCGCGCGTGGCCGAAATGGCCCAGCAGCACGGCCCCTACAGCGCCGACCTGGCCGCCCGCCACTACGGGCGCTTCCTCGAAGGCTGCAACCCGACGACCTTCCGCGAGCTGACCTACTTCGACCGGAAGGCGCTGCACAACTTCAAGTATTTCACCTGGGTCGAACAGCAGGGCAAGGACAGCGAAGAGCTGCGCGCCCTCTGGGACGAGGATTTCTGGAAGAGCGTGTTCGATCCGGCCCAGGTCGCCGAATGGGACCGCCTGATCGACGATTTCAATGCCGCCACCGGCGTGCTGAAAGCCCTGTAACAACCAAGGAGAAGAAGAAAATGAGTTCGAAACTGTACGCGGAAGCCAAGAAGCGCGAAGGCGAAATCGCGAATTTCCTGAAGGACGTCGCCAGCATCCCCTCCCTGAGCAGCCAGGAGGGCGACGTGGTCAAGTTCATGGCCGCGGCCATGAAGAAGATGGGCTACGACGAAGTCGTCATCGACGGCATGGGCAACCTGCTCGGCCGCATCGGCAACGGCCCGCGCGTCATCGCGTTCGACGGCCACTGCGACACCGTCGACGTGGGCGACGTCACCCTGTGGAACAAGGTCCAGCCCTATCCGTCCATCATCAAGGACGGCAAGGTCTACGGCCGCGGCGTGACCGACCAGAAGGGCGGCGTGATCACCTCCATCTGCGCCATCGCCATGCTGAAGGACCTCGGGCTGGTGCCGAAGGAACTGACGATCTGGGTGGTCGCCAGCGTGCAGGAAGAGGACTGCGACGGCCTGTGCTGGCAGTACATCGTCAAGGAAGGCAAGCTGCGTCCGGAAGTCGTCGTGTCGACCGAGCCGACCAGCCTGCAGATCTACCACGGCCACCGCGGCCGCATGGAAATCGAAATCGAAACCAAGGGCGTGTCCTGCCACGGCTCGGCCCCCGAGCGCGGCGTCAACGCCGTCTACAAGATGGCCGACATCATCAAGGACATCGAGAAGCTCAACGAGCGCCTGCCGCCGACGAAGCCCCTCGGCAAGGGCACCGTCACCATCAGCCACATCCGCTCGACCTCGCCGAGCCTGTGCGCGGTGGCGGACAGCTGCACGATCCACCTCGACCGCCGCCTGACGACGGGCGAGAACGAGGAAACCAGCGTGGCCGAACTGAAGGCGCTGCCCAGCGTCCAGAAGGCCGGCGCGGAAGTCCGCGTGCTGGAATACTCCGTCCCGAGCTGGACGGGCCTGGTGTATCCCACCAAGAAGTACTACCCCACCTGGCACATCCCCGAGGATACGCCGTACGTTCAGAGCGCCGTCGCCGGCTTCAAGGACGCCCTGGGCGAAGACCCCGTGGTGTCCTACTGGGTGTTCAGCACCAACGGCGTGTCCATCTGCGGCATGTTCGGCATCCCGGTGATCGGCTTCGGCCCGGGCCACGAGAAGTTCGCGCATTTCCCGAACGAGGAAATCGATATCGAGCACCTGACCCGCGCGACGGCCTTCTACGCCAGCTTCGCGATCGAGTACGCGAAGACCCCCGTGCCGACGAAGAAGTAATCCGCGCCCCGGCGTGCGCGCCAACGCAAGGGAGCTCCGGCTCCCTTGCGTTTTTTCTTTTGGGGGCGGGAGCGGCCGGAACCGACAAAAACGTCGCTTTCGCCAACCAACGTCGGTCTTGACGCCGGGGCGGCCTTCTTGGCACATTGTCCCTCCTTGAAAACGCGCCTTTTGGCCGGCCCCGACGGGCTCGCGCCTGTGCCGTCCGGAAGACGAATTCGCAACGACAAGGACGGAGAACCGCGCATGCTCGTCGAAAAGATCAACAACGAATACCGCTTCACCAGCCCCAGCGTCGATGGCGCTTTCGTGGTCAAGTTGACCCTCAAGGGCAAGGAAGAGAGCCTCAACACCATTTCCGTCGCCTTGTCCGCCTCCTTCCCGCAGCGGAAGCTGAAGCCCGGCACGATCCGCGCGGCGATCGGCGAAGAGCGCTGGAAGAACTTCATGCGCATGAAGAAGCTGAAACTGGCCTCCATGTTCATCGAGCCGCACGGGAAGAACTTCGTCCCGCACAATTTCTAGGATCCGTTTCGGATCCGGACCGTCAAACCACGAACCCCAAGGAAGATCCATGCTCTATCTGAACGAAAAAGACCTGCTGAAGATCGGCATCCGCTGGAACGAGACGATCGACAACCTCGAAAAGGCCGTCGCCTGCCTGGACAAGAAGGACTACGCCCAGCCGGTGAAGCCCTACCTGCGCTACCGCAACCTGACGAACCGCATCATCGCGATGCCGGCGTTCGTCGGCGGCGACGTCAATCTGGCCGGCATCAAGTGGATCGCCAGCTTCCCGGGCAACATCGACCACGGCCTGCCGCGCGCGCACAGCGTCGTGGTGCTGAACCAGGCCGAGACGGGCGTGCCCGTCGCCATCATCAACACCGCGCTCCTGAGCGTCGTGCGCACCGCCTCCGTGTCGGGCATGATGATCCGCCACTTCCTCAAGGCCCGCCCGCTGCAGAAGGCGAACGTCGCCATCATGGGCTGGGGCCCCATCGGCCGCCGCCACTACGACATGGTTTCCGAGATCATGCAGGGCCAGATCGGCAAGATCTCCCTCTACGACATCCGCGGCGTCGATCCGAAGACGATTTCCGGCCCCGCCAAGGACCAGACCGTCGTCGTCAACTCGTGGCAGGAAGCCTACGCGGACGCGGACATCTTCATCACCTGCACGGTCTCGAAGGCCCCGTACGTGGACCTGAAGCCCAAGGCCGGCTCGCTGCAGCTCAACTGCTCCCTGCGCGACTACAAGACCAGCATCCTCGACCACACGAAGGCCATCATCGTGGACGACTGGGAGGAAGTCTGCCGCGAAAAGACCGACATCGAGATGATGCACCTCGAACGCGGCCTGCAGGAGAAGGACACCAAGAACATCGCCGACGTGGTCTACCACGACGCGATGGCCGCCTGGCCGAAGGACATGCCGATCATGTTCAACCCGATGGGCATGGCCGTCTTCGACATCGCGACCGGCCGCTACTTCATCGAGAAGGCCAAGGCCATGAAGGTCGGCCAGGAACTGGAATAAGGCGCGCATGGAACCGAGAAAGAAGATCTACGACAGCATGCTCGAACTCATCGGGAACACCCCGATGGTCCGGCTGAACAAGATTCCCGCGGGCACGGGCTCCGAGATCCTGGTCAAGCTGGAGTACATGAATCCGTCGGGCAGCCTGAAGGACCGCATCGCGCTGGAAATGATCCGGGGCGCGGCGGCCCGGGGCGAACTCAAGCCCGGCGCCACCATCATCGAGTCGAGCACCGGCAACACCGGCTTCGCGCTCTCCAGCGTGGGCCGCATGCTGGGCTACAACGTCACCATCTACGAAACCATGCCCGGCAAGGCCGGCGCGGAAAAGTCGAAGATGATGCGCAACGTCGGCGCCGAAGTGCGCCTGATGGAGCCCGAGGACATCGAGCACCTGAAGGAACGCAGCATCGCCGGCGCCGAAGTGGAACTGCCCGGCCGCCAGCTCTGCCTGGAGGACGAGACGAACCACCCCGGAAAGATCTGGTGGGCCCGCCAGTTCAGCAACGAGGACAACTGCAAGTCGCACTACGTCACCGCGCAGGAAATCCTCGAGCAGACCGACGGCAAGCTCGACGTCTTCGTCCAGTCCATCGGCACCGGCGGCAGCGTCGCCGGCATCGCCAAGGTCCTGAAAAAGGAAATCCCCAACCTGAAGGTCATCGGCATCCAGCCGGCGAGCTCCAAGGAACCCTGGCACGTCGGCATGGACTTCCCGTCCACGCCGATCAAGGGCGGCATCGTCTCGCAGATGCTCAAGGCCGACGGGCTGATCGACGAGCTGGTGATGGTGACCGACACCATCGCCCGCGAGATGACGCACCGCCTGTGGCTCGAGGAAGGCGTCTACTGCGGCGTGTCCTCCGGCGCCAACGTGCACTTCGCCCTCGAAGAAATCAAGAAAGCCAAGGGCAAGAAGCTGCGCGCGGTCACGCTGATGTGCGACCACATGAACCGCTACCTGACCGAAGAACGCTACGTGACCTAGTTTTCCGGGCAGAATCCCCGCGGCCGCGCGGGGCACGGAAGAAGGTTTTCCACGCCGTGGAAAACCTTCTTTCTTTTTCGCCCCCCCACGGCCTTGCGCCGTGGGAGGCAAAGTTTGCTCCCCCACCGCACGAGGCGGTGGGGCCCGCATCTCAATTCCCGGGGCGGTGCTTGGCCGTGAAGAGCAGCACGGCGACGCTGCCGGGCGGGAACCCCGGATCGGCGGCGTAGCGGCGCAGGGCCAGGAACGGCGCCGCGGCCGCGGCTTCGAGGTCCAGTCCCGCCGCGCGCCCCAGCCGTTGCGCCTCGAGGAAATCGGCGTTCTTGAAATACATCGAAACGCCGCGCGTGGCCTCGAGCGTGGACGCAACTTCGGGCGTGGTGATGTCGGAGGTGATGGAAAAGGCGACGTCTTCGGCGTAGGTGGCGCGGATCATGATGAATTTCGGAATGGCCGTGCCGCGCTCGCGCGCCAGTTGCCGGAAACCGAGCAAAATGCCCGCGCAGCCGTCGCCGAAACAGACGGGCAGGATCAGGAAATCGGGCGCGGCCCCGAGCGCGTCCACGATCTCGCGGGCGATGGCGGCATAGCCGCTTTTGCCCAGCTGCACCCGCCGGCCGCGGTCCTCGGGCGCGACGGAGAGGGGGAACCAGCCTGCCGCGATCTTCTCGTGCAGCGCCGCGGTGCGGGCTTTCATGTCCGGCACGGTTTGCAGCTCGGCGCCGAGCTCGCGCAGGGCATTGCGGTAGACCGGCAGGATGTGCTGCGTGGCCAGGATCAGGCAGGGGATGCCGGCCGCCCGCGCCGCATGCGCGATGGCCAGGCCCTGGTTGCCGCTCGACGTCGCGACCACTTTGGTGGCGCCGGCCTGGATCGCTTCGGCGACGGCCGCCGGGCCCAGCCGGTCCTTGTAGGAACCCGTCGCGGAATGGATCTCGGGCTTGAGATAGATTTGGAGGCCGAACTCCTGGGAAAGTTCGGGGCTGAACGTGGTGGGACTCAGGGGCGCGGTCATGGGATTCCTCGCGATCGATTCGGTTTCAAGGGTCCGGAGCATACGAAAACGGCGGCGGCAATGGCAATGCGCGATGGCGGCCGGGGTTGACGCCACTCCGCGGCGGGCCTATGCTCGAACCGTCGCAGGCGAGTGCCCGCCGCGGCGGACGAAAAAACGGAAAGGGAGAGTTGCCATGGGAACCAAGGGAATCGCGATCGTCGACATGGACGTCAAGAAACTGGTGGCCGTCCTGAACAAGGCGTTTTCGGACGAATGGCTGGCCTACTACCAGTATTGGATCGGCGCCAAGGTGGTGAAGGGCCCGATGAAGGAAGCCGTCATCGCCGAGCTGGTCCAGCACGCCGCGGACGAGCTGCGCCACGCGGACATGCTGGCCCTGCGCATCATCCAGCTCGGCGGCACGCCCGTCACCGAACCGAAGGAATGGTACAAGCACACCAACTGCGGCTACGACGCGCCCAACGATCCGTTCGTCAAAAAGGTGCTCGAGCAGAACATCGCGGGCGAGCAGTGCGCCATCATGACCTACAAGAAGCTGCTCAACCTGACGATGAACAAGGATCCGGTCACGTACAACGTCGTCCTCCAGATCCTGCAGGACGAAGTCGAGCACGAGGAAGACCTCCAGGCCGAGATGGAAGACCTCCAGACCCTGCTCAAGTCCGCCAAGCGGTAGTCGCGCCCCGTTGCGCGCCCCGCCCGGCCCGGGAGTTTTACGTCGTACGTAAAATTCACCCTCGATTTTTACGTACTACGTAAAAGTTTTCCGGCGTTTTTACGTAGAACGTAAAAACTTTCGCGCGGTTTTACGTACTACGTAAAAACGTTGCGGGGGCTAGTGGCCGTGGTCGTGGCCGTGGCCGCAGCCGGCGCCGGCGCCGGCGTCCTTGTTCGGCGCGAAGAGCAGCGGAAAGACGATGTCGCTGGTGCAGCAGGGCAGCCAGACGGACAGGAACAGGAACACGGCGAGGCCGCCGAGGGCGGCCGCGGAGGGAACGCCGGCCATGGCCATGGCGACGTGGAAGAGCGACGCGCCGGTGCTGACCCAGACGTGCAGCGCGTGCGGCATGCGGGTCTTGGCTTTCCAGGCGCCCAGCGCGATGCCGAGGATGGCGGCCGGATTCACCAGCCACCATTCCTCGATGAAGCCGACGTGGACGTGGGCGTTGGGCAGGCCCAGCAGCCATTCGCCCAGGAAGGGGATGAGGCTGTCGCTGACCGTGCCGATGGCGACGCCGCCGAAATAGGCGACGGCCAGGATGCGCCAGAAACCGCTGCCGCCCGCGCGGCGGAAGGTGGCGGCCGTCGCCTGCGCGCTCAGCAGCACGTGCAGCGGGTGCAAAACGGCGAACAGCCCGTGCGAGGTTTCTTCGGTCACGCCCAGCTTGACCAGGCCCAGCAGCAGCGCGATGCCCGCCAGCGTGCCCACCGCGGTGAACGGGGCGTGGGCGCGCAACTCATGGATGATCAGGTTCGTTCGTTTCATCGGGATTCCTCCGGTCGTCGTCGGGCGGGGGTCAAGGGGCGGTTCCATGGGGCGAATATTCGACGTAGCGGCCTTGGCCGCGCCCGGTGCCGTGGCAGCCGCAGCCGCGGCGCTGGCAGGATTCGGGCGCGGGGGCCGCCGGCGGGGGCTGGTCGCCGGGTTCGGTCTGGATCCGCAGCGCCTTGCCGTGCACGAGGGCGTCGGCCACCTTGCGGCGGGCCGATTCGACGATGCGCGCGAACGTCGCGCGCGAGATTTTCATGTGCTCCGCGGCGGCCTCCTGGTACTGGCCGTTGAGGTCGGCCAGGCGCAGGGCCTCGATCTCTTCGAGGCTCAGCACGGCGGTTTCCAGCTTCTCGGCCGGAATGCCGGCCGGCCGGAATAGTTCGACGTGCGGCTGCCAGCCGACGTAGCGCTTGCAGAAGGGGCGGGGCATGTTCGCGGTCTCCGTTCGGGTCGGTTTCGTATTGAACATATGATCAATACGGCGAAAACGCAATTTCTTTTTCGGAAATGTTCCGGAAACGGCGCGGCCCACGTCAGAACAGCCGGCCGCCGGCGGCGGGGCCGAGCCAGCGCTCGACGTAGGCCTGGACGTCGAACTTGCGGCGCAGGCCGTTGGCGTTCATGTAGCGGATCGTGCCGAAGACGGGGCGCTCGGTCCAGGGGCGGTCGTGGCGGCCGAAGCACCAGGCCACGCCGACGCACCCGTTGGGGTCGCGGCCGTCGAGTTCGTACTTGTCGTTGAGGGCCAGCGCGGTTTCGAAGGCTTCCTCGGGCGCGCGGGACCATTCGAGGAGTTTCTTGCCCCAGTACATGCGCATGTAGTTGTGCATGCGGCCGGTGCGGACCATCTCGGCCTGCGCGGCGTTCCAGCAGGGATCGTGCGTGGCGCCGGCTTCCCACTGCGCGCGGGAGTAGATGAACTCGCGCTTGTCCTTGCGGTGCCGGTCCAGCGTCTTCAGCGCCCAGGCGGGCAGGGTGTCGTAGCGGTCGTAGCCGGGATTGAACCAGCAGGCGTTCAGGCTCAGCTCGCGGCGGACGATCAGTTGCTCCAAAAAAGCGTCGGTCGCGACGCGCGGCGCGTCGGCGGCCTGCACGCGCAGGGCGATTTCAAGCGGCGAGATCTGGCCGAAGTGCAGATAGGGGCTCAGGCCGGAACAACCGTCGGCGACGGGATCGCTGGCAGCCTCGGCGTATTCGGCCAGGCGGTGCGCGACGAAGCGGTCGAGCAGGCGGTGCGCGGCGGCCGCGCCGCCGGCGGCCGCGGCGGCCGGCACGGAATCGTCCACGCCCAATCGCCGCCACAGCGCATCGGAATCGGACAGGTCCAGTGATTTTTGTGCTCCGCCCGCGAAAGGCACGGCGACTTTCGCGGGCTTGAGGGGTTGCAGGAACTCGCCGAGCAGGCGGTGGATTTTCGGCCGGATCGTGCGCGCGGCGAATTCGGCGTGGTCGGAAACGGCGGCGACGGGCACGACGGCGTCGCCTTCGACGAAGACAACGGGGCAAGCGACGCGCTGCGCGACGGCCGCGCGCCAGTCGCGCTGGACGCGGAGATAGCCGACGTCGCCGACGAGCAGCGCGGCGTTTTTCGCGAGCTCGGGCACGACCTCTTCCGGCGGGCCTTGGCGCAGGCAGAAGCCGAGGCCGCGCGCGGCGAGGCGTTTTTCGGTTTCGCGCAGGCCTGCGAGCATGAAGCGGTAGTGCCGGCCGTTCGCGCCGGGGAACGCCGTCAGGGCGAAGCCGACGAGCGTCGGCAGGCGCAGGGCGTTGGCCTGCTCGACGGCGGTTTCGAGCGCGGGATTCCACTCCGCGCGCTGGGATTGCTGCATCCAGTAGAGGACGAATTTGCCCCGCGCCGGCGGGCGGTCGTCCAGGCGATGGATGCGGGCGGCAGGAATCATGCCCCATCTCTATCCCATTGCCGGGTCCGGCGCAAACCGGAAACCCGCCCGGTTTGGGGTCCGGGAACAAAATGCGTTATCGGAGGTCTGGGGCGTTGACGAGGGGGTGGGGCGCTCCCTACACTTTCACCGTCGGCAGACAAAATTTATAACCCAATCGGCAAGGAGAAACCCATGAGCACGACGGTCGGAGATTTGTTGCGGATCAAAGGCGCGAAGGTGGAAACCATCACGGCGGCGGAACCGCTGCTGGAGGCGATCCGGCGCATGAGCGAAAAGCACATCGGGTGCCTCGCGGTGGTGACCCAGGCGGGCAAATTGTCGGGCATCCTGTCCGAGCGCGACGTGTTGTGGAAGGTGATCGCCGCCGGGAAGTCGCCGAAGACCCATGCGGTCAAGGACGCCATGACGCCGCTGAAGCAGATGGACACGGTGACGCCCGCGCAGACGGTGGAGGAGTGCATGGGGTTGATCTCGGGCCGGCGGCACCGCCACCTGCCGGTGCTGGAGGGCGGCAAGCTGGTGGGGATGATTTCCATCGGCGACGTGGTCAAGTTCATGCTCGACGCCCAGCAGTCGACGATCGACAGCCTGGAAAAATACATCACGGGTACCTTCTAGGAGCGGGCCGGAGCCGTCCATGCCCGCCATCGCCCAGACGGTCAAGCAGGTCGTCGCCCGGTACGGGGGCGACGCCACGCGGCTGATGGACGTGCTGATCGACGTGCAGGACGAGCTGGGCTGCCTGTCGCACGTGACGGCGGCGCGGATCGCGGACGTGCTGGGCATTCCGCAGGTGGACGTGGAGCAAACGACGTCCTTCTACCACTTCTTCGCGCGCGAGCCGCGCGGGAAATTCGCGGTCTATCTCAACGACAGCGTGGTGGCGGAGTTCTGCGGCCGCGCGGAGGTGGCCCAGGCGTTCGAGGAAGCGGCGGGCTGCAAGTTCGGGGAAGTTTCGGCCGACGGCGTCGTCGGGCTGTTCCACACGGCCTGCATCGGGATGAGCGACCAGGAACCGGCGGCGCTGGTCAACGGCCAGGTGTTTCCGAAGCTGACGCCGGAGAAGGCGCGCGAGCTGGTGGCGGGCATGCGCGCCGGGCGGACGGTCGAAGAGCTCAAGGGCGACCAGTACGGCGACGGCCAGAACGCGCACCCGGAGGTGCGGGCGCTGGTGCACAACCACGTCCGCCGGCGCGGGGTCATGGTGTTCGACCATTATCGGCCCGGCGAGGCGCTGGCCAAGGTGGTCAAGATGAGTTCCGGCGAGGTGATCGCCGCGGTCAAGGCCGCGAGCGTGCGCGGCCGCGGCGGCGCCGGATTCCCGACGGGCATGAAGTGGGATTTCGCCCGGCGGGCGGCCGGCGACGTGAAGTACGTCTTCTGCAACGCGGACGAAGGCGAACCGGGCACGTTCAAGGACCGCGTCATCCTGACGGAACGGCCGCAAATGGTGATCGAGGGCATGGCGATCGCGGCCTTCGCGGTCGGCGCGCGGCGGGGCGTGCTCTACGTGCGCCACGAGTACCTGTATCTGCGGGCCTATTTGGAGCACGTGCTGGCGGATCTGCGCGCGCAGGGGCTGCTGGGCACCGCGATCGGCGGGCTGGCGGGCTTCGATTTCGACGTCAGCCTCCAGTTCGGCGGCGGCGCCTACGTGTGCGGCGAGGAATCGGCGCTGATCGAATCGGCCGAGGGCAAGCGCGGCGAGCCGCGCGACCGCCCGCCGTTCCCGGTGGAAAAGGGCTATTTGCAGAAGCCGACGGTGGTCAACAACGTCGAGACGCTGTGCTCGGCGGTGCAGGTGCTGCTGAAGGGGCCGGAGTGGTACAACCGGCTCGGTACCGAGAAATCCAAGGGCACCAAGGTGCTGTGCGTGTCGGGCGATTGCGACCGGCCGGGCATCTACGAGGTGGAATGGGGCTTTTCGGTCAACGACATCCTGAAGGAAGCCGGCGCGCGCGACGTGCAGGCGGTGCAGGTCGGCGGGCCGTCGGGCGCGTGCATCGGCCCGGACGAATTCAACCGCGTGCTGGCCTACGAGGATCTGGCGACGGGCGGCTCGTTCATCGTCGTCGGGAAGCACCGCGACCTGCTCAAGGACGTGGTGCTGAACTTCGCGCGGTTTTTCCGCGAGGAATCGTGCGGCTCGTGCGTGCCGTGCCGGGCGCTGACGGGCATGGCGCAGGTGGTGCTCGAGCGGATCGTGGCGGGGAAGGGCACGGCGGAAGACGTGGAGCGGCTGCGGGCCTGGCAGAAGATCATGCGCAACAACCGCTGCGGGCTGGGGCAGACCGCGCTGAACCCGATCGTCACCACGATCCAGAACTTCCGGCCGCTGTACGCCGCGCGGCTGGCGCCGGGCGATCCGCGCTTCGTGCCGTCGTTCGATCTGGCGGCGGCGATCCGGGACTACGACGCGGCGGTCGGGAAAGGCTAGGGAGGCGCGCGATGGCCAGCTTCGTCCGGTTCACGCTCGACGGCAAGACCTGCCTGGCGGAGGAAGGCGCGCAACTGGTCGCGGCGGCGCGGGAGGCGGGAGTCTTCATCCCGACGCTGTGCAACTATCCGGGCATCCCGCCGAAGGGGGCGTGCCGGATCTGCACGGTGCTGGTCAACGGCATTCCGCAGACCGCCTGCACGACGAAGGTGGCCGAAGACATGAACGTGGCGACGAGCACGCCGGAACTGGAGGCGTTCCGCAAATCGGTCGTCGAGATCCTGTTCGCGGAAGGCAACCACCTGTGCCCCTCGTGCGAGCGCAGCGGCAACTGCGAGCTGCAGGCGCTGGCCTACCGCTACCGCGTGACGGTGTCGAGTTTTCCCTACCTGTTCCCCAAGCGCGACGTGGAGGCGTGGCACCCGAAGCTCGTCAAGGACCACAACCGCTGCATCCAGTGCAAGCGCTGCATCCGCGGCATCCACAACGCCGAAGGCCACGCCATTTTCGCCTTCGGCAAGCGCGGCGACAAAGTCGTCATCAACATCGATCCGGACACTTCGAAGGATATCGACGACGAACTGGCCCAGCGCGCGATGGACATCTGCCCCGTCGGCGCGATTTTGCGCAAGGGCAAGGGCTTCGACGTGCCCATCGGACGGCGCACCTACGACCGGGCGCCCATCGGCAGCGAGGTGCGGCCGTGAGCGCGAAAGCCCCCAAGAAGATCGTCGCGACGACCTCGCTGGCCGGCTGCTTCGGCTGCCACATGTCGCTGCTCGACATCGACGAGCGGATCCTCGACCTGATCGAGCTGGTGGAGTTCAACAAGTCGCCGTTCGACGACATCAAGACGTTCACCAAGGAGTGCGATATCGGCCTGATCGAAGGCGGCTGCTGCAACGACGAGAACGTGCACGTGCTGACGGAATTCCGCAAGCGCTGCAAGGTCCTGGTGGCGGTGGGCGAGTGCGCGCTGATGGGCGGGCTGCCGGCGCTGCGCAACGTCCTGCCGCTGAAGGAATGCCTGGAGGAGGCCTATCTGAACGGGCCGACGGTGGCCGACGGAAATCCGGACAAGATCATCCCGCACGATCCCGACCTGCCGAAGATCCTGAACCGGGTCTATCCCTGCCACGAGGTGGTGAAGATCGATTATTTTCTGCCGGGGTGCCCGCCGAGCGCGGACCTGATTTGGGACGCGCTGGTCGCGCTGGTGACCGGCCAGGAACTGGACCCATCCTACCGCAGCTTCAAATTCGACTGAAAGAGCCATGACCCGCAAAATCGTCATCGATCCCGTCACGCGCGTCGAAGGCCACGGCCGGGTCACGATCCATCTCGACGACGCGGGGAACGTGGCGCAGAGCCGGCTGCACATCGTGGAGTTCCGGGGCTTCGAGCGGTTCGTGCAGGGGCGCCCGTACTGGGAGGCGCCGGTGCTGGTGCAGCGCCTGTGCGGCATCTGCCCGGTCAGCCACCACCTGGCCGGAGCCAAGGCGATGGACGTCGTCGTCGGCGCGGGGACGGGCGCGGGGCTGACGCCGACGGCGGAAAAAATCCGCCGGCTGATGCACTACGGCCAGATTTTCCAGTCGCACTCGCTGCACTTCTTCCATCTGGCCTCGCCGGATTTGCTGTTCGGCTACGACGCGGATCCCGCGACGCGCAACGTGATCGGCGTGGCGCTGGCGAACCGCGAGCTGGCGACGCAGGCGGTCCTGATGCGCAAGTACGGCCAGGAAGTCATCGCGGCCACCGCCGGCAAGAAGATCCACGGCACGGGCGCGATTCCCGGCGGCGTGAACAAGAGCCTCACCGTCGAAGAGCGCGACCGGCTGTTGAAGGGCGACGGCGGGCCGCTCAGCGCCGACCAGATGGTCGCGTGGTCGCAGGGCGCGCTGGCGTTTTTCAAGGACTACTACAAGAAGCACAAGGCCTTCATCGACGGGTTCTCGAAGTTCCCGTCGAACCACCTGTGCCTCGTGCGCCAGGACGGCGCGCTCGACCTCTACCACGGCGTGCTGCGCGCCGTGGACGCGGAGGGCCGGCGGATCCTCGACGACGTGGATGGCCAGGATTATCTCCGGCATTTCCGCGAAGAGGTGAAGTCGTGGAGCTACATGAAGTTCCCGTATCTCAAGCGGCTGGGGCCGGAACAGGGCTGGTACCGCGTCGGGCCGCTCGCGCGGCTGAACGTCGTGGATTTCATCCCGACCCCGCTGGCGCAAAAGGAATTCGAGGCGTTCAAGGCGGCGACGGGCGGCAAGCCCAACGACATGTGCATGCACACGCACTGGGCGCGGCTGATCGAAGTGCTCCACGCCGCCGAAAAAATGCGCGAGCTGCTGCAGGATCCGGACGTCCTCGGCGGCGATCTCGTCGTGCACGGCAAGCGCCAACCGGAAGGCGTCGGCATCATCGAGGCGCCGCGCGGCACGCTGTTCCACCATTACGCCGTGGGGGACGACGATCTGATCAAAATGGCCAACCTGATCGTGTCCACCACGAACAACAACGAGCCGATGAACCGGGCGGTCCGTTGCGTCGCCACGACCTACATGGCGGGCCAGAAGGAAATCACCGAGCCGATGATGAACGCGGTCGAGGTGGCGATCCGGGCCTACGACCCGTGCCTGAGCTGCGCCACCCACGCCTACGGGCAGATGCCGCTGGAAATAACGCTGGTGGATGCAACGGGCGCGGTGGTGGCTCGGCGGCGGAAGAATTGAGCCGCCGATCGGACCTGATTCACCCACGGGGCAAGCCCGTGGGGGTCTAAAATCGATGAACGAGAAAAATTCAAAACCGATCCTGGTCTACGGCTTCGGAAATCCGGGTCGGCAGGACGACGGACTCGGCGTCGCGCTCGTCGAACAGCTCGAAAAACGGGCGCAAGCGGAGGGGCTTGCCGGCGTTGCGTTCGATTCCAACTACCAGCTCAATGCCGAGGACGCGCTGGCCGTGGCGGAGAGCCGGGCGGTTGTGTTCGTCGATGCCGCAAAAAAGGGGCCGGCGCCGTTCGAATTCCGGCCGCTGGCGCCGCAGAAGGAAATTTCGTTCTCCACCCACGCGATGTCTCCCGAAAGCGTGCTGGCGCTGGCGGACGAACTGTACGGCGCGCGGCCGCCGGCGTGGCTGCTGGCCATCCGGGGGGAAGCCTGGGAGCCGAACGAACCGCCCACCGCCGCGGCGTTGTCCCATCTGGCCGCCGCGCGGGATTTCCTGCAGGCGTGGCTGCGCGAGCAGAGCTGAAATCGAAAAGTCCATCTTGGACATGGTCAATTCAGCCGCAACGCGATGCGGCGAAAGAAAATGCGCGGCCGGGCCGAGGATTTTGCCCGGCCGCCCGTTTTTAAGGTGGAAAAGGGAGAGGGGGGCGGAGTATGGTTCCGGGCTCGAATCGCGCCCCCGGCGCGGGTCGAAAACCCACCGGAGAACCGGAGATTTTATGATCGTCGTGATGAAAAAAGGGGCGACCGAAGCCCAAATCCAGGCCATCGCGGAGCGCGCGGCGGAATGGAACCTGAAGGCGCACGTGAGTCCCGGCGCGGAAGTGACCGTGATCGGGCTCATCGGCGAGGAAGCCTCGACCCAGGCTCCGGCGCTGGAAATGATGCCGGGGGTGGAAAAGGTCATGCCGGTGCTGAAGCCCTACAAGCGGGCCAGCACGGAGTTCCATCCCGAAAGAACCGTCATCAAGATCCCGCCGGCGCGGCACGGCGACCGGGGGCTGAGCATCGGCGGGTCCGGCGTGGTGGTGATGGCGGGGCCCTGTTCGGTCGAAACCCGCGACATGATTCTCTCGTTGGGCGCCTTTCTGAAGGGGGCGGGGGCCCACATGATGCGCGGCGGGGCGTTCAAGCCGCGGACCTCGCCCTATGCCTTCCAGGGGCTGGGGGTCGAAGGGTTGCGCTACCTGGCCGAAGAGCGTTCCGTGGTCGGCCTGCCGGTCGTCACCGAGGTGATGGACACGCGCGACGTCGAAATGGTGGCCGAATTCGCGGACGTCATCCAGGTGGGCGCGCGCAACATGCAGAATTTCAACCTGCTCAAGGCGGTGGGCCGCTGCGCGAAGCCGGTGATGCTCAAGCGCGGCCTGGCCAGCACGCTCGAAGAGCTGCTGATGAGCGCGGAATACGTGATGAGCGAAGGCAACCAGGACGTGATCCTGTGCGAGCGGGGCATCCGGACCTTCGAGAAATTCACGCGCAACACGCTCGACCTGAGCGCGGTGCCGGTGCTGAAGCGCGAGAGCCACCTGCCGGTGGTGGTGGATCCCAGCCACGGCACGGGGCATTGGGATCTGGTGGCGCCGATGGCCAAGGCGGCGATCGCCGCCGGCGCGGACGGCCTGCTGCTGGAAGTGCATCCCGAACCGTCCAAGGCCGTCTCGGACGGGCCGCAGTCGCTGACGCCCAAACGGTTCAAGGAATTGATGGGCGAACTGGAATTGGTGGCCCGCGCCGTGGGCCGGAACCTGCATTGACGGGGGCATGGATTTGGGCACCGAATCGACCATGACGCGCGAGCCGGGCATCGCGATCCTCGGCCTGGGGCTGATGGGCGCCTCGCTGGCGCTGGCGCTGCGCAAGCGCGGCTACGCCGGCCGGATCGTGGCCTTCGCGCGCAAGGAAACGACCCGGCGCGAGGCGCTGGCCCGCGGCATCGTGGACGAGGCGTTCGCCGATCCGGACGCGGCGGTGGCCGCCGCCAGCCTGGCGGTGCTGTGCGCGCCGATCCGGGCCTGCGTGGAATTGGCGGCCGACGTCGCGCCGGCGCTGCGGCCGGGCACGCTGGTGACGGACGTGGGCAGCACCAAGGGCTGGCTCTGCCGCCAGATGGCCGGCGTTTTGCCGGCGGGCGCTTTCGTGGGCAGCCATCCCATCGCCGGCTCCGAAAAACAGGGACTGGAGGCGGCTTCGGCCGATCTCTACGAAAACGCCCTGACGGTCGTGGCCGCGGCGCCGGACGCGCCCGCGGAAGCCGTCGAGCGCGTGGCGGCGCTGTGGCGGTCGGCCGGATCGCGGACGTGCCGGATGGAACCGGAAGACCACGACCGCCTGCTGGCGCGCACCAGCCATCTGCCGCACGTGGCCGCCGCGGCGCTGGCCAAGGCCATCGGCCGCGATTCCGCCGAAAAGGTCGGCGCCTTCTGCGGGACGGGCTTCTACGACTCGACCCGCGTGGCGTCGGGCTCGATCGACATGTGGCACGACATCCTGATGACCAACGCCCCGGCGGTGGCCGAAGAATTGCGGGCTTTCAAATTGAAAGTCGAGCGGGTATATGATGATCTCCAAGCCGGTCGCTTCGGCGACGTGGCGCAGTTCCTGGAGCGGGCCCGCGCGGCCCGGGCGGAACTTCTGAAGGGGCGCGGCCGCTGAGGCCGCGCCTGCATGAAAACCGAACCAAGAACATAAAAAATGGCCATCCAAAAACAGACCAAGATCGTGCATCCCGGCGGCTTCGACGGCGGCGTGGTGCGCGTGCCGGGCGACAAGAGCATTTCCCACCGCACCGCGCTGCTCGCGGGCATTTCCTCCGGCACCTCCGAAATCCGCGGCTTTTTGCAGGCGGAAGACTGCCTGAACACCCTCAAGGCGATGGAATCCTTCGGCGCGCGGTCGTGGATCGACGACGAAGGCGTGCTGTCCGTGCAGGGCACGGGCGGCAAGATGATCGAACCGGCCGGGCCGTTGGACGTCGGCAACTCGGGCACGGGCATGCGCCTGCTGGCGGGGTTGTGCGCGGGCTCGCCGATCACCGTGACGCTGACGGGCGACGCCTCGCTGAATTCCCGGCCGATGCGGCGCATCAAGGAACCCCTCGAGCTGATGGGCGCCAAGCTGGACCTGACGCCGCAGGGCACCGCGCCGATGACGATCCGCGGGGGGCAGCTGCATGGCATCGAATACTCCCTGCCGACGGCTTCCGCGCAGGTGAAGAGCTGCTGCATCCTGGCCGGCCTCTACGCCGAGGGCCGCACGACGGTCCTCGAGCCGATCCCGACCCGCGACCACACCGAGCGCATGCTGCGCGCGGTGGGCGCCCCGATCCGGGTGGAAGGCCAGAACATTTCCGTGGACGGCTACGGACCCAAGGGGCCCAAGTTCCTCGCGCGGCCCTACGTGGTGCCGGGCGACTTCTCCTCGGCGGCCTACTGGCTGGCCGCGGCCGCGGCGATCCCCGGCGCGACCGTCCGCGCGGAAGGCGTGGGCCTCAACCTGCGGCGCACGGCCCTGCTCGACGTCCTGCGGCGCATGGGCGCGCGCGTCGAGATCGAGCGCACCTCGGCGCCGACGGATCCGGAAGTCTACGGCAACGTGACGGTCTACGGCGCGGAGCTGAAGGGCACCGAGGTCGGCGGCGCGGAAATCCCCAACCTGATCGACGAACTGCCGCTGGTGGCCGTGCTCGGCGCGCTGGCGCAGGGCCGCACCGTCATCCGCGACGCCAGCGAGCTGCGCGTCAAGGAATCCGACCGCGTCGCGGTCATGGTCGAGAACCTCGCCGGCATGGGCGTGGCGGTGACCGAGCAGCCCGACGGCATGATCGTCGAAGGCCCCGCGAAGATCTCGCCCACGAAGAGCATCCGCAGCTACGGCGACCACCGCGTCGCCATGAGCATGTCCATCCTCGCGATCTTCGCCGACCAGCCGGTCACGATCGCCAACGTGGCGTGCGTGGACACGTCCTATCCGGAATTTTGGGAGCAACTCGGCAATCTGGGAGTGAAAGTTGAATAAGCAAACGACCATCGTGGCGGTGGACGGCCCTTCGGCGTCCGGGAAATCGACCGTATCGCGCCGGACGGCCCAGGCCATGGGCTTCATCTACGTGGATTCCGGCGCCCTCTACCGGGGCGTGACCTGGAAGTGCGTGAAGGAAGGCATCGACGTGAAGGATTCGCAGGCGGTGACGAACCTCCTGATCCGCATGAACATGGAGCTGGTGCTGAAGGACAACGCGGTGGGCTACCTCATCGACGGCGAGGATCCGGGACAGGAAATCCGCGCCGAGCCCGTGCGCGAGCGCGTGGCGGACATCGCGTCCCAGCAGGCCGTGCGCGTCTACATCGTCGAGAAGCTGCGGATGATGACGAAGTTCGGCAGCCTGGTGATGGAAGGGCGCGACATCGGCACGGTGGTGTTCCCCGACACGCCGTTCAAGTACTACCTCGACGCCGATCCGGAGGAGCGGGCCCGCCGCCGCGCCGCCGAAATCAAGGTGCAGGAAGGGACCCACGACGTCGACGCGGTGCTCAGTTCGCTGCGCCGGCGCGACCAGAAGGATTCCAGCCGCGCGACCGCGCCGCTGCAGATCGCCCTTGGCGCCAAGATCATCAACAGCACCGGCATGACCGTCGAGCAGGTCGTGGAGACCATCGTCGCCGACCTGAAGGCCGCCGGAGCGGCGCCGGCCTGAGTCCCATGCGCGAGGGCCTCTTCACGCAGCCGCTGTACTGGCTGGCCCGCGGATTCGTCTATTTCTGCCTGTTGCTGAAGTACCGCATGCGGGTTTTCGGCCGCGAACACGTGCCCGCCCGGGGCGGCGCCGTCATCGTCGCCAACCACTGCAGCTATCTCGATCCGCCGGTCATGGGCGGCGCCAATTCGCGGCGCGTCGTGCACTTCCTGGCGCGCGACACGCTGTTTTCCAATCCGATCGCGAAGTGGTTCTTCCCGCGGGTGGGGGTGATCGCGCTCGACCGCACCAAGGGCGATCTGGGCGCGTTGAAAAAAGCCATCGCCACCCTGAAAGACGGCAAGGTGCTGGGCTTGTTCCCCGAAGGCACGCGTTCGCCGGACGGGAAGATGCGCGCCGCCAAGGGCGGCATCGGATTTTTGATCGCCAAAGGCAACGTGCCGGTCGTGCCGCTGCACATTTCCGGCACGTTCGCGGCGTTTCCCAAGGGCGCGAACAAATTCCGGCCTTCCCGCATCGTCGCGCGCTACGGCCCGGCCATTTCGCCGGAGGAAATCCTCACCGCGATGCCGAAGAAGAACGACTACGAAGCCGTCGGCGCGCTCGTCATGCGGCGCCTCGCCGAACTGGCCGACGAATCCAAGGGATAACCCACGCCGTTCCGGCAGTGGATCGGGCCGGCAGAATCGGGTATTGTTTTATAAAACAATACCCAGATTGCTTGCGGAAAATAGAGGCAGGTCGATCTATTTCTTGCCGACGATCCGCGGCTCGGTGCCTTTGAGCAACCGGCCGACGTTTGCCCGGTGCTTGACGATCACCAGCAGGCCCATGAGGATCAGCGCGCCCGCCAGCAGGCGGTTGTCCGCGCCGTAGAGCCAGACGCCGGAGCCGGCAACGGCGACGGCCGCGAGGATCGAGCCCAGCGACACGAAGCGCGTGAGCGCGACGGTCAAGGCGAACACGGCAAAACCGATGCCGACGGCGGCCGGCGCGATGCCCAGCAGCATGCCCGCGCTGGTGCTGACGCCCTTGCCGCCCTTGAACTTCAGCCACACCGGCCAGTTGTGGCCGGCGACGGCCGCCACGCCGCAGGCGAGACCCAGCCACGGCGGCGCCGCTTCCAGCAGGCGCGGAAAGAAAAACGCCGGCACGAAACCCTTGACCGCGTCGAGGACGAACGCCAGCACGCCCCAGCCCTTGCCGACGCAGCGGAACACGTTCGTCGCGCCGATGTTGCCCGAGCCGACTTTCTGCAGGTCGACGCCCTTCAGGCGGGCGAGGAGCAGTCCGTTGGGAATCGCGCCCAACAGATAGGAAGCGAGGATCAGCAAGGAAAGCAGGAGCGGCGGGTTGGTCGTCATGGGCGCAAGGATGCGATGCTCCGCCCGATAACGCCAGCCAGAAAACAGGAAGCGGGCCGGGGAATTGGATGCAATGGCTGTTCCGCATGGCGGGTACTGTTTTATAAAACAATACCCAATATTCCGGCTGTGGATTTGGTTGGGGTTGGGGGCGGACTCGACCGGGGCGGGGGCGTGGCGTATATTCGCGAGCCATGCCGGAGGAACGGTCCATTCTGTTGCGGATGCGCGGGCGGGTGCAGGGCGTGGGGTTCCGGCCGACGGCGTTCCGGCTGGCGCACGAGCTGGGGCTGCGCGGCTGGGTGCGCAACGACGCGGCCGGCGCCGAGGTGGTGCTGGCCGGTCCCGCGGATGCCATTGCGAAATTCCGCGAGGAACTGCCCGGGCGGTTGCCGGCCGCGGCCGACGTCCAGACCGTGGAAGAGCTGGACGCCCCGGCCGATCTGCCGGCCGGTTTCGAGATCCGGTTGAGCGCCGCGGCCGACGGCGCACGCACGGCGGGCATCCTGCCGGACCTGGCGACGTGTCCGGACTGCCTGCGGGAAATCTTCGATCCGGCCGACCGGCGCCATCGCTATCCCTTCGCGAATTGCACGCATTGCGGCCCGCGGTTCAGCATCCTCGAGGCCTTGCCCTACGACCGGGCGCATACGACGATGCGGAATTTCACCATGTGTCCGGCCTGCGCGGCGGAATACGGCGATCCGCGCGACCGGCGTTTCCACGCGCAGCCCAACGCGTGCCCGGTCTGCGGGCCGCAACTGGCGTGGGCGCGGGCGGATGGATCGATCTTGGCCGCGCGCGACGAGGCGCTGTTGGCCGCGGCGGCGGCCCTGCGCGCGGGGCAAATCGTGGCCGCCAAAGGCATCGGCGGCTTCCACCTGCTGGCGGACGCGCGCAACGGCGATGCCGTGCGGCGCTTGCGGCAGCGCAAGCGGCGCGACGAAAAACCCTTCGCGCTGATGTTTCCGGATCTGGAGGCCGTCGCCGCGGCGTGCGCGGTCTCGGGAGCGGAACGCGCCTGGCTGGAATCGCCGGCGGCACCCATCGTGCTGCTGGCGAAGCGCGCCGGCGCAACGGGACTGGCGGAAGCCGTCGCGCCGGAACTGCCGTGGCTGGGGGCCATGCTGCCCTATGCGCCGCTGCACCATCTGCTGCTGCGCGAACTGGGCTTTCCCGTCGTGGCCACGAGCGGCAACCTGACCGACGAGCCGATCTGCACGGACAACGACGAGGCCCGGGCGCGGCTGGGCGACGTCGCCGATTTCTTTTTGCTCCACGACCGGCCCATCGCGCGGCCGCTGGACGATTCGGTGATCGCGGTCGGCGCCGGCGGCGAGCCGATCCCGATGCGCCGCGGGCGGGGCCTGGCGCCGTACGCGGTGCCGCTGCCGGGCGCGCCGGACGGCTGGACGGGGGTGGGAGCGCAGATGAAAAGCGCGGTGGCGCTGGCGGCCGGCGGCAACGCGGTGATCGGTCCGCACGTCGGCGATCTCGACCACGCGGGCGCCGCGCGCCTCTGGGCGCGGTCGGTGGCGGATCTGGCGGATCTGCACGGGCTGGCGCCCGTCGCGGCGGCGGTGGACCTGCATCCGGACTATGCCTCCACGCAAGGCGCCGCCGAATGGGGCGTGCCGACGGAGCGCGTCCAGCACCACCATGCGCACGTCGCGGCCTGCATGGCCGAAAACGGCCTGGACGGACCCGTGCTGGGCATCGCGTGGGACGGCACGGGGCTGGGGACGGACGGGACGATCTGGGGCGGCGAATTTCTGGTTTGCATCCGCGCGGAATTCCGCCGCGCGGCATGGCTGCGGCCGTTTCCGCTGGTGGGCGGCGACGCGGCGGCGCGGGAGCCGCGCCGCGCGGCGCTGGGCGTGCTGCGCGAAATGGGCGCGGCCGTGCCGCCGCCGGGGTTCGCGGCGGCGGAACTGGCGGTGTTGGACGAGCTGCTGGCGCGCGGGGTGAACGTCGTGCCGACGAGCAGCGCGGGGCGGCTGTTCGACGCCGTGGCGGCGCTGCTGGGCGTTTGCCTGAAAATGAGCCACGAAGGCCAGGCGGCGATGCGGCTGGAGGCGCTGGCGGGCGACGCCCCGGCGGAACCATATCCCTTCGGCTGGCGCGGCGACGAACTGGACTGGGCGCCGGCGGTGGCGGAAATCCTGCGCGGCGGGGAAGCGCCGCCGGCGGCGGCGGCGCGGTTCCACGAAACGCTGGCGGCGATGATGGCGGCGGCGGCCGAACGCATCGGGTTGGCGGACGTGTGCCTGTCGGGCGGATGCTTCCAGAACCGCCGGTTGCTGGCGGCGGCGGCGCGGCGGCTGGCGGCGGCCGGTTGCCGGGTCTGGCGGCACCGGGCCGTGCCGCCGAACGACGCCGGCATCGCTTTCGGGCAACTCGCGGTGGCGGCGGCGCGGCCACGGGGGTAAAGTGGATCGAAAGCACCGGAGAAGCTTGCAAAACACGGGGACGGCATGGTTGAATGCGCGCGTTCCCGGAAATCTTGTAGGAGTACGCGAGATGAAAAAAGCGATTTGGATTTTGGCGGTGGCGGCGGGGATCCTGGGCGGCGCGGCGGCGAGGCCGGCGGCGGCGCAGGAAGACGCGGTGTTGCTCGTGGCGCCGTCGCGCTTCGAGGTGATGCAGGTGGCGTTCGACGTGGCGCGCCGCTATCCGACCGTGCTGGTGAGCTACCAGGGCGCGCCGGACGCGCCGACGCTGCACGTCTGGAACGGCTACGAGTGGATGGCGCTGGCGCTGGCGGATTACCAGAGCGGCGCGTTCCTGCAGTCCTATCCGGGCCGCACGATTTTCCTCGGCGGCGACGATCTGCTGCCGGCGAGCCTGCGCGGAATCAACGCCTGGTGCGAGCGCACCACGCAGGTGCCGGTGCTGGAACGGACCGCGCTGGTCAACGCGATCGGCAGCTACCTGCCGTTCACGCCGGCCGACTGGCGCTGGTTCGCCGGCCGCTACAACCTGACGCTGAAGAACGCCAACGCCGAAAAGGCCGAAGCCGCCCGGCACGAGACGTGGTACGACGACGGCGGCAAGCCGAAGGATCCGCCGCCGTCCTTCTTCAAGTATTTCACGCGGTCCCGCCGCAACGCTTCCGCCGCGCCCATCCAGCCGGTCGAAGTCGCGCCGGGCGAAACCGTCGCGACGCCCGCTCCGTAAGGAGGCGGCGATGTTCCGGAGCGGAAAACGGGCGATGCGGCGGCTGGCCGCGCTGGCGCTGGTGCTCGTTGCCGGCGCCGGTTGCCAGACCGTCCGCGAGGAAGTCCAGCCGTTGCGCGAAACCACGCTGACCGTGGCGCGCTCGGGCGGCGACGTCACCCTCTCGTGGATCGGCGTGCGCGGCACCTACTACAGCGTGATGTACACCGACGCGCGCGGCGGCAAGGCGCAGTGGAAACTGCTGCCGGACGCGATCAACGTGCGCGGGCTGGCGACGGGCGAGCCGATCGTGGTCATGGACCGCCTGCCGGAGAACCAGCCGCGCTACTACCGGCTGGTGCAGGACGCCAAGCCGTTGGCGCCGTAGGCCGTCCGCGGTTTTTCCGCAGATTTTCGTTGCGCAAACCGGCCGCAAGCCGTATCTTCCGCCTCCGTTTGATCGAGCACCCCCGGGGTCGCAAGGCCGCGGGGGCGTTCATTTAGGAAGAAAAGGCAAGTTATGGCTAGGACAACCCCCATTTCCAAGGTGCGCAACATCGGCATCATGGCCCACATCGACGCCGGCAAGACGACCGTGTCGGAGCGCATCCTGTTCTACGCGGGCAAGACCCACAAGCTGGGCGAGGTGCACGACGGCGCCGCGACGATGGACTTCATGGTCCAGGAGCGCGAGCGCGGCATCACCATCCAGAGCGCGGCGACGACCCTGAACTGGAAGGGCCACCAGGTGACGCTGATCGACACTCCCGGACACGTGGACTTCACCGTGGAAGTGGAACGGTCCCTGCGCGTGCTCGACGGCGCGGTGGCGCTGTTCTGCGCGGTGGGCGGCGTGCAGCCGCAGTCCGAAAAGGTCTGGCTGCAGTCCGAGAAGTACGAAGTGCCCAAGCTGGCCTTCGTGAACAAGATGGACCGGACCGGCGCGGACTTCTTCGGCGTGCTGGAGGAAATCCAGGACGAGCTGGGCTGCAACGCGGTGCCGGTGGTGGTGCCGATCGGGAAGGCGGAGACCTTCCAGGGCATCATCGACCTCGTGACGATGAAGGCGATCTTCTACGACGACGAGAAGAGCACCGATTTCCGCGAGACGGAGATCCCGGCCGAAAAGCTCGAAAAAGCCAAGAAATGGCGCGCCAACCTGGTCGAGAAGTGCGCCGAGCAGGACGACGGCCTGATGGAGAAGTTCTTCGCCGAGGGCGACCTCTCCGAAGAGGAAATCTGGGGCATCCTGCGCAAGGCGACGATTGCCCGCAAGATCGTGCCGGTCTACTGCGGCGCGGCGTTCAAGAACAAGGGCGTGCAGCACCTGCTCGACGGCGTGGTGAACCTGCTGCCGGCCCCGAACGAGATCCCGCCGATCATTTCCGCCGTGGCGGCGGAGGGCGAGGAGCCCGTCACGCGCGAGCCGACGGACGAGTCCCCGTTCAGCGCGCTGGCGTTCAAGATCGTGGCCGACAAGCACGCCGGCAAGCTGACCTACGTCCGGGTCTATTCGGGCACGCTGACGTCGGGCCAGAACGTGCTCAACAGCACCCTGGACAAGAGCCAGCGCATCGGGCGCATCCTGCGCATGCACGCGAACCATTCCGAGAACATCGACACCGCGCAGACCGGCGACATCGTGGCGGTCGTGGGCCTGGCGCACACGCGCACGGGCGACACGATCTGCGCCGAGGACCATCCGATCCAGCTCACCTCGATCGAATTTCCGGCGCCGGTGGTGTCGATTTCGGTCGCGCCGGAAACGACGGCGGACAACGAGAAGCTTTCCGCCGCGCTCTACAAGCTGGCGGACGAAGATCCGACCTTCACGGTGGGCTTCGACCAGGAGACGAGCGAGACGATCATCTCGGGCATGGGCGAGCTGCACCTGGAAATCATCGTCGACCGCCTGAAGCGCGAATTCAACGTGGCGGCGAAGGTGGGCCGCCCGGAAGTGGCCTACCGCGAGACGGCGACGCAGGCGGTGGAAGGCCAGTACAAGCACGTCAAGCAGAGCGGCGGCCGCGGCCAGTACGCGCACGTCTGCCTGCGCCTGGAGCCGCTGAAGGCGGGCGAGGGCTTCGAGTTCGTCAACGAGGTCGTCGGCGGGCGCATCCCGGCCAACTTCATTCCCTCGGTGGAAAAGGGCGTGGTCAAGGCGATGTCGAGCGGGCCCTACGCGGGGTATCCGATCGTGGACATGCGCGTGACGCTGACCGACGGGTCGTACCACGAGGTGGATTCGTCCGACTTCGCGTTCCAGGAAGCGGGCCGCGCGGGTTTCAAGGAGCTGTTCCTCAAGGGCAGTCCGATCATCCTCGAGCCGGTGATGTCCGTGGAAGTGAACACGCCCGAAGAATTCATGGGCGGCGCGACGGGCAGCGTGTGCCAGCGGCGCGGGCGCATCGAGACGATGGAAGAGAAGGGCTCGCAGAAGCTGATCCGCGGCATGGTGCCCCTCGGCGAAATGTTCGGCTACGCGACGGCGCTGCGCAGCATGAGCCAGGGCCGCGCGGGCTTCACGATGCAGTTCGAGCACTACGAAGCCGTGCCGTTCTTCCTGACCGAGCAGATCATCAAGGCCCGCCGCGCGGCCAACAAGATCCGCTAGGGAAATCCGTTCGCACGCGGCCCGTTCCCGGGCCGGAAACGCCCCGGATGGCCATCTTTCGGTCCGGAGGGGGCGTTTGCGGGCCGCAATTCCTTCGCTTCCAATCGGTTGCAAAATCGGTTAGTAAAACGGTTTTTTAACAACAAAAACGCTTGACCGTCCCGGGGCCTTTATTTAATTTCGTACTGTCACGTGCGAGATTGTCGTGGCCCGGTTTAAATAAAGAAATCAAAAGGAGACGAGATGAAGAAGTTCTTGATGTTCGCTCTGGTCGCGATGTTCGCGGGTGCGGCGATGGCGCAGGCCGTCAGCTGGATCGGCAACGGCGCCGTGTACGTCGTGGAAGAAGACACCTGGTACAACGCGGGTGCCAACTGGGGCGCCGGCGGCGCGTTCGACACGCACGATTTCGGCGTGCTCACCTCGTGGAATCTGACCCTCGGCGGCCAGGCCCAGACCTGGTGGGACGACAGCGCCTCGCATCCGGCGACGACCGTCGAAATGGGCTATGAAGTGGACGCCACCGGCGCGAACTACGTTTCCCTGCCTTGGCTGAGCTACGCCAGCAACAACGACACCTGGGAAAACATGACGGGTGAAAACGTCGTCGCGACCAGCGGCGTCGGCGCGGGCAACCACACGGTCGACGTCTGGTTCCACGCGAACGACGGCGTCAACGACGTCTGGGAAAGCAACGGCGGCAACAACTACGTCGCCTCCTTCGCGACGGCCATTCCCGAGCCCGCGACGATGAGCCTCTTGGGCCTCGGCGCCCTGGCGATGGTCCTCCGCCGCAAGATGAGCAAGTAAGCCTGATTTTCAGGACTACCGCAGGAGCGGCCGGCAACGGCCGCTCTTTTTGCGTTCCGGGGGCGGTTGTAAATCCTGAAAATCGCCGCAGGAAAGCCTTGACCGGCCGTGCGCCGGCGGTTTAGTTTGCGCAAAAGGTTGGGGAATGGCGCGGCGGGACCGCGGCTTCCAAAAGGAGATCCCGATGAAAAAGGCCGGATTGTTCTTGGCGCTCGCGCTGCTGGCGGGCGGGGCGCTGGCCCAGTTGAGCTGGGTGGGCGACAGCTACGTCTACAACGAGGAATTGGACACCTGGTACCGGGCCTCGGGTCCGGCCAACGGCGGTTGGGGCAACCTCAGCGAGACGGTCTTTGACGCGATGGATTTCGGCATCGTGTCTTCGCTGACTCTCGGTGCGCAGGCGCAGACCTACGACCGGGCGGAAGGCACGACCGTGACGATGTACTACGAAGTCTTCCAGGGCGCCGTTTCGCAGAACAGCGGGTTCCTGGCCCTGCCGTGGAACCGGCAGGAAGGCTCGAACGACCTGTGGGAAAACATGCTCGGCGTGGACGTGGCCGCGGGCCTGGCTCCGGGCACGGAATATACCGTCGCGGTGTGGTTCAACGCCGTGCGCGACGCGACCACGGTCTGGGACAGCAACAGCAGCGCCAACTACGTCGCGGACTTCGAAACCGCTCCGATCCCGGAACCGGCAACCATGAGCCTGCTGGGTCTCGGCGCCTTGGCGCTGGCGCGGCGGCGCAAGAGCCCTGCGTAATCGCCGGCGCATGACGAACCGCGAGAGCGGCCGGTTCCCGGCCGCTCTTCGTTTTAAACCGGAAAACGGCGGGAGTCGCAGAGGTGGCATCTCTCAAGAAGGGCTTGTTCCGATTGGTGTTGGCGCTGCTGGCGCCGCTGGCCGTCGTGGCGGCGGGCGAAGGCGTCCTGCGCCTGAAAGGCGAGCGCACCGCCGCGCCGCTGATCCGCGTCGGCGCCGGACCGAAGGCGCACTGGACGTCCAGTCCCGACTTCGGTCGGGCGGTTTTTCCCCAGGATGCGGGGCCGGCGCTGCCGCCCTTGTGGGTGCCGGCGAAAAAAGACCCCGTCGAAATCCGGATCGTGGTGCTGGGCGAATCGGCGGCGGAAGGGTTTCCGCTGACGGAATTCCATCTGGCGCGCGTGCTGGAGGCCACCTTGGCGGAGCGGAATCCCGCGCAGCGGACGCGGGTGGTTTCCTTGGCGATGACGGGCATCAATTCGCACCAGATCCGCCGCCTGGGTTTGGCGGCGGCGGAATGCCTCGCGCCGGACGTCGTGGTGCTCTACGCGGGCAACAACGAGGCCATCGGACCGCACGGTCCGGCGGCGGTGCTGCCGGGCATGCGGCGCTTCCTTCCGTTGATCCGGCTGCAGGGCGCGCTGCGCGAATCGCGCTTGGCGCGCGGACTGGACCGGCTGGCGCGCGCCGAACGCCGGCGCACCCAGCGGTTGCGCCTCTGGCGCGGCCTGGACGAATTCCGCGGCGTCGAACTCGCCGCCGCCGACGCCCGGCTGGAACCCATGTACCGGCATTTCGAAGCCAACGTGGACGATCTGGTGTCGGCGCTGGTCCGCCGGAACGTCAAGGTCGTCGTCTGCACCATGGGCGTGAACCTGAACGACTGGCCGCCGCTGGGCTCGGTGGCGCCGGAGTCGCCCGGATCGGCGCTCCAGGCCTATCGCGAAGCCGAGGCGTTGACGCAGGCCGGCGATCGTTCGGCGGCGTGGGCCGCGTATCGCCGGGCCTGCGACCTCGATTTGATCCGGTTCCGCGCCGACACCCGGATCAACGGGATCCTGCGCGCGCGGGGCGGGGCCGGGCCGGCGGACCGCGTGGCGCTGGTGGACGTGGACCGGGCCTTGCACGAGGACGATCCCGGCGGCGGCGACGACCGCCGGTGGTTCTACGAGCACGTTCACTTGACGTTGCCGGGGCGCCTCGCCGTGGCGGGACAAATCGCCGACGCCCTGGACGCGGCCGGTTGGGTGCGGGCGCCGCGCCCGGCGGGCGGCGACGACGTCGAAGTCTTGCTGCGCGCGTTGCAATTCCTGCCGGCGGACGAGGCGCGGGCTCTCTCGGGCGTTCGCGACATGTACGGCTGGCCGCTGTTCGCCAACCAATCCGGGGCGCAGGAACGGCTGCGGGATTTGGAGGCCCGGATGCAAGCGAGCCAGGCCGAATGGGCGGCATGGGATGCCGGCCGGGTGCGCGCGCGCTGGGAAGAGGCGCGGCAACGGTCGCCGCTCGATCCCTGGGCGGCGGCGCTGCTCGGCGACCGCCTGCTCGCCCTCGGCGATCCGGCGGCGGCCTTGGACGCGCTGGAAGCCGCGCTGGCGGCCAATCCCACCCTGGTGCACGCGCGCGCCTGCGCGGTACGCGCCGCCTTGCGACGCGATGAATTGGACCGCGCCCGCGCGCATGCCGCAACCGGCCTGGAGCGCTGGCCGCGTTCGCCGGAGCTGCTGGCCGCACGCGGCGAACTGGCGCTGCGGGAACGGCGCTGGGAAGCGGCGGAAAAGGATTTGGAACTCGCGCATCGGCTGCGGCCCAGGGATCTGGCCCTGATCATCGATCTGGCCCGCCTGGCCGAGGCGCGCGGCGATCTCGCCGCCGCCGAGGCCCATTATCGGGAGGGGTTGGCAATCCGTCCGGACAGTTCGCACCTGCTGAACAACCTGGCCTTGCTGCGGCTGGCGCGTCCGGAAGGCCGCGCCGAAGCGCTGGCTTTGGCCGAACGCGCGGCGCAGGCCGCGCCGGATTCGCCCCACGTGTGGCGGACGCTGGCGCAGGCCCGCCAACTCGGCGGCGACGCCGCGGGGGCGGCGGCCGCGCAGGCGCAGGCCGACCGCTTGGCCGCCGGTCGCCGCTGAACGCCCGCCGCGCGGCCGCAAAATGGCGTTTTGCGGCGACTCGCGGAAGTGATAAGATGTTCACACATGTCTTGCACGTCGTCATCGAACCGATTGCGGCCGCATCTTTGGCCGGCGCTCGTCCTTTGCGGCCTCTGGCTGGCCGCGCCGGCGTTCGGCCAGGCGGGGCGCGGCGGGGCGCGGACGGCGGCGGCCGTTCCCGATGCGCCGGGCGTCGCGGGCCTCTACGTCTACGAGGCGTTGCCGGCGGCCGCGTTCGCGCCGCCGGCGCTGGCGCGGATTCCCGGCGGTCCCTTCGCGATGGGGAATTCCTACTCCAACCTCTTTCCCAACGAAGGCTGGGCGCACGAACTGCCGGTGCACGCCGTGCCGGTGGGCGAGTTTTTCATCGGGCGCTTCGAGTTCACCAACGAAGAGCTGGCCCGGACGCTGCAGTGGGCCTACACGAACGGCCTGGTGGAACTGGACCAGACCGCGACGACCAGCGTCGTGGCGGGCGTGACGAACCTCGCGACCAATCTCTACGGCACGGTGCGCAACGCCGAGGGCACGAAGCGGGAACTGGTGGACCTGGACGCGACGTACTGCCAGATCGCGTTCACCAACGGCGCGTTCGCGGTGGCGGCGGGCAAAACCAATTTTCCCGCCGTCTTCGTGACCTGGCACGGCGCGCTGGCGGTCTGCAACTATCTCAGCGACCGCCAGGGGCTGGCCCGCGCGGTGGATTTCGCGCCGGCGGACTGGACCGTGGACGTCGCCGCGGCGGGCTACCGCCTGCCGACGGAAGCGGAATGGGAGAAAGCCTGCCGCGGGGGCATCCCCGGCACGCATTTCCCCTGGCCGGACGATTCGGTCCAAGGCACGAACGTCTATCTCTACAGCGTCGATCCGGTCAAGGCCAACTACTGGGATTTCCGCTACGGCGCCCTGACCAACCATCCCGGCCATCCGTGGTTCGGCGAGCCGGTCCGGACGACCCCGGTGGGCTATTACGACGGCGCGCAGACGATCACCAACCTGCACACCAATTTCCTGTTTTCCGCGGGCACGGCGGGCGCGGATTTCGGCCAAACGAACGACATGGCCAACGGCTACGGACTCTACGACGTGGCGGGCAACGTGTACGAGTGGTGCTGGGACTACCACGCGACGAACTGGTACACGAACGCGGCCGCCTCGCTGCCGGATCCCACGGGGCCGGCGGCGGAGGCTTCGTTCTACACGCAGCGCGTGGCGCGCGGCGGCGGGTACACCTACTACATCGGCGCCGCGGGTCCGGATCCGTCGTTCCTGCGCTGTTCGTTCCACGCCTCCTTTCCGGCGCCGCTGTCGTCGTCCTATCTGGGCTTCCGGGTGGCGCGGCGCCAGCCGTTCGTGAACGCGGTGGCCCAGGCCGCGGGCGCGGCGACGCTCTCGTACTGGGGCGAGAGCGGCACGGTCTACGCGGTTCTGGGCACGACGAATCTGGCGGCGACGAACGCCTGGACGGCGTTGGCGGAAACCACCAACGCCGCGACGGGCGCGGCGGAGATCGCCGTGCCGGCCGCGGAGGGCCGGCGCTTCTACCGGCTGCAGGCGCGGGAGGCGCCCTGAGCCGCGCGGGATGAAAGCCGCGGGCAAAATCGGGCTGGCGCTGGCGGCGGTGCTGCTGGCATTGGCGCTGGGCGAAGCGGCGGTGCGAATGTTCGGCCTGGGGCCGGACGTCTACGGCATCCAACGGGGGATGATCCGGCTGACGCCCGATCCGCTGCGGCGCTACGAACTGGTGCCGAACTACGTTTCGCCGGCGCGGGACGTGGTGGTCAACGCCCACGGCATGCGGGACACGCCGCGCGCGCGCGCCAAGCCGTCCGGCGTGCGCCGCATCGCGTGCGTCGGCGACTCGATCGCGTTCGGCATGGGCACGCCGCAGGAGCCCTTCAACCGGCAGCTCGAGCGGGTGCTCGGGGACGGAACCGAAGTCCTGAATTTCGGCGTGCCGGGCTACCACGTCGGACAAGCGGCGGCGACGCTGGCCGGACCGGCGGCGGCGTTCGCGCCGGATCTGGCGCTTTACTTGTACTGCCTGAACGATCCGCAGGAAACCAGCCGCGAGCTGGAGGGCATCCTCCGCTGGCGCGAGTTGCCGCCGGGCCGCGCGGCCGCGCTGCGCCGGATCTGGTCGCCGTCGCGCTCGGCGCTGGAGCGTTCGCGGCTATGGCAGCTGCTGCGCTGGCGGTTGGCTCGTCGCTCCACGGCGCCAGCCCTGGCTCCGGAGCGTTTCCGCGACGACCTGGAAATCATTCTGGAAGGGAACGGCGAGGCCCACTACCGCGCGCTGTACGCGGATCCGGCCGCGCGGGCGCGGCTGGCGGCGGGGTTCGACCAAATGGCGCGCTGGAGCGCGGAAACCGGCGTGCCGGTCTGGGTGGTGGTGTTTCCCGTCTTCGTGGAACTGGACAGGTATCGGCTGGAAGACCTGCATCGGATCGTCGCGGCAGAAGCGGCGACGCGCAACTTGCGGACGTTGGATCTGCTGCCGATCTATCGGGACGCGCTCCGGAACGGCGGGGCGACGTTCAACGCCGATCCGCTGCATCCCAACCGGATGGGCTACGGGATCGCGGCCGCGGCGGTGGCGGAGGCGTTGCGCGCGGCCGACGGGGCCGCGCCGCCGAAGCGCTGACGGGCGGGGGCGTAGTCGGGGCGGAAGCGCAGGGCTTCGCGGTAGCAATCCTGCGCTTCGGCAGGTTCGCCGGCGGCGCGCAGCAGGTCGCCGAGTTCCACCCAGGCCGGCACCCAGGCCGGCGCCAGGCGCAGGCCTTCGCGGAAATGGCGGATCGCGTCGGCGGTTTCGCCGCGCTTGGCGGCGGCCTTGCCGAGATTGAACCAAGCGGGAAAGACGGCGGGATCTTCGGCGATGGCCCGGCGGAAATGCAGCTCGGCCGCGGCGAGATCGCCGCGCCGGACGGCGAGCAAGCCGAGCTGGTTCCAGGCCTGGGCTTCGCGGGGATCCAGGGCGACGGCGCGGCGGGCGTAGATTTCGGCCACGGCGAAGTCGCGCTGTTCGTAGGCGGTGACGGCGATCAGGCGCGCGAGCTCGGCGCGGTAGTCGAGGGTCTCCGCGCAGAAGGGACCGCCGGCGCTGGCGGCGGCGCCGAGCGCGAGCGCCGCGGCCGCCAAGGCCGCGACGCGACCGAACCTCCGCGCGCGCGCGGCATCGATCCACGCGAGGGCGCCGGCCGCGGCCAAGGCGACGACGAGCGGCACGACGGGCATCCGGTAGCGGGCGCAAACGTGGACGGCGACGATCGCGGCGGCATAGGCGGCGAGGGCCAGCGCCGGCACGGACGCCGCGCGCCACCGCGCCCAGAGGCCGATGGCGGCCAGGCCGACCAGCGCGCCGAACGGAAAACCGAACCCGCCGATTTTCCAGACCAGCGCGCGCAACAGGCGGGAATCGCCGCGGAAGGCGTAGACGTCGACGTTGCGGGGAATTTCGCGCGAAGAGAAGAACTGCCGGGTTTTGACGCCGAGGTGGCGGAGGGCGGCACCGGGATTCGCGCGGACGTCCTGCCAGGCCTGTTGGCGATAGAAGGCGTCTTTTTCCGCGTCGGTGCGCGCGCCGTGGAGTTCGGGCCAGAGGGTCAGGTTTTCCCAGGCGTAGCCGGGGCGGATATTGATCGTCTCGCAGGGGCGGGCGCTGTTGCCGACGTAGAAATTGATGCCGCCGGTGACGGGCAGCCAGCGCGTTTCGCCGGCGGCGATCTGGATCGCGCGCACGAACGGGCCGGCGGCCACGGCGAAACCCACGGCCGCGAGGGCGGCATCGGCCCAGGCCGCGCGGCGCGGGCGGAGCCCCCGCGCCGCTGCGGCCACGGCGAGCAGGGCCAGCCAGGCGGCGACCAGCGGCGGCCGGGTGAAGAGCAGGAGGGCGCCCAGCGCCCCGAGCGCGAACGCAAGTTCGCCGCGCGGCTGGTCCCGGTAGCGCAGCGTGACGAGCACGGCGGCGATGAGCCACAGGGCGGCCCACGGTTCGGCCAGCAGCTCGGAATCGGAGTGGATCAGCGGCCCGCAGAACGCGGCCAGCCCCCCGGCCAGCCAACGGGCCGCGGGCCGCCGGGTCAGCGCAAAGGCGAGCGCGGCGGCCAACGCGCAGACGAGGGCCCCGACGGCGGTTTGCAGGAGCTTCGCCGCCCAGATCGAAGGTCCGGCGACGGCGTAGAGTTGCGCCAGGGCCAGCGGATAGAACCAGGGCTGCCACGCCAGTTTCGGCAAGGGGCGTTCGCCCGCCGCCCAGGCTTTGGCCAGCGCGTGGTATTCGCCGGCGTCCACCAGCGGCATCCGGAAGTACGGCTGGTCCGCCGTTTCGGCGAGGTAGGCCACCCGGACGAGCGCGGCGAGCGCGAACACGAGCAGATAGGCGGCCGCCGGCGTTTTCCATGCCGCGGAAACGCCGTTTCCCGCGCGACGCAAAATTCCGCCAACGTTTTTACGTGCTACGTAAAAACGGCTGAACGTTTTCACGTTCCGTGGGAAAACCGGGTTCACGGCTCCTGGGCGGGCGCGGGGACGTGGATGGGCAGGTCGAGGAGCTTCTTGGGCTTGGCGAGCGCGTCCTGCAGGGTTTGGCCGGCGTACACGTGGAGGACGTAGCCGTAGAATTCGCTGCGGCGGCCGGTTTCGCGGAGTTCCTGCTCGCGCAGGCCGCGCGGCACGACGTAGGTGGCGTGCAGCGGCACGCTGCGCCGGTCCGCGAACGCCTGGCCCAGGGAGACGGGGGACGGCGGCACGAGGGCGCGGGTCGGGCGGACGCTGCCGTCCGCATCGGCGTCGTAGAACGTGACGAACACCTGGATGGCGGCGTTGCTGAACAGCTTGGCGTCGGGCGCGAGCGCGAGTTCGGCGTCCAGGACGCGCATTTCGGCGACGTCTTCGTCCGCGGGCATTCTCTGGAGCAGGGGATTGCCGATGCGCACTTGGCGGGGCCAGGTGCGCGGCGCGGCGGCGGCGGGCGTTTGCGGGATCCGGGACTGCAGTTCCTGGAGATCGGCGAGGCGCTGCCGTTCGCGCTCGGCCCGGGCGCGGAACGGGGAGCCGGTGGCGGCCAAGCCCAGGACCACGCCCCAGCGACGGTAGGCTTCGTCGAGGTTGCCGCGGGTCTCGAGCAGGCGGGCGTGTTCGACGTGGGCCGGCAGGAAGCCGGGGTGGTCCTGGTGGATCTGGTTCAGCAGGCGGAAAGCGCGGGCGAAATCGGCGAACTGGGCGGCGGCGGCGGCTTCGGCCAAGGTGCGCTGGGCGGCCGCGATGGCCGGATCGGCGGCGGAAATGGGCGGCGGCTCGATCAAGGCGAGGTTGGTGTCGGCCGGCTGGAAATCGGCCTGCGCCAGCATGTCGCTGGCGGGCGAAGGCAGCCCGGCGGCGTTCGTGTCTCCGCCCGCCGCCGCGCCGGGCGCGGTGCCCGGCAGGACGGCCACGGAAGCCGCGCCGGCGTTGGCCACGGTGCCGGTTTCGGCGGCCCGCTCCGCCGCCAGGACGGCGCGGGCCGCTTCGCCGCGCGCCCGGTCTGCGGCTTCGGTTTCCGGCCGGATGATGCGGCGGGGCCAATCGATCAGGAACGCCAGCAGTCCCAGCTCGAGCGCGACGATCGCGGCCCCCACCAACAAGGCGGCCGGTTGCAACAGGCCGTGGCTGGGCCGCAGGCGCTGGTGCGGAGCGATGATGTCCTGGAATTCGACGAGCGTCTGGCCGAACGTCAGCCGATCGCCATGGGCGAGGCGGACTTCCGTCGAAAGGGGCCGGTCGTTGAGCCGGACGGGCCGGTCGGGGCAGAGGCTGGCCAGGTAGACGCCCGTGCCGCGTTCTTCGAGCCGGGCGTGCCGCGGCGCCAGATCGGGATCGTCGGGCAGCGGCAGATGGCTGTCGGGCCCGTTGCCGACCAAGGTGAGGGTTTGGCGGACGACGAGCCGCTTGCCCCGGTGGCGTCCGGATTGAATGACCAACCTATACATGCCGCCGCCAGTGTGCGGGATGGCCCCGGGAATGGCAATTCTGAATTCGGCGCGCCGGGGCGCCGGGACGATCTTGGGCCGGGGTGCGGAATCGGGTTGCTAGGCGCGGGCGGCGGAGATAGGATGCGGGGTTGAAAATGGATAGGAATTCTTAGGGCATGGCTACCGCGTGGATCACCGGCATTTGCCTGCGGCCGAACCGTCTGGAATGGACGACGTTGCGCCGCGCAAAAGAGGTCTGGGAAATCGTCGCCCAGGGCCATGAAGACGTGCCGGCCGCGGAGGGGGCGACCGGCTGGATTCCGGCCGCCGCGCTCAAGGCGCGCCTGAAGCAGTTCAAGGGCCGGGTCGCCGTGGCGCTGCCGACGGATCGCGCGCTGCTGCGGGTGGCCTTGTTGCCGAGCACGGACGCGGACGAATTGCGCGGCATGGCCGAATTGCAGACGGACAAGTTTTCGCCGTTTCCCGTGGAAACCGTGGCCGCCGGCGCGGAAGTGCTGGCCGCGGCCGGTTCGTCTTCGCTGGTGGCGCTGGCGAGATCGGAAGAGCGTCGTGTAGGGAAAGAGTGTAGATCTCGGTGG
>CALKWZ010000090.1 GCA_938003985.1 uncultured Verrucomicrobiota bacterium | reverse complement strand
TCGCCGCCGTCCACGCCGCCGTTTCCGTTCAGGTCTTCCTGGCCGTCGAGCAGGCCGTCGCCGTCGGAGTCGGGGTCCGTCGGCCGCGACCCGGCCCGCGAAAGTTCCAGCGCGTCGGGCAGGCCGTCGCGGTCGAAATCCGGCGCGACGTCGGGCAGGCGCAGGTCGGCCAGCACGGGATAGTGGTCGGATGGATACTGCGTGCGGACGGCATGGGTGGTGAGATTGGTCGCCAGGGCGGCATCGGTCGCGATGACCGCCTGCGTCGCGGTGAAGCCGCCGCGATGGAGAATCCAGTCGATCCGCTGCGAGGCCGACTGGACGCCGCCGGCGAAACCGTGGATGGTGCCGGAACCGGTCCAGGATCCGACGACCTGCGCCCAGCTGTCGACGTAGTCGCCGGCGATGCCGTTGTTGGTGTAGGTGCCCGTGAACAGCGCCCAGTCGTTGTTGGCCTGCGTGGAATTGAAGTCGCCGACCACGATGGACAGCGGCGAGGCCGGCATCCGGTCGAAACGGCTGCGCGCGTTGTCGACGATCAGCCGGGCGCTGCCGATCTGGGGGCCGTCGTTGAAATCGAAATGCGTGGTGTGGAAAAAAAACTCCTGGCCGGTGGCGCGCCAGCGGAAGCGGCCCCAGAGGGCGAGCCGGGGAAAGCCCAGTCCCATGTCCGGAAAATAGACGTAGGGGTTGAAGTTGGTGCCCGGCACGTTGTTCCAATGGCCGCCGCCGGGGCTGGGGCCAAGGGAGAAGACGTCGCGGTCCAGCAGTTCGAGGCGGTTGGTCTTGAAGGCGAACGCGGCGTTTTCGCCGCCGCCGCCGCCGCTGGGCCGCCGCCGCACGAACTCGTAGGCCGGCAGGGCGGCGGCCAGTTCGTCGAGCTGGGCATCTTCGCCTTCCTGGAAACCGATCAGGTCCGGATTCCGATCGAGCACGACGCGGATGGCCACCTCGCGGCGCGGGGGCGCCTGGTTGGCGTTGGTCCACGCGTTGTCGCCGTCCGGCGCCGAGGCGTAGCGCAGGTTGAAGGACATGACGCGGATGGAGGCTTCCGCGCGGGCGGGGGCGGGGCCAACCGCTCCCGCGCCCAGCAGCGCCGCCATGCCCAGCCAAATCCCCGGAATTCTCATGTGGCCAGTCTGGCATGCTCCCTCCCGTTGTCAACGACGCCCGGCCGATCCGACAAGAACCGGGAGCGACCCTGTCAATTCGAAACATGTTCCACTGGCCGGGAGATTGGATATCCGCTCTTCCGGTTGATCTCCATGCCGTTCGCGGATAAACTGTCAACCAAGGGAGAACGGCCATGGGAACGGCATACACGGTCTCGCGCTATATTCTGCAACGCCTGAAGCAAGCGGGGGTGGACCACCTCTTCGGCGTGCCGGGCGACTACGTGCTGGATTTCCTC
This sequence comes from uncultured Verrucomicrobiota bacterium, assembly GCA_938003985.1. GTDB lineage: Bacteria > Verrucomicrobiota > Kiritimatiellia > CAIQIC01 > Lenti-01 > Lenti-01. The sequence goes on along the minus strand of CALKWZ010000090.1, from coordinate 17,445 downwards.
GACGAAGTTCTGGCGAGTCCCGTCCGCTGGGTCGGCACCTGCAACGAGCTGAACGCCGGCTACGCGGCAGACGGCTACGCCCGCCTGAAGGGCCTCGGCGGAGCCGTGGTGACCTACGGCGTGGGCGGGCTGAGCATCCTGAACGCCGTCGCCGGCGCCTTCGCCGAGCAAGTGCCCCTGATCGTCGTGTCCGGCGCGCCTCCGGCGCGCCGCCGCGAGGTCGGCGCGCGGGTGCACCATCTGGTGGATACCTACCAGTTGCAGCTCGACGTCTACCGCAAGATCACCGCCGCCGCGGTCCAACTGACCGATCCGGAAACCGCGCCCGCGGAAATCGACCGCGTGCTGGCCGCGTGCCTCGCGCGCAAATTGCCGGGCTACATCGAGCTGCCCGCCGACATGGCCGGCAAGCCCTGCCGCGCGCCCGCCCCGGAGTGGCGGCCCGTTGCGCCCGTTTCCGATCCCGCGCACCTGGCCGCCGCCGTGGCCGCGACCGCGGCCCGATTCGACTGCGCGGAACATCCCCTCGCGCTGGTGGGCATGGAACTGGCGCGGCAGCGGCTCGGGCCCGACGCCCTGCGCCTCGTCGAGACGGTCGAAATCCCGTTCGCCTCCATGCTCAGCAGCAAGAGCCTGCTGCCGGAGTTCCATCCCCAGTTCGTCGGCATCTATCAGGGCGGCTGGAGCCGCGAACCCGTGCGCCGGCAGGTCGAGGAAGCCGATTGCCTGCTGTCGCTGGGCGTATGGATGACGGATCTGGACACCGGTCTCTTCAGCGCGCGTTTCGACGAGCCGCGCACGATTTTCGCGGATTCCGGCCGGGTGCGCATCGGCGAGAAGGTTTTCGAGAACGTGCAGCTGGGGGATTTCGTGCGCGCGCTGGTTTCCGCGCTGCGGCCGCGGACCTATCTGGAGTCCCATCCCGCCCAGCCGCGGAAACCGCGGGCGCCGTTCGTCGCCAAGCCCGCCTGCGGACTGACCGCGCCGCGGCTCTACGAATGCCTCGACGGATTCCTCGACGACCAGATGGTGCTGCTGGCCGAGCCCGGCGACGCCTTCTGCGCCGCGCCGGATTTCCTGATCGAAGAAGCGGAGAACTTCATCGTCCAGACCTACTACGCCTCCATCGGCTACTGCACGCCCGCGGCGCTGGGCGTGGCCGTGGCCCGGCCGGACAAGCGGCCCGTCGTGCTGACCGGCGACGGCGCCTTGCAGATGACCGCGCAGGAACTCTCCACGCTGATCCGCCAGCGCTGCCCGGCCATCGTGGTCGTCATCAACAACGACGGCTATCTCGTCGAGCGCGAACTCCACGTGGACGGCGCCTACAACGATCTCCAGATGTGGCACTACGCCCGGCTGCCGGGCGCGTTCGACCAGGCCGGCGATTTCGCCGTCGGCGTCCGCGCGACGACGGAAGAAGAACTCGTCGCCGCCCTCGAGCGCGCGCGGCGGGAAAAGGACCAGTTCCATCTGATCGAAGCCTGGCTGCCCAATCGCGACTGCTCCGCGGGCCTGCGGCAACTCGGCGAAGCCTTCCGCCGGCAGCAGAAGTAAGCGGAGAGGAGAGCTCCGGCCGGACGAAGCCGGAAACTCAGGATTTCGCGGCGGGGGATTTCGGGGCGGCGCGCCGGCGGGGGCGGGGGCGGAAAGGCGCGCGGAAGGCGTCGTCGAAGTCGTAGAGCTCGTCGAAGTCCTCGATCTTGTCTTCCTCGGTCTTGCCGAGGAGTCCGGCTTCGAGGAGGAGGAAGACGATTTCGCCGAAGTCGCGCGTGGTGCGCACGCCCCAGCGGCCGAGGACGGTCAGCGCCAGCGGGCCGTACTGCTCGAGGGCGTAGGCGCGGAGGCCGTCGGCCAGTTCGGCGCCGGAGATCTGGCGGGGCTTCTTCTCCTTCTCCTGCACGCGCTTGAGGGTTTTCACCAGGCCGTCGTTCAGGAACGCGAAGGCTTCGGGCGCATAGCGCCCGTCCCGGGCGCAGATGCGGGCGACGGCTTCGGGAAAGGGCGGGATTTCCATCGCGTCAGGATTTCAGCGCGGCCTGGATGCGGTCGGCGAGGGCGGCGGCCTCGGACATGTCGGCGTAGGAGTGGGGCGTCCAGTTCCAGTGGTGGCCGTCGTGCTTGAAGCGCGGGACGACGTGGAAATGGAGGTGGGGCACGACCTGGCCGGCGGCGGCGCCGTTGGCCTGGTGCACGTTGACGCCGTCCGCGCCGAGGCCCTCCAGCTGCGCCTGGGCGATGCGCCGCACGACGGCGATCACCTTGGCCAGCACGTCGTCGGGCGTGGCGACCAGCGGATTGTGGTGCGCCTTGGGGATGACGAGGGCGTGGCCCTTCACGATGGGGCCGATGTCCATGAAGGCGAGGACGTCGGCGTCTTCGTAGAGCTTGATGGACGGAATCTGGCCGGCGACGATTTTGCAGAAGATGCAGTTGGGATTGTTCATGGTGCGGGGTGCTCCTGGGGCGGGACGTAGGGGCCGGGCCGGTCCTGGCGCTGGTGGTACCAGCGGCCGCCGAGCCCGAGGCAGAAGAGCAGGAGCATCCCCAGCAGGAACCGGCGCTCCTGGAGGGTCAGGTCGAAACAGGCCCGCAGGGGATCGGCCAGCGCGGCGATGGTCTCCTTCCACTTCATGCCGCAAAGTGTAGGGAGGGAAGTCCGGAGAGGCGACAAAAAAGAGCGGCCGGCCATTCGGTTGCCGGCCGTTTTTCCGGAAACGTTTGAGACTGGAAAAGGGGGGGGCGGGGGTGGTAGGGTGCAAGACCGATGTTGTGCCAGAACTGCCATCAGAACGAGGCCACCGTCCATTTGACCCAGATCGTGGACGGAAAAGCCGAAAAGTACCACCTCTGCGAGGCTTGCGCCGAGCAGAAGGGGATCGACGTCCATGCCGATCCGATGGACCTCAGCGGCATGATGGAGAAGCTGAAGCACCAGCTGGACCATTTGAAGGACGAAATGGCCGAACCGGCCGTGTCGGCCGGGCCCGCCGGTCCGGCCACGTGCCCGTCCTGCGGGATGACGCGGACGGAAATCCTGAAGAAGGGCCGGTTGGGTTGCGACCGCTGCTACGAGTCGTTCGCGGCGGAAATGCTGCCGGTGGTGGTGTCGCTGCAGCACGCCGACCAGCATTTGGGCAAGGTGCCGCGGCGGGCGTCGGTTCGGATGCGGACGTCGGTGGAGCAGGCGCGCCTGCGCCGGGAACTCGACCAGGCCGTCGCGGCCGAAAACTACGAGCTGGCGGCGAAACTGCGCGACCAGATCAAGGCCTTGCCGGGGGAAGGCGGGTCGCCGTGAGCCCGCGCGCGCCGGACGAAGACGCCGCCTACCGGGAGGCCTACGGCATCGTGTTGAGCAGCCGGGTGCGCCTGGCGCGCAACCTGCGCGGCCTGCCGTTTCCCGACCGCGCGCCGCCGGAGATCCGGGCCGAGGTGCGCCGCCGCGTGCAGGCCGCCGCCCGCGCCGCGCTGCCGTTCCAGGAGCTGCTGGCGGACGCGCCCTCGCTGCGCCGCCAGATGCTCTTCGAGGACCATCTCATCAGCCGCCACCTGCTCGAGGACCGCCCGGAAGCCGCGCTGTGCCTCAACGAAGCGCGGACGCAGGCGGTCATGATCAACGAAGAAGACCATTTGCGCATCCAGGCGCTGCGGCCCGGCTTGGCGCTGCGCGAAGCCTGGGCGGACGCCGACGCGCTCGACGACGCGCTCGAGGCGCAGCTGGACTACGCGTTTTCGTCGTCGCTGGGCTACCTCACGAGCTGTCCCACCAACGTGGGCACCGGCATGCGCGCCAGCGCGATGATGCATCTGCCCGGCCTGGTCCTGCAGAACGAAATGGAGCCGATCGCCAACGGCCTGGGCAAGATCGGCCTGACGGTGCGCGGCCGCTGGGGCGAGGGCACCGCGGCGCTGGGCCACATGTTCCAGGTTTCGAACCAGCTGACGCTGGGGCTGGCCGAGGAGCGCATCCTGGCCGACCTGGAAGAGATCGTGAAGGAAATCGCCGAGCACGAGCGGAACGCGCGCGAGCGCCTGAAGCGCGAGCGCAAGATCTTCGTGGAGGATCTGGCGGCGCGCGCGCGCGGCGTGCTGGCCGCGGCGCGGCTGATGACGGCGCAGGAAGCGCTGGAGCGGCTTTCGGAATTGCGCCTCGGCATCGCGCTGGGGCTGGTCAAGGGCATCGCGCTGCCGCAGGTGGATCGCCTGCTGCTGGAGGTGCAGCCCGCCCACCTGCAGACGGCCGCGGGCCGGCTGATGGGCACCGAGGAGCGGGACGCCGCGCGGGCCGCGCGGCTGCGCGCCGAACTGGGCCGCCGCCCGCCCGCGCAAACCAAATCGGAAAAGAGGACGCCATGAACAATTTCACTCCCCGGGCGCAGCAGGTGCTGCAACTGGCGCGGCAGGAAGCCGACCGGTTCAACCACGGCTACATCGGCACGGAACATCTGCTGCTGGGGCTGATCGCCCTCGGGCAGGGCGTGGCCGTGACGGTCCTGCGCCGGATGGGGCTGGACCTCGAAACGGTGCGCCTGGAAGTCGAGAAGGCCGTCGGCGTGGGTTCGGACATGAAGACGGTCGGCAACGTGCCCTACACGCCGCGCGTGAAGAAGGTGCTGGCGCTGGCCGGCACCGAGGCGCGGGCGATGCACGTGGAATTCGTCGGCACGGAACACATCCTGCTGGGGCTGCTGCGCGAGGGCGAAGGCGTGGCCGCGCGCGTGCTGGCCAACCTGCGGGTGGACCTCGACCGGACCCGCGAGGCGGTGCTCAAGGAACTGGATCCGAACTACGAGCCCGGCGCGCCGCGGGAAGAACCCAACGGCGAGCCCGAAGGCCCGGAACTGGGCCCCGGCCCGGGCGCGCGCGGCGCCAAGGATTCCAAGACGCCCGCCCTGACCACGTTCGGCCGCGACCTGACGGCGTTGGCGCAGCAGGGCGCGCTGGATCCGGTGATCGGCCGCGCCGACGAAATCGAGCGCGTGATGCGCATCCTGTGCCGCCGCACGAAGAACAACCCGGCGCTGCTGGGCGAGGCGGGCGTGGGCAAGACGGCCATCGCCGAAGGTCTCGCGCAGGCCATCGTCAACGGCGAGGTGCCCGAGCTGCTGCACGGCAAGCGGGTGATCTCGCTCGACCTGGCCCTCATGGTGGCCGGCACGAAGTACCGCGGCCAGTTCGAGGAGCGCATCAAGGCGGTCATGGACGAAATCCGCCGCGTGAAGAACGTGATCCTGTTCGTGGACGAGCTGCACAGCCTGGTGGGCGCGGGCAGCGCGGAAGGCGCGATGGACGCCGCCAACATCCTCAAGCCGGCGCTCTCGCGCGGCGAACTGCAGGTGGTCGGCGCGACGACGCTGAACGAGTACCGCAAGTTCATCGAGAAGGACGCGGCGCTGTCGCGGCGCTTCCAGAGCGTGCTGGTGCGCGAGCCGTCCATCGAAGAGGCCATCGAGATCCTCAAGGGCCTGAGCGCGCGCTACGAGGCGCACCACCACGTCCACTACGCGGCGGAAGCCATCGAGGCCGCCGTGCGCCTGTCCGCGCGCTACCTGCAGGACCGCTTCCTGCCCGACAAGGCCATCGACGTGATCGACGAAGCCGGCGCGCGCGCCCGCATCGGCGCCCTGACCCGGCCGGTCCACGTGAAGGACAAGGAAAAGGAAATCGCCGGCCTGCTGGCGCGGCGGAACGTCGCCATCCAGGAGGAGCAGTTCGAGGAAGCGGCCCGGCTGCGCGACGCGGAGCGCGCCGCGCGCGCCGACCTGGAAAAGGAACTGGCCGACTGGCGCAAGAGCCATTCCGAAAAGATCGTGGACGTGACCGAGGAAGACGTGCGCCTGATCGTCTCCAAGTGGACCGGCGTGCCGCTCGAAAAGATGGAGCAGAAGGAAACCGCGCGCCTGCTGGAAATGGAGGGCGCGCTGACGAAGACGGTCATCGGCCAGCCCGAAGCCATCACCTCCATCTGCAAGGCGCTGCGGCGGTCGCGGGCGGACCTGAAGGATCCGCGGCGGCCGATCGGCTCGTTCATCTTCCTGGGCCCGACGGGCGTGGGCAAGACGCTGCTGGCCAAATCGCTGGCGGAATTCATGTTCAACAGCCCCGACGCGCTGATCCAGATCGACATGTCCGAATACATGGAGAAGTTCAACGCCTCGCGGCTGGTCGGCTCGCCGCCCGGCTACGTGGGCTACGAAGAGGGCGGGCAGCTCACGGAGCGCGTGCGCCGGCGGCCCTATTCGGTGGTGCTGTTCGACGAAATCGAAAAGGCGCATCCGGACGTCATGCACATGCTGCTGCAGATCCTGGAAGAAGGCCGCCTGACGGACGGGCTGGGGCGCGCGGTGGATTTCCGCAACACGATCATCATCATGACCTCGAACATCGGCTCCGACATCGTCCGCAAGGGCGCGGGGCTGGGATTCGCGGGCCACACGGCGGAAGCGGACTACGCGACGCTGCGCGAACAGATGCTCGAAGCCGCCAAGCACAGCTTCCGGCCCGAACTGCTCAACCGCGTGGAGGAAGTCATCGTCTTCCGGCAGCTGCAGCAGGAAGACGTGCGCACGATCCTCGCGATCGAGGTGGACAAGGTCGCCGCGCGCCTGAAGGCGCGCGAGATCCGGCTCTCCGTGCTGCCGTCGGCGTTCGATTTCCTGATGGCCAAGGGCTTCGACCGCCAGTACGGCGCGCGGCAGCTGCGCCGCGCCGTGGAGCGGTACCTCGAGAACGTGCTGGCGGAGGAAATCCTCCGCGGCACCTTCGGCGCCGGCGAAATCGTCGAGGTGGAAGCCGGCGACGACCGGCTCGAGTTCCATCCGCCGAAAGGCGAGGCCCCGGCGGCGGCGGACGCCGCGGAACCGCCCGCGCCGAAGCCGCCGCGCCGCAAGAAAAAGGACGAAGGCGAAGCATGAGCGTTTTCCGCATCCAGAACACCCTGACGCGGCAGCTGGAGGAATTCCGGCCGCTGGAGGCCGGCCACGCGCGGATGTACACCTGCGGGCCCACGGTCTACAACTTCGCGCACATCGGCAACTTCCGGGCCTACGTCTTCGAGGATCTGCTGCGGCGCTGGCTGAAGTTCAAGGGCTTCCGCGTCACGCAGGTGATGAACCTGACGGACGTGGACGACAAGACCATCCGCGATTCGCAGGCGGCGGGGAAGCCGCTGGCCGAGTTCACGGCGGTCTACAAGCAGGCGTTTTTCGAGGACGTCCGCGCGCTCAACGTCGAGCCGGCCGAGCACTATCCGGCGGCGACGGACCACGTGCCGGAGATGATCGCGATCATCCGGAAACTGTTCGACAAGGGCTACGCCTACCAGTCCGAGGACGGCTCGGTCTATTTCAGCATCGCCAAGTGGCCGGCCTACGGCAAGCTGGCGCACCTGGACCGCGCGGGCATGCGCGCCGGCGTGCGCATCGCTTCCGACGAATACGACAAGGAAAACGTCGCCGATTTCGCGCTGTGGAAGGCGTGGGACGAAAAGGACGGCGCCGTCGCGTGGGATTCGCCGTGGGGCCGCGGGCGGCCGGGCTGGCACGTCGAATGCTCCGCCATGAGCCAGAAGTACCTCGGCGCGAGCTTCGACCTGCACACCGGCGGCGTGGACAACATCTTCCCGCACCACGAGGACGAGATCGCCCAGAGCGAGGCCGCCAACGGACAGCCGTTCGCGACCTACTGGATGCACTGCGCGCACCTGATGGTGGACGGGCAGAAGATGTCGAAGTCGCGCGGCAATTTCCACACGCTGCGCGACGTGCTCGCGCGCGGCTATACGGGCCGCGAGGTGCGCTACGAGCTGCTGGCGACGCACTACCGCGCGCCGCTGAACTTCACTTTCGCCTCGCTGGACGCGGCCCGCACGGCGCTGCGGCGCGTGGACGAATTCGCGGCGCGGCTGGCCGAGGCCGCGGGAACCGCCGCGGCCGGGCCGCTGCCCGGCTGGGCGCAGGCGGCCGCCGACCGGTTCGAGGCCGCGCTGGACGAGGATCTGAACGTTTCCGCCGCGCTGGCCGCGCTGTTCGACGCCATCCGCGAAGGCAACGCCGTGATGGATGCCCGGTTGATGACGCCGGCGGATGCCGCGGCGGTGCAGGCGCTGTTCAAGCGCTGGGACGGGGCCCTGGGCGTGCTGGAAAAACCCGCCGAAACCGTGCCCGCGGCGGTGCAGGCGCTGCTGGAACGCCGCCAGGCCGCGCGCGCGGCCAAGGACTGGCAGCAGTCCGACGCCCTGCGCGACGACATCGCCGCCCGCGGCTGGACCGTCAAGGACACTCCCAAGGGCCAAGTGGCGACAAAGGCCTGAAAATGGAAAGAATTCAGGAGCCAGAATTCAGGATTCAGAATGGAATCCAATGCCTCGGTCACGACCGGATTTCTATTCTGACTGCTGAATCCTGAATTCTGAATTCTTGATGGATGCGCAAAGCAGGAGTTGAAGTGAGCAAGACAGGTAGAGGCAGACTGATCACGTTCGAGGGGCCGGAGGGGGCGGGCAAGAGCACCCAGGCGGCCATGTTGATTTCGAAGCTGGAAGCGCGCGGGATCGAGGTGATCTACACCCGCGAGCCCGGCGGCACGAAGCTCGGCGAGGCCATTCGCGGCATCCTGCAGTTCAACGCCGCCGGCGAGGATCCGTGCCCGGAGAGCGAAGTGCTGCTGTTCGAGGCCAGCCGCGCCCAGCTGGTGCGCCACGTGATCCAGCCGGCGCTGGAACGCGGCGCGTGGGTGCTCTGCGACCGGTTCGCGGATTCCACGACGGCCTACCAGGGCTTCGGCCGCGGCTTTTCCGTGGAACTGATGGAAACCATCAACCGCTTCGCGATCGGCGCGGCGGTGCCGGACATGACGATCCTGCTGGACGTCAACGTCAGCCTCGGCATGCAGCGCTGCGCCAAGCGGCAGATCGGCCAGAAGGTCCAGCACGACCGGATCGAGAGCGAAGCGCTGGAATTCCACGAAAAGGTCCGCCAGGGCTACCTGGACCTGGCCCGGCGCTTTCCGGAGCGGTTCCGCAAGGTGGACGCGATGCGGCTGGCGGAGCCGATCGCCGAAGACGTCTGGAAACTGGTGAGCGATGCCTTCCTCGCGCAAGGTTGAGGCGGCGCTGGAGAATTTCCGGCGGGCGTTCGCCGCGGGGCGCCTGCCGCACGCGGTGCTGGTGTCGGGCCACCCGCGCGGCGCGGGGGCGGAATTCGCGGAAGGCCTGCTCGGGCTGCCGTTCGGCACCGCGGACGCGGCGCACCTGCGCCAGCACGCGGACGTCCGCTGGATCGAGCCGGAGAGCAAGTCGCGCCAGATCCGGGCCGAGGTTCTCCGCGAGTTGATCGGATTCATCGGCCTGACGTCCTACGAAGGCGGCTGGAAGGCGGGGGTGATCCTGTTCGCCGACCGGATGAACGAAACGGCCCAGAACGTCCTGCTGAAAACGCTGGAAGAGCCGCCGCCGAACAGCCTGCTGTTATTGGTGACGGATGCGCCGGCGGCGCTGCTGCCGACCATCCGCTCGCGCGCGCAGTTCGCGGACGTGGAAACGGACGAGCGCGGGGCCGACACGCCGTGGCGGGCGACCGTGCTGGAACTGCTGCGGCATCCGCCGCTCCGGCGGGCGACGGAGATGATGGCCTGGACGGACCGGTTGACGGCGCCGTTGCGGTCGCTGGAAGAGCTGGCCGAGGCGGAAGAAACCGCCCGCGCGGAAGAAACGGCGCGTGCGCGCGAAGGCGACGGCGCCGAGCTGACGAAGGCCACCAAGGGACTGGTGGAAGGCCGCGTGGCGGCGCGGGTGAAGGAAATGCGCGCGGAAATCCTGCGGACGATCCAGCTCTGGCAGCGGGACGTGCTGGCGCAGGCGCTCCGGGCGGAAGCGCGGCCGGAATACTTTCCGGACGAAGCGGAGGCCATCGCGGCGCAGGCCGCGGGGCTGTCCTTCGCGGAGGCCGCGCAACGGGTGGCGGTCGTGGACGAAGTGCGCGAGCTGATGGAGCACAACATCCGCGACGAAGTGGCCTTGCCGCGCATGGCGCGGGCGTTTTCCCGGCCCATGTAGCGGGCGCCGGGCGGGGGCCGGGGGCGGTTCTGGGCGGGGGTAAAATCGCGCGGCGCGCGGCCGGCGCGGCGGGGGCATGCGGGTATTGCATTGGAGGGCGGGGTTTTGCTATGTATATACAAATATGGCAGCCAGAAAGGGTAAAACGTCGAACGTCCGCCGCGAGGCGCTGGGCATTCTCATGCAGGGCGCCTGGGTCTTGCTTCTGCTGGCCTTGGCCTCCTACGACGCCAAGGACACGGCGGATTGGGCGGCCGACACGCACGCGACGCTGAACTACATCGGCCCGGTGGGGGCCTGGGTGGCGTGGGGCGTTTTCCGCACGTTCGGCCTGGCGGGGTTCCTGACGCCGCTGCTGCTGGCGGTCTGGGGCTTGATGATGGTCTTCCGGTCCGGGGACCGGGTTTGGCCGCGCGTGCTCTGGATGCTGGGCCTCCTGTGCGGCGTCTGCGTGCTGATGGATATCCAGTTGCCGTTCTGGGATGGCGTGGCGCCGGAACGGTTCAACCTCGACCAGATGCCCGGCGGCTTCGCGGGCCTGTTCCTCGGGCGGATGTTCGTCACGAATTTCCTCGGCAAGGTGGGCGCGGCGATCGTCAGCCTGGCGGTCATCGTGGGCGGGCTGTTCTTCGTGTCGCAGACGCATCCGGCCGAGCTGTGGGGCGCGCTGCAGGACGCGTGGTACCGCTGGCAGGAGCGGCGCGAGGAACGCGCGGCCCGGCACCGCACCGCGCAGGAGCAGGCCGAGCGCGAGGCGATCCTGCTGGAGCGCGAGCGCCTGAAGCTGGAGCGCGAACTGGAGAAGGAACGCCGGATCCAGGAAAAGGAAGCGCGCCGCCAGGAGCAGGAAGCGCGTCGCCAGCAGAAGGAAGACGAGCAACAGGCCAAGGATGACGCCCGCCGCCGCGAGGCGGAAGAGCGCGTCCGCCGCGAACGCGAAGAAGCCGCCGCGCGCGAGCAGGAAGAAGCCGCGCGCAAGGCCGCGTTCATGAAGCGCCTCGCGGAGCAGCAGAAGGCCGAAGCCGAGAAAAAGGCCGCCGAGGAGCGCCTCGCGAAGCAGGCGCGCGCCGAGGCCGAAAAGGCCGCGAAGCAGCAGGCGGCGGAAGAAGCGAACCGGCCGGCGCCGAAGTGGGCGCTGCCGCCGCTGTCGCTGCTGCAGCCGATTCCCGAAGGCGCCGGGGCGCGGGCGGGCGCCGACGAACTGGAAAAGACGATCCATATCATCCGCGCCACGCTGGCGGAGTTCGGCATCGAAGCCGAAGTGACGCACGTGGAGCAAGGCCCGGTGGTCACGCGCTACGAGCTGCTGCCGGCGGCGAACGTGAAGATCGAGCGCATCGGCAACCTGGCCAACAACATCACGCTGGCGCTCAAGGCCGAAAGCATCCGCGTCCAGGCGCCGATCCCCGGCAAGGGCGTGGTCGGCATCGAAGTGCCCAACCGTTCCGCGGCGCCGGTGGTGCTGCGCCAGCTGCTCGAAAGCGCGGCGTGGTCGACGTCGAAGGCGGCGCTGCCGCTGGCGCTGGGCCAGGACGTCGGCGGGCATATCCTGATGGCCGACCTGGCCTCCTTGCCGCACATGCTCATCGCCGGCGCCACGGGCCAGGGCAAGACGGTCTGCATGAATTCCATCCTGGCCGGCCTGCTGATGACCCGCACGCCGGAAGACCTGCGCCTGATCCTGATCGATCCGAAGATCGTCGAATTCTCCGGCTACAACGACCTGCCGCACCTCGAGACGCCCGTGATCACGGACGCGAAGAAGGTGGTCAACGCCCTGCGGATCGCGATCCAGGAAATGGAAAAGCGCTTCAAGCTGTTCCACCGCGCGAAGGTCCGCGACATCCGCTCGTTCAACCAGCGGCCCAAGGCCGAGCAGACCGCGCTGTTCGACGCCGCGGCCCCGGCCGCGCCCGCGGCGGACGCCGCCGCCGAAGACGCGGCCGAGCTGCCCCCGGCGGCGCCGAACGAAGCGGCCGAGGAACCGTTGCCGGACCGCCTGCCGTACTGGGTGATCATCATCGACGAACTGGCGGACCTGATGCTCACCGCGCAACAGGACATCGAACCGCGCATCCAGAAGCTGACGCAGCTGGCGCGCGCCACCGGCATCCACATGATCATCGCCACCCAGCGCCCGACGGTGGACATCATCACCGGCACGATCAAGTCCAATATCCCCGGCCGCGTCGCGTTCAAGGTGGCGCAGAAGAACGACAGCCGCGTGGTCATCGACCAGGAAGGCGCCGACAAGCTGGTGGGCAAGGGCGACATGCTGGTGCTGACCGGCGCGAACAAGCTCATCCGCGCGCAGGGCGCGTGGACCAAGGACGAGGAAATCCAGGCGATCGCCGACCACTGGAAGCAGCAGGGCAAGCCCCGCTTCGACGCGCGCTTCACCGCGAAGGAAAGCGCCGGCGGCGGCGTCGGGCTGCCCGACGCCCCCGAAGAGGACGAAGAACTCATCCAGCAGGCGATCGAAGTCATCCGGCAGACGCGCCGGGCCAGCACCTCGTCCATCCAGCGGCGGCTGCGCATCGGCTACACGCGCGCGGCGCGGCTCATCGACATCCTCGAGGAAAAGGGCATGGTCGGACCGCCGCGCGGCGCGGAACCGCGCGAAATCCTTTTCGATCTGGACGGTTTCGGCGCGGCGGGCAGCGAGCTCGGCGGCGACGACGAGGACGACCCCGCGCCCCCCGCATAGGACGGTACGATGAACGGTTTGGGAACCCAGCTGAAAGCGGCCCGCGAGAAGATGCGGGTCACCGTGACGGAAGCCTCGGCAGCCACGCATCTCAAGATGCTGGTCGTCGACGCCATGGAGCGCGACGACTATCCCAAGCTGATCGCGCCGACCTACGCCAAGGGGTTCTACCGGCTGTACTGCGAATACCTGGGGCTGGATCCCGAGCCGTTCGTCGAAGCCTACCTGCACTTCGCGGGGGTCTCCGACGACAAGACCGAATTGATCCGCGATCCGAAGAAGAAACCCAGCCTGTTTTCCGGCCTGCAGAAACGCATGAAGGAAATGCAGGAGCGCAAGGAAGTCCAGCGCAAGGCGCAGGAAATCGCCGCCGCGCAGGACAAGGCCCGCCAGCTGGGCCGGACGCGCGTGGAGGCGGCGTTCGCGGAACCGCCGCCCCCGGCCGCGGAACCCGCGCCGCTCGGCCAGCAGGAACTGCCGCTGGCGGAGCCGGCGCCGCCCGTCGCGGCGTCGCCGGTGCGCCCCGCGCCGCCGGCTCCCGCGCCGGAAGAGCCGGCGGACGAGCCGGAAGAAGCGGTCGCGGAGCCGGAACCGATCGAAGCAGAACCCGCGGAGGCCTTGGCGGTCGTGGCGCCGCCGCCGCCCGCGCCGGAACCGCTGCGCCGCGGCCGGGCCAGCGGCAAGAAGAAATCGACCGGTACGCCGCGCGAAGAGGCGGAAGAACGCGCCCGCCAGGCCGAAGAACGCCGGCGCCAGCTGGAAGAAGCCCTGAAGCAGTCGGAAGAGGAAGCCCATCGCGCCCGCGAGGAGGCCGAACGCCGCGCCCGCGAAGAGGTCGAACGCAAGGCCCAGGACGCCGAGCAAAACCGCCGGCATCTGGAAAAGGAACTGAAGAAGCGCGAAATCGCGGAGCAGAAAGCCCGCGAAGAAGCCGAACGCCGCCTGCGCGAGGAGGCCGAACGCCGCGCCCAGGAGGAAGCCGAGCTGCTCGCCCGCGAAGAAGCCGAGCGCCAGGCCCGTCTCGAGGCCGAACGCCGCATCCGCGATATCGAAGAACAGCGGCTCCAGCTCGAAGCGGAACTCAAGCGCCGCGAGGAAGCCGCGCGCCTCGAACGCGAAGCCGTCGAACGGCTCTGGCAAGAAGAGGAAGCCAAGCGCGCCCAGGCCGAGGCCGAACAGAAGGCCCGCGAGGAAGCCGAGCGCCAGGCGCGCGAAGCGGCCGAGCAAAAAGCCCGGGAAACGGAAGACCGCCGCCGCCAGCTCGAGGAAGAGTTGCGCCAATTCGAGGAAAACGCCCGCCGCGCCCGCGAGGCCGCCGAACAGCGCGCCCGAGAAGACGCCGAAGTGCGCGCCCGCGAGGAAGCCGAACGCCATGCCCGCGAAACCGCCGAGCGCAAGGCCCGCGAAAAGGCCGAAAAGCAGGTCGCTGCCACCGAAGCCAAGCGCAAGCAGCTCGAAGACGAATTGCGCCGCCGGGAAGAAGAAGCGCGCCTGGCCCGGGAAGAGGCCGAGCGCCAGGCCCGGGAGGCCGCCGAACAGCGCGCCCGGGAAAAGGCCGAACTGGAAGCCCGCGAGGAGGCCGAGCGCCAGGCCCGCCTGGAAGTCGAACGCCAGGTCCGGGAAACGGAAGAGCGCCGCCGCCAGCTCGAAGAGGAACTGAAGCGCCGCGAAGAGGAAACCCGGCTGGCCCGCGAGGAGGCCGAGCGCCAGGCCCAGCTCGAGGCCGCCCGCCGCGCCGAAGTGGAAGCCGAATTGCAGGCCCGCGGCGAAGCCGAGCGCCAGGCGCGCGAAGCCGCCGAACAGCTGGCCATCGAAACGGAAGAGCGCCGCCGCCAGCTCGAGGAGGAGCTGCGCCGCCGCGAGGAGGAGGCCCGCCTGGCCCAGCTCGAAGCCGAACGCCGCGCCCAGGAAGAAGCCGAGCATCGCGCGCAGGTCGAAGCCGAACTCCACGCCCGCGAAGAGGCCGAGCGCCAGGCCCGCGAAGCCGCCGAGGAAAAGGTGCGCGAAACGGAAGAGCGGCGCCGCCAGCTCGAAGAGGAATTGCATCGCCACGAGGAAGAAGCCCGGCTGGCCCAGGAAGAAGCCGAACGCCGCGCGCTGGAAGAAGCCGAGCGCCGCGCGCAGATGGAAGCGGAACATCTCGCCCGCGAAGAGGCCGAGCGCCAAGCGCGCGAAGAGGCCGAGCGCCAGGCGCAGGAAATCGAAGAACGCCGCCGCCAGCTCGAGGCCGAACTCCGCCGCAAGGAGGAACTGGCCCAGCAGGAGCGCGAGAAGCTGGAAGCCCTCTTGCGCGATGCGGCCGAGCGCCGCGCGCAGATGGAGGCGGAACACCGCGCCCGCGAGGAAGCCGAACGGCTGGCCCGCGAAGAGGCCGAGGCGCGCCAGCGCCAGCTGCAGGAGGAATTCGAGCGGCGCGAAGTGGAAGTGCGCATCGCCCGCGAGGAAGCCGTCCGCCTGCACGAGGAATCCAACCGCCAGACCCGCGAAGCCGCCGACCACAAGGTCCGGGAGGTCGAAGAGCGCCGCCAGGCCTTGGAACTCGAGCTCCAGCGGCGCGAAGAAGAAGCCGTGGCCGCCCGCGAGGAAGCGGAACGGCGCATGCGGGAAGAAGTCGAGCGCCGCGCGCAGGTCGAGGCCGAATGGCAGGCCCGCGAGGAAGCGGAGCGCAAGGCGCGCGAAGAGGTGGAACTCCAGGTGCAGCAGGCCGGGAACCGCCTGCGCGAACTCGAAGACGAGCTGAGCCGCCGCGAACAGGAAGCCGTGGCGGCCCGCGAAGAGGCCGAGCGGAAGGCGCAGGAAGAGGCCGAGCGCCGCGCGCAGGTCGAGGCCGAATGGCGCGCCCGGGAGGAAGCGGAGCGCCAGGCCCGCGAGGAAATCGAGCAAAAGGCCCAGATGACCGCGACCAAATTGCGGGATCTGGAGGACGAACTCGTCGCGCGCGAGGACGAAGCCCGTCAGGCCCGCGAGGAACTCGAGCGCCGCATCCAGGAAGAGAGCGACCACCGCGCCCGCGTCGAGGAAGAGCTGCGAGAGCGCGAAGCGGCCGCCCGCCAGGCCCGCGAGCAGCACGAGGCCCAGGCCAAGCAGGCCGCCCGCAAGCTGCAGGAATTGGAGCAGGAGCTGGTCCAGCGCGAAGAAGCCGCGCGCCAGGCCCGGGAGGAAGCGGAACGCCGCGCCCGGGAGGAAGCGGAACGGCGCGCCCAGGTGGAGGCCGAACTGCAGGCCCAGAGCGCGGCGGAGCGCAAGGCGCGCGAGGACGCCGAGCTGAAGGTGCGGATTTCCGAAGAGCGCCTCGTCGAGCTGGAAAACGAGATGGCGCGGCGCGCGGAAGAAGCGCGGCGCGCGCGCGAAGAGGCCGAAGCGCAGGCCCGCGAAGAAGCGGAACGCCGCGCGGAAATGGAAGCCGAGCACCAGCGGCGCGCGGAAGAAGAACGCAAGGCCCGCGCGGCCGTCGAAAAGGAGGCCCAGAAGCTGGAAGAGCGCCGCCGGAAGCTGGAAGAGCAGCTCCGCGAGAAGGAGCGGGAAGTGGCGCTGGCCCGCGAGGCCGCCGAAGCCCGCGCGGCGGAGGAAGCCGCGTTCCGCGCGCAGCAGGCCGCCGAACGCCAGGCCCGCGAAGACGCCGAGCGCCAGCTCCGCGCCGAGGCCGACCGCAAGATCCGCGAGGCGGAAGAGCAGGTGGGCCAATTGGCGGCCGAACTGCGTCGCCGCGAAGAGGAAGCCCGCCAGGCCCGCGAAGAAGTCGTCCTGCGCGCCACCGCCGAAGCCGAGGCGCGCGCCCAGGAGGCCGCCGAGCGCCAAGTCCGCGAAGAAGCCGAACGGGCGGAACGCGAAGCCGCCGCGGAGCGCCTGCGCGCCGAAGAGCAGCGCCGGCTCCAGCTGGAAGAGGAATTGGCCCGTCGCGAGGAAGAGGCCATCCGCGTCCGCGCGGAAACCGAACGGAAGATCCAGACGGAAGCCCAGCGCCGGGCGCAGGCCGAAAGCGAACTGGCGGCCCGCCTGCAGGCGGAAGCCCAGGCGCGGGCGGAGATGGAGGAGAAGGTCCAGGAAGCGGAAACGCGCCGCCGCAATTTCGAGGAAGCGCTGCGGGCGAAGGAACGCGAAGTGGCCATGGCGCGCGAGGAAATCGAGCGCCTGATGCAGGAGGCGGAAGCCCGCCGCATGCAGTTGGCGGCGGAACATACGTCGCGCGAAGAAGACGTCCTCCGGCGCCATGCCGAGGAACTCGCCCGCGTGCGGGAAGAGGTGGCGGCGCGCGCCCGGGCGGAAGCCGAAGCGCGGGTGGCGGCGGAATTCGCCCGGCGCGAAGAAGAGCGCATCGCCGTCCACAAGCAGGAAGAGGCCGCGCGCCGCGCCCGCGAGGAAGCGGCGCGCAAAGAGCAGCAAGCCGAACAGCAGGCCCAGCTGCGGCGCCTCCAGGAACTGGAACAGGCCCATCGGACCGCCGAAGAGCGGCTCCGCGCCGAAGAAGCCCGCCGCGCGGCGGACGAAAAGCGGCGCCGCGAGGAAATGGCCGCGCAGGAGCGCGCGGCGAAGGAAGCGGCCAAGGAAAAGAAGTCCATCCGCGTGACGCTGCCGCCGCCGGCCCCGCCGGCGCCGGCGCCCGTGGTCGCGGCGGTCCCTCCGCCGAAACCGACGTCGCCGCCGCCCGCGGCCAAGCCGCCGAAAGCGCCGGCGGTGCCGCTGC
>CALKWZ010000089.1 GCA_938003985.1 uncultured Verrucomicrobiota bacterium | reverse complement strand
CGACGAGCTCGGGCTCAAGAAGTACAAGTTCCCGTTCGAGAAATAAAACGGGCGGACTTGCGTCCGCCCCGGTTTCGTTCGACAAAGCCCCCGCCTCAGAGCGGCGGGAAATCGAAGTGGGTCTGGAACAGCTCGACGAGCCGGTCGGCCGTGGCGACTTCGTTTTCGCCCATGACTTCGATCTTCACCTTGCTGCCTTGGTGCATTTCCAGCGACAGCAGCTGCATCACCGAGCTGACGTCGCACGAGCCGTTGCCGTTCGTGATCCGGATCGTGCCGGGATAGCCCAGGAATTCCTTGACGATCAAGGCCGACGGGCGGCAATGGATTCCCTGGGCGTTGGCGATGGTGGCTTGGCGGGTTTGCATGATGGTTTTCCGGACAAAGCGGCGCATTGAGCCACAGGGCTCACGTGTTTGTCCAGAATAAAAGGAACGTTTGGGTCGGCCTCATTTTCCGTTTGCCGCCGGCCGGGCGCGGGGGTAGGTTTTCCGGCATCGGTCACCCCGTTCCGTGGAGGTTCGCATGAAATTCGGACAAGTCGTCGTTTGGACCATCGCCGTCGTGCTCTTGGTCGTGCTGGCCGCGTTCTTCCTGATGCGCCCCGAAACGCCCCCCCCGCCCGCCGGCCCGCCCGCGGAAGCGCCCGCCGAAACCCCGGCCGCTCCGCCGGCGCCCGCCTATCCCGCGGCGATCTCCGGCGCCGTACCCGGCGAATGGACGATGGATCTCGACGCCGCCAAGGCGCTGGCCGCGGAAACCGGACTGCCGCTGCTGCTCAACTTCACCGGCAGCGACTGGTGCGGCTGGTGCCGCCTGATGGACCGGCAGGTTTTTTCGCAGGAAGCTTGGAAGACCTATGCCAAAGAGAAATTCCTTTTGGTCTGGCTCGATTTTCCGCAGAACAAGGCGCTCGTGCCCGAAGCCTTCGCCGAGCGCAACAACCGCCTGCTGCAGGAGTACGAAATCGGCGGCTTTCCGACCTACATCCTGCTCGATCCGGACGGCCAAACGCGCCTGGGCCAGGCCGGGGCTTCGCGCGACGTGAATCCGGAACGCTTCATCGCCGCCCTGGAAGACATTCTGCGCGCCTCCGACAAAGCCATCGCCGCCTTGAAGGAAACCCTGACCGACGAGCAGAAGACCGCGCTCGACGAAGCCAAGGCCGATCGGGATCTGGCCCGCCAGAAACTGGCCGACTGGATCGCCACCGACCCCGATCCGTCGGAGGAAAACAACGCCCTCTACGAGTCCATGCGCGACGAAATCGAACGGGCCGAAGCGACGTTCATGGGATTGCTCAAGCCCGCACCTTAGCCCCCGACCGACTCGCGGCAAATTTTGTCTTTTTCGCCGATTGACCCGGCCGCAAGGCCGGGTTAATCTGTTCCTAACAAGCGGGCGGATGGCGGGGCCGATTCCGGCATTTCGTCCGCGGGCATCGACATGGACTCGTCCGCATCAACCAATCCGGCCGCACCGGAGCCACCGCCCCCCCCGACGCTGGAAAGCGCCGACGAACCCCTGCGCCTGCATGCGCAGCTGCTCGCCTGCGTGCGGGAATCCGTCGTCGCTTCCGATCTCGAAGGCCGGATCCTGTACTGGGGACCGGGCGCCGAACGGATGTACGGCTACAAAACCGCCGAGGTCCTTCTCAAGCCCTACCGGAACTTCGCCGGCGCGATCGATCCGCCCGACGAAGCGACGTTCCGCCGCGAGCTGCTCGCCCGCGGCTACTGGGAGGGCCAACATCTCCAGAAGCGCCGCAACGGCCAGACCTTCTGGACCGAAACGCACATTTCGGTTTTCACGGACGACCAAGGACAGCCCGCCGGCTTCGTCGGCATCGACCGGGACATCAGCGGACACAAACAGGCCGAGGAAAAACTGCGGATCAACCTGGAACGCCTCCAGGACATCGCCGCCAACATTCCCGGAGCCATCTACCAGCTCCAGACCGGGCGCACCGGCGCGCTCGAAGTGCCCTACATGAGTTCCGGCTGCGAAGCGCTGTTCGAACGGTCCGTCGCGGAAATGGATTTCACCGGGCTGCTGTTCGACCGCATGCACGTCGGCGACCACGCGCTGTTCGAGCATTCCCTCGCCGCGGCCGCGCAGAAGCTCGAGCGCTGGAGCCTGGAATTCCGCATCGCCTTGCCGGACGGGCGGACCAAATGGCTGCGCGCCTCCGCCAATCCGCGCAAGCTCGCTTCCGGCGCCATCCTCTGGAACGGCGTCCTGCTCGACGTCACGCGGCTCAAGGAAGCCGAAGAAGCCCGCCGCGAAAGCGAGGAACGCTTCCGGTTGCTGGTGAAGAACTCCTCCGACGTCATCGCCGTCCTCGACGCCGCGGGCGCGCTGAAATACGTCAGCCCCGCCGAAGAACCCTTCAGCGGCTTCCGGGCCGAGGATTTGATCGGCAAAAGCTTCCGCGACGTCATCCACCCCGACGACCTGGCGCGCACGCTCCAGGCGTTCCAAGACACCGTGGCCCAGCCGGACCGGCCCCATCGCATCGAATGCCGCCACGTCCATAAAACCCAAAGCTGGATCCCGGTGGAAATCGTCGGCCAAAGCTTCCTGTCCGAGCCCGCCGTCAAGGGCGTCATCGTCAGCGTGCGCGACGTTTCCGAACGGCAGCAAGCCGAAGGGGAAAAAGCCCGGCAACTCGACGAACTGCGGCGCTGGTACGCGGCCACGCTCGGCCGCGAAGGCCGCATCTCGGAACTCAAGCGCGAGGTCAACGTCCGCGCGCGGCGGCTGGGCGAACCGATCCCCTATCCCAGCGCGGAAGAGCCCGCGCCGTGACCGCCCGGCGGGCATTCCGGCTGGCGCGCTGGAGCGCCTATGCGGCGCTCGTGCTCGGCGCTTCCTGGGCCGCCGGCCTGCGCGCCGACCGCCAGCTCCGCGCCGATCTGCTCCAGCAGGCCCGCATGGTCGCCGCCTCGATCTGCCCCGACCGCGCCGCCGCGCTGGCCGGCACGCCGGCCGATCTCGGCACTCCGCCCTATCTGCATTTCAAGGAGCGCCTCGCCGACGTTCGCCGCGCCCTGCCCGACTGCCGGTTTGCCTATCTCATGGCCCGCCGGCCCGACGGGTCCATCGTCTTTCTCGTCGACAACGAACCCGACGATTCGCCCGACTGTTCCCCTCCCGGACAAGTCTATACCAACCTGACGGAAGAACTGCTTTCCGTGCTGGCCGGCGGGCCGCCCGTCGTCGAAGGCCCGCACAAAGATCCGTGGGGCACGTGGGTCAGCGCCTTGGCCACGGTGGCCACGCCCGACGCAGACCGCCCCATTTTGGTAGGCCTCGACGTCGACGCCCAGCGCTGGAAGTGGATCGTCGCCGCCAAGGCGGCCGTCCCCGCCGCTCTCGGCGCCATCGCCCTCGCCCTCGCTTTGCTGGCGGCCGAACTGTTCGCCAGCCGCCGCATCTTGCGCGGCCGGCAGGCCGAACTGGAAGCCAGCGAGCGCCGCTTGCTGGAACTCGCCGCCCAAAGCCGGACGGTCGCATGGGAGATAGATGCCCAAGGGCTCTTCACCTACGTCAGTCCCGTTGCGGAAGCCGTGTTCGGCTATCGCCCCGACGAACTGGTCGGAAGAAAACATTTCTACGACCTGCATCCCGAACCCGGGCGGGAAGCTTTCCGCCAGGCCGCGCTCGCCGCGTTCGCCCGGCGCGAAACCTTCACGGACTTCGAGAACGCCGTCGTCGCCCAAGACGGCCACGTCGTCTGGGTCTCCACTTCCGGGATTCCGGTCGTGGATGCCGACGGCGTCCTGCGCGGCTACCGCGGCAACGACGTGGACGTTTCCGCCCGCAAGCGCACGGAGGAAGCCTTGCGGGAAAACGATCTGAAGCTGCGCGCGCTCTTCGCCTCCATGGATGAAATCGTCGCCTTGCACGAACTGGTTTGCGACGCCGACGGCACCCCCCGGGACTACCGCTTGACCGACGTCAACGAGGCTTACTGCCGGCTGACCGGACTGACGCGCGACGAAGCCGTCGGCAAGCTGGCTTCCGAAACGTATCGTGCCGCGCCGCCGCCGTTTCTGGCGGAATACGCGCAAACCGCGCTTTCCGGCACGCCGTGCCGTTTCGAGACGTACTACGCCCCCATGGACAAGCATTTCCAAATCTCGGCGGTGCCGCTGGGTCGAAATCGGTTTGCCACCGTTTCCGCGGACGTTACGGCCAACAAGCGCGTGGAAGAGCGCCTGCGCGCGCTGCTGGAGGAAAGCAACCAGGCCCGCCGCGCCCTGCTTGGCATCCTCGAGGACCACGACCGCGCGGAAGCCGATCTGAAACGCCTCGCCACCGCCATCGAGCAGTCCGCCGATTCCATCGTCGTCACCGACGCGCAAGCCGCCATCCAGTACGTCAATCCCGCCTTCGAGGCGGTGACGGGCTATCGCCGCGAGGAAGCCATCGGCCAGAATCCGCGCGTTCTCCAGAGCGGGCGCCAAGACGCCGAATTCTACCGCCGGATGTGGGCCACGCTGACTTCCGGCCAGCCGTGGAAGGGCCGGCTCGTCAACAAGCGCAAGGACGGCGCGCGCTATACCGAGGAAGCCGTCATCTCGCCCGTGTTCGATGCCCAAGGCCAGATCGTCAACTACGTCGCCGTCAAACGCGACGTTTCCGAGCAGTTGCGCCTGGCCGCCCAGCTCCAGCAGTCCCAGAAAATGGATTCCATCGGCCGCCTCGCCGGCGGCGTGGCCCACGACTTCAACAACATGCTCACCGTCATCCTCGGCCATGCCGAGATGAAATTGGCCGATCCGGCCCTCGCACCCACCGTGCGCGCCAGCTTCGAGGAAATCCGCCGGGCGGCGACCGATTCCGCCGCCTTGACCCGCCAGTTGCTGGCGTTCGCGCGCAAGCAGACGATCGCCCCCCGCCGGCTCGACCTCAACGAAACCGTGGATCGATCCCTCCAGATGCTGCGCCGGCTCATCGGCGAGAACGTCGAGTTGGCCTGGCGGCCGGCCGAGGCCGTCCCGCCCGTCCAGGCCGATCCCACCCAAATCGACCAGATCCTGGTCAACCTGTGCGTGAACGCCCGCGACGCCATCGCGGGTTCCGGCCGGATCGAGATTGCGACCGCCGCCGCCACGCTCGACGCCGCCTTCTGCGCCGACCATCCCGGCGCCGTTCCGGGCGAATACGTCCGGCTCACCGTGCGCGATACCGGTTGCGGCATGGACGCCGAAACGCTGGCCCATGCGTTCGAGCCGTTCTACACGACCAAATCGGAGGGCACTTCCACCGGTCTTGGTCTGTCCACGGTCTACGGCATCGTCAAGCAGAACGACGGCTACGTGGCTCTCGCCAGCGCGCCCGGCCAAGGCACCGCGGTCGACGTCTATTTGCCCCGGCGCGCGGTGGCGGAAGCCCCCGTCGTTGCCGCGCCGAGCCCCGCTCCGGCGGCGGCGCCCAGCGCCCAAACCATCCTGCTGGTCGAGGACGAACCCGCCATTCTCGCGGTGGCGGCCCAGATGCTGTCCAGTCTCGGCTACGTCGTCCGGGCCGCCCATACCCCCGCCGACGCCATCCGGGTGGCCAAGGAGCATCCCGGTCCCATCCATCTGCTCCTGACCGACGTCGTCATGCCCGGCTTGAACGGCCGCGATCTCGCGCGGACGCTGGCCGACCTGCGGCCCGGCCTGCGCGCGCTGTTCATGTCCGGCTACAACGCCGACGTCATCGCCCGCAACGGCATTCTCGATCCCCAGCTTCCCTTCGTCCGCAAGCCCTTCACGCGCGACGAACTCGACGCCAAGATCCGCGAAGTGCTCGGCGCCTGAGCCAGCCCCCGTCCAACCCCGCGGAGCGCAGCGCGCGGGCGGCCGCTAGGGTTCTTGCAGCAACACGCGGACGGTGGCATACCACGTGCCCGGCGCGCGGTTCGTGACGGCCATGCCCGGCACGCCCCAGCCCAAATCGACGACTTCCCGCGCGCCGCCGACCAGATCGGTGCAGGTTTCGAGCTGGTAGTAGCGGTCGGGGCTGGCCGGGAACGTGAACCGGATTTCCCCCGTGTCGGCGCCGGCCTGCGCGGCGGAAACGAATTCGCCCCGCAATTCCAGCCGCTCGCCGGGATCGGCGGGATCGGTGTCCGCCAGGAATTCTTCCCAATTGGTCGCGCCGTCGCCGTCTGCATCCCCGTCCGGGGCGTATTCGGGAGCTTCCGGCGCCAGGCGGAGATCGTCCATCATCCAGTTTTCGAACAAATCGGTCGTCGACAGGATCGTCAGCGTGCCCGTGGCCGAACCCTGGTAGACGTCGTCGTTGATCGTGCCGACGACGGCATACGTGCCCGCCGCCACCGGTTCGGCGGACGCCCCGTCGTAGGTGATGTCCACTTCCAAATCGCCGGGCACGGTCAAGGCACGAGGCTTCTTGGGCATGCCGTCGTAGACCTGTTCGAGTTCCTCCAGCACCACGACCGCCGGTTCCTTGCTCCACGGCGTGCCGAATACTTCCCACTCGGCGATGCCGACAGCCGGGCTCGCGGAATTGGACAGCGCCGTGAAGCGGAGATAGCGGGCCACGCCGTTTACTCCCCATTCGTCCCATCCGCGGCGATCCTCCGTTCCGGCGTCCGCCAGCAGCGTCCATTCCGCGCCGTCGCGCGACCCCTCCAGGCGATACCGCTGCGCGGCGACGGTCCAGTCCGGATTGAGGATCCGCACGCGCGACAGGATCGAGGTGCCTTTCAGGTCCAGCACGAGGGTGCCGGGCGGCGCGGAGGTCCAGGTCGCGGTGGCCACGGCCGTCGCCGAGGTGTGCACGCCGTCGATGGCGCACGCCACGCTCGTTGTCTGCGTTCCCGCGATCGTCGCGCCGCCGGACGCCAGGGCCAGGTTCGGCCCGATGTCGTCGTCCAGCGTCGCCGCCGTCACGAGCACGTCCGACAGGCCCGAGGCCGAAATCCGGAACATCGCCGTCTCGCTTTCCCCATCCGGGTCGTTCGCCGCAGCCAGCGTCACTGCTTGCCAGACGTTCCAGGTCGTCGACTTGAACGTCAGGCTCGCGGCGCCCTTGATCGCCACGTTCGTGCTGCCGCCCACGCGCGCCATGGATACGACGAGGCTGCCCGACGGCTTGCTGCGCAGTCGCACGTGCAGGCGGCCTTCGCCGTTTTCGCGCACCCGGACGAACGTCGCGCTGAGTTCCGGAATGGGCTTCTCGTAGGCGACTGCGAACGAGCGGACCGTTTCGGGCGCGGCCGCCCAGTTCGCGTTGCCGAGCTGCGCCGCCGCGACCGACACGGTGCCGGACCCCAGGAACGTCAGCGTCGTCCCGCCGGAAATCACGCCCGGTCCGGCCGCCACCGCGAAGCTCACGGGCAGGCCGCTGGACGCCGTTGCCGCCAGCTGGACCACGTTCGTCGTCCATTGGTCCGCGATGGGCGGGAAATCGATCGCCTGCGCGGCCGGGTCCACGACCAGCGCGCCGCTGGCCGTGCCCTGCCAGTTGGGATCGCACACCGTGCCGGACACGGCATAGGTGCCGCCGGCCGTCGGCGCTCCGAACGCGCCGTCGTAGCGGATATCCACGGCCAGATCGTTCGGCACCGTCGCGGCGGTCACGACCCGCGGCGTGCCGTCGTAGGTCTGTTCCAGGCCGTTCAAGGTCACGGTCGCCGCGGCTTTTTCCACGACCAGCGTGCCCGTGGCCGCGCCCACGTAGGAGGCGGACACCACTTTCGCGGTCACGACGTAGCTCCCCGCATCCGTCGGCGCGTTCGACGATCCGTTGTAGGTCAGGACGACCGGCAGCCCGGCCGGCGCGGTGACGGCCGTCGCGACGCGCGGCGAACCGTCGTAGACCGGCCGCAGATCCCCCAGCGTCACCGCCGCCGACGCCTTGGCCACCGCCAGAACGCCCGAGGCCCCGCCGGTCCAGACCGGATCGTCCACCGCGGCCACGACCCAGTAGTTGCCCGCCGCCGTGGGCGGGTTGGCGTCGCCGCTATAGGTGAAGCGCACGGCCAGGCCTGCGGGGTCGGTTGCGGCCGTGGCGACGCGCGGCGATCCGTCGTAGGTCTGCTGCAGATTCCCCAGCGTCACCGCCGCCGGCACCTTGGCGACGACCAACGTGCCGGTCGCGGAGCCCGCGTAGTAGGCCGTGGCGACGGAAGCCGTCACGGCATAGCTGCCCGGCAGCGTCGGCGGCGTCGCTTGGCCGTCGTAGGTGAACTTGATCGCCAGTCCCGCCGGCAGCGTCGTGGCCGTCGCGGCGCGCGGGGTGAAATCGCAGGACTGCGAAAGACGGCCCAGAAAAACCTGCGCCGCGGTGTCCGGGACGGTCGCCGGATCGTTGCCGAGGATTCGCAGGGCCGGATCGCCCAGCAGGTTGTAGGTCGCAAAAGTGTTTTTCGTGAAAATGTCGCCGGGCAGCGAGCGTCGGGCTTCCAGCAGGGCGCGACCGATCGGTCCCTTGCGCTCCTGGAGCACCCGGCGATAGAACGCCTCGCCCAGATCCGTCGCCGGCGCGTTCAGCGGCAGGGCCGACGACGCCCAAACCGCGACCGCGCCGCCAGCCGCCCGCTGCATCAGCAGCTCGGCCAAGCTGTTGACCGCGGGCGCGTCGAAGTGGCCGGCCAGGCAGCACAACATTGCCGCGAACGGCGTGCGCGCGTTGGTCATGACGCCGACGTCCGCCGCCGTCAGCAAGCCCTGCCCGCTCAGCTTGACGCTGGTGCCGTGCCCCGTGTAGTGCACGACGCCCGCGCCGTTGCTGAACGCCCCCAGAAACGCCGCGCGCGCGGGGGCGATCGCCTGCACGTCCAGATTGGCGCGGGCGGATACCGAAAACGGATTCTGCACCAGGTTCGTGAAGCGCGCGACGGAGGCCGCAAAGTCGCCGGCGGCGTCGGCCTTGTCGTTCGCGAACGCCAGCTGGTTCTGCCAGGCGGCGCCGGCTTCCGCCTCGTAGGCCCGGATTTTCGCGACCATCGCCGACAGTTCCGCCGCGGTGCAGGCCGGCAGGCGCCCCACCGCCACGTCGGGCAGCTCGTCGCCGCCGGCATCCGCCAACAGTTCGTCCGAGGAAAACAGCCCGTCGTAGGTCTGGCGGAGCAGCGGCGGCAGGTGGTTGGGTTCCGTGCCCATCGATTCGAGAAAGTCGTAGTGCCCGTTGCCGGCCAGCACCAGCATCCGCGGCGATTCCGCCCACGTCGCTGCCGCGTAGCGCACCAAGGCGGGAATCGCCTCCGGCGTGCGCAGGCCGCCGGCCAGCAGGTCGCAGACGTCTTCGAAGATCGCCACGCCCGCGCGCAGGCCTTGGCCCGCGCGGTAGTCCGCCAATTCCTGCGCCGCCGGCGCCAGGGCGCGCGAGGTCAGCACCAAATAGTCGATGCGGTTCGTTTCCGCCAGGAACCAGGCGTCGGCCGCCGCCGGTTCCGGCGCCAGACACGGTACCGCGGCCGCTTCGGCCACCGCGAACCGCTCGTTCGTGGACGCGGTCGCCCAGGCCTTCTCCGGCAAGCCGCCGTTTTCGTCCGCGATCCAGGTCGGATTGCCCGCCGCATCCAGCGCGAACGCCAGCGGCTCCGCGTAGGCGGCGGCGGAGACCGCGGCGGCCCCGCCGGCGCGCACGAACGCGGTGCCCGCGCCCGGGACCAGCTGCCGGACGTATTCCGCCGTGAAACCGTCCACCACGAAATAGCTGTACTGGCTTGCGTTGGTCAGCGCGCCGCGCACCGTCAGCACGTTGGCGCCGCTGGCGGCCACGCCGGCCGGAATCGCCAGCGTCGCCGTCGCCGCGAGCTGGTCGTCGAAGGCGTTCGTGCCCACGAGCGTGCCGTTCAGATAATATTCCGCGCGGTGGTCGGGATTGCGGGTCGTGGTCTTCGACCAGCCCTGCACGTCCACCTTGAGCGTCAGCGCCCCGCCGGCGTAGCCTTCCAGCGCGAACGGAAAATCCACGCGGTTGGTGGCGGGATCGACGGCAGCGACGACGAAGTTCCAGTAGTAGTAGTCGGCCGGACGTTCCACCGCGCCGTTGAACGCGAACACGTCGTCCTCGAAACGGATCGCCGTGGGCAACGCCGCGACGCCGTCCGCCGCGCCCGGCGCGCGGCGCGGCATGGCCGCGCCGGCCGCGGCCCGGATCACGTAGGCGTTGTCGCGCGCGTACCAGTTCGTGGAGGCCTGGCCAAAGAACGTCAGTCGGCCGCGCGCCGCGTCGTGGAGCGCCGGGACCGGCCGGCCCTGGCAGGTCAGCTGCAGCAAGCCTTCCGCCGCCAGCGCCTGCGCGGCCGCGGTCTCGATTCCCAGGCCGGCGGCGACGGATTCGAGCGCGACGGCATAGATGCCTTCCGTGCGCACCCGCACTTTCAGCGCGTCGGCCGGCCCGACCGTTTTCGGCAACGCGGCTTTCGGCGCCGCGGCCCGCACGGCCTTCGGCGGCGGCGCGAATTCAACCGCGAACGTTCCCAGATCGTTGGTTTCGCCGGCCAGGGTCGTTTCCGCGATTCGATACAGGCCTTGGCCGCCGGCGACCGCTTCGGGATCCGTCACCGCATAGGCGGCGGCGGGATCATGGAACGCGAACGGCAGCAGCGTTTCGTTCAGAACGGTTTCGGCGCCCGAAATCGGATCGATCCGAACCACGTGGAATCCCGCGGAACCCCAGGCGGTGCCTGTCCGCCAAACCACGCGCCCTTCGTTTTCTTCCCAGACGCCCCGCACCTCGGCAACATCCGTCCACCCCGCCGCCGGTGCCCCCGCCGGAGCGCTTGCGACACCCACCCCCGCCCCCGCGCAGATCCAAGCGCCGATCCCCAGCATCCGGATCAGATGCCTCGTCGGGGTTACGCTGTGGATCGCTCGCCTCATCTTCATCCCGTGCCCAACAGAAGATTGTTAGGATTCTGTTAGACATTGTTAAAATAGGGCGATATTGGGCCATTTTCAACCAATTATTCGAATATTTATTATGATATTATTAATATCCCATCTATTTTACTATTAGGTAGTAGCATATAATTATGTCAATGGATTGACAATTATTATTATGATATTATTAATATTTTTGCCCCGTGTGACGTATCGCGTGCTCCCGCGTGAATTCAGACTCCCGGAGCTGGGAAAGCGGACGGCGAGCCGGCGATTTGCCGGCGAGGCTACTTCTTCTTGGCGCGGATGCCGAGGAACGTGCGTTCGGCTGCGCCGCGTTTCACGCGGGTGCGCACGGTTTCCATGACGCCGTCCGGATCGGGATCGGCGCCGACTTCCTCGAGGCGGGCCGGATCGTCCGACCAGCCTTCCAGATCGGGCGAGAGGAACAGGCGGTATTCGACGTCGGCCCGCCGGATGCGCCGCTTCCAGCGCAGGATGAAGCCGTCTTCCGCGCCCTCTTCGGGCAGCGCATAGCCGAATTCCGGCAGTTCGGCTTCGAGGGGTTCCGCGTCGCCCAGCGCGTACTCGGCAAACAGTCCCGGCGCAGCCGGGTCGAATTCCGCCGCGGCCAGTTCGGCCGGCGCCAGCCGTTCCCACCGCCACTGGGCGAAAGAGTCGGTTGCGGAAAACTCGCCGGCGTTGTTGGCGACGCGCAGGGCCGGATCGCCCAGCAGATTGTAGATGGCGAACGTGTCGGCGGAGAACCGGTCGCCGGCCAGCGACCGCTGGGCGCGCAGAATGGCGGGGCCGAGCGTGCCGACGCCCTCTTGCAGCACGGCGCGGTAGAAAGCTTCGCCCAATTCCGCGGCCGGATCGTTGCGCGACATCCCCGACGGCCCCCAGACGGCGACGGCGCCCCCGCCCGACCGGCGCAGCAGGAGTTCGCCGAGGCTGTTCACGCCGGGCGCTTCGTAGCGCCCGACCAAGCAGCTCAAGGCCACGGCGACGGGCGGACGCGTCGGATTGACCATCTTGGCCACGTCCGCGCCCGTCAGCAGTTTCCGGGAACTGAAGTTGTCGCGCCCGCCGTGGCCGGTGTAGTGGATGAAACCCGCGCCCTTCGCGAAACGGTTGGTCAGAACCGCGCGGGCGGGAGCGATGGCCTGGACATCCAGATCGACGCGCGCGGCCACCGGATGCCGGTCGCCGGCCAGCGCCGCGAGCCGGTCGTTGGCGGCGCGGAAATCGCCTGCGCCGGCGTCGGCGGCGTCGGACGCCAACACCCATTCGCCCTGCCACGCTTCCCCGAAGCCCTGCTCATGGGCCTGGATCTTGGCGATCATCGCCGCCAAATCCGCGGCGGTCAGCGCGGGCAGCCGGCCGACGGCCACGTCCGGCGCGCCGTCGCCGTCGCCATCGGCCAGCAACCCGTCGGCCGCGAACAGGCCGTCGATCGTTTCCCGCAGCAGCGGCGGCACGTGGTTGGGCTCGGCGTTGATGGCATTGAGATAGTCGTAGTGCCCGTTGCCGGCCAACACCAGCAGCCACGGGGCCTCGGCCCAGGTCGCCTGCGCATAGGCGAGCAACTCCGGAATCGCCGCGGGGGTGCGCAGCCCCCCCGTCAGCCAATCGCAGACGTCCTCGAACGTCGCCACGCCGACGCGCAGGCCCTGCCCCGCGCGGTAGTCCGCCAGTTCCTGCGCGGCCGTTTCCAGTTCGCGCGACGTCAGCACCAGATAGTCCACGCGATTGGTTTCGGCCAGGAACCACGGCGCGGCGTTCACGGCTTCGAGCGGCAGGACGGGCACCGCCTCCGCTTCGACGACGGCGAAGCGTTCGTCCGACGACGCCACGGGCACCCAGGCCTTGTGGGGCAGTTGGCCGTCGGCGTCGGCGATCCAGACCGGCGGACCCGCTTCGGGAAGCGCGAACGCCAGCGGCTCCGCAAAGGCGGCGGCGGAGACGGCGGCGGCTCCGCCCGCGCGGAAATGCGCCGTGCCGGCGGCCGGCGGAACCAGTTCGCGCCGGAACGCGGCTTCGATCCAATCCACGACGAAATAGCTGTGCGAACGGCCCGGCTGCAGGACGCCTTTGACCGCCAGTTCGTTCGGGCCGGACCGGATCGCCGCGAGCGGCAAGACCAGTTCCGCCCGCGCGACGTCCTGGCCGTCGAACGAAATGGCTCCCACCGGCTCGCCGTTGAAGAAAAACTCCGCCCGATGGTCCGGATCGGCGGCCGTGGCCGACCAGCCTTGCAGGCGCACGGCCAGCGCGACGTCGCCGGCCGCGCCGGCCAGATCGAGCGCGAAGGTGCGCACCGACGTCGGCGTTTCGTTCGTGGCCGCCAGCACGTAGTCCCAGTAATAGAAGTCCTCGGGCCGGGTGGCCGCGGAATCGAACGGATACCGATCCTCCTCGAAGCGCATCTGGACCGGCAGGACGGATGCGCCGTCCGTCGCGCCCGGTTCGCGGCGCGGCAGCGCCGCGCCGGCGCCGATGGAAATCCGCACCGCGTTGTCGCGCGCGTACCAATCGTCCGTCGCCCGCCCATGGAACACGAGCCGGTCCCGAGCGGCGTCGTAGAGCGCGGGCAACGGGCCGGCGGGCGCGAACAACGCCAGTTCGTTGGCGGCCGCCCGCGCGCGGACGTCTTCGAGATCGCGCCCCATCCCGGCGGCGACGTCCGCCAGCGCAAGCGCATAGACGCCTTCGGCGCGCCAAGTCGCCTTCAGCACGGCCGACGGCCCGGCCAACTTCGGCGCCGCGAGTTTGACGACGGCCTGGCGCGGAGCCCGGGCCGCGGCGCGCGCCGCCGGGGCGAAGGCCGGCGGCGGCCCGAACGCGACCGCGTGGACGCCCAGATCCAGCGCGGCACCGGACAATTCGACTTCCTCGAGACGGTAGGTGCCCGCCCCGCCCGCGACTGCCGCCGGATCGACGAGTTCATAGATGGCGCCGTCCTCGCGGAAGGCCGCGGTCACGAGCCCGGCGTTCAGGCGCGTTTCCAAGCCGCTTTCCGGATCCACGCGATACACGCAGAACCCGGCGGTGCCCCATTCCGAACTCGTCCGCCACGCCACGCGGCCTTGATCGCCCGTCCACTCGCCCCAGACCTCGGCGATTTCGGCGCGGGTGGAACTCGCCAGCATGAGACCCAGATCGACGGTCAGATCGACGGTGCCGTCGGGATACTCCGCGGCAAGGCTGTCCGCGTAGCGCGCGCCGGCGACGACGTTCGTCGTGAAATCGCTGTCCAACGCCGCGTCGCCGCCCTGCGCCCGCGGGGACGCCGTCACCGCTTCCGACACGTTCGTCAGGACCGCCCGGACGAAATAGGTGCCCGGCACGACCTGCGCGAAGAGGTAGTTGCCGTCCTCGTCGGTGAGGACGGTCTGGACGAGCGCGCCGTTGGTGCGCATCAGGTGCATCGTCAGGTTGGCGATGCCGTTGGTTTCGCCGGGATCCTGGATGCCGTCCTTGTCGAGGTCGAACCAGACCCGATCGCCGATCTGGACGCCGACGAGATCCACCCGCGTCGTGGCCGAGGCCCAGACCGGATCGGGCTGCAGGTCGCTCGTGGCCGACGCCACGTTGACGATCTGGGTGGTGAAGGTCTCCGCGTCCACGACCACGTCGTAGGTGATCCGCAGGCCTTCGTTCGTGCCCAGCAGCCAGCCGGACAGGAGCGTCGGGGGATCGCCCAGCTCCTCCGCGCCGGGCACCTTGGACAGCTCGACGTCCACGTCGTCGAACCACAGCTGCGCGCCGGCGTTGGTGTAGCCCGTGGTGCGGAAGCGCACGGTCGTCTGCGGGCTCCGGTACGCCGTCAAATCGACGTTGGTGGCCACCGTGCCGGCGACGTTGCCGTTGGCGTAGAACAGCGTGGTCCAGTCGGCGCCGTTGGTGGACACCTCGACGTAGGCGTTGTCCAGCGTCGTCTGCATCGGCCGGGACAGCGCCACGTTCACGTTGTCCAGGGTGAAGCTCTGGCTGGCCCAGTCCGTGCCGCCCGCGCGGAAGACGATCCGATTGGAGGCGGCCAGGTACGGCATCAGGTCCAGGCTGGCCGTGCCGGAACCGGCGGACGTGTAGCTCGCCAGCAGGTAGTCGGTCGCGTTCGAGCGCACGTAGACGTTCATCGAACGCGTGGCCGACAGGCCCGAGCCGACGTAGCTGAACGAAAGCGTCGCGTTCGTGTTGCCGGCGAAGGACGCCCAGCGACCGATCTCGTCGGCGGCCTCCAGGCCGGAGAAGGACAGCTGCCCGCCCGAGACCAGGATGTCCCCCGTCGTGGCGGACAGGTCGTCGCCGGTTTCGATCCAGTTGCCGGACCAGGACTGCGTGCCGTTGCTGTTGGTGTAGGCCGCGGCGCCGAACTCGTCGCGGACGTTGTTCGTCCGCGTCGTGGTCGTCTGCCGGATCGTGAAGGAAAGCTCCGCGCTTTCGGCCAGCGACAGGTCGGCGGAGCGCGCCAGGGACCGGGACAGGCCCAGGCTGGCCCAGCCGGTGGCCAGCACCTGCGCGTGGCCGTTGGTCGGCCCGTCGCTTTCGCCGCCTTCCTGCCAGCCGCCGCTCCAGGCCAGTTCGCCGTTCTGGTTCGTGTAGGTCCGCGCGGAAAATTCGTCGCGGACGGATTCGAGCGTGTTGCTGCGCGCCGGATAGGGCGTCAACGCCACGCTGCCCGGCACGTAGATCGTGCCCGCCGGCACCACGTCTTCGATCGTCACGTTCGTGTGCGCCCACGGGCCGATGTTCGTCGCGACGACCGTATAGGTGATCGTGTCGCCCAGCTGCACCATGCCCGTCGGGCTGGCGGTCTTGTACAGCACCAGCGGCGGCACGTAGATCCGCACGGCCGCGGAGTTGTTGGTCGCCACCGGGTCGGGCAGGTCCTGGGCGG
The DNA here is from genome assembly GCA_938003985.1 of uncultured Verrucomicrobiota bacterium. Taxonomy (GTDB): domain Bacteria; phylum Verrucomicrobiota; class Kiritimatiellia; order CAIQIC01; family Lenti-01; genus Lenti-01. Next base: position 26,147 of record CALKWZ010000089.1, on the reverse strand, counting down.
ACACCGCCGCCACGTTGGTGATCACCGTGCCGAGGGTGCCGACGTCGACCGTGACCGAAACGTCCAGCCACGCGCCGGCCCCCACGCCCAGCGCGCCCACCGTCCACAGGCCCGTCCCGTCGTCGTAGGACCCCAGGCTCGCCAGATGGGACGCATAGGTCACGCCCGACGGCAACGGATCGGAAATGACCACGCCCGTGGTTTCCGTCGGCCCCAGGTTCGTCACCGAAATCCGGAAGGTGACCGGATCGCCTTCGTCCGGCCGGAGGTTGTCCGCCGTCTTGCGCACCTGCAGGTCCGCCCCGCGCACCGTCACCGCGGCCGCGGCCACGTTGTTGGACGGATTCGGATCCACCGGCATGGATTCGATCAGGCTGGCGACGTTGGTGATCGTCCAGCCGCCGGTGCCGAGGTCCGCCGTGGCCTCGATCTCCAGCGTGGCGCCGTTGGACACGGCCAAGGTGCCGACGTCCCACTCGCCCGTGCCGTCGTCGTAGATGCCCTGGCTCGGATTGTCGGAAACGTAGGTCAATCCCGCCGGCAACAGGTCGCCGACCACGATCGTTTCGGCCTCGTCGGGGCCGCGGTTGGTGACCGACACGGTGAAAACCACGGTGCCGCCTTCGTTCACGACGTTCGTGTCGGCCGTCTTCCGGACGGCGATGTCCGCGATGGCGATGTGGTAGCCGAAATCCACGTCGCGGATCACTTCGCCCTGCAGCAGGGTCACGGACGCGAGATGCTTGGTGCCGATGCCGTCGCGGTCCCAGGTGGGCACGAGCCCCAGCGACAGCGTATTGGTGTCCACCCGCACCGCGTAGGTGCCGGGCGTCAGGCCGCCGATGCTGTAGAAGCCGTTGGTGGCCGTCAGCGCGGCCGGTTCGGCGGCATCCCACTGCCCGTCGGCGTCCAGGTCGATGAACACGCGCACGCCGGCCAAGGGCGGCTCGTTCGTTTCCTGCACGCCGTCGGCATCCAGGTCGTCCCAGACGTAGTCGCCGATGCTGCCGAGGATGTTCCAGGCGTAGTCTTCCACCTCGCCGTTCGCGGCGGTGCCGGCGAACGCCAGTTCCGGCAGCGCGGGCGCGGCCGGGAACAGGCGGAAGCGCGCGTTCAGCGCCGTGGTCGTCGCGGCGTTGATCGTGCCCGGCGGCACGTCCACCGAAATCGCGTAGACGCCGTCGGCGTTCGTGCCGCCCGTGGACGACGCGGCCTGGTTGATCGCCAATTCGCCGAAATCGGCGAAGTCGCCGTCGCCGTTGAAATCGAAGTAGCCCACCAGCCAGCCCGTGCCCGCGCCGACCGCGACTTCCAGGGTGCCCCCGGCGGCCCCGTCCTGCCAAACGCCGAGCAGTTCCACGCCGTCCTCGTCGTCGGCCCCGCCCAGATCGTCGCCGTCCGCGCCCGCGGCCGGCTGGCCGTTGGCTTCGACGTCCACCGTCGCCCCCAAATACAGGTTCGAGGACACCACGACGTGCCGCGCGCCGCCCGGCAGCAAGGTGTCGTAGCTTTCGGGCAGGTCGCCGTAGTCGTAGTTGCGCGTCGAGCGGTACGCGAAGTCCATGCCGACGATGGCCGGCGCGACGGGCACCGTCAGATAGGCGGAAACCGTGCTGCCCTGCGCGTTCGTCGTTTCCACCACGGACGCGCCCGCGATGGAGCCGTTGGTGGTCGTCAGCTTCAGGTAGTTTTCCGGCGCGGCGCTGGCCACGACGTAGCGGTCGTCGCCGTCGCCCGCGGGCAGCCCCGTAAAGGCGTAATCGCCGTTGGTGGCCGTGGTGGTCGAAGCGACCGCGACGGTCTCGCCGGGCTCGACGATCCCGTCGCCGTCGTCGTTCCAGAGGTACAGGTAGACCGGCACGCCCGCGTAGGGCACTTCGTTGGTCGCCGGGCCGCTGGCGTTCGTGCCGTTCAGCACGCCGTCGTAGGGCGCCGCGTCGAATCCGATCGTGCCGCTCAGGCTGTTGTTGCCGGAGTAGCGGTAGCCGAAATCGATCGCCAGATCGCAGTTCGTGCACGGCGCGCCGCCGACGGACGTCACGACGCCGCCGGAAATCACGATGGCGGAACCGGCGTCGTCCAGGATTCCGTCCGGATCGAACGTCTGCGCCAGGCCCGGCGGGAAATCGGCGTCGTTGGTCAGCACCGTGACGCTCCAGGTGCCGTCGGGCAAATCGCTGAAGTAGTAGTAGCCGTCCGCGTCGGTTTCGTTGGTCGCGACGGCCGTGCCGTTGGACCACAGCACCACGGACACGTAGGCGATGCCGTTCTCGCCCGGATCCTGCACGCCGTCGTCGTCCGTATCCACCCACAGCCGGTCGCCGATCACGCCCGGCGGCGCATAGCCGAAGTCCGCGCCCATGAAGTTCTGGCCGTTGCCCAGGGCCAGCCCGTACTGGTCGTCGCACGGCACGACGTTGTTGACGTCGGCGCAGGCATAGCCGTCCGAATTCGGGTCGGCGGTCTGGGCGGCGCCGGCCAGGGGACCGTTGGTGGTCACGACCCAGACGACGTAGTCGTCCGGCAGCAGGCCGGAGAACAGGTAGTTGCCGGCGGCGTCGGTGGTCGCGTTGGTCACCAGCGTTTCGCCGAGATCGTAGACGCCGTTGCCGTTGGCGTCGGCGTAGAGCCGCACCTCCACGCCCGCCACGCCCTCTTCGGAATAATCCTGCGTGCCGTTGCGGTTGGCGTCCCAAAAGACCGTGTCGCCGATCGCGCCGTACGGCGCGAAGCCGAAATCGGCGTCCAGATAGGCGTTGCCGCCCCCGAGGACCACGTCGACCGACGTCGCCGTCGTGGGATAATAGACATTTCCGAACGGACCCGCCGGCAAATCGGCGTCCGCCGCATCCACCGCGACGCGGTAGGCGCCGGCGGGCAGCCCGGAGAACAGATAGGCGCCCGCCGAACTCGTGTTCGTCGTCTGCAGCAGGACGTAGATTCCGTCGCCGTCGAAGTCCGCGTAGAGGCTCACCAGCACGTTCGAAATGCCCGCCTCCTGTGCGCCGGACTGGAGACCGTCGCCGTTGAGGTCCTTCCAGACGAGGTCGCCGATCGAGCCCGAGCCGGTCGGCTGGAAACCGAAATCCTGGTCCAGGCGGCTGGCATTGGTGATCGTCGCGACGCTGCGCGCGTCCAGCGCACCCCACGGGTCGCCGGTCACCGCGTAGCTTCCCGGCAGATCCGGATCGGTGCGGTCCACGTAGACCAGGTAGGTATTGGTGGCGAACAGGTTCGTGAACAGGTAGACGCCGTTGCTGGCCGTGACGGCCGAAGCGATGAAGGCATCCACGCCGACGTCCACCGTGCCGTCGCCGTCGGCGTCCTCGTACAGGTAGACCGTCACGTCGGGAATGCCTTCCTCGAACGCGTTGCTTTGGACGCCGTTGCCGTCCCAGTCGTAGAACACCGTGTCGCCGAGCGCGTAGCTGCCGCCACGCCAGTAGCTGAAGTCCGCCCGCGCCACGCCGCCGCTGACGACCGTCACGCCCACGTGGTTTTGCGTGTTGGTGCCGTCGGTGTCCCACGACAGGTTCCACGCGCCTTCGCCCAGCATGCCGGTGTTGGTCGCGACCAGCACCGTGTAGCTGCCCGTGTAGCTGCCCACGAAGCGGAAGAAGCCGTTGGTGGTCGTCGCGTTCGTGGCGATGGACGCTCCCGGGCCGCACGGCGACGGACTCGCGCAGAGGTAGACCGTCACGTTCGTCAGCCAATCCTCGCCCGCCTCGCGGTTCGTCTCGCCGCCCCGGTCCCAGTCGTGCCAGAGCGTGCCTTCGATGGTCGTCTGGGTCTGGTAGCCGAAATCCGTGGTCAGGTGGAGGTTGTTGGTGCCGTTGGTCGCGGCGTAGACGTCGAGGTAGACCGCCGCCGTGCTGTCGTACGCGCCGCGCTCGTCGTAGGTGTTCACGCCCGCGCCGCCCGGCAGCGTCGCCGTCACGACCCGCACCGTGTAGACGCCCGTCTGCGGGATCGATTCGAACAGGTAGAAGCCGGACGCGTCGGTCCAGTTCGTGACGGCCGCGCCGGGCCCGTTGCCCAGATCGATGCCCGCCGGCGGCGTGAGGGAGACCGCCACGTTGGCGATGCCCATGTTCGTTTCATTCTGGACGCCGTCGCCGTTCAGGTCGCGCCAGACGGTGTCGCCGAGGGTCGCCGCGGGCGCCAGGATTCGCGACACGGTGCTCGTCGCGCCGTTGGCGGGCAGGCCGCTCTGGATCAGGGCGTTGGTGACCCACGCCGCGTTGATCGCTTCTGTCTCGGTGCTGAAATGCGGTTCTCGGAGCTTGAACGTCACCGCGACCGTCGAGGTGCCGCCGGGATAGATCGGGCCGACGTCGCTCCAGGTCAGCGTGCCCGCGGTATCCGGCCAAACGCCGGCCGTCGCCGCGGTCGTCGGCGGCGGGACGGCGGACACGAATTCCATCAGATCGGCGTCGTACTGGTCCGTCAGCGGCACGGGCTGCAGCGTGTTCAGCGAGCTGGCCACGCCTGTGATCTGGTCGCTTTGGATCCGGAAGCCCACCGCGTCCACCTGCAGCCAGCCCGTGCCCGCCGCGCCGGCGTTCTTCGACGCGATCAGTTTCACTGAATAATTCGTGGCGAAATCCGCCCACGCCCAGGCGAACGTGCCGGTCATCGGAATCGTCCACGTGCCGCTGGCCAGGCTGGTCGCCAGATAAGTTTGCGTATAGATCCGCGCGGCCGGCGCGATCCGGTCGACCTGGATTTCCAGCGTGTCGTCCGAATCGAACCCTGGAGTAACCGCGATCGGCATCAGCAGCGCCACGTTGCTGACGCCGCCGTTCTGCACGCCGACGGGGAAATTCGTCAGGCCAAAGGGTTTCGACGCGGCGGCGAACTGGTTGGAGGCGTAGATGCCGTCGGGCCCCGGCGGCGTGTAGGCGGCGGGATAGTTCAGCCATTCGGTCGCGCCGGCCCCGCCGTTCGTCGCCCACGCCGTGTAGGTCGCCAGCGTGCCGTTGCCGGTGCCGTCGCCGGGCAGGTTGTTGGAGACCGTCAGGTGGTAGGTCGCGTATTGCCCCTCGCGGAAGGCGTTGGTGCTGACCAAGGTCTTTTCGAGCGTCAACGCCGGCGCGAAGCCGAAGTCCGCGGTCAGGTTCGTCACGGCGTTGGCATTGGCCCGCGCCGCGTCCAGATCGATCGCCCAGGTCGTCGGCGTGGTGGGCGTGTAGCCCGCGGGCAGCTCCGCGTCGGCGGCGTCCACCGCGACGACATAGTCGCCGTCGGGCAGGTCGGCGAACCCGTAGGTGCCGGTCGCATCCGTTTCCGTCGTGCCGACCAGCGGCTCGCCGGGATCGGCGACGCCGTTGCCGTCGAGATCGTAGTACAGCCGAACCGTCACGCCGGTGATTCCCGTTTCGGCGCCGTCCTGCGCCTGGTTGCCCAGCAGGCCGCCGCCCGCGCCGTCGTCGCGCCAGACCCGGTCGCCCAGCGCGTTGACGCCCTGGATGAAAGTGGTGGTGGAATTCGTCGCGAACGGGAGCGTGTCGCCCAGGCTCAGTCCCGCCACGTTCTCCACGATCGGACTCGCGTTGGTGAACGGATCGGCGACCGTCACGGCGAAGGAGCCGAGGCCCGCTTCGCCGCTGGCCAGCGGCTCGCTCAGCCACCATTGGACGTCCGTCACGGCCGAGGCCGGCACGGGCTCGACGGCGGTCCAGGAGGCGCCGTGGTTGGTCGAGTAGTACACGACGTAGCCCGCGCCCGCGGGCGCGACGTTGCCGTTGGTGGCGCTGCCCGCCACGTACGTCGTGCCGTCCGGGACGGAATCCTGCAGCACCAGCGGCAGGTAGAGATCCGGCCGGCCCACGCTGACCGTGCCGGAGTTGGTGTAGGAAATCGAATAGACGACGTTGCTGCCGGCCCGCGTCGTCGCCGGTTCGGCCGACTTGGCGATGTCCACGCGCGAGGTGCCGCTGGACAGCCCCTGCCCCAGCGTCGCGCCGTAGTCGCCGTTGAACTTCTCGTTGTCGTAGCCCGAGGCCACTTCCTGGTAGGGCGTCAGCATGCTCGCGCAGCCGCCCCGCAGGCTCAGGAATTCGTAGCGCACGTAGCCCACCGCCCCGCGGTTGTTGTCCGGCAGGTTCTGGAAGTACAGCTGGTTCTCGGCCTGGAGGATCTGCTCGGTGCCGTCGTTGAGCTTCACGATCACCAGCGCATAGGTGTGCACGAGGCGGAAGCAGGACGGATCGAACAGGCCGGCGTCGCCCACCGGCTGGAGCCACGCGTTGCGGTCGGGGATCAGGTCGCCGTCGTTGTCGAACCCCGCGCCGACGTTGCCCAGGTCGTACCAGACGCCTTCGGTCGAGATGGAGGTGCCCGGCGTGCCGTCGTCCGCCGTGTTCGTCCACGAGGGCTCGTACAGCTGCAGCAGGTCCAGGTATTCCTGCGGCACCTTGTTGGCGCCGTTCGGAAAGATCTTGTTGGCCATCGCCGAAATCTCGTTGCGCATCGTCACCGTGCGCGTCTGGGATTCCTCCAGCGGCGTCGCGCCGTCCCGCGCCGTGCCCCAGACGTCATATCGCAGCCACAGGTCGTCGTCGGGCTTGATTCCGCCCGTCACCGTCTGGCCGTCCTCGTCCAGGTTCGGATAGCTGACCAGCCAGTAGACCGTCACCGAACCGCCGGGTTCGATCGTGCCCAGATAACGCGTCGCATCCGCCGCCCCCAGCGCCCCGCCCTCGTGCGTCAGGGCGAATTCGTCGCCCGGCAACGGGCCGTTCAGCGGCGGATGCGCCCGGCTCGGATAGGTCCCCGGCGTGCCGGCCGCGTAGTCGCCGATATACGCCCAGACGTCCGTCAGCGCGTTCGTTCCGTCGTTGTGGTACGTCGCCCCCAGATAGGCCGCGCGCGGCGCATAGGTCGAGGGCGACTCCACGTTGGAATCCACGACCAGGTTGTAGGCGGCGATGACCTCGATCCGCAATTGTCCCCAGGCAGTCGGCGTCCCTGCCCAGCCCATCCAACCGCCCGCCAACAGGATATGGCCCAAGCGGATTGAAATGGATAAACCTTTGCGCATCTATTCCCTTTATACAATTAAATGATAAATAGAAAAGTACGCTACGGGCAAAGCCTATATGATTAATATATGATAATTTTATTGTTTGCCTTTCATTATGCCGCGCGGCTGGTTGCTCCCCGAAACGGCGGCCGGATTTCTCAGCTGGAATTCCTTATCCAGCTGCGGACCAAGTGGATCCGTCCGTCTATGTCTATACCCGGAAGACGGCACCGAGCTTCTTGCCCAGCAGGAGGCTGCTGGCCACCAGCGTGGCCGTCAGGAAGGCCATCGCCCACACCCCCAGGGCCGCCGCCACGTACTTGCCCGTACCCAGCAACTGGAACAGCTCGAAGATCGCCTTGGTGATCGGCATGTAGTCGGCCTGCTGCGCCAGCATCAGGCTGTCGCTGACCTCCAGCATGCTGAAGGCGAAGGTCAGGAGGGTCCCGGCGATCAGGTTGGCCAGGATCAGCGGCAGGGTGATCCGCCGCAAGGTCGTCGCCGGCGAGGCGCCGAGGTTCCAGGCGGCCTCTTCGAAGACTTCGCTCGTCTGCTGCAGGCCCGCCACCGCGCTGCGCACCATGTACGGCAGCCGCCGCACCGAATAGGCCAGCACCAAAAACAGCGTCGGATTCGTCCGCACGTCCACCAGCCGCGGCCACCAGTCGACGTCGGCCATGGCCTTCCAGTTGCTCAGCCCCGAACTGACGGCGAGGAAGCCGAACGCCATCACCAGCCCCGGCACGGCCAGCGGCACCATGGACAGCGCGTCCAGCAGGCCCCGCACCCGGATCGTCGAGCGCACCACCACGAACGCGATGGCCACGCCCAGCACGACGTCGAAACAGACCGCGATCGAGGAAAACATCAGGCTGTTGCGGATGCTGCTGACCGTCATGTCGTGGCCCAGCGCCGCCACGACGTTTTCGGCCGACCACGTGCCCGGCAGGATGCTTTGGTACCAGCTCCCGGGCGCGGCGAAGCTCGTCAGCACCACGCCCAGATGCGGCAGCAGCGCCAGCCCCGTCACGAGCGCGAACGGCAGCGCCGCCAGCAGCGCGCGCCCCCCGGTCAGCTCCCGCGCGGACGCCGCCCGGCTGGCCTTGCTTTGCATGGCGTAGGCGTGCCGGCCGAAGAGCCCGCGCCCCAGCGCATACAGTCCCGTGCTGGCCACCAGCATCACCGCCACCAGCGCGTACGGGAACGGATTCGACCCGATTTCCTTCAGCGAGTCGTAGATCTGCACCGAGGCGCACCGGGTGTAGTTCATGATCAGCGGCGTGCCCAGTTCCGTGAAGCTCCAGATGAAGATCAAGGTGCCGCCCGCGAACAGCCCCGGCGCCATCAGGGGCAGCGTGATCCGGAAAAACCGCCGCAGCCGCGTGCAGCCGAGGTTCGCCGCGGCCTCCTCCATCGCCGGATCGACGTTCGCCAGCGCCGCCGTCGCGTTGAGGTACAGGATCGGATAGAGCGCCAGCGTCTGCAGCAGCACCACGCCCGCGTACTGTCCCCCGCCCAGCCAGTCGCGCGGCCCCAGCCCGAACAGCGCGTTCACCATGCCGTAGGCCCCGAACATCTGCTGGAACCCGATCGCCCCCACGAACGGCGGCAGGATCATCGGCACCAGCACCAGCGCCGAAAACGCCGCCTTGCCGCGGAATTCGAACTGGTTGGCGATCCACGCCAGCGGCAACGCCACGACCATCGCCAGCGCCGTCGTCCCGAGCGCGATCTTCAGGCTGTTGAGCAGCCCCTCGACGTAGATCGGATTCTCGAACACCCCCAGCAGGTAGCGCCAAGTGAAATGTCCATCCACCCAGAATCCGCCCGCCAGCACCTTGCCCAGCGGCCAGAAGAACAACACCGCCAGCAGCAGCGTCGCCGCGCCGAACACGAACCAGGCCGTGCTTCGCCTCATGGCCGGGCCTCCCTGCGATCCAGACCCCCACGGGCATGCTCCGCTTTCGGTTGCAGACCCCCACGGGCTTGCCCCGTGGGTGAATCAGGTCCGCCTTCCGCACGCGCGAGGCGCGCGGCCTCGGCGTATTGCGCGCGGTACTGCACCGTCCATTCCCGCAACAGATCGAGCCGGTCGTATTTCCGGCCCATGGAAAGCCCCGACGCCCAGGTCAGCGGCTCGGGGGCCTGCGGCAGGCGTCCCAGCGCCGCCATGGCACGCGGACACCGCTCCGGGCCGCCGGCGGCGAGAATCGCCCGCCACGCCGCGCGCAATTCCTGGCCCGCGTCCATGCACATCGCGCGGATCAGGTCGCGGAACAGCCCGAAATAGCCCGCCGTCCAGCGCGGCCGGTAAATGAACTCGTGCGCCAGCCGGTACATGTCCACGTTCGGCCCGCCCAGATCGTCCGTCGTGAACCGGCGGTGCCGCTCGTAGGCTCTCTGGAAGCGGGGATTTTCGGAGGGATAGAAATCGCGCCGGATCGGAAAGCGCTGCAGGGCGTATTTCTGCGGCCCGCCGGGCGTGCCGACCCGGTAGCACCACAGCTGCTGGCCTTCCTCGCCGAGCACGAACTCGATGAACCGCCGCGCCGTCTCGCGGTGCGGCGCGCCGCGCAGCAGCGCGATCGGGTCGGCGCTGACCGCGGAGCCCCCGCGCGGCGTCGCGTAGGCCATCGCGCCGTCCGGCCGCCCCCCGTTGCTGACGTCCGCCTCGAACCGGCCGTAGAAATCGATGCACAGCCCCGCCGCCGCGTTGCCCGCGCCGACGTCCAGCACCACCTTGCTGGCGCTGTCGGTGAAGTAGCGCGCATTCGCGGCCAGCCGCTGGATCAGCCGCAGGCCGGCTTCCCAGCCGGCTTCGACGGCCTGCTGGTATGCCGCCGGCACGCCGGGCGGCAGCTCGCCGGCCGGGAGCCGCGCCGCCGCGATCCGCGCCTCGTACTCCCCGACCAGCGCGCCGAAGCCCGCCGCCTCCACCGCCTTCCGGCATTCCACCTGCACGATGGTCTCGAACGCCTTGGCGATGCTGCCGCTCTTGGTCGGATCCGCCAGCCCCAGCGTGCCGAACCAGGCCGGATCGGCCAAGTCGTCCCAGTGTTCCGGCGGACGCGCGATGCCCTGCGCGCGCATCCGGTCGCGGTTCCAGCAGATGCCGAACGTGCTCACCGTCGTCCCGTAGTAGGTCTCCGTGCGCCAGACGTCGCCGCTGAGCCCCGGCGGAATCAGCTCCGCGCCGTCTTTCGTCGCCAGCAGCCCTTTCGGCTCCTGCCCGGCGGGCCACGGCGGCACCAGCAGCCCCATCCGCGTGGCGTTGTCGCCGTCGTACGAGCCGCCGCCGAACAGCAAATCGATCTGGCTGGAAAACTTCTTCGCGTCGTCCATCCCGCGAAACGCCAGATACAATTCCCGCTGCGCCGCCCAGTCGGCGGCGTCCACGTCCGCCGGTTGGGCGTCGGGATCGAACGTGCGGCTCAGGACGATGGCCGCGCCGTCCGGCCGCCACGCCTGGCCCTGCGCCTTCCACCAGGCGCGGAAACTCGACGTGAATTCGCTCGTCAGGTAGCGCATGATTTCCGTCGCCCCGCCGATGTTGCGCCAGTCCACCTTGACCGGCTTCCCGTACTTCCGCGCGTGCCAGTCCGAAAACGCCGCGCCGAACTCGTGCCGGATGGCCTCGTTGTGCGGCGTGACGATCACCAGCACCGGATCCCCCGCTTGCCACTCCCGCACCCCCGCCTCCTGCCGGAACGCGAACGGCAGCGCCAGAATCGCGGCCAAAACGAGCAGGATGGAAAGATTCCGAACCATTATTTAGACAGGATTAACAGAATTTTTCAGGATTTACAGGATGGGGAGCCGGTGCCCGATAGACCCGGAATTTCTTTTTGTATTGAAGACTGGAGGAACCGAAATTGATCAATAGGCCAACATCGAATTCCGTTGCCGTCAGATAGTTCACCAGTTGCACCTCATGGGCCGGACACAGTTGCTCTACGGCTTTGTTTTCCACGATGACCTGCTTCTCCACCAGCAGGTCGGCGTAGAATTCCCCGACGTCCACCCCTTCATAAAACACCTTGATCGGCACCTCGCACTGCACTTCCAACCGCGCCTTTTTCAGTTCATAAGCCAAGGCGTTCTGATAGACCGACTCCAGAAATCCACATCCCAAGGTGCGATGCACTTTCATCGCGCATCCGATGATTTTACCCGTGATTTCTTCCTCTTTCATCCTGTGAATCCTGAAAAATCCTGTAAATCCTGTCTAAAATCACTCCTTCAAAACCTGCACGTCCTGCGGGTCGACGTAGATCCGGGTTTCGGCGCGTTCGCCGTCGCGCGCGACGCGGCGCGGGCGGGTTTCGAGCGATTTGAGGGTCACGCCGCCCGGTAAATCCGCGAAATGCTGCGCGACTTCGCCCAGATAGACCGTCCCGTGCATGTGCGCCGGGAACACGTTGGTCCCGTCCGTCCGCTCCGCGTGCATCTGGACGGCCTCCGGCCGCACCGACAGCCAGACTTCGTCGCCCGCGGCGAACGCCCCGGCGGCCGCCGAAATCCACCGGCCCGCCGCCGTCTCCACTTCGATCTGGCCGTTGCGCGCGCCCTTCACGCGGCCGGCGACGAACGTCGTCTCGCCGATGAACTGCGCGACGAACCGGCTGGCCGGACGCACGTAGACTTCCTGCGGCGTGCCGATCTGCAGCAGGCGCCCCTGGTCGAGGATCGCCAGCCGGTCGGCGATGGACAGCGCCTCCTTCTGGTCGTGGGTGACGTAGATCGCGGTCAGGCCCGCCTCCTTGCAGATGCGGCGGATTTCCGCGCGCATCTCCAGGCGCAGCTTGGCGTCGAGGTTGGACAGCGGTTCGTCCAGCAGCAGGCACTGCGGCTCGATGACCAGCGCGCGGGCCAGGGCCACGCGCTGCTGCTGGCCGCCGGAGAGTTCGTTGGGCTTGGCGTTCGCGCGGGCGGCCAGTTTGACCAGTTCCAGCGCGCGCAGGGCGCGCGCGCGGACCTCGGCCCGCTTCACGCCGCGCATTTCCAGGCCAAAAGCCACGTTTTCGCGCAGGGTCAGGTGCGGCCACAGGGCGTAGCTCTGGAAGACCATGCCCATGTCGCGGCGGTGCGGCGGCAGGTGCGTCACGTCGCGGTCGCCGGCCAGGATGCGCCCCTCCTCCGGCTCGTTCAGGCCGGCCACGGCGCGCAGGAGCGTCGTCTTGCCGCAGCCCGACGGCCCGAGCAGGAAGAACAGTTCGCCGGCTTCGATCCGCAGGTCGATGCCGTCCAGCACCGTCTGGGTTCCGAACCGCTTCGTCAGTTTTTCGATCGCGATGGGCACCGGCATGGCGGGCACTCCTTTCGACGGCCCCCTTCTAGCACGTTGCCCCCCGTCGCAACAGGGCGAGTTTTACGTAGTACGTAAAAAGGTTCGGCGAAAATTACGTAGAACGTAAAAACGTTCACCGGGTTTTACGTAGTACGTAAAAACGTTGCGGACGGGCCCGATCAGTCCGGCCGGGCCAGCGCCGCCGCGAGTTTCTTGCGCTCGTCGGGCCGGGGGTCCCCGTTCTGGAGGATCCACTCGGCCATTTCCCGGCAGTAGACCGCCGTCACGGTCGGATCTCCGCGGCGCAGGAGCAAATCGGCCAGGACGGCCCGATCCGCGAGCGCCAGCGGCCGCACGTCGAACAGCTTCGGGATCTGGTAGTAGAACGCGAACCGCAGCCCGCGGATTTCGATGGATTCCGGATGCGCCTCGACCAGGCCGGCGAACTGGGCCAGGGCCGCCTTGACCCGCACGTACTTGTCCCACGGCTTGTGGCTGTGCTTGCCGACGAGACCTTCCAGCGAGGCGCGGTACGCCCGGAAAATCGCCGGCCAGCCCGCGACGTCGCCCGGCAGTTGCCCGTCCATCCGGGCGATCAGTTCGGCGGTGACGGCGGCGGATTCGGTGGCGGCCTTGAATTGGCCGCGCACCTGTTCCAGCAGGGCGCGGTCCGCGCCGCGGTAGGCTTCTTCCGGCGCCGGCGCGGCCGCCGCCGAAACGGCGACGGCCAGCAGGAAAACGACCATGGCGCGCACGACGTTCCGGCTCCCGTCAGGCCTTGCGTTCCACGCTGTAGCGGAACAGTTCGGCGAAGGCGTCCCGCGCGGCCTGCGCGCGGCGGCCCGCCGGCGCGGGCAAACCGGCGATGCGCTCGGACGCCTCCAGCGCGTAACAATGCATGTACTCGCGCACCTTGGCCCGGGCGCCCGTCGCTTCCAGCGCCTCGCGCACGGCGCGCAGGCCCGCTTCCCCGGGTTCGCGGCTGCCGAAGATGCCGTCGAGCTTCGTCCGCAGCGCCTCGTCCGCCGCCGCGAACAGGAAATGCCGCAGCAGGGTTTTCTTGTTCTCGCGCACGTCGGAATCGGCCCGCTTGCCCGATTGCGCGGCGTCGCCGAAGATGCCCAGCTCGTCGTCCTTGAGCTGGAACAGCACGCCGAGGTTTTCGCCGGCCTGGTCGAGGGCCTCGACGTAGGCCGGTCCGGCGTCCGCCAGCATCGCGCCGATGACCAGCGGCAGCGAAAACGTGTAGCGGCCGGTCTTGTAGCGGTAGACCCGCAGGATCTGGGCCGGGTCGGGATCGGAATCGTTGCCGCCGCCGCCGTGGCGCACGTCCTGCATCTGGGCCACGCCGACCCAGCACAGCTCCTGCGCCGAAAAGGCCGCGACCTTGCGGGCGCGCGCTTCGAACGCCGGCGGCACCGGCAGCGCGGCCAGCGCGTGGAACCCCAGGAAAAACGCCACGTCGCCGGCGCAGACGCCCAGCGAAACGCCGTGGTGCGCCGGATCGTTCGCGCAGGACTCCGCGGCGTCGCGCTCGTACTGCGCGTGGACCGTCGTCTGGCCGCGGCGCAGCACGTCGCGGTCCATGATGTCGTCGTGGATCAGCAGGCCCGCCTGCAGGAATTCCATCGCCGCGCCCGCGCGGTCGAGCACGACGTCCATGGCGCCATCGGGCGCTGCGTCCGCGCACAGCTCGTACCCCAGCCGCACCAGGATGCCGCGGATCATCTTGCCGGCGCAGGCGTACGTTCCCAGCCGCTCGGCCAGTTGCGCGCCCAGCGGACTGATGGAACCCAGTTTGGTTGCGTTTTCCCGCAAGACGTCGCCGATCGCCCGTTCGATGCCGGGCCGGACCTTCTGGAAATACGCCAACATGCGCCGAATCCTACCTCAGGAGCCCTGGAAATGCCAAATCAACCGCATCGCCCCGAAAAACGCGGCCTGCATGACCACGTAGAGGCCGGCCAGCCGGCCCGTCGTGCCCAGCTCGCACGCCCGCTGGAGCCGCCGCGGATGGAACGCCGCCAGCGCCGCCGCCAAGACGAACCACGCCGCGTAGTTCTGCAGCGGGATGTCGCCGCCGGCCCAGGTCCAGTAATCCAGCCGGATCGCCACCGGTTCCATGATCCAGTCGAACGCCACGGAAATCGCCCCCGCCAGCAGCGGCAGCGCGATCCGCCGGTGGGCGCCCGCGCGGGACGGCAGGATCCGGCCCGCGAGGCAGATGGCCCCGTTCACCACCAGCACCCAGTTGAACGCCACGATCAACGGCACGCCCAGCAGCTTCCAGCCGAGCGTCGGCCCGTAGACGTACGCCCCGAACACGGCGCCGGTGGCCACGCCGACCGCTTCCGCCGCGAACGTCAGCGCGTAGGCCCCCGCCGCCCACAGCGCGAACCGGCGGCCGTCCGCCGCCAGCGACGGCACGGCCACGGCCACGCTGGTCAGCAGCAGGAACCCCGGCGTCAGGACCAGCATCCACGGCAACGTGTGCGCCACGACGTGCCCCGCGGCGCCCACCGCGAACAGCACCGCCAGCACGAAGGCCGTCGCCCGCGCATACAGCCGCCAAGCTCCCGGAAGGGTTGCGTTCATGATTCCCGTTTCTCCGCCAGTTCCGCCGCCAGCATGCCCGACAGCAGCGCCAGCGGCATCCCGCCGCCCGGATGCGCGCTGCCGCCCGCGAAATAGAGCCCCCCGATCCGCCGCGACCGGTTCGGATGCCGCAGGAACGCCGCCGCCGGCGAATGCGAGGCGATGCCGTACAGGCTGCCGCACGTCGAGCCCGTGTCGCGCTCGATGTCCGGCGGCGCGAGGATTTTCTCCACCCGGATCAACGGCGCGACGTCGCACCCCAGCGCGCGCGACAGCCGCTTCACCACCGCCTGCCGCGCCCGCGCCGCCAGCGCGGGCCAATCCTGCCCCGCGTTCCGCGGCGCGTTCAGCAGCACGAACCAGTTCTCGCCGCCGGGCGGCGCATCGGCCGCCTCGACCTTGCCGGTGACGTTGACGTAGATCGTCGGCTCTTCCGGCAAATCCAGCCGCTCGAACAGCGCCGCGAATTCGGCGCGGTAGTCGCTGGAAAAGAAAACATTGTGGACCTGCAGCTGCGGAAACGTCCGCGCCACCCCCCACAGGAAGACGAGCCCCGACGACGACGGTTCCAGCCGCGCGTAGCGGCGGGCTTCCGGCGCGGCGGGTTGCCCCAGCAGCGTCCGGTAGGTGGACAGCACGTCGGCGTTGCTCACCACGACGTCGGCCGGAAACCGTTCTCCGCCGGCCGCGACGCCGCGGCAGCGGCCGTTTTCGACCGCGATGCGCTCCACCCGCGCGCCGAAACGGAATTCGACGCCCAGTTCCCGCGCCGCGCGTTCCAGCGCGCGCGGCAGGGCCACGATGCCGCCTTTCAGCGCGTAGCCGCCGAAGGCATACTCCACGTGCGGGATGATCCGCATCGTCGCCGGCGTGCGGAACGGGCTCGACCCGTTGTAGGTGGCGTAGCGGTCGAACAGCTGCACCGCGCGCGGATCCGCGAACGCGCGGGCGTTGGCCGCGTGCAGGTTCGCGAACGGCGACAGCCGCGCCGCGTTCAGCAGCGCCTTCAGGCCGCGGCGCGAGGCATAGGTGGCCGGTTCGTGCAGGCTGCGCGTCAGGAACAGCTCGCCCGCCCATTCCCACAGGCGCGCGCTGTGCTCGAGATAGGCCTCCAGCTCGGCGCGCCGCGCCACGCCCGCCGCTTCCAGTTCGGCCGCGAAGCGCGCGCGGTCGGAAAAACTCCTCAGCCGCGTGCCGTCCGCGAATTCGTAGGCGCACAGCGGCGCCAGCGGTACCGGCGCGAGGTAGTCGCGCACGTCCCGTCCCAGGCGCTCGAAAAACGCCCGGAACGTCTCCGGCAGGGTGAACAGCGACGGCCCCGTGTCGAACCGGTAGCCGCCCAGTTCCACCGACGCCGCCTTGCCCCCCGCCTGCGCCGCCTGCTCGAAGACCGTCACCCGGTGCCCCGCCTTCGCGAGCAGCGCCGCCGCGGCCAGCCCGCCGATGCCCGCGCCCACGATGGCGACGTTCCGGATCATGCCGCTCTCCGCCGGCCGACGACGTCATGCACCAGCGCCGCCAGCGCCAGCATCGCGAAACTGAAGAAGAAATCCTCCAGCGGGATCGTGCCGACCCGGACCGCCAGGTTTTCCGCGTCGTCGTAGAGCACGATGGGAATGCCCGTCAGGAACCCGTTGGCCACGAGAAACGGCAGATAGGTCAGCCCCAGCCCGATCCAGAAATTGCGCGAGCGCATCGTGGCGGGCACGAACGCCTGCAGGGCCGCCGCCACCAGCCCGCACGCGAGGAAAACCGTCGCCGTGTAGCCCAACTCGCGATACATGAAAGCCAGGACGCCAAAGAACGCCGCCAGCGCATAAACGGCTCCGGAAGGAATCCGGATTTCGCGGTCGGGGAAATAAGCCCGCACGCATTCCAGCACGAACAGGCAGGCATAGGGCACGCAGACGAAGAACAGCCATTCGCCCGGCGGCAGATGCAGGAACCGCGCTTCTCCCGCATGCGCCGGATTGAAGCTCCAGATGCCCCGCGCCGCCATCCACGCATCCCACGCGCCGAACGCGACCGCCACCGCGGCGATCGCCGCGAAAACCTGCGGCCACTTGCGCCAGAACGCCACTTTGCGATCGAACGACAGCGCCAGCGGCAGCGCCAGCACCAGCAGATCGATTTTCACGTAGAGGTCCACCCCTACCCCCGCAGCCCGTTCCACAGCGCCTGAAGCACGATGCGGGCTCTTTTGGGTTTCACTTGGCGCGCGAACACCACGAAGGGATCGGCCGCGATTATCCGCGCGGTCCAGTTGTACATGTCCCCCGCCGTCCGCACCGCCATCCGCGGCCGCCGCGGGATGAACCGGTAGCCGGCCTCGGCTTCCGCCTGCCACGCCGCGTAGCGGTCCAGATGCCCCCGCAGGAACGCCGTCCACTCCGCCGGATGCGCCTGCGCCCAGACCGGCGACGGCAGCCAATCGTCGGGCACGTCCAGCAGGCGGACGCCCTCCCGCTCCAGCGGCAGGTAGCGCCGCCCCAGGCCGGCGTCTTCGGCCGCGTCGCGGATGAAATTGATGACCTGCATGGCCCGGCCCAGCCGCTGCGCCGCGAACCGCGCCTCCGCCGGCAGGCGCATGATCTGCGCCATGTACAGCCCGATCACTTCCGCCGAGCCGTAGACGTAGTCCAGCATTTCGGCTTCCGTCCGGTACAACCGCTGGGTCAGGTCGGCCTCCATCGAGGCCAGGAAGGCGTCCGTCCACGCCGGATCGAACTCCAGCCGCCGCGCCAGCGCCGTGAAATCGTCGATGATGGCGTCGTCCGCCGGCGTGCCGGCCCAGGCCGCGCGGTAGCGCGCGACGAAGCGCCGGAACGCCTCGGCTTCCTGCGGAATGGCATCCACGAAATTGTCCGCCACGCGCACGAAGCCGTAGAGCGCGAAGACCTCCGCGCGCATCGCGGGCGGAAAGAACAGGCTCGAATTGAAGTAGGTCGTGCTGCCGGCCTTGAACACCCGCGCCTGGATTTCGCCGCTCATGCCGGGCCCAGCTCCTGCCGCAGGTTCGCCGCGACGAGTTCCGCGGCGATCATCACCATCGGCACGCCGACGCCCGGATGGGTGTATTGCCCCGCGAAATGCAGGTTGGCCACCTTCCGGCTCCGCATCGCCGGCCGGAACACGGCCGTCTGGAACAGGGTGTGCGAAATCCCCAGCGCCGTCCCTTTCCACGCGTGGTAGTCCGCCGCGAAATCCCGCGGACCGAAAATCCGCTGCGTCTCGACATGCGGCGCGATTTCCTCGCCCGTCGCGTTCTCCACGTGGCGCAGGACCTTGGCGGCGTACTCCGCGCGCACGGCGTCGGTGTCGTCCAGCCCCGCCGCGATCGGCACGAGCACGAAGACGTTCTCCCGCCCCGGCGGCGCCATCTGCGGATCGGTCTTGGTGATGCACGAGACGTAGAAGCACGGGTTGTCCGGCCAGGCCGGCCGTTTGAAGATCGTGTCGAAATGCGCGCTCCAGTCGGGCTGGAAATAGAGGTTGTGGTGGGCCAGCTTTTCCAGGCGTTTCTTCACGCCCAGATACATCAGGAACATGCTCGGCGCCACCACGCGCTTTTCCCAATAGCGCCGGGGATAGGCGCAATCGGCCGCGTCCAGCAGCTCGGTTTCCACGTGCGCGTAGTCGGCGTTGGCCAGCACCGCGTCGCACGGGAACGCGACCGCCGCGCCGTCCGGCCCGCGCGCCTCCACGCGGACCGCCCGGCCGTGTTCGGTCGCGATCCGCACGACTTCCGTGGACAGGCGGAATTCCACGCCCTGCTCTTCCGCCAGCCGGCGCAGGCCCTGCGCCACGGCCGAGAGGCCGCCCAGCGGATAGAACACGCCTTGCGTCAGGTCCACGTGCGACATCAGCGCGTACATCGCCGGCGCGGCGTTGGGCGACGTGCCCAGGAACACCATGGCGTACTCGAGGATCTGCCGCGCGCGGCGGTCGGAGAAGCGCCGCCGCACCGCCGCGTCCAGCTTGCCCAGCACGTTCAGCTTGAGGCCTTCGGTCAGCATGCGGGCGTTGAGGAAATCGAACACCGTGCGGTAGTCGCGGTACAGAAACTCGCCGACGGCGATCTTGTATTTGTAGGCCGCCTCCGCGAGGTAGCGGTCCAGCTTGGCGCCGCCGTCCGGCTCCAGCCGCGCGAACAGTTCCCGCACGCCGGCGGGGTCCGGCGGCACGTCGTGCGCCGCGCCGTTTCCGAAGAACACGCGGTAGGACGGCGCGAGCTGTTTCAGTTCGTAGTAGTCCGCCGGCGTCTTGCCGAACTGCGCGAAGAACCGCTCGAACACCTCCGGCATCAGGTACCACGACGGCCCCATGTCGAAAACGTAGCCGTCCTTCTTCCAGATGCGCGCGCGCCCGCCCACCTGGTCGTTGCGCTCGACCACCGTGACCCGAAAACCGTCTTTCGCCAACCGGGCCGCGGCCGCCATGCCGCCGACGCCCGCGCCCACCACCACGATCCGCCCGCCATGCTTCGCGCTCATGGCCGGATTGTAAGCACGGTTCCCCGCCGCCGGCAAGTTTCCTTCCGCCGCCGGCGCGTTAATTTTCTGTTCGCTTGACCGCCACGGCGCAATCGACGAACATGGAGCGGCAAGGAGAGGTGTCCATGAACGTCGCCGTCGTCGGCGCCAGCAACAAGCCCGAACGCTACAGCCACCAGGCCGTCGTCCTGCTGGCGCACAAGGGCCACGCCGTGTTCCCGATCCACCCCGCCCTCGCCGAAATCGACGGTCGCCGCGTTTTCAAGAAACTGGGGGACGTCCCGGTGCCGCTGCATACCGTGACGCTGTACGTATCGCCCGCGCTGTCCGGCGGCCTGGCCGGCGAAATCCTGGCCGTCCAACCCGCCCGCGTGATCTTCAACCCCGGCACGGAGAATCCGGAGCTGGAGGAAAAACTCGCCGCCGCCGGCATCGCGACCGTCCAGGCCTGCACGCTCGTCCTGCTCCGCACCGGACAGTTTTAGGAGGAGATCGCACATGGACCTCCTGATGGCGTTTCTCCAAGGCCTGCCTCCGACCGGCCAAGCGCTCGTCGGCACGCTGTTCACCTGGCTGATGACGGCGCTGGGCGCCGCGGCCATCTTCCTCCACCGCCAGCCCAGCCGCAAGTTGCAGGACGGCATGCTCGGCTTCGCCGCGGGCGTCATGATCGCCGCCAGCTATTGGTCCCTCCTCGCGCCCGCCATCGAACTGTCCGACGGCTCGTGGATTCCCGCCCTCGTCGGCTTCCTGCTCGGCGGCGCGTTCCTGCGCGGCATCGACATCCTCCTGCCCCATCTCCACGTCTACGAAGAAACGCCCGAAGGCCACCACGTCCATTGGAAGCGCAGCATCCTGTTGGTCACCGCCATCACGCTGCACAATTTCCCCGAAGGCCTCGCCGTCGGCGTCGCGTTCGGTGCGGCGGCCATCGGCGACACCTCCTATAGCCTTGCCGGCGCCGTTGCGCTGGCCATCGGCATCGGCATCCAGAACCTCCCCGAAGGCCTCGCCGTCGCCATGCCCCTGCGCCGCAGCGGGCTGTCCCGCATGAAGGGCTTCATGTACGGCCAGTTCTCGGGCATGGTCGAGCCCGTCGCCGGCGTCCTCGGCGCCCTCGCCGTCCTCGTCGCCCGCCCCATTCTGCCCTATGCCTTGGCCTTCGCCGCCGGGGCCATGATCTTCGTCGTCGTCGAAGACGCCATTCCCGAGGCCCAGCGCGAAGGCAACAACGACGTCGCCACCATGGGCGCCATGCTCGGCTTCGCCCTCATGATGACCCTTGACGTCGCCCTGGGCTGACGCGCCGGCATTTCCGGATGGCAGAAGGTCGCCCGCTGGGATAGAATGAAGGCAGGGAAAACGCAGAGATTCGGGAGGTGGCACCATGCGCCGAGACTCTGAAGCGCCCAAACCGACGGCTCCGGCCGCAGACCCGCAGCGCCGGAAATCCATCCAACCGCGACTGTCGCCATTCGATCTTTTCGAAAACGCCCCTGCCGGCTATGGCTTGCTCGACGAGCAGGGCCGGCTCCTGGCCGCCAACCGCGCCCTGTCCGCCCTGCTCGACCTGCCGGCTGAGACCCTGGCCCACGAGCCGTTGGGCCGGTTCGTCTTTCCGGAAGACCAGAACGTCTACGCCCGCTTCCGCCGCGGGCTGGCCGAAACCGGCACCGCGCAAAGCTGCGAACTGCGCCTGGAGAAAAAAGACGGCACGCTCGTTTGGGCGCATCTGGCCGGCACGGCCACCCCCGGAGGCCGGGAAGCGTCCGCGGGCCGCGTCGTCGTGTGCGATCTCACCGACTACAAGAAATCCGAACTGTTCCTGCAAAGCCTCCACGTCGTCCTGGCCCAGGTCAACCAGGCCATCGTCCATTTCCGCAAGCGCGACGAACTGTTCCGCGAAGTCTGCCGCATCGCGGTCCGCTACGGCCATTTCCCGCTGGCCTGGATCGGGCTGGCGGACGCCGCGACCCGCCAGATCAAACCGACCGTCCACGCCGGGCGCGACGAAGCCTTCCTGAAAGCCATCCACGTCAACGTCAATCCCGCCAGCGCCTTCAGCCAAGGCCCCATCGGCCAGGCCTATCTCCTCAACCGGGTGGTCGCCAGCAACGAAGCCGACCCCGTCTTCCAGCGCTCGCCGTGGCGCGTCGAAATGCTCAAGCACGGCTTCCGTTCCCTGGTGGCCATCCCCTTCCATCTCGACGGCGCGGCCGTCGGCACCCTGAATCTCTATGCCGACGCCTCCTACGACTTTTCCGACGTCGAACTCGACGTGTTCAAGCGCATCGGCAACACCCTTTCGTTCGCGCTCGATTGCTTCGAGATCGAAAAATCGCGCCAACAGGCCGAAGCCGCCTTGCGCGAAAGCGAAGCCCGCAACCGCGCCTTCATCCGCGCCATTCCCGACTTGGTGTTCCTCAACTCCCGCGACGGCGAATATCTGTCCGTCCACGCCCCCGATCCGGCCCTGCTGGCGGCCCCGCCCGACGCCATTTTGCACCGCAAGATCCAGGAAATGCTGCCGGCGGATCTCGCCGACCGCTGCCTCGCCGCGATCGGGGCCGCGCTCGACTCCCGCACGCTCCAGAAAGTGGCCTACGAACTCCCGCTGGATGGCCAAATCCGCCGGTTTGAAGCCCGCATCGCGCCCTGCACGCCCGACACCGTCCTGACCATCGTCCGCGACGTCACCGAACTCGTAGTCCCCGCTCCGAAGCCCCGCCCCCGCAAGAAAACGCCCGGCTGATTCATCCCGGATCTAGCGCCGGCGGATCCAGTCGGGCGAGCGGTACGTCGCCGCGAGGTCGTGCGCGGCGTCCTGCACCTCCGCCGGGACGTCCCGCATCGTCCAGCGCAGTTCCCACGCCGTCGCCAGCGCCTTGGCAATGGCCGCTTCCAGTTCCGCCGCCCGCTCGCGCGCGCCCGGCAACTGCAGCGAGCCCTGGTACAACACCGTTTCCCCGTAGCGCCGGATCGCGCCGCCCAGGATCTTGCGATCCGCAACCAAGATGTCCAGCGGCACGGGCTCCGCGAAACATTGCGACGCGCCGCCGGGTCCGCGCGGCGCGCCGCGCCCGCCGGATTCCGCCAGCCGCGCGCTTGCCACCGCTCCGCGCAGCCCCGCCAGGATCGCCGCATGCAGCCGCCGGTAGATTTCCGTCGGCCGCAACTCGCCCCGCGCCGGAAACACGCATGAAAAGGTCAGATCGTCCACGTGGGGCACCACGCCTCCGCCCGTCGGCCGCCGCGTGCACGCGCGCGCCAGTTCCGCCGGCAGCGCCCGCTCCACCTCCGCGATCCGCTGCGCATAGCCGAACGTCGCCCCGGCGCCCCGCCACCGGAAAAACCGCAGGCAGAACTCCGCCGGCTTCGATTTCGCCAGCGCCTCGTCCAGCGCCATCTGCCCGAACACGTCGAGCGGAGGAGATTCGAGGAGGAGGCCAGTCATGCCGAGTATCCAGTAGTCAGAATTCAGGATTCAGAATGGAATCCATCCGATCCGCCGGAATTTCGTCTGGGCTTCGCCTTCATTCTGAATTCTGACTCCTGAATTCTTGCTTTCATCCCCACGCCACGTTCGGATTCCGGGCCGCGGCCAGTTCGTCCAGCCGCTTCACGGGCAGCTCGTGCGGCGCCGTGCGCACGCGTTCCGGATCGGCCAGCGCTTCGGCGTGGATCGCGCGCAGCGCGTCCACGAACGCGTCCAGCGTCTCCTTGGCCTCCGTTTCCGTCGGCTCGATCATCAGCGCCTCGTGCACGATCAGCGGGAAATAGATCGTCGGGGCGTAGAACCCGAAATCCAGCAGCCGCTTGGCCACGTCGAGGGTCTTGATGCCGTTCAGTCTTTCCGGTTCCGTTTGCAGCACGCATTCGTGCAGGCAGGCCTCGTCCACGGCCGGCGGGAACAGGTCCTTGAGTTTCGCCCGGGCGTAGTTGGCGTTCAGGATCGCGTTTTCCGCGATGCTCCGCAGCCCCGCCGCGTCGTGGCCGCGCAGGTAGGCATAGGCCTTCAGCGCCACGCCCACGTTGCCCGCCCAGCTCCGCACCCGGCCGATGCTGCCCCGGACGTTCGTTTTCAGGACGAATTTCCCGTTCTTTTCCGCCACGCGCGGCACCGGCAGGAATTTCTCCAGCGCGGCCGCCACGCCCACGGGGCCGGACCCCGGCCCGCCGCCGCCGTGCGGCGTCGAAAACGACTTGTGCAGATTCAGGTGCAGGACGTCCACGCCGAAGTCCGCCGGCTTCGCCAGCCCCATCAGCGCGTTGAAGTTCGCCCCGTCCATGTAGAGCAGCGCGCCCGCCGCGTGCGCGGCGTCCGCGATCTCCCGGATCTGGCGTTCGAACAGCCCCAGCGTGTTCGGCACGGTCAGCATCACCATGGCCGTCTGCGGCCCGAGCGCCGCCTGCAGGGCGGCGAGATCCAGCCGCCCGTCGGGGCGCGACGCGACGGTTTTCACCGCGAAGCCGCCCAGCGCGGCGGAAGCCGGATTCGTCCCGTGCGACGAATCCGCCACCAGGATTTCCGTGCGCTTCCGGTCCCGGCGCGCGCGGTGGTAGGCCGCCGCGATCAGGATGCCCGTGAATTCGCCGTGCGCGCCCGCCGCCGGCTGCAGCGTGAACGCCGCCAGCCCCGTCAGGGCGCACAGCATTTTTTCCAGTCGCCAGAGGACTTCCAGGGTGCCCTGCGCCGCGGCGTCCGGCGCGGCCGGATGCAGCCCCGCGAAGCCGTCCAGCGCCGCGATTTCCTCGTTGGCGCGCGGGTTGTACTTCATCGTGCACGAACCCAGCGGATACAGATGCGTGTCCAGGCAGTAGTTCAGCCGCGACAGCCGCGTGTAGTGCCGCACCACGTCGAATTCCGACAGCTCCGGCAGGCGCGGCGGGGTCTTGCGCAGCGCGCTTTCCGGCAGCCAGGCCGAAGCCGGCTTTTCCGGCCGCGCGAACCGCACGCCGCGCCGCCCCGGCACGCTCTTTTCGATCGAGAGTTTTTCGAGGGAGGTCATGTCGCCGCCCTCCCCAGCGCCGCCGCAAACCGGTCGATTTCCTCGCCGGTGCGCAGTTCCGTCGCGCCCACCAGCAGGACGTTTTTCCAGGCCGGATCGTAGCCTCCCAGCGGAATGCCCGCCAAGACGCCTTCCTTCAGCAGCGCATGGCGCACGCGCTCCGCCGGCACCGGGCATTCCAAGGCGAATTCATCGAAGAACGGCCCGTCGAACCGCAGCCGGAATCCCGGCACCGCGGCCAGCTTTTCGGCCAGCCGGTGCGCCTTGTCCACGGACAGCTCGGCGACTTCCCGCAGGCCCGCCGGCCCCAGCAAGGCCAAGTGGATCGTGGCGGCCAGCGCGCACAGCGCTTCGTTCGAACAGACGTTCGACGCCGCGCGTTCGCGGCGGATGTGCTGCTCGCGCGCCTGCAGGGTCAGCACGAAGCCGCGCTTGCCGGCGGCATCGGTCGTCAGCCCGCAGATGCGCCCCGGCACGTGGCGCACGTGCGCCTTCTTGCAGGCGAACAGCCCCAAATAGGGTCCGCCGTAGTTCAGCGCGTTGCCGAGTCCCTGGCCCTCGCCCACGGCGAAGTCCGCGCCCCACGTTCCCGGCGCTTCCAGCACGCCCAGACTGACCGGATCGGCCACGGCGATCGTCAGCGCGCCCTGCGCGCGGGCGAGCGCGGCCAGCGCCGCGCCGTCTTCCAGCAAGCCGAAGAAATTCGGCGTGGCCACCACCACGGCGGCCGTCGCGTCGTCCAATCGCCGCGCCAGTTCGTCCGGCGCCATCCGGCCGGTGGGACACGGCACCGTTTCGAAGATCGGCTCGCCCTTCGCCGCGAAATAGGTCGCCAGCACGGCGCGCCACTCGGGATGCAGCGATTCCGGCACCAGGATCTTCTTCCGCCCCGCGATGCGCGCGGCGGCGGCGACGGCTTCCGCCAGCGCCGTCGCCCCGTCGTAGAGCGACGCGTTGGCCGCGTCCATGCCGTACAGCGCGCAAACGGAACTTTGGAATTCGTAGATCGCCTGCAGCGTGCCCTGGCTGGCCTCCGCCTGGTACGGCGTGTAGGCCGAGAGGAACTCGCCGCGCTGCGTCAGCGCCTTCACGGCGGCCGGCACGAAGCGGTCGCGGGCGCCGCCGCCGGCGAAACACGCCAGGGGCTTGTTTTTCGCGGCCAGCGCGCGCGCG
Source organism: uncultured Verrucomicrobiota bacterium (assembly GCA_938003985.1). GTDB lineage: Bacteria > Verrucomicrobiota > Kiritimatiellia > CAIQIC01 > Lenti-01 > Lenti-01. Next base: position 566 of record CALKWZ010000089.1, on the reverse strand, counting down.
TGGGCCAGCAGCTCCGGCGCGGCCAGCGCCGCCGGCCAGTCGGCGACCCCCGCGCGCAGGTCCGCCGGGATCTGCGCGAGCAAGGCATCCAGTGAATCCGCGCCGATCGCGCGCAGCATCGCGGCGCGGTCGGTTTCGGTGTGGGGGGAGTACATGGAGAAGTATCCAGAATTCAGAATTCAGAATTCAGCAGAAGACCCGGAGCGGCAAAACCGGATTGGATGGATTCCATTCTGGCTCCTGAATTCCTTTGTTTCAATGCGTCGCCGTGCTCTGATAGGCCGCGAAATCCATCAGCGCCTCCAGCTCGGCCGGCTTGGACATCCTGATCTTGAAGAACCACCCGTCGCCGTGGGGCGCCTGGTTCACCAGCGCCGGATTGTCCACGATCGCGTCGTTGACCGCGACCACCTCGCCCGAAACCGGCGCGTAGAAGTCCGCCGCGGCCTTGACCGATTCGATGACGGCGCAGGGCTTGCCCTGCTCCACCTGCGCGCCGGCCTTCGGCAGCTCCACGAACACGATGTCGCTGATTTCCTTCTGGGCGTAGTCGCTGATGCCGACCG
>CALKWZ010000088.1 GCA_938003985.1 uncultured Verrucomicrobiota bacterium | reverse complement strand
GCTCAAAAACCACGCCGGCATCAAGGACCTCGAAAAAATCCAGTCCGACATCGGGTGGACGGACATGCACCTCCACCATCAGCCCGTCCGCCCCCGCGGCCACGGCCGCGAGCGCGTTGCGCGCCATGAAACCGCCCGGCGGCGGCACGGGCAGATCGGCGCGTTCTCCCGTGGCCTGTTCGCGCACGCGCAGTTCGCCGGACGGCGAGATTTCCCCGAAATAGTCGGCGGCGGGATCGGCCAGCGAAATGGCCACGACCGGCGCGGACGAATGCGCGCGCAGGACCGGGAAGAATTCGTCGTCGCGGTCCAGCACCGCGAAACCGTCCGCGGGCAGTTTTTCCAGCAACGCGGCCTTCTCTTCCGCGATGGCGCGGACCGAGGCGAAAAACTCGATGTGGACCGGCCCGATGGTCGTCATCACGGCGGCGTCGGGCCGCAGCACGTCGCGCAGCGGGGCCATTTCGCCGGGATGGCTGATGCCGGCCTCGAGGACGGCGAACGCGCAGGCGCGGTCCACGCCGAGCACGCTCAGCGGCAGGCCGATCTCGTTGTTGAAATTGCCCGCGGTGCGCGCGGTCCGGCCGACGGTCGCCAGCAGGTCGGCCACGAGTTCCTTCGTGGTCGTCTTGCCGACGCTGCCGCCGATGCCGACGACGCGCGCGGAGAGCGTTCCGCGATAGCCCGCCGCCAAGCGGCCCAGCGCGGCCTGCACGTCGTCCACGCGCAGGAACGCGCCGCCCGCCGGCAGACGGTCGGCCGGATAATCGGCGCGCACGACGGCCGCCGCGCCGGCGGCGGCAACGGCCGCGAGAAAATCGTGGCCGTCGGCCTTTTCGCCTTTCAGCGCGAAAAACAGGTGGCCGGGACCGACCTGCCGGCTGTCCACGGTCACGGCGCGCAGCGGCGCCGCGGGCGGTGCGCCGCGCCAGGCGCCGCGGCACCAGGCGGCCGCCGATTCTGGGGAAAGGAGTTCCATGTCGAAGGGGGAATTTGTAGGTGTTTCGGCCGCGGGGCGCAAATCCTTTCCGGCGGCTTATGGGCCGGCGGCGGCGAGGATTTCGCGGGCGATTTCGCGGTCGTCGAACGGCAGCATCCGGCCGGCGATTTCCTGATAGGGTTCGTGGCCTTTGCCGGCGATCAACACGACGTCGCCCGGGCCCGCCTCGCGCAGGGCGGCGCGGATGGCCGCGGCGCGGTCGGGTTCGACCACATGCGGCTTGGCGCGGTCCATGCCCGCCAGGACGTCCGCCAGAATGGCCTGGGGATCCTCCTGGCGGGGATTGTCGCTGGTGAGGACGGCGAAATCGGCGAATTCGGAAACGGCGGCGCCCATGCGCGGCCGCTTGGAGCGGTCGCGGTTGCCGCCGCAGCCGAACAGGCAGATCAGGCGGCCGGCCGCGGTCTCGCGCAAGGTCTGGAGCACGCAGCGCAAGGCGTCCTCGGTGTGGGCGTAGTCCACGAACACGTGGCGGCCGGCCGGATCGGGAATGCGCTCGAGGCGGCCGGGCACGGGACCCATCCGGCCCAGCGCCGCGGCCATGGTCGCCGGCGGCACGCCGCGCGCGCCGCCGACCGCCAGCGCCGCCAGCGCGTTCATCACGTTGAAGCGCCCCGCGAAAGCCAGTTCCACGGGCGTTTCGCCCCACGGCCCGACGGCCCGGAAGGCGGAACTCGTTTCCGACAGGCGGACGTCCTCCGCCCGCACGACGGCTTCGGGCCCGCCGCCGTAGGTCACGAGCCGGCCGGCCAGGCGCGGATCCGCGGCGAGCCGCCGGCCGTAGGGGTCGTCGACGTTCACGATGGCGGGCGCGTCCGGCGGCAGTTCGTCGAAGAGGCGCTTCTTGGCGTCGAAGTAGGCCTCCATGGTCTGGTGGAAATCGAGGTGGTCGACGCTGAGGTTGGTGAAGACGGCCGCGGCGAACCGCGTGCCGCGCAGGCGCCCGGCGGCGAGGCCCTGCGACGACACCTCCATCGCCACGGCGCGGCAACCGGCCGCCAGGGCTTCGGCGAACATCCGCTGCAGGTCGGGCGCTTCGGGCGTGGTGCGCGCGGCGGCGATGAGCCGGCCGCCGTATTCGTACTGGATCGTGCCGATCAGCCCGCAGTCGAAGCCGGCCGCGCGGAGGATCTCGCGGATCATGTAGGTGGTCGTGGTCTTGCCGTTGGTGCCGGTGACGCCGACGATCGGCAGCGCGGCCGAGGGCCGGCCGTAGAATTCCGCGGCGAGATCGGCCATGGCCGCGCGGGCGTCGGGCGCGGCGACGTCGGCCACGCCGCGCGGCGGCCGCAGGCCGTTCTGGTGGAGGACGGCGACGGCGCCGCGCCGCACGGCTTCCTCGGCGTAGCGCCCGCCGTCGGTCTTCTCGCCGGGCAAGGCGCAAAACAGGAAGCCCGGCCGCACGGCGCGCGAGTCGTAGGCCAGCCCGGCGATTTCCGTCGCGGCGGAACCGTCCCGCAGCCGGGCGTCCGGCGCCGCCGGCAGGAGGCGGCCCAGCTTCACCGGTCGCGGGCCATGGCCGTCCCGGGTCACGGCTCGCCCTCCAGGATTTTCTGGTAGTAGACCATTTCCGCGGCGTCGAGCGGGCGGACGTCGAGATAGCGCGCGATGGGTTCGGCGATCTTCGCGAACACGGGCGCGGCGGTGATGCCGCCGGTGCGCAGGCCGGTGGTCGGATCGGTCGGATTGTCCAGCACCACGATGATGCCGATCTCCGGCCGTTCCGCCGGCAGCAGCCCCATGAAGGACGACACGTTGGCGTTCTTCACGTAGCGGCCGTCCACGATCTTTTCGGCGCTGCCGGTCTTGCCGGCGACGTTGTAGCCCGCCACGGCGGCGCGCGTGCCGGTGCCGCCTTCGCGCGTGACTTCCGCCAGCATCTGGCGCATCTGCGCCGCCGTGCGTTCGGTGATGGGCCGCGCCAGGGCCTCGGGTTTGTTTTCCAGCAGCACGACGCCGTTCTTGTCCACCACCTTGCGGACGAGGTGGCTTTTCATCAGGAACCCGTCGTTGCCGATGCAGCAGAGGATGTTCAGCATCTGCAAGGCGGTGACGGCCACGGTATGGCCCATGGCGATGCGGGTCGCGTCGATCTTGGCCCATTTGGCCACGGGATTGAGGATGCCGCTTTCCTCGCCGGGCACCTCGATGCCGGTGGGCCGCCCGAGGCCGTAGGCGGACAGATAGCGGTGCAGCCGCTGGTCGCCGAGCAGCACGGCGATTTTCGCCGCGCCGATGTTGCTGGACTTGCGCAGGATGCCGGTGACGTCGAGCAGGCCGTAGGGATGGAAATCCTTCAGCGGGCGGCCGGCGTAGAACCACATGCCGTTTTCGCAGTCGAAGACGTCGTTGGTGGCGACGAGGCCTTCGTTGAGCGCGGCGGCGACGACGCCGATCTTGAAGATGGAGCCGGGCTCGAAATTGACGCCCACGGCGCGGTTCAGGCGCGTTTCCGGCGCGGTTTTCGAGTAGGCGTTGAGGTCGTAGGCCGGGCGCGACGCCATGGCGAGGATCGCGCCCGTGCGGACCTCCTGCACGATGGCCCAGGCGGCTTCGGCCTGCAGGTTGGTCATGGCCGCGTCGAGCGCCTTCTCGACGAAGTACTGCACGTTGAGGTCCAGCGTCAGGTGGACGTCGGCGCCCTCCTGCGGATCGACCTGCAGCTTGCGGCGGACGACGATTTCGCGCTTGATGCCGTCGCGCTCGCTCTGGCGCAGGCCGGGCCGGCCCTTGAGGTAGGCGTTCCAGCGCTGTTCGACGCCGGCGCTGCCGACGCCTTCCGCGTTGGAAAACCCCAGCGCGTGGCAGCCGAGCGCGCCGTGCGGATAGTAGCGGGTCGTCAGCGGTTCGGGATAGACGCCCTTGAGCTGGAGCCGCAGCACTTTTTCGGCGACTTCCTCGCGGACGAGGCGGGCCACGGGCTCGTAGGGATCGCCGGGCTTGTTGACGCGGGCGAAGACCTGGTCGTAGGGCAGGTCCAGCGCGCGGGCCAGCTGGGCGCTGACGGCGCGGGCCTGCCCGTTGCTCAGGATCACCTTCGGTTCGACGATGATGTTCTTGACCGGCAGGTCCAGCGCCAGCAATTGGCCGTTGCGGTCGAGGATGCGCCCCCGCCCCACCAGGATTTCCTGCTCGACGGTGCGCATCTGCAGCACGCGCCGCTTGAGCCCTTCGTTGGCCCCCAGATGCAAATAGCCCAGCCGGACGGCCAATCCCGCCCAGACCGCCAGCAGGGCGACCACCACCAGCGTCGTGCGCCAGATGTAGCCGCGGTCAATCACGGACCGGCGGCGCGGCGAGCCGCGCGTACTGGGCGGGCTCGTCCGGCTCCGCCGCTTTCAGGCGGACGATGTTCCGCTCCTGCGGGAACGTCATGACGATGCCGTGGGCCGCCAGCAGCCGCTCCATGTTGCCGATCGAGCGCGCCATGCTCCAGTTGCGCTCCTCGTTCACCACCTGCTTGCGCAGTTCGGCGCGGCTGGTTTCGAGCGCCTTGATCTGGCGGCCGAGATCGTCGCAGGCGTTCACGAGGCCCAGGTAGATGCCGGCCAAGGCCGCGGCCACGCCGAGCAACGCGAAGCTCCACAGCATCGCCCGATGTCCTTCTTCGCCGTTCTTCCGGTTTCGTCGCGCCATTTCACGCCATCCTTTCCAATACCCGCAGCTTGGCCGACCGGGCGCGCGGGTTGCGCGTCGTTTCCTCGGCGCCGGCCGCGAGCGCCTTGCGATCCACGCGGCGCGCCCGCGGCAGCTGCCCGACCCAGCGGGTCCCGCCCTTCGCCAGCGCTTCCACGCGGCCCTCGTGGGCCACCATGAACTGCTTCACCATCCGGTCTTCCAAACTGTGGAAACTGATCACCGCCAGGCGTCCGCCGGGCGCCAGCAGGTCCAGCGCCGCCGGGAGCGCCTTTTCCAGCGCGGCCAGTTCGCCGTTCACCGCGATCCGCAGCGCCTGGAAAGTCTGCGTCGCCGGATGCGCATGCCCACGCCGGCCGCCCTTGGCTTGCGACACCAGATCCGCCAGCTGCTTCGTCGTCGCCAGCGGCTCGCCGCGTTCCCGCGCCGCGGCCACCGCCCGCGCGATGCGCCGCGCCATTCGTTCCTCGCCGTAGCGCCGCAGCACGTCGGCCAGTTCGGCTTCCGGCAGCGTCTGCAGCAACCGCGCCGCCGTCAGCTCCTGGCGGTCGTCCATCCGCATGTCCAGCGGGTGGTCGTGCTGGAAGCTGAAACCGCGCTCCGGCCGGTCGAGCTGCATGGACGACACGCCCAGATCCAGCAAAATGCCGCGCACGTCGCGCACGCCGTGCCGCGCGGCCACGTCGGCCAGGTCCGCGAAATTCGCCCGTTCGAGGATCGCGCGGTCGCCGAACGGCGCCAAGGCGGCGCGCGCCAGTTCCAGGGCATCCCCGTCGCGGTCCAGCGCCAGCAGGCGCGCATCGAGCCCCGCCGCGGCCAGCACCGCCGCCGCATGGCCCCCCGCCCCCGCCGTCGCGTCGACGTACCAGCCGCCCGGGGCCGTCACCAACCTGGCAACGGTTTCCGCGAGCAAAACCGGCACGTGCAACATGGGAACCTCCGCGGGATCAGACGAACCAGACCCGGCCCCGCTGGGTCTTCAAGGCCGGGGAGCCGATCCGCAGGCTCCCCTGTTCCTCGACGACCGCATCGGCGCCTTCGAAAAGCTGAAAGCGCGGCAGGAGGGTGCGCTGGGGAACGGAGAACCAGCGCGATTCCTCCCTGCCGCTCGAAAGGGATTGGCTCATGACGAGATGGCGGCCCACCTCGCCCCGCGCACCGGCCGCGGTCTTGGTCACCGCCGCCACGCGGGTCGCCGCGACCGCGCGGGTCGTGGCCACGACGCGCGCACCGGTCCGGGACTTGGCATGCACCGAAACGAGGGTCCGGGCCGCCGCCGGCGCGGCGACGGGCGTCATCACTTCCCAGCCCTACACGATCAGCCGCAGCGGCACGACAGCGGTCTTCTACTACGTCAACCACGGCTTTGCCGACGGCTCGACGGTGCGGATCACCGGGGCCAACCCGGCCAGCTACAACGGCGACTTCACGATCCGCGTCCTCTCGAACAACACGTTCTCGTTCACCCTGCCGGAAACCGCGGCCGCCTCCCCCGCCGGAACAATCGTCGCGGTGCCGGTGCAAGTCGTCACCCGCGACGGTTCCACGGTCACC
>CALKWZ010000087.1 GCA_938003985.1 uncultured Verrucomicrobiota bacterium | reverse complement strand
TCTGCCGCCTCGGCCGCCAATGCGGCATCCCCACCCCCGCCAACGAAATGGCGGTCCGGTTGCTGAAAAAATAGGCCCGCCCGGGTCGCCCCGGCCGGGCCTGCCTTCGGACGAAATTTCGCCCTATTCCTTGATATGCACGACGGTCGCGGGCGGGAAGCCGTTGAACCAGGTGGACGAGGCGTGGCTGTAGGCGCCGATGTTCTCGCTGTAGACCAGATCGCCGATCTCGAGATCCGGCAGTTCTTCGGTCAGGCCGATGGTGTCCAGCGCGTCGCAGGTCGGGCCGAACACGGCGCAAAGCTGCGTCGGGCCCTTCTTGAACGCCTTCACCGGATACTTGCAGTGGTCGAAGATGATCCCCGAATACGTGTGGTACACGCCGTCGTTGATATAGTAGCAGCGCCGGCCGTCGCGGTCGGCCTTGCCGATGACTTCCGCCACCGACGTGCAGGCCGTCGCCACCAGGAAGCGCCCCGGCTCGGCCAGGATCGCCACGTCTTTCGGGAACAGCCGCTTGCACTCGCCGTTGATCACCTTGGCCAGCGCCTTCAGGGGCTGCACGTTCGCGTCGTACGGCGCCGGGAACCCGCCGCCGATGTCGAGCTGCTTCATGTCCTTGAAGCCGCGCAGCCGCGCTTCCTTGAAGATGCCCGCCGCCAGGTTCAGCGCCTGCACGTAGTTCTGGAAGTTCGTCGTCTGGCTGCCGACGTGGAAGCTCAGGCCTTCCACGACCAGCCCCGCCGCGTGGGTCTTTTCGATCAAATCCACGGCCTGGCCGGGATCCGCCCCGAACTTCGACGACAGCTCCACCATCGCCCCCGTGTTCGGCACCTTGATGCGCAGCACCATGCCCGCGTGCGGCGCGTATTTCTTCACCTTGCGGATTTCCTCCTCGTTGTCGAAGGTCACCAGCGGCTTGTAGGGCTCCAGCTCGCGCAGGGTTTCCTCGGCCTTGATCGGATGGGCGTAGATGATCTTGTCCCAGATGAAATCCTGGCGGGCCTTCGGCGGCAGGTCCTTGATGTTCTCGTAGACCGTCCGGAATTCCGCGATGGACGCCACGTCGAAGCTCGCGCCGGCCTTGTAGAGCGTCCGCACGATCTCCGGCAGCGAATTCGACTTCACCGCGAAATAGGGCTGCACCTTCGGCAGGAACCGCTTGAATTCCGCCAGGTTCTTCCGCAACTGGTCGTGGTCCACCACGAACAAGGGCGTGCCGTATTCCTTCGCCAGTTTCTTCAGTTGCGCCTGCGTGACCATGCTCGCCTGCCTTTCCCGTCGTCCGACCTTCTGAATCCTGACTTCTGAATTCTGAATACTGGTTTGCGGGCGGCGTCCGCCCGCAAACCTAGTCCTGGATGAGGAAGTTCTTGAACTGCCAAGGGTCCTTCCGGTCCATGTCCGGCCGGTTGTAGCCCTGGAAGTGGTTCTCGTAGTGCTTCAGCGGGGTCCAGTCGGACCGCACCGAGAGGTTCTTGCCGAGATACGGGTCGGCGACCTTCAGCACGAACTCGTGCGGCAGGTCTTCCGGGGAGCAGACGCCCTCGGCGGCGTGGTCGAACATCCACATGGACGCCGCCACGACGGAAATGGCCACCTGCAGGGTCGTCGCGTTCTGGTGCGGCACCAGCTTGCGCGCCTGCTGGATGCTCAGGTCGCTGCCGGTCCACCACGAATTGAACGCGTGGCCCATGAGCAGCGCGCCGAGAACGTCGCGGCCTTCCGTGATTTCGTCGCCCATGATGCGCAGCTTGGGCTGCAGCTCGTAGTTGCGGCCGCGCAGTTCGTGCAGCGAGATGATCGCCGCGTCGCACGGACAGTAGGCGTAGTGCATCGTCGGGCGGTAGACCGCCTTGCCGTTCTTCCAGACCGTCAGGAAGTCCGAAATGCTGAACGCCTCGCCGTGGCGCACCACCATGCCTTCCACCGTGTAGTTCGGCACCCAGGTGCGCACGCGCGTGTTCATGCCCATGCGCGCGAGGCAGATCTGGTTCTTCGGCCCCGTCTTGTGCTCGTAGGCCAGCGGCGGCAGCTGCTTTTCGTGCGTGCCCCAGCCCAGTTCCGCCGTCGTGACGCCTTCCTCGCGGAAGCCTTCGATGCTCCAGGTGTTGACGAATTCGTCCACCGCCTTGGGCACGTCGGAAATCTGCGTGTCGCGCTCGCTGCAATGGATGACCTTCACGCCCAGTTCCATCGCCAGCTCGTTGAACGTCTGCGACTCCGCCAGCGCCGCGATCTTCGCGGCCTTCGCGCCCTTGACCTTCTTCTCGGCCACCACGGCCGCGGCGATGTCCAGCAGGCCGCGCTTGGTCCAATGCGAGATCAAGCCCGGATTCGCGCCGTGCTCCAGCACCGCCGTCGCGCCCTTCGTCTTCCACTTCGCCAGCATCTTGCGGATGTTCATCCGCCGCCAGTACAGCGTCTTCTCGGTCGGATGCTTGTTCTTCGCCCCGGCGTACGGATCCCACAGCTCGATCGAGGTGTTGATATAGAGCACGCCCGCGTCGTGGCACCATTGCAGGATTTCGCAGCAGTCGATGTTCCAGGCCAGATCGATCAGCAGGTCGCCCGCCTGCAGGTACTTGCCCAGCAGCGCGCCCATGTTGTCCTGCGTCACGCGGTCGCGGACGAACTTCACCCCCTGCGCGAGCCACGGCTTCAGTTCCGGGCGCTTGTTCTCGAAGTCCATCACGGTGATGTTTTTCGCGGGCACTTTCGCCAGCTTGAGCAACAAGGGCAGCGTGCACTGCGCCACCGAACCGTAACCGACCATCAGAACCTTACCCGAGAATTTCGCCATGATTCGTTGTTTCCTTTCGTTGAATCCAATGCGCGTTTTATCGCAGAAGAATCCCGGGGGCACAAGCGGGAATGCCCCCGGGCGGAACAGTTTTTTGCGCGCGGCGGGCGGGCGCCCGTCAGTCCGTCACGGCGCCGAACGAGGCGCTGCCGACCTCGCGCGCGTACTTGGCCAGCACGCCGCGGGTTTCCCGGGGTTGCGGCGGCTTCCACGCGGCGCGGCGCCGCCGGAATTCCGCGGCGGAAATGCCCAAGTCGATCCGGCGCGCCGCGGAATCGATGGCGATGGAATCGCCGTTGCGCACCAACGCGATGGGCCCGCCCACGCCGGCTTCCGGCGAGACGTGGCCCACCACGAAGCCGTGGCTGCCGCCCGAAAACCGGCCGTCGGTGATCAGTGCTACGTCCGCTCCCAGCCCACGGCCCATGATCGCCGAGGTCGGCGAAAGCATTTCGCGCATGCCCGGCCCGCCGCGCGGGCCTTCGTTGCGGATGACGACGACGTGGCCCTTTTTCACCGTGCCCTTCAGGATCGCGGCCAGAGCCGTTTCCTCCGACTCGAAAACGATGGCGCGCCCTTCGAACCGCAGGCCTTCGTGGCCGCTGATCTTCGCCACCGCCCCTTCCGGGGCCAGATTGCCGCGCAGGACTACGAGATGGCCGTCCTTCTTGATCGGATCGGCCAACGGACGGATGATCGTCTGGCCCTTGGGATAGGGCTTCACGCCGCGGAGGTTTTCGCGCAGGGTCTTGCCCGTCACGGTCAGCAAGCCGCCGTCCATCAGGCCTTCCTCCACCAGCAGCTTCATCAGCGGCGCCGTCCCGCCGATGGCGACCAGGTCCGACATGACGTGCCGTCCGCTGGGCTTCAGATCCGCCAGCACCGGCGTGCGCGCCCCCACGCGGTTGAAATCGTCGAGGTCCAGCTTCACGTTCGCGGCATGGGCAATCGCCAGCAAATGCAGCACCGCGTTGGTCGAGCCGCCCATGGCCATGACGAGGGCGATGGCGTTCAGGAACGCCTCGCGCGACAGGATGTCGGAGGGCCGGATGCCGCGCCGGATCAGGTTCAGCACCGCCCGGCCGGCCTCGCGGCAGTCGCGCGTCTTCGCCGCGGACACGGCGTTCTGCGCGCCGCTGTTCGTCAGGCTCATGCCCAGCGCTTCGATGGCCGAGGCCATCGTGTTGGCCGTGTACATGCCGCCGCACGAGCCGGCCCCCGGAATCGCGCAGGCCTCGATCTGGCGCCGTTCGCGGTCCGTGATCTCCCCGCGCGCCTGCCGCCCCACGGCTTCGAACACGCTGACGATATCCACCGGTTTTCCGCGGTGGCAGCCCGGCTTGATCGTGCCGCCGTAGACGAACACGGCGGGCCGGTCCAGCCGCGCCATCGCGATCAGGCAACCCGGCATGTTCTTGTCGCACCCGCCGATCGCGACCAGGCCGTCGAACGCCTCGCAGCCGGCCACGGCCTCGATCGAGTCCGCGATGATCTCGCGCGACACGAGCGAATAGCGCATGCCCGGCGTGCCCATGGAAATCCCGTCGGAAATCGTGATCGTGTTGAAAATCACCGGCTTGCCGCCGGCGGCCGCCACGCCTTCCGCCGCCCGCCGCGCCAGGCGGTCGATGTGCATGTTGCAGGGCGTGACCTGGCTCCAGGTCGAGGCGATGCCGATCTGCGACTTGCGGAAATCGGCGCAGGTGAAACCGACCGCGTGCAGCATGGCGCGACTGGCCGCGCGTTCCATTCCGTCCGTGACGGCCTGCGACCAGTGGCGTTCCAGCGAGGGCTTGCGGGCGGGTTTGCGGACGTTCTTCATGGGCGGGCTCCTTTTCCGTTGCCGGGCAGTCTACTCCGCCGGAAAACGCGGCGCAACCCGGGACCCCTCAGGATTTCAGCGCCCGCGCGATGAAACCGCGCTTCAGCTTCGGGCGCGGCACGGGTACGTCGAACCAGCCGCGCACGTCGGCATCCAGCCCCACGCCGTGCATGAAGTTGTACAGCGCCTTGCGCAGGCCCCGCCCCAGCATGTCCAGATCCCCGCTGGCCGGATCGACGATCCCCACGTCGTTTTTCGCGAACGGCGCCGGCGGCAGCGGCAACAACTCGACTCCGAATTTATCCGGATGCCGGCCGACCGGCGAATGCACCGTGCACGCGAACCGGTGGAAATAGCCCGAATGCAGGCACCCCTCTTCGAAGAGTTGCCGCACCGTTTCCAATGCGTCCACCGTCTCCGGGACGGTTTGGCTCGGAAATCCGTACATCAGGTAGGCGTGCACGAGGATGCCCGCGTCGGCGAACGCCTTGGCCGCCCGCGCGGCCTGCGCCACCGTCACGCCTTTGTTCATCAGCGCCAGCAACCGGTCCGAGGCCGCCTCCAGCCCGCCCGAGACCGCGATGCAACCGCTCTCCGCCAATTCCCGGCACAATTCCGGCGTGAAGGCTTTCTCGAACCGGATGTTGCCCCACCACGAAATCGCGACTTTGCGCCGCTTGAGTTCCGCCGCCAGCGCCTTCAGCGCGGCGGGCGGCGCCGCTTCGTCCGTGAAGTGGAATCCGGTCTGGCCGGTTTCGGCGATCGCCGCCTCGATGCGGTCGACGAGGACTTTCGCCGGCAACGCTTCGTACCGCGCGATGTAATCGAGCTTCAAATCGCAGAAGCTGCATTTGCGCCAATAGCAGCCGTGCGCGACCGCCAGCTTGTTCCAACGCCCGTCCGACCACAGCCGGTGCATCGGATTCAACAGATCCAGAACCGACAGATACCGGTCCAGCGGCAGACCGTCCCAAGTCGGCGCGCCCGTCTCGGCAAAGGGGATATCCGGTTCTTTCCAATTCAGCCGCAATATGTTCCGTTGTTTATAAACAACTGTACGTACCAGTTTGCTTAATGGCCGTTCGCCGCGCAGATGCTCCACCAGCGCCAGCACCGGCCGTTCGCCGTCGTCCAGCGCGACGTAATCGAAGAAATCGAACACGCGCGGCTCGGACAGTTCGCGCAGTTCCGTGTTCACGAAGCCGCCGCCCAGCGCCGTCGCGATGCGCGGATCGGCGGCCTTGATCGCTTGCGCGACGCGGAACGCGCCGTACGCGCAACCCGGGAACGGAACCGACACCAGCACCAGATCCGGCCGATGCGTTTCCAACGCCGCGCGGACCCGCTCGCGCAGGATTTCGTCCACGAGCGTCGGCGGCGCCGCCAGCGCGTCGGCCAGCGGATCGAAGGTCGGTTGGCTGCGCGCCAGCGACTCGCCGTAGCGCGCGAATTCGAACCGCGGATCGACCGCGTCCCGGATGGCGTCGGCCAGGTCGTTGAGATACAGCGTAGCCAGGTGCTTGGCCCGGTCCTGGGCGCCCAGCGCGCCGAACGCCCAGGCCAGCGGATCGCCCCCCTCCTCCGCCACGAAAGCCTCCAGATTCCGGAACCGGGGGCCTTCCGGCAGGAAGTTCCGTGCGGCGATCCGATGCGCCAGCGTCGGATCGCGGCCCTGCAGGAACGCGACGGCAGACTCCACCGTATCCGCATAGCGATCGAATTGCTTTCGGAACGACCGGACCGATTCCGTCGTTTTTTTCGGACGCCGCGCGCGCACCCGTTCCAGACCCGCGCGCGAAAACAGCTCCAGCACCAGCTCCAGGGCGAGATCCGCCTGGAAGGCTTCGACGCCCCGCGAACGCAGGAATCCCGTCAGGCACGCCGTGGACGGATACGGCGTGTTGACCTGCACCATCGGCGGCAGCACCGCCAGAACGCGAATGGTTTTCCGCCTGCTCACGCCAGATCCATCAAGAGTTGGGCCGCTTTTTCGGCGCCGCCGCCGGGCAAGGTCTCGCGGGGTTCCGGGGCGGTTGCGACGGCCGCCAAGGCCGCGCCCAGCCGCCCGGCGTACAGGTCCGCCGCGGGAATGTGGACGTTTTTCAGGTAGCGTTTCAGTTCCCGCTCCAGCAGGGGGTATTCGATGAAATTTTCGCGCTCGGCGTAGACGATCGGCTTCGCGTTGGCCACGCAGTCGCTCAGAATGCCGTAGCCCGGCTTGGTCACGACGGCGTCGCAACTGGCCAGCACGTCGGAAAATCCGATCGCCTGCCGATCCACCGCGTGGACGTTGGCCAAGCCGTCCCAGGCCAGCGGCATCACCGTGAAGAATTCGAAGTCGCGCAGCGCCGCCACGGCGCCCAGCGCGGCCGCGTCCCACTCCAGCGACGTGAACGACAGCAGGATCCAGCGCTTGGCCGGATCCGCGCCGCTCTGCCGCGCCAGATCGGCGCGCCGCGGCCGGCCCGGCTTGGCCAGCAGCGGAATGTCCACTTGCTTCGGGAACACGGACATCGCCGGCGAAAACGGCAGTTTCAGCAGTTGCTTCGCCTGCCGGTAGCCGTCCGCGAACATGCGGACGACCGGCCGCCAGCGCGGATCGCGCGCGGCGAACGGTTCGTAGATCCAGTCCCACGAGAAATTGCCGACGGCGACCGCCGGCACGCCGGCTTCCGCGGCGGCTTCGAGCGGAATGGACGGAATGTCCGCCACGACCAGGTCGGCGCCCTCCCCGCGCAGCATTTCCGCTTCGTAGTCGATCAACTGGTCGCGTTCGGCCAGCAGTTCCAGCGCTTCGTCCAGCGTCGCATCCACGTCCACGCGGATGGAATCCTTCTGCACCATGCCGACGTCGAACGCGCCGGGCCGGACGTTCAGGCGTCCGTCGGCGCACGGCAGGCGACTGCGCAGGAAGCTCTCCGGCAAATCGGTCGTCACCGTGACTTTGAGGGCCGGATGCGCCGCCAGCAGCGCGCCGAGGATATCGCACGAACGCACGCCGTGGCCGTAGCCGTGGGCGGTGACGTAGTAGGCGATGTGGCGCTTTTTCATGACGTGTCCGGAATGCTACCGCTTCCCCGCGGCCGGGAAAAGGCCGGAATCAGGCGCGCGCCAGATGGCCGTCGTGCATCGTCCAGTGCGTCGTGCCGGGCGCGACCCAGTCCGGATTGTGGGTGACGAGCAGGATGGAGGTGCCGGTGCGGTTCAGCTCGCGGAACAGCGCCATGACGCCCGCCGCGGATTCCGGATCGAGGTTGCCGGTGGGTTCGTCGGCCAGCAGCAGTTTCGGCGGCACGGCCAGCGCGCGCGCGATGGCCACGCGCTGCATTTCGCCGACCGAGAGCAGCCGCGCCGCTTGCCGGGCCTTGGGCGCGAGTCCCACGCGGTCCAGCGCGGCCAACGCCATGTTCCGCGCCGCGCGCGGATCCTCGTCCAGATAGCGGAAGCGGAATTCCACGTTGTCCAGCGCGCTCCGGTGCGGCAGCAGGCAGAACTTCTGGAACACCATGCCGACGCCGCGCTTGCGGACTTCGGCCGCGGCGGCCTCCCCCAGTCCCGAAACGTCCTGGCCGTCGAACCAGACCTGGCCGCCGTCCACCGGCTGCAACAGGCCGGCCACCATGAGGAGCGTGGTCTTGCCCGAGCCCGACGGACCGGTGATCACGCCGAATTCCCCCGCGCCCAGCGCGAGCGAAACGCCGCGCAGCACGTCGACTTCGCCGGTGGCGGCGCGGAACGTCTTGCGCACGTTTTCCAGCCGCAACCGCTCTGGACGCGCGCCGGGCATCAGATCGGCTCGTTTTGGACGATGCCGCGGTGGGTCTGCGCGTGGCACAGCGCCAGCGCCAGGGCATCCGTCGCGTCCGGCGGCGGCGTTTCGGCCAGTCCCAGGACGGAGCGGACCATCTTGGCGACCTGTTCCTTCGGCGCGGCGCCCCAGCCGGTGACGTTCTGCTTGGCGCGGCGCGGGGAATACTCGAAGACGGGCACGCCGGCCGTCGCGCAGCAGGCGATCGCCACGCCGCGCACTTCGCCCAGCACCAGCGCCACCTTGGGATTCTTGAAGAAAAAGCCGCCTTCGATCGCCGCGGCGTCGGGCCGATGCGCGGCCAGCACGGCATCGAGCCGTTCGCGGATCGTCCGCAGGCATTCGGAATGCGGGGCCGCCGCCGGAATCTTCACCACTTCCCAGTGGCGGGCGGCCGCGCGCGAGCCGGCCAGTTCGATCACCGCCAGCCCCGTGCCCCGCAGCGAGGCGTCTATGCCCAAGACTTTCATGCGTCCGGATCGTACCGCGGTTCGCGCCGACGAAAAAGCTCCGAATTCCTTGCGGATTCCGGAGCTTTTCCCGGGCGGGACGGTCGCCGGCTAGCCTTCGATGGCCTCGTCGGCGATGTCGCCGTTCATGTAGACGTTCTGGACGTCTTCGAGTTCCTCGATGGCTTCGACGAGCTTCATCAGGCCGGAAGCCTGCGATTTGTCGGTGACCGGCGCCCAGACCGTGGGGACGAAATTGACGCCGGAATCCTCGGAGACCTTGTAGCCGGCCTTCGTGAGTTTTTCGGAAACTTCGTTGTAGACCTTCGGGTCCGTGAGGACTTCGAACTGGGAGCCTTCGTTGGTGACGTCGTCGGCGCCGGCCTCGAGGGCCAGTTCGATCAGCCGGTCTTCGACGACGCCCTCGGCGTCCACGAGGATCTGGCCGCGGCGGGCGAAGTTCCGCATGACCTGGTTGGTGCCGGCCAGCGTCGCGTTGTGGCGCTGCAGCAGGTGGCGCACTTCGGCCACGGAGCGGTTGCGGTTGTCGGACAAGCACTGGATGATCATGCCCACGCCGCCGGGGGCGTAGCTCTCGAACAGGATTTCCTCGATGGCGTCGCTCTGCAGCGCGCCGGTGCCTTTCTTGATCGCCCGGTCGATGTTGTCGGCGGGCATGTTCACGGCCTTGCACTTCGAGAGGATCGTGCGCAGGGTGATGTTCGACCCCGGGTCCCCGCCGTTGGCCTTCGCCGAAATCGTCAATTCCTTGGCCAGCTTGCTGAAGATCTTGCCGCGCTTGGCGTCGGCGGCACCCTTCTTGTGCTTGATGGTCGACCACTTGCTATGTCCGCTCATGCCTCGTTCCTTCCCGCCGGCCGCGCCGGCGCGCCGCGGTCTTCCCGCGGCATGAAAATCCGTTCAACCGGATGGGGTTATTCTTCTTCCTCGGCCTGCTTGTTCTTCGCGGCTTCGGCGACGACCTTCTGGGCCACGTTCGCCGGAACGACGTCGTAGCGGTTGAAGGACATCTCGAAAGATCCGCGGCCGCCGGTCATCGAGCGCAGTTCGGAAGAATACTTGAACACTTCGGCCTGGGGCACTTCGGCCACGATGACCTGCATGCCGTCTTCCGACTCCATGCCCATGATGCGCCCGCGGCGGTGGTTCAGGTCGCCCGTGCAATCGCCCATGAACTCGCCCGGGATCGTCACGCGGATGTTCATGATGGGCTCGAGGAGCACCGGCTTGGCCTTGCTCATGCCGTCCTTGAAGGCGGTGCGCGAGGCGATCTTGAACGCGATTTCGGAGCTGTCCACGTCGTGGGAGCTGCCGTCGTAGACCGTCACCATGGTGTTGACCACGGGGTAGCCGGCCACGGCGCCGCGCTGCATGCCTTCCACCAGGCCCTTTTCGATCGCCGGGAGGAAGTTGCGGGGAATGCTCGTGCCGACGATGCCGTCCACGAACCAATGGTCGACGCCCGGCTTCTTGGGCTCGATGCGCAGATAGACTTCGCCGTACTGGCCGCGGCCGCCGGACTGCTTCTTGTGCTTGTAGTGGCCTTCGCCCTTGGCCGTCACGGTTTCCTTGTAGGCCACCTTCGGCGTGCTGAGGGTCACTTCCACCTTGCTGCGGGCTTTCATGCGGTCCATGGCGGCGTCGATCTGCACGTCGCCGACGCCGGTGATGATCAGCTCGTGGGTCTCGTCGTTGCGCTGCACGTGGAGCGTCGGATCGTCTTCCGCCACGCGGTGCAGGCCCTGGCCCAGCTTGTCTTCGTCGCCCTGCGTCTTGGGATGCACCGCGAAGGAGACCACGGGGTTCGGGAAGACGATCGGAGGCAGCTGGACGGGCTTGCCGGGGGCACAGAGCACGTCGTTGAGGGCCGTGGCCTTCAGCTTCGCCAGCGCGACCACGTCGCCCGCCTGGGCTTCGGGAACCGTCTCCTGTTTCTTGCCGTTGAGGAAATAGATCGTGCCGACGGTTTCCTTCTGTTCCTTGACGGCGTTGAACACTTCGCTTTTTTCCCGGAGCGTGCCGCCCCAGATGCGGGCCAGCGTCAACTGCCCCACGAACGGATCGTTGATCGAGCGCCAGACCTGCGCCACGAGCGGCGCATCGGCCGCGGGATTCACCGCGTTGCCGGCGGCGTCCTGGCCCGGGCGGTCCGCGGGACTCGGCAGCAGCCGCGCGAAACCGGCGAGCAGTTCGTCGAGCCCGACCGACTGCCGCGCCATGACGGCGAAGATCGGAATGAATTTCGCCTGCGCCACGGAAGCCCGCAGGCCGGCGGACAGTTCGTCGGCCGTGAGCGTTTCGCCGCCGAGCACCTTTTCAATGAGTTCGTCGCTGGACTCCGCCGCCACGTCGGTCAGCTTCGCGCGGATTTCGTCCGCCTTGCCGCCCGTGGCCGAGAGGGCGTCGACGACGCCCTTCTTGTCGGCCGTCGGGAAGGTCACCACCTCGCAGCGGGCGCCCCAGACGTCCTGCAGGGCCGCCACCGTGCCGTCGAAGTCGGCGTTTTCCTTGTCCAGCCCCGTGATGACGATCGCCCGCGGCAGACCGAGCGCCTCGCAGCGCTTCCAGGAACGGACGGTGCCGACCTGCACGCCGGCCGTCGCGTCCACGACGACCACCGCCGCATCGGCGACGCTGGTGGCGGCGACCACCTGGCCGTAGAAATCGGCATACCCCGGCGTGTCCAGCATCGCCAAGCGCAGCGCCTTGCCGCCCTTCGGGCGCCAGACGGCGTCGAACGGCTTCGCCCAGACCGTGATCTTGCGGTTCTTTTCCTCGTCGGTCCAGTCCGCCGCGCTCGTGCCGTCGCCGGGATTTCCCAATCGGTCGTTCACGCCCAACTTGAACAGCAGGGCATCCACCAGCGACGTCTTGCCGCTGCCCGTATGGCCCACCAAAACGAAATTGCGCACGTCCGCGATCGGGATATCCTTCATAGTTGCCTATCCTTCGTTTAGCCTTGCCGTTCGTCGAGAACCGGCCGGACGGGAAGTCCGGCCACGGAAATGCGCACCCTATACAAAAAAGGGTGTCGCCGCAACCGTGAAATGAACGCCCCCGCGCCCCGGAAAAGGTGGGGTGGATAACGGGATTTGAACCCGCAACAGCCAGAACCACAATCTGGTGCTCTACCAAGTTGAGCTATATCCACCAGCCGAACAGTCCGCGCGTTCTACCCCATCCCGCCGGAAAATGCAAGCCCCCTCCCGCGGGGGGGGCGGTTCACGGACGGACGTCGAGGGGCACGTCCATGGCATCGAGCAATTCGCGGGCTTCCGCGCCGGGCGCCGGCGGCGGCTCGGCGCCGCCCCAGTCCGCCGCCTGCAGATTGACGAGGAACCGCTGGCCTGCCACCGCGACCATTTCCAGCCGCAGATCCGCGATCCGCGGGCCATTGACGACCTGGATTTCCGCCGCCCGGAAATCCAGATGCGACACCCGCCGGCCGCGCGGCGTCACCAGCGGCGTCCAGACCACGTCCAGGCCGGACACGGACGCCTGCAAGCGGCCCTGCGCGTCCTGCCAGCGGACCGACACGTCCTGAAGCACCAGCGGGCCGCCGAGCCAGTCTTCCAGCGCCCGGGGCGCGCCCGGTTTCCTGGCCGGCGCCGCGACGTCGGCCGGCGGCTTCGCAGCGGCCAGTTCCTTGGGCGCGGCCAGGCCCGTCCACGCGAAGACGCTGCGCGAGAACGGCGCCATGAACGCCGGCTGGATCGCGCCGGTTTCGTCGGGAGCGATGGTCAGCGCCAAGCCGTCCACGCGGACCGAATCCAGCATGGGCGCGCCCCGCGGCCGCAACAGCCGCCAGCGCACGCGCGCCACCCGGGCCTCGATGCCCGCCACGTCCGAAATCCCGATCGTGTCGCGGATCTTGAGATTCAGCGATTCCGTGGCCCGCATGCGGCCGATGCGGACTTCCATGCCGGCCAGGCGGGACAATTCGTCTTCGACCTGCGCGCGGAACACGTCCGTGCGCACCAGGATCTGCAGCGCGCCGTAGACCAGCGCCAGGACCAGCGCCAGTTTCCACAGCCAGGAGCCCAGCGTCCGGCCGAGAGAATGGGAGCGAACGGCTTCCATGCGCTACCTCGCCAATTCCGCGGCGCGGTCGCGCGCCGCCTGCATGCCGGCCGCCACCGCCGACGAAAACCCGCTCGAGGCCATCGCCGCCAGGCCCGCCAGCGTCGTCCCGCCCTTCGAACTGACCCGGCGCCGGAGTTCCGCCGGATCCTCGCCGGTCTGCGCGGCCAGTTCCGCCGCGCCGCGCACGGTTTCGATCGCCATTTTCCGCGCCGTTTCCGGCGGCAGGCCCATTTCGACCGCGGCTTCCTCCATCGCCTCGATGAACGCGAAGACGTAGCCGGGCCCGCTGCCGCTGAGCGCCGTCACCTCGTTCATCTGGCTTTCCGGCAGGCGCACCGTGACGCCCACCGCCGCGAACAGCTGTTCGGCCAAGGCCAGGTCCGCGGCGGTCGCGCGCGCGCCGGCGCAGATCGCCGTCACGCCGCGGCGCACCAGCGCCGGCAGGTTCGGCATCGCCCGCACCGTCCGCGCCGGCATCTGTTTTTCCAGCGCGGCGGTCGGCAACCCCGCGCAGATGGATATCAGCAATTGCTGGTCCGTGAACGCCTCCCGCGCCGCCGCGAGGGCTTCCGGCACCTGTTGCGGCTTCACCGCCAGCACGACGACGTCCGCGCCGCGCACCGCCGCGGCGTTCTCGGCCGTCGCGCCGATGCCGTATTTGCCTTCCAGCAGCGCGCGGCGATCCGCCGCGACGTCCGCCACCACGACGTTGCGCTCCATGGATACGCCGCCGGCCAGCAGGCCGCCGACGATCGCTTCCGCCATGTTGCCGCCGCCCAGAAACGCGATGCGTTTGCTTTTCATGCCTCTTCCGCTCCTTCCGCGGGCCGCGCCCGCGCGCCGAAAATCCCCGTGCCCACGCGCACGAACGTGGCGCCTTCCTCGATCGCGACGTCCAGATCGTGCGTCATGCCCATCGACAGCTCGGGCAGTTCGAGTCCCGTCGCCGCCGCCCACTCCCCGCGCAACTCCCGCAATTTCCGGAAACACGGCCGCGCCGTTTCCGGATCTTCCGCCAGCGGCGGAATCGTCATCAAGCCGACGATCTGCACGTTCCGCAGCCGGTGGGCCAGCGCCAGCACTTCCGGCACGGCCGCGGGCGCCAGGCCCGACTTCGAGCGTTCGCCCGACACGTTGACCTGCACCAGCGCCCGCAGCGACCGGCCCGCTTCCGCGGCGTGGCGGTCCAGGGCTTCCAGCAGCTTTGCGGAATCCGCCGAATGCACCCAGTCGAAAAGCCGCGCGGCCAGCGCCGCCTTGTTGCTTTGCAGGTGCCCGATCAGGTGCCATTCCAGGTTTCCGGGGCATTCCGGGATCTTGGCGGCGGCTTCCTGCACGCGGTTTTCGCCGAAGAGCCGCTGGCCGGCCGCGGCGGCCGCCCGCACGGCGTCCGGGCCATAGGTTTTCGACACCGCCAGCAGACGCACCGCGTCCGGCGCGCGGCCGGCGCGCGCGCACGCCGCCGCGACCCGCGCTTGGACCGATTCCAGGTTTTCCGCGATGCTGCCCATGCCGGCCACTCTACCCGCCGCCGGCCGCCCGGCGCAAGACCGCCGCGACGTACGGCAACGCATCGCTCGGAATGGCCATGGCCCCGAATTTCAGTTGGTTTTCACCGCTCGCCACCACGATTTCCGGCTGCGTCACGTTGTTCACCCGGTAGCCCGATTGCCCGATCGTCACCGTCGTGCCCGGCCCGCAATCCATTTCCCGCGTCCGCCCCAGCCCGAACAGGCCCGTGAAGACCCGGATGCGCCCTTTCGACAGCGTCACCGCCGTCCGGCCGAACAGGCAATACAAGATGATGGTCACCAGCACGACCGTGCCGGCCAGGAACGGCAAACCAAACAGGCTCAGCTTGGGATCGAAGCTTCCGCTCGCGATCTGGGAGCCGTAGATGCCCGCCATCGAAATCCCCGACCAAAAGGCCGTGAACGGGATCAGAAACCACAGCGTGCCGCGGCGCGGCCGGCAGACGACCGTCAGCGCATCGCCGAATTCCCGCTTGAGGCTCACGCGCTTCGGCGGGCGGGCCAATTCCTCGTCGGTCAGCCGCGGCACCGTCGACGCGGCCAAAAACGGGCCCGTGTAGTTGCAGGCGCGGCACAGCGCCACGTCCTGGGCGACGTTCACGTCGGCCAGCGGGAGCGCCTGGCCGCAATTCGGACAAACGAACGGTTTCGCCGCGAGCATTTTTTCCATGAAGTTCACCGTCCCTCCCCTCCGCCCGTTTCCAGTTTTCCGCGCCGCGCCATGACCAGTTCCGCCAGGATCGACACGGCGATTTCCGCCGGTTCGAGCGCGCCGACGCCTTTCAGGCCGATGGGGCCGCGGATGCGGTCCACGTCGGCGGCCGCGAACCCCGCCGCGCGCAGCGCCGCGCGCCGGTCCGCCTGCGTGCCCGCGCTGCCGAGCAAGCCGACGTAGCGGCACTTCGCCCGCAGCGCCGCGGACAGCGCCGGGACGTCGAGCTTGGCGTCGTGGGCCAACACCGCCACGTAGCCGTGTTCGTCGAGGCCGGCTTCCGCCAGACCTTCTTCCGGCCAGCGGTGCAGCAGCGCCGTGCCGGCCGGAAACAGCTCCGCCCGCGCGAAGTCCCGCCGCGGATCCACGACCGCCACCCGGAAGCCGACCCGCGCCGCCAGATCGGCCAGCGCCGTCGCGATGGGCGAGGCGCCCACGATGAACAGCCGCGGTTCCGGCGCGATCAGTTCCGCCAGCCAGTGTTCCGCTTCGGCCGCGAGCTGGCGCACGCCGCCGCGCGTCCAGACGTCGGCCAGCGCCGCGGCCAGTTCCGGCGGCGGCGCATCGCCCGGCCGCAGGAAAATCTGCTCCGAATCGCCCCCCAGGTGCGTCAGCAGGACGGCCCGGGCATCCGGCGCCAGCGCGCGCAGGTCTCGCCACGCCGCGCTGCCCGAATCGTGCTTGCGCAGCCAAACGTCGATTTCGCCGCCGCAGGTGAGGCCCACTTCCAGCGCCGCGGCGAACCCCCGGCCGTAATGCACCATGCGCGGCGCGCTTTCGCCGCGCAGCAGCGCCAGCAGATGTTCCCGCAGGTCGCTTTCCACGCAGCCCATCGAAACGGCTCCGGCGACTTCCCCTTTTTCGTTCACGACGAGCCGCGCGCCGGCCGGCCGGGGCGACGAATGCTGCACCCCCGCCAAAATCGCCTCGGCGCTCGCCAAACCGTCCGCGTCCCACGCCTGCACCGTCGCCATCACGTCTTTCATGCGGGCCATGATAGCCGACCGGGCCGCTGCCTCAAGGCGCAAATCCCGCGCCGCGGCCTTGCCACCCGCCCGCGCCCCGGCTACAGTGCGCCGCATGAGCCTCCGCATCCTGCATTTCAGCGACGTGCACCTGCCCTTTCCCGCCGGCGCGTTCCGCACGCCGGAACTCTTCCATCCGAAGCGCCTCGTCGCCCTCGTCAATTTCCACCTGCGCCGCGGCTCGAAATACGCCGAGGCCATCCAGAAGCTCAACGGGTTGAACGATTTTCTGCGGCGCGAGCCGGTCGACTACGTCCTGTTCACGGGCGACACGCTCAACTTCGGCCTCGAACGCGAATTCGCCGAAGCGGCCCCGCGCCTCGCCGAAACGCTGGGCCTGGCCCGGCGCGGCGCCCTCGCCGTGCCCGGCAACCACGATCTCTATACCCGCTCCTCGCTCGTTCTCCACCGCAAGCATTTCGCGCCGCTGGTCCGGTCCGATTTGCCCGAAGCCGCCGCGCCGACCGGCTATCCGCTCGTGCGCTGGCTGGGCGACGACGCCGCGGCCATCGCGTTCAACACCTCGCGGCCCAACTTCAATTTCTGGAATTCCAGCGGCCGGGTGCCGGCGCTGGAACTCGACGCGCTGAAAGCCCTGCTCGACCGCCCGGAAATCGCCGCCCGCCGGCACGTGTTCCTGATGACCCACTATCCGTTCGACGAATCCGGCTTCTTCCACGGCCTGCGCAATTCCCGCGCCTTGCTGCACGTGCTGCGCGGACGGGAAAACCTGGTGTTGCTGCACGGCCACAACCACCGGCCCTACACCTATTTCCTGCCCGGCACCTCCGTCCCCCTCTACTGCGCCGGCAGCCTGTCGAAAGCCGGCGCGGAATCCTTCTGGCTCTTCGAACCCTTCGGCGACGTCCTCAACGCCCGCCGCGGCGTCTGGAAAAACGCCCGGTTCGTTTTGGTCGAATAGTCCCTTCTCAGGGAACGGTCCGAATGCGGTAGAATCCGCGCGCCGACGAGTTCGTCGTCGGCACCGCGTTGGTGCCGCGGCCCGGCGGCAGGTTTTGCACGCGGTTGGTCCAGGTGCCGGCGTCCAGCACGTTGGTGGTGAACAGCACCTCGTAGCGGTTGGTGGTCGGCAGCCAATAGACGAACCGGCCGGTCGCCGCCTCTCCGCCGGATTCCAGCCGGCACCACGGCACCGTGCCGTCCGTCATGGCGTTGAACTGGGCGGCGAACGCCTGCGCGATGCCGGCGTGCGGCAGGAACAGCACGTTTTCGTCGTTCGACGCATCGTCCACCAGCGCGGCTTCCGTCCAGTTCGCGGAGCCGTGGATCGCCAGCGGCGCGGCGCCGTACGGATCGAGCACCATGTACTTCGCGTGCACCAGGTCGGTTTCGCCCGTGTCGGTGGCGAGCCGCTTGGCGGAGACGTAGGCGTCGTACAGGAACGCCCGGTTGGCCGTCGCGTAGTTCGTGGGCTCCAGCAGCATGGAATAGATCGGATAGCTGCTGAGCGGATTCGTGGCGACCAGGTCGCTGCGGGTAAACGCGCCGTGGACGGTCACTCCGCGGTCGCAGGCGCGAATCAGGGCGTTGGCCACGTCCGGCCGGGTCAGCTTGTTGAGCGCGAAGACGATTTCGTTCGTCGCGGCGTCGATCGCGGCGACGACGTCCGCCAGGGCGTTGGAGCCGCCGTAGGTCTTGTCCGGATACGGCGCGAAGCGCACCCAGCCGTTGGTCCACATGTCCGCCAAGCGGAAGCGCGCGCCGTCGTGCGCGTGCGACTTGTTCGTGTTCGCGTGGAACCGCCCGGAAAGCAATTCGCGCATTTCGTTCGAGCAGGCCGTCGCCAGTTCCCGGTTCCGGAGTTCCACCAGGACGTTCCACTGGTAGGAACTGGCGCCGCCCGTGAAGTTCCACGAACCCGAGAGCACCCAGGCCTGCGTGGCCGCGCGGTACCAGAACACCCCGACCTTGTGGTGCATGATGCCCCAGTCGACCGGCGCGCGCGACAGCTCCAGCTTGTTGCCCGCCCGCGACGCGAGGCCCGTCAGCGAAATGCCCGGCCAATAGTTGGAGGCGACGTTCACTCCGTTGTCCGCCACGAACGCCAGCTTGGCGCCGCGCGCCAGCGCGTTGCTCATCGCCAGCAGAACCGGCCCCGCCGCGCCCGCCGCGGCCGAATTGCCCGAAAACGTGTACGTCGCCAGGCAGCCCCAGTCGTTGCTTCCCAGCGCGTCGATGCGCGCCAGGAACGCGTCGCGGATCACGTATTCGTCCGGCCAGATGCTTGAAGTCGTGGTCGTCTGGTCCGGGCGGTTGAACCGCACCGCCCAGTCCGCGCCGGCGAACGAATCCGCCCGCGCCGCGGCCGCCCACGCCGCGCCGCAGCACGCCAGAAGCAACACGATCCGCCGGGCCGCACCCCGCGTTTTCACGCCGGGAGAAACCAGGTCGGATTTCCGGTTCGTTCCTTGTTCGCGTTCCGCAACGTTTTCCATGCCGTGAAGGCCGCAACCGACGCTATGGCGTCCCCGGATCGGGGCCGACCAAGTCCAGGATGCGAACCGACTCATAATACATCGGATGCGCGGGGTCACTCCGCAATTTCAGCAGAAGCGCGGTTTTGATCTCCTCCGCGCGGTTCAAGGCATCGCTGAAGATGGCATCCAGAACTTCTTCCCGCTCCGCCTTGTCGTACAGAATGGCGTACAAAACCGGAAACTTCTCGTCCGGCAGCAGATTCAGCCCCATTCGGAGGGCATCCATCTGGTCCTCGGCATCCAAGCGGTCGAACGCCTCTTTGACGCGCGGGCCATCCACGGCCGCCACCGATTCAGCCGATTCCAGAATCTGGTCCATCAACAGGCCCCACGCCCCGACCGCTTCATCGCGCGGCGATTCCGGCTCGGACTCCGGGATGCCACCGTCGCCGGGAGACGGCGGAGCGTTCAGGTCCCCATGCGGCAGGATAACCTCTTGAAAATCGGCTTCGCCCGATGCCGGGGCCGCGTCAGGCCCCGAAACCAAGCTTTCCCGCGGGGCTCCCGGTTCGTCGCGTTGATCTTCGGCCGGCGCCGCCGTGTCCCGGGGCGACAGGAGAAGCCAACCGCCCAGTCCGACCGCCAGCCCAAGCACCCCCCCCATGCCGATCCATCTGGTTATCTTCATTCTTCGGACCGGATGACGAAGTCGTGCGACCAGTAGAATAGATAGGACGAGATCCTGTCGTATCGATTGAGGTAATAGCTCCGGTCCTGCCAGCGGAAGAATCCACGCCCTTCCAAGCCGTCGTCCGGGTGCTCTCTGCCGGGAAGCATCAGGCCGGAATATCCGACGTTCCGGTAGGTATGCGTGCGGCCGTAGTCAAACCACGCCCGGAACGTGCCCCGGAACGCGCCGGTCGCCCGCACCCACGACAGCGCCAGCCGGACCGCGTTGGTCGGCGTCTGGTAGTCGTAACCCGCATTGGTCCCGATCGGCGCCCCCCAAGCCGGGGCCGCCAAGCCGGTCATGACCCCGTAGCGGTTCGTCAGCACCCGCAACGTTAGGCCGGCGGGATCCCACCAGACCGCAGGATACGCATTGCTCCCGACGATCAGCTCCGGCACGCGCGCGTGGTCGCTGGTTCCGGTTTCGAGCGCCCGGTCGGCATAATAGGCATACAGGTTGCCCAACAGGTCATACCACCCGCCCACCAGACCCAGTTCGCGGACGAAACCGACTCCGTGTTCGCCCGTGGCCCTCGGATTCCGGCTTTCCCAGACGAACGGCGCGCCTTCCCATGGCCGCAAGGCCACCGGCCGTCCGGCCTGGGCCGGCCGGAAGAACTCGGCCAAGCCAAAGAAACTGCCGCCCACGTAACCCGTCGGCGCGCCGTAGAGGACGGCAAAGGTCCGGTTCGATCGATCCGTCAACAGGCGGCTGCTCAGGGACAGCGAAGTTCCATCGGCCAGTTTGCCCGCCGCCTTGACGGAGCCCTTGCTCAGCGTGAAAGCCAAATACCCGCTGCCGAACTCGCCGGATGCCTCGGCCACAGAATCCGCCGGGGGCAGCGCCGCGGTGTAATAGCCGTTCAAGTTGGAAGCGCTCCCGGCCCTGTCGGCATCCTTCCAGACGTCGCGGTACATCACCACGTCCGCCGCCGGCCCGCCGCCGCTTGCCACGCCCAGCCCCGCGGGGCCGCCGGGAGCCAGCGCGGCGGCCACCGTCACGTGCACGGGCAACGCGGCCTTGCCGGCCTTCGCGATTGCGGAGAACGAGAACCCGCCGGCCGGAGTGCTCCCCTCGGCATAGGACGTCGCCCGGAAGACGTAGTTCGAACCGCCGGCCGAGAGCTTGCCGGAAATGCCGCCTTGCCGGCTAACCGTCAAGGTGGCCGCCCCGGCATCGGGATTGTCGGCCGGTCCCACCAGACCCCATCCGTTGAACGTGCCCCAGGCCCAGAGCGGCAGCGGCGCCACGGCGATGGCGAACGCGTGCGTCGCCGCCGCTTTGCCGGCGCTGTTGCGGACGCTGATCGTCACCGTTCGGTTCGTCGGCGCCAGCGGCACGCCCGCGATGGATCTGGAGGCGGCGTCGTACTTCAATCCGGAGGGCAGCCTCGCCACCGTCACCGTGGGCAAGCACGCGGAAGCGACGTCCAGCGGCAGGCTGAACCGCACCCCCACCATGGCCTGCTGCGGCCCCGGATTGGCGACCACCGGCGGCGGGACGCTCGCCGTCAGGCCAAAAGTCGCCGCGACCGCCAGATGCACGTCGGGCATGACCAGTTTGCGCACCGCCGCTTGATTGCCGTTTTCCCAATCCAGGAAGGTGTAGCCCGCCGCCGGCCGCGCGGTCAGGGTGACCAGAGCGCCCGGAGAATACAGGCCCGCGCCGGACACGGTTCCGCCCCCGCCGGGCACGGCGGCCGCGAGACGGGCTTTGGAGCTGCCCGTGACGGTGCGACTGGTCCCGGCGCCACCGGTGAAGCTCACCGCCTGTCTGTGGCTCCCCGCCGTCGCGGGATTGTATTGCACGACGACGGCATGGCTTGCGCCCGGCCCCAACAGGTAATCCGGGCCTCCGACGACGTAGAACGGCGGCGCCACGCTGGCCGAACCGGAAAGGAATCCCTTGCCCGCGTTTTTCACCGTAAAGACGCGGCTGGTCGATCGTCCCAGCTCGATCGAACCCAAACTCCAGCTGGAGGGCGACACGGACAGGACGCTGCCGGTCACGCCGCCCGCAGGAATCTGGTTGACCG
Organism: uncultured Verrucomicrobiota bacterium; assembly: GCA_938003985.1. GTDB lineage: Bacteria > Verrucomicrobiota > Kiritimatiellia > CAIQIC01 > Lenti-01 > Lenti-01. The sequence goes on along the minus strand of CALKWZ010000087.1, from coordinate 71,214 downwards.
TGAACGTCCGGGAGATTCCAACCCCCGCCACCGCGATCGTCCCTGTCCGGGAGAAGCCGGTTCCGTTGGACTCCACGTCGTAGGTCACGGTTCCGTCGCCGTTGCCCGAGCCGCCCCCGGAAATCGACAGCCAGGACGCCTCCGGCGCGGCCGTCCAGGATCCGTTGGCCGTCACCTTGATTTGCCGACCGCTCGAGGCCGGCGCCGGCACGTTGGTGCTGGCCGGCTGGAGCGCCAGCACGGCGGGTTCGACCCCGTCCTGCACGATCGCCACGGTTCCGGGGCTGCCGCTCGCGCCCGGCGCCGTCACCGCCACGATTCCCGTGCGGACCGTCGTGCCCGAATGGGCGCCATAGGACACGACCAGCGTTCCGCCGTTCGTGCCGCTGCCGCCGCCGGCAACGGCCAACCACGATTCCGTTTCGCTCGCCGCGAACGCCATCGCGCCGCTGCCCGCGTTGGTGATGGCGAACATCGCCGTTCCCGCGGCGGAACCGACCGTCCGGACCCGCGGCGTCACGACCAATTCCATTCCGCCGCCGTACGCGCCGGGCGGCCCCGCCTGGACCCGGATGGACCCGGCGCGGTCCACGGGAACGGAGTTGCTCAAGCTGCCGGCGGGTTCGGCCGGCGTCAGCGGCGCCTCGTCGGGGAACGGGGGAATGGCGTAGGCGGTGGCCTGAAGCAGGTTGCCGTCGGCCACCGGGCGGAAATTCCCGGCCGCCGGATCCACCAATTGCGGCGCGAACTGGTTGACGTGGTTCTGGGCCGTCAGCAGCGCGGCGTTGCAGGTGGGATTGCCGGGCTGGCACGCGGTGCCCGGTCCGATGCCGAGATCCAGGCTGGGCGGCCCGTTCCACAAGACGTTCCCTTTGATCTGGAGATTGTCGTCGGTGGTGGCCGGCCACGGGACGTTGGGATTCGTGTTGGCGCTCCACGGCCCCGTGAATTCGAAATGCTGCCACGCGCTCTGGAAGGGCAGCGGATTGTACAGGACGTTGTTGTAGACGTAGACGTTCCGGTTGGGAATCCGCTGGTCGCCGGTCGTGCTCGCATGCGTCCACCCGCCCCATTGCTGGTAGGTCTGCGCGATCGGCGCTTCGGCGGCGCCGTCGAGGCTGTTGTTGCCGAACGCCACTTCGATCCCGTGCGACCGCGAGCCCACCCGGTACAGCGTGTTGTAGGCGAAAAGCACGTTGCGCGCGCCGTTCACGCCGAAACCGGCCCCTGCGCAGTCGCGCACCACGTTGTTGACGAACCGGACGTTCGAAGCCTGGTAGTGGATCCACGGCGACGTGAGGAATTCGCTGCCGGCGCCCTGCCCCGCCACGAAACCGCCCGTGCCCCCGTTGTAGAATTCGTTGCCCTCGATGACGAAATCGCTGCTGCCGCCCTTCACGTAGGCGACCCAATCGCCGGCATCGTGCAGCCGGGAGCGGCGGATGTGCCCGTAGTGGCAGCACATGTAGTCCAGCGCGTTCTCGCTGGCGTTGGCGATCTCGCAATCCTCCACGTAGAGATATTCGCACTGGTTGGCCTTCAGGGCCTCCTGGGCCAGGCGCTGCGTTCCGGGACCGCCCCGGATGGCGCAGTTCTTCATCAGGACGAATTCGCACGAGTCGAGATGCAGGCCGTCGCCGCCGTTGTCCGGCTCGAACACCAGATCCCGCAGATAGACGTAGTTGCAGGAGAAAAACTGCATGTCGTAGGCGAGGGTCGCCGTGCCCGGGCCGTCGGCCGCCTGGAGGACGAGCGGAAAGTCGTACGTGCCGTAGCGATGCTCCATCCAGGAGCGGTCGTTCGCGTAGGTGCCGGGACAGAGCAGCAGGCGGTAGCCCGTGGTCGAGAACCGCGTGTGGGCCGGCACGTCGGCCCACGCCCGGTTGATCGTCCGGTATGCCCGCGCGCGGGTGGTTCCGTTGCCGGCGGTATCGCTGCCGCCCACCGGATCCACCCAGACGTCCCGCAACGTCGGCGTCCCCGCGTCGTAGTTCGTCCCCGCGAGCGCGGCCGACGGCGGCAGCACCACGCAGCGGACGTAGTTGGTGCGGGTTTGGCCGCCGTAGGTCACCGCATAGGCGACCAACGGAGCCGTGAAATTCCGCGCCGTGCCCGACGCCGGACTGGCCGTGGCGCCGGCCGGCAGCGAAAACGCCGGCGCCAGCGAAGCGATGCCCGTCCCGTACGGCACGTGGAAGGTATAGACCGGCGTGCCCAGGCGGCCGCCATAGATCAGGTTCACCATCGTGGCGCCGACCTGCCCCGGGACCGACAGAGCCGCGAACACGTTGCCCACGGCCGGGGCCACTCCCGCCTGGATCACGGTGCAGGTGGCGGCGATTCCGCCGCCCGCCACCGTGATCGTGCCCGTCCGGGCCGACGTTCCCGTTTGCGCCGCCACGCGAAAAACCACCGTTCCGTTGTTCGTTCCGGCCTGGCCCGCGGTGATGGCCAACCACGGCGCGTTGGTGGCCGCCGTCCACGTCGCGCTGCCCGTCACGGCGAGCGTCCGCCCGCTCGAGGCCGCCGCCGGCACGTTGGTGCTGGCGGGCTGGAGGCCGAGCGACATCGGGGATTGCACGGAAACCCAGGCCGCGGCCGCAACCCCGGTATTGTCGGGAATGGCCACCGGCGTGTTGGAAGACGCGCGGTTCTGGCCGCCGTAGAACAGCGTGAAATTCGTCAGGGAACCCGCCGTGCCCGTAACCCGATCCAGGCACCGGGCGGTCACGACGTTCGCCGCCGCCCACGGCCCCGCCGACAAATCCACCGCCAAAGCCCAGTCGTCGCGGGTGTCCGTGTCGAACGTGCCCGTTCCCATGGGGGCGTTCCGGGGCAACGGCGAATTGCTCCACACGGTCGTGCCGTTGACGGAAAACGAGAGACTCCGGACGTCGCTGCGCCGGGCGTGCTGGATCTGCACCTTGGCATATTGGGTCGCCGGCTCGTAGGTGCCCTCCAGCGGATACATCACGTCGCTGAAATAGTTCTCGAAATACTCCGCATCCACCACGATGAACCCGTTGCTCCCGAACGAGGTGCCCCATGAATTCGCCACCAGGTAGAATCCCGTCCCGTAGCCGCACACCGTCACCATGTGGTTGATGTCGTATTGGGTGCACGCCGGGCCGATCCAAGGGGCATCGCCGGGCGACCAGGCGTCGAAGGAATCCTCCGCATACACGCCGCAGACGGCCACGCCGCCGGCTTCCAGGTACGTTTTCAGCTCGTTGATCTGCGTGGCGGTCGGGTTCCACTCCCACACCCACACGTAGTTCGCCGTCCGCCGGTGCAGACCCTCGACGAAATCCGCCACCGTCGGCAGGGCCGCGTATTGCCCCGCCACGTAGGGCTTCTGCTTCAGGGAAGCCCCGCCATAGCGCATGAAGATTTCGTACGGTTCGTGCCCCCAGCCGCCGTTGTCGGCGCCCGCATTGACCAGATTGTAGGTGAATCGCGGCGAACACTGGTTGCTGGTGGCGGACACGTTGAGGGCCGGATCGTTCCGCTTCATGTTGGCGGTCTTGCTGTAGTAGGCGCCCGCCCAATGGACGCAGGAGCCCTCGGAGCCCTGGTTGCCGATCGGCGGAAGATACTGCCGGTTGTTGGCCGCGCCCGTGAGGGCCTTGTGGCGCGGGAAATAACCGTCCGGCGCCTTCGCCAGCGCGCGCCCCTCCGCGAGCCACTGGTCCCGCGTTCCTTTCGGATACGGTTTTTTCCCCAACGCGAACGTCCCATGCCGGGAGACCAGTTGCGGCAGGGAATTCGACGTGCCCGGCACCAGCCGCGCCTGCGCCCCGGAATCCGCGGCGAATCCCAAGGCCAACAACGCACCCATCCACGCCACGCGCCTCTTCATGGACATCCTTTGTTCCGGAGACCACGCCGCCCAACGGATATGATGGCCACCTAACGGTTTTTATACACCCGCCGAAAGGCGCGCGCGAGCGATATTTGCGGAATTATCGTCCATCCCTTCAGCACAAACGGCTAACGGCCCCCCGGCCGACGGTGTTACGCCCAGTATTGGCGGTCGAGCGACCGGTACTGGATCGCCTCGGCCACGTGGTCGGCGGCGATGTCGGCGGCGCCGGCCAGATCGGCGATGGTGCGGGCCACCTTCAGGATGCGGTCGTAGGCCCGCGCGCTCAGGTGCAGGTCGGCCATGGCGGCCTTGAGCAGGCCCTGCGCCGCGTCGTCCAGCACGCAGTGCTTGTGGACGTCCTTCGCGCGCATGTTGGCGTTGCAGTGGATCGCGTGCGCGCCCTTGGCTTTGGCGAAGCGCTCCCGCTGCACCGTCCGCGACGCCACGACCCGCTCCCGGATCGCGGCGGAGGCTTCGCCCTTCTGCAGCGACGCCAGCTCCTGGTATTCCATCGCCGGCACTTCGACGTGGATGTCGATGCGGTCCAGCAGCGGGCCCGAAATCTTGTTGCGGTAGCGCTGCATCTGGATCGGCGTGCAGCGGCACTGCCGCTTCGCGTCGCCGTAGTGGCCGCACGGACACGGATTCATCGCCGCGACGAGCATGAACCGGCACGGGAACGTCACCGAGGCCGCCGCGCGGGCGACCGACACGACGCCGTCCTCGAGCGGCTGGCGCATCACTTCGAGCACGTTGCGGTGGAATTCCGGCAATTCGTCGAGAAACAGCACGCCGTTGTGCGCCAGGCTCACCTCGCCGGGCATCGGATGCGCGCCGCCGCCCAGCAGCCCGGCGTCGGAAATCGTGTGGTGCGGCGCGCGGAACGGCCGGCCGCGCACCACGGCCTGGTGCGCCGGCAACGCGCCGGCGATGCTGTGGATCTTCGTCGTTTCCAACGCTTCTTCCAGCCCCAGCGGTGGCAAGATCGACGGCACGCGCTTGGCGAGCATGGACTTGCCCGTGCCCGGCGGGCCGACGAGCAAAATATTATGTCCGCCGGCCACGGCCACTTCGAGCGCGCGCCGCGCGAATTCCTGGCCTTTGACGTCGAGATAGTCGTCGTCGTACCCCGTGCCGCCGCCGAACGCGGTCGCCATGTCCACGCGGAACGGCGGGATCTCCTTCTTGCCTTCGATGAAATCGGCGGCTTCGCGCAGGTTGCCCACGGGATGCACCGCGAGGCCTTCGACGACGGCGGCTTCTTCGGCGTTTTCCGGCGGCACCAAAATGCCCTTGCGGCCCTCGGCGCGGGCCCGCAGCGCGATCGGCAGCACGCCGCGCACGCGGCGCACCTCGCCGCTCAGCGCCAGTTCGCCCGTCACGCAATAATCGGCCAGCCGCGCGCCGGCCAACTGGTCTTCCGCCGCCAGCATGCCCAGCGCGATCGGCAAATCGAAGCTCGGGCCTTCCTTCTTGATGTCCGCCGGAGCCAGATTGACCGTCGTCCGGCCCATCGGCGGCGAAAACCCCGAATTGATCAGCGCCGTCCAGACGCGGTCGGAACTTTCCTTGACCGCCGCGTCGGGCAGACCCACCACGACGACCTTGGGTTCGCCGTGCCCCGCGTTGACCTCGATCTCGACTTCGTACGCGTCCACCCCGAACACCGCGCCCGAATAGACCTTGGCCAGCATGTCCGCCTCAGCCCTTGAAAACCGGCAGGAGTTCGGGCGGCACGTCGGCCAGCCGCGGCAGTTTCTGGTCTTTGGCGGAAACGATGGGCGCGGCCCCATCGCCCCAGGGAATCGCGAGGCCGGGATCGTCCCACTTCACGCCGTATTCGTCGCCGGGGGCGTAGAAATCGGTGCATTTGTAGCAGAAATCGGCGACGTCGGTCAGCACGCGGAAGCCGTGGGCGAAGCCTTCGGGCACGAAGAACTGCTTGCGGTTGTCCTCGGACAGTTCGACGGCCTCGAACTTGCCGAAGGTCGGCGAGCCGCGGCGGATGTCCACGGCCACGTCGAGCACCGCGCCGCGCAGGACGCTCACGAGCTTGCCCTGCGGCTGCTTGAGCTGGTAGTGCAGGCCCCGCACCGTGCCGCGGCACGAGCGCGACAGGTTGTCCTGCACGAAAACGCGGTCGAGACCGGCGGCGGCGTATTCCCGGGTCTGGTAGGTCTGGAGGAAAAACCCGCGCGCGTCGCCGAAGATGCTCGGCGTGAACACCCACAAACCGGGAATCGACGTTGGTTCGCAGATCAGGCCCATGGGCTCACCCCTGCGCTTCGTTCGCCAGTTGCAGGAGGTACTGGCCGTAGGCGTTCTTGGCCATTTCTTCGCCCAGCTTGCGCAACTGCGCGGCATCGATCCAGCCCGAGCGGAACGCGATTTCCTCGAGGCAGGCGATCTTGAGGCCCTGGCGCTCTTCGATCGTCTGCACGAAATTCGAGGCCTGCAGCAGCGACTCGTGCGTGCCGGTGTCGAGCCACGCGAAGCCGCGGCCCAGCAGTTCGACGTGCAGCTGGCCTTTTTCGAGGTATTTCCGGTTCAGGTCGGTGATTTCAAGCTCGCCGCGCGCGGAGGGCTTGAGCGCCGCGGCCACGTCGCAGACGGTCCCGTCGTAGAAGTACAGCCCCGGCACCGCGTAGTGCGATTTGGGCTTCTTGGGTTTTTCCTCGATGCCCAGCACCTTGCCCGTGGCGTCGAATTCCACCACGCCGTAGCGTTCGGGATCCTTCACCAGATAGCCGAAGACCAGGCCGCCTTCGGTCAGCTTTCCGGCGCGCCGCAGGATGCCCGTCAGCCCCTGGCCATGGAAAATGTTGTCGCCCAGCACCAGCGCCACGGGCGAGCCGGCGACGAAATCGCGGCCGATGAGGAACGCCTGCGCGAGGCCTTCCGGTTTCGGCTGTTCGGCGTAGTCCAGCTTCAGCCCCAGCGCGGAGCCGTCGCCCAGCAGCGCGCGGAAGCGCGGCAGGTCTTCGGGGGTGCTGATGATCAGGATCTCGCGGATGCCCGCCAGCATCAGCACGGAGAGCGGATAGTAGACCATGGGCTTGTCGTGCACCGGCAGCAACTGTTTGCTGACGACGCGCGTGATGGGATACAGCCGCGTCCCCGATCCGCCCGCCAAAACGATGCCTTTCATCCGCCGCTTCCTTTCGCTGAAAATCCGGCGCCAGAATGGAACAAGCGGGGGCAATCTTCAAGCCGTTTCGGGCCAATCGGCCGGAAACGAACCGGAATCGCCCGCGCCGCGAGGGCGCGGGGGCGGCGGCGGTCAACCGCGGCGGGCTTCGAGCTGGGCGAGGACTTCGTCGGGCACGTTCAGCCCGCCGAACCCCGTGCCCAGATGGATGCCGGGCGAGACTTCGCCGTGGAAATCGGACCCGCCCGTCGGCACCAGGTTGGCCTGCTTGGCCATGACGAGATATTCCTTCGTCAAATCGGCCGAGTGTTCGGAATAGTAGCACTCCACGCCGGCGAGGCCCGCGGCCGCCAGTTCGATGAACAGCGACGCCAGCGCGTCCTTGCCGACCCGGAGCGAGAACGGATGCGCCAGCACGGCCACGCCGCCGGCCTGCCGGATCAGCGCCACGGCCGTTTCCGCGGTGAGGCGCGGCCGGTCGGCATAGCCCGGCTTGCCGTCGCCGAGCCACTTGTCGAAGGCTTCGTTCTTGTCCTTCGCGTAGCCCTTCTGCAGCATGACCTGCGCGAAGTGCGGCCGGCCGACGACGTCTTCGCCCGCGAACGCCTGCACTTCCTCCCAGGTCATGGCGAGGCCCAGCGCGTTGAGCTTCTCCAGCATGGCGCGGTTGCGCATTTCGCGGCCGTCGCGGATCCAGGCCATCTGGCGCAGGAGCTCGGGGTTCTCCAGATCCATCCAATAGCCGAGCATGTGCATCACGCCCGACGAGCAGTCCACGCTCAATTCCACGCCCGGCACCGCGCGCACCGAAGTGCCCGCGGCGGCCGCCAGGAAGCGCGGCAGCCCCGCCGTGGTGTCGTGGTCCGTCAGCGCCAGCGCGGCGAGGCCGATTTTCGCGGCCTCCGCGATGAGCTGTTCGGGCGCGAGGGAACCGTCGGAAAACGTCGAATGGCAATGCAGGTCGATCATGGCGGGAGCCGGGGGTTCAGGGTTCAGAAATCAGAGGTCAGAGAACAAGATCCGGGACGGAAAGTCCAGGATACAACCGGCGGGCGCGGGAATCCAGCGTCCGCAGGCAAAAAAGATTCAGGGTCCAGGGGGTCGGCGTTCGCCTGAACCCTGAACCCTGACTCCTCATCTCCGGCGCCATGCGCCGGGATCGGTTATTCCTTCTTGCCGGCGCCGGGCGACCACTCTTCGGGCTTGTCGGCGGAACCGAGCGCGGCGTCGAACGCGCCGGCGAGGTCCACGAGGTCTTCGCCGGGGCGGAGGCCTTCGAGCATGCTGTCGTCGACCTTGAACTCCTCTTCGGCCAGCTTGGCGGCCTTGATGCTCAGGCCGATGCGGCGGTCGATCGGGTCGATCTTGATGACGCGCGCCTCGACGTCCTGGCCGGGCTGGAGCACGTCGCGGATCTTGGCGACGTGGTCGTCGCTGATCTGGCTGATGTGCACGAGGCCGTCCACGCCCTCTTCCAGTTCGACGAACGCGCCGAAGCTGGCGAGCTTGCTGACCTTGCCCTTGATGAGCTGGCCGATGCGGTAGCGGCCGGAGATGCCCGCCCACGGATCTTCCTGCGCCTGCTTGAGGCCCAGGCTGATGCGCTGGTTCTCGGGCGAGACTTCGAGGACGATGGCTTCGACCTCGTCGCCCTTCTTGAGCACTTCGCTGGGGTGGTTGATCTTCCGGGCCCAGCTCATGTCGGAGACGTGGATCATGCCGTCCACGCCTTCTTCCAGCTCGACGAACGCGCCGTAGTTGGTGAAGTTGCGGACCTTGCCCTTCACGCGGGTGCCGATCGGGTACTTCGCGGCGACGTCGTCCCACGGATTGGCTTCCGTCTGGCGGATGCCCAGGGAGATCTTCTGCTCTTCCTTGTTGACGTTGAGCACGACGGCGTCGACTTCCTGGCCGACGCTGAGGGCGTCGGAGGCGCGCGCCACGCGCTTCGTCCACGAGATTTCGCTGACGTGCACGAGGCCTTCCACGCCGTCCTCGAGCTGCACGAACGCGCCGTAGGGCACGAGGTTGACGACCTTGCCGCGGATGCGGGTGCCCTTCGGGTACTTGAGCTCGATCTCTTCCCAGGGGTTCTGCAGCTTCTGCTTCAGGCCGAGGGAAATGCGTTCCTTCTCGAGGTTGACGTCCAGCACGAACACCTCGAGCTCCTGGCCGACCTGGACCACTTCGCTCGGGTGGTTGATGCGGCCCCAGCTCATGTCGGTGATGTGCAGCAGGCCGTCCATGCCGTTGAGGTCCACGAACGCGCCGAAATCGGTGATGTTCTTCACCACGCCGCGGCGGGTCTGGCCGGGCTGGATTTCCACCAGCAGCTTCTTCTTCTGCTCGCGGCGGGTTTCTTCGATCAGGTCGCGGCGCGACAGCACGATGTTGCGGCGCTCGTTGTTGATCTTGATGACCTTGCATTCCAGCGTCTGGCCGAGGAAATCGTCCAGGTTGCGCGCCGGCACCACGTCGATCTGCGAGCCCGGCAGGAACGCGTCCACGCCGCCCACGTCGACCAGCAGGCCGCCCTTGACCTTGCCCTTGACGACGCCGCTGACGACCTTGCCCTCTTCGCACGAGGAGGTCACGTTGTCCCAGTTGCGCTGCTGTTCCGCGCGCGACTTGCTCAGCACCACCATGCCGTGTTCGTCTTCGAGACGTTCCAGCAGCACTTCGACTTCGTCGCCGACGTGGATTTCGCTCAGATCCTTGAATTCGGAGGCGGGCAGCAGCCCTTCCGACTTGTAGCCGATGTTGACCAGCACTTCCTGCGGCCGCATTTCGACCACGGTGCCTTTGACGATCGCGCCTTCGGTGAAGGTCTTGAGGGTTTCTTCGTACATCGCCATCATCTTGGCGCGCTCGGCGTCCACTGCGACGGCAGGTTTCTTCGTTGTTTTCTTAGCCATGACTCTTGAGAGGTTTTACGGCTCCGGGCTTTCTCTTTTCCAGGTTCGCGGCCGAAAGCCCACTGAAGCGCCGGCGAACAGGTTCGGTCCGGAATTGCTCCGGGACCATGAAAACGGCGCATGAAACCACGTCCTGCACCCCCGCACAAGCCCAAAAACCGCAAAAAAGCCGAAAATTCGATGAATTTTCGCGATTTTCAGGCAAAAATCGGCGTTTTTGGGCCGTTTTTCGCGTTTTGGGCCGTTTTTCGCCGGCGGGAGCCGATGTTTCGTCGTCCCAAGCGTTCCCGGGCGATTTTCGGGCGTTCCCGCCCCGGCCGCTTTCCTGCTATATAAGGAGCCCCGATGAAACTGCGGTTGGCCAAATTCCTGATCGGACTGGCGCTGGTGCCTCTGTGCCTGGCGCTAACCATGACCCTGTGGCGGGCCGCGGCCATCCTGGTGCAGTCGCCGACGCGGCTGCCGCTGCTGCACGCGTTCGCGGGCGTTTCGGGCATCGCGCTGTGGGCGATCGTCTGGCTGTTCCTGCCGCCCCTGACGCGCACCTACGTCCTCGGGCACGAACTGACCCACGCGCTGTGGGCGGTGCTCTTCGGCGGCAAAGCCTCCGGCCTGAAGGTCACCGAGCGCGGCGGCAGCGTGCGCGTCTCGAAGAACAACGTCTGGGTGACGCTGGCGCCCTACTTTTTCCCCCTCTACACCTTTCTCGTGGCGCTCGTCTGGCTGCTCTCCGTCTGGCTCGTGCCGGCCGTGCGGCCCTACTCCCCCCTCTTCACGTTCTGGATCGGCATGACGTGGTCGTTCCACCTGACCTTCACGATCCGTTTCCTCGCCTACAACCAGCCCGACGTCCGCGAGCACGGGCGGCTGTTTTCCTACGCCCTGATCTTCGCGCTCAACGCGCTGTCCATCGGCGCGGCGCTGGTGGCGGTGGGTTCGTGGAATTTCCCCGACGCGGGCGCCGACCTGCTCGGCAACCTGCGGGCGCTGGGCGCCGCGGCGCACGTCTTCTGCGAGTGGGCGCTGACGCGGCTGCCCGCCGGGTAAACGAAACGGCCCCGCGGAACGGATCCGCGGGGCCGGCGGCAACGCGCGCGGGCCTATTCGCCCATCCAGCGCGTGGGCAGTTCGTAGAAGTTCGTCGGGTGGTAGGTCCACTCCCAGCTGTTGCCGACGCCTTCGCTTTGCTCCACGATGACGAGAATATCGTTGGGCTTGAAGTAGTTGGTCGGCACCAGCCCGCCTTTCGTGAAATACCACATGCCATTGGAAGCCGCGCAATAGATCACTTCCCCGGCGGGTGCTTCCTTGATGGTCGTGTTGATCGTGTAGATCGAGTCGTAGATCCGGCCCGTGCGCTTCGTGAAGTTGGCGGGCAGGTTCAGTTGGCTTGGATGCGCGGCCACCGGCAAATTCAGGGCGACCACGTTGTACATGGGGTCGTTGGTGGTGCCCCCGGCGATCGTCTGCGTGAAGCCGTTGGTCGGTACGCGCAGGATGGGATGCCACACCATGGCCGACACCGAATTGGACTTGGTGAAATCGGTCCAGGCGTTGGTCGTGGCGTAGCCGCGCGCGGCCAGATTCGTCGGCAGGGTGATCGAGAAACCGCGGGTGAAGAAGCCGGGCGCCTGCAGGTTGGTCGTCACCTTCGTCAGCGGGCTTTCCTTGTACCAGTTGGCGTCGGTGGCGAAGAAATAGACGTCGCTGACCGGCGCGTTGGTGCCGGGGGCGTAGAATTCCACGCGGGTCGCGCCGGCCGCCGCGCTGGCGCCGGCGGGCCAGACGTTGGTATCGGTGCCGAACACGCCCGCGAACGTGTTGGTGTAGGGCTCGCCGTGCAGGCCCACGTGGTTCTTGCCTTCGGAGATCACGACGTTGTGCAGCGCGTACACTTCTTCGCTGGCCAGCGGCCGCTGCGGCAGGCCGCTGACGGCGTTCGTCCGGCGCCAGCGGTCCTTGTAGGACGCGCGGTAGAACCGCACCGTCCCGCGCGGCAGGTTGAAGGCGTTCGTCTCCACGAACCAGTTGGTGCGGACGGACCCGGACAGGCTCCAGGTCCAGTTGGTTTCCTGGAACGAGGCCGCGTCGCGGTGGATCAGGTCGTAGTCCTTGGTGACCTGGTCGTAGCCGCCCTGCGCGTTGGTCGGGCCGGCGGCGAGCCAGTAGAGCGCGGCCGCCTTCTGGCCCGGCGCCGTCCACGGGACCAGCGTGTTCGTGCCGCCCGCCGCCGGGAACGTCGGCGCCGTGGCGAAGGCCCGCAGGGTGCCCTGCGTCACCGCGAACTTGATGGTGTTGTTCGTCGCCCAGCTGCCGGGCGTGGCGGGGCCTTCGTTGCCGGCGCGGTCCAAACCGACGACCACCAGCGCGTATTCCTGGTCGAAATCGAGATCGAACAGCCGGATCCGGTCCTGGCCGCGGTTGGTCAGCGCCAGGTAGTTCGTGCCCGTGCCCGACGGATCGAGGATGGCGTTGGTGGCCGACACCGACAGCCAGTTGGTGTAGGCGCCCGTCGCGACGAAATTCGTGTAGACGTAGGCGGCGGCGAATCCGGGACCGGGATCGCCCGGCGGCACGTCGGCCGGATCGAACGTGCCGTAGTAGATCTTGTAGCTGCGCCACGGCGACAGGATGTCGCGGTCGGCCGAAGCCTGCGTCGGATGGTTGTCGTCCGTGGGATCGTCGGGGCCCACTTCGTAGTTGAGCTTGTCCGGATCCCACAGGACGTCGAACTGCGTGGTCGGGTCGCCGACCTCGTCGGTCGTGGCCGCGACGTCGGGCACCGCCGTCGGCGGCGTGGCGTCGTAGGCCGTGCCGAACGCCGGAATCGTCTCGTCGCTCGCGTCGCTGCTGGCCTTGCGGTCGCCGGGGCGGTTGTTGTCGCGGTCCACCGCGAACAGGTAGTTCGTCACCAGTCCCTGCTCCGTCGCCGTGAAAACGGCGCTCGCTTCGTCCACCGGCGTCGCGCCGTCGTAGAGGACGATCGCCACCGCGACGTCGTCCCAGTAGGTGTCCGCGACGGACGTCAGGGTGACGCGCACCCGGTCGACCGTCGCGTCCAGATCCGTCGCGGCGGACGAACCGGCCGTCCAGACGCCCGCGGCGCCGTTGATCGGCACGTCGAAGGTTTCGCCGGGAATCGCGGCGCCGGCGGCGTCGAGCCCGTCCACCGTCAGCGTGCCGACGGCGGCGCCCATGAACTGGACGGAGGCCACGGTGACCCGCGGCACGTAGCCGTTGGTGTTGTGGAGCGGCACGGTCTGGACGGCGGTCGACCCCGTCATCTTGAGCGAATGCGTGCCTTCGTAGGCCTGTTCCGTGACGACGGCCGCGCCGGACAGCGTCCAGTTGGTCGCGCCGCTCTCGAAGCCGGGGTTGGCCAGCGAGCCTTCGGACGGCACGGCCAGCGGCGTGCCCGTGTCGGGGCCGACGTCCGCCTTGTCCGTCGCCACGCGGTGTTCCGCCACGCCGGTCCGCTCCAGGTCCGTGCCCGCCGGCGCGCCGTCGGCCGACGGTTCGAAGCGGACGACGAACGTCGGCGCGTTCGTCCAGGCCGCGGTTTCGCGGGTCAGCGGGCCGGACAGCGCCACGCCGTTGGCCGTCACGTTGGCCGGCAGGCTCGGGGCCACGGTGTCGTTGTCGACCACCTGCAGCGTGCCCAGGGCGACGCCGGCGCGGATGCGCTGGTCGCCGGCGCGGTTGTCGTCCGCATCGGCGAGGGTCGCGGCCATGACGTGGTTGGCCAGCGCCTCTTCCGCGGCCAGCCAGTTGCCGACCTGCGCATAGGAGAACGCGGCGAACGTCCAGACGCTGGTCGGGAACTGCGCGGCGATGCGGGTCAGCGCCAGCGAGGAACTCAGGTCGCTCCGGTAGTTCGTCGCGTTGTTCGCCGCGACGGAACCGATGGAGATCGACGAGTTGGTGATATGGTAGCCGCCGTTGACGGATACCTGCGTCAGGGCCGTGCCGCGCTGCACGCCCTTGATGGTGCGGCCGCCGCCGCCGCCGCCCGTATCGAAGGCCGGCAGCACCACGCTCAGCGGCGCCGCCGCCGAAACCTTGGCCAGCTGGCTGTCGTAGACGCGGTTGGTCAGGTCGGACAGCACGGTGCTGCTGTTCGTGTCCGCCGGCAGGCCGCTCAGGTAGAGGTTGCTGCGGGCCGCGTCGCCCGGCAGGCCCAGGAAGACCTGCGGCACGCGCCATTCGCCGCGCGAGGCGCTCCAGTTGCTCTGCACGTTCGCCTGGCCCACGTCGTTGTCCAGGAACGTCACGTAGCCGAGGCGGGCGCCGCTGAGTTCGAGGTTGTCGACGTTGCTGTCCCCGGCATCCAGCCGGTCGTCGTCCTTGTCCCAGACGGACACGACGCGGAATTCGTTGGTGACGCTTTCGTAGGACCCGAAGAGCGTGTTGGCCTGCGCCTGGGACAGGCGCCATTCCATCGCCGCGTCCGGCAGGTTGGTCGTGTTGACGTCGTCCGTGTGGACGGACGTGAGCCAGCCGTTGGTGGACATGGCGCCGGCGACGGAATTGGAGAAGCCCAGGGTCGGCACCGTCCAGCCGCTGTAGTCGTAGAGATTGACCTTCACGGCGATGGACGTGGCCGAGGCCGTCTGCAGCTGCTCGTCGTTGATGCGGTACTCGCGGTTGTTGCCGGAGCCGACGGCCCGGGTCAGCGCGCCATCCACGGTGACGCCCAGCGGCCCGCCGAAGAGGTAGCCGCGCGCCGGCCGGCTGGTGTCTTCGTCGTAGACCGTGTTCGTGGTCGTAAAGGCCACCGACCGCCAGTCGCCGTCGCGGTCCACGTCGGCGTCGGTCGCCGTGAAGCGCGCGTAGTAGGTCAGCGAGGCGCTGCCGCCGAGCGAGATCTGCTTGCGGTCCGCCGCCGCGGGGGCCGCGCCCGACAAGGTCAACGTCGCGTTGGTCGTGGCCGCCCAGCCGTTCGTCACGAAGGCGTTGGTGATGGGCACGACGGCCTGGGATTCGTTCCAGAAATCCACGCGCGGCGCGCGGCCCGTCGCCCCGATCGTGCCGTCGATGCCGCTGTAGACGTCGGCCGCCTGCAGGCTGAACGTCGCCGTGCCGTAGGCCAGGTCGTGGTCCGTGATCTGCGCGCCGCCGGCCGGGCCGAGGACGTAGCCCGACACGGTCAGGTTGTCGACGTACCAGTTGGCGTTGGCGTCCGCCACCAGGTGGTTCGTGTCGGCCACGCGGGCCTGCAACCGGAAGGTCACGGCGCTGTTCGTGGCATGCGGCATCGCCAAGGACGTCGAATAGGAATTCCAGTTCGTGCCGATCGGATTCTCGGAATCCGACAGATCGATGGCGTTCGAGGCCCAGAGCGTCTCGGAACCGCCGGGCATCGTGCCGTACAGCTCGACGAGATCCGGACCGTTCAGGGAGCTGACGCGGCTGTCGAAGCTGATGCTGGTGGCCTTGAACGTCTTGCCGCCCGTCGCCTCCAGCGTGAACGTCAGCCACCGGTTGGAGGCCGGCTTGTAGAACTGGGCCTGCATGAACACGTTCGTCGTGCCCGACAAGGCTCCGGCCGGACCGTGGCTGATGTCGCTGGCCTGGAGGTCGGTGGCCACCGTCGTCGGCGCAGGCGTGCCGTCGTCCGCGCCGCTCGGGAAGGTCCATTCCACCAGGTTGGTCAGCACGTACTCCCGGGCCAGGCCGGTGCCGGTCACGGACAGGGTTTCCGGCACGACGGTCGGATCGACGGGATCGTCGTCCTCGAGGCGGATGCGGCCG
This sequence comes from uncultured Verrucomicrobiota bacterium, assembly GCA_938003985.1. Lineage (GTDB taxonomy): Bacteria > Verrucomicrobiota > Kiritimatiellia > CAIQIC01 > Lenti-01 > Lenti-01. The sequence goes on along the minus strand of CALKWZ010000087.1, from coordinate 55,535 downwards.
AAGTTCTGGCGGGCGCCGGCCTGGTCGCCGTCGCGGTCGTTGTCCACGTCGAAGAGGTCGAGCTGGATGAGGTTGGTCACGCCCAGCGGGCCGGAGAGACCGTCGGGACCCCACAGCCGGGTGACGTCCTGCGTGGTGATGGCGGGCCAGTGCCAGGTCAGCATCGTGCCGGCGGCCGTGGTGTCGGCCACCAGGCTCATGCCGGCGTTGTAGTTCGCCCAGTTGGTCTGCCAATAGGCCGCCACGAACGCGGTGTTGGTCAGCACGTGCCCGCCGTCCACGAAGGTCTCGGTGGTGCCGAGGGCCACGCCCGTGTAGTAGGCGTCGTAGGCGTTGAAGCTGAACGAAAGCGGTTCGCCGATCAGGGCGCCGTCGGTGATCTGGTAGAGCACGTCCTGTCCGGTCCCGCTCACGTAGTCCAGCGCGCCCGCCGCGTTGGACACGACCAGCGCGGCGTCGTTGCCCCAGCCCAGCGCCTGGCTGGGCGCCGGCGGCACGATGTCGTCGTCCGTCACGTGGATCTGGATCAGGAAGTTCGTCGTGATGTTGCGCGCGGTGTTCGGCCCGTCTTCGCACCAGCCGCTGTAGTACGGCGCCGCGGCGCCGGAATTGGTGAAGCTGGGCCACGAGCCGTAGGCCCACCAGCTGCCGCCGTCGCTGTAGGTGTCTTCCGCGCTGACGGTCAGGTAGTATTCGATGGTCGGATCGTAGTTGGTGACGTTGAAGGCCGCCATCACGTAGTTGGTCATCGCGGCGTCCGCATTGCCGGTGGCCAGCGTGTTCGTGGCATAGAACGGCCGGTCCACGCCCCACAGGTCGTTGGTGGTGCCGCCGACGGAATCGATCTCGACCAGATCCCAGTTGGGCGAAACGCGTCCGTCGGTATCCACGATGTTGTAGGCGAAGCCGCCCGCGCCGTTGGGCGGGCTGTCGGTGGCGCGCATCTTGTTGGTCGCGTAGACGCCGCTGGCGTCCGTCCAGCGGATCACGAAGCCGAAGACGTTGTTCGTGTCGCGGATTTCGCGGTCCAGCACGCTCTGGATGGGGCCGTACTGGGCGATGAACGCGTCGTAGTCGCCGGCCAGATAGCCCGCCACGTTCGTGCCGATGTACATCAAGGTCGGCTGCGGCCCTTCGGTGTCCAGCTTGCCCACCACCCGGAAGGACCGCGTCGTCGCCGCCGACAGCTCGCCGGCCGTGTCGCGCGCCCGCACCCGCCACCAGTACTGCGTCGCCGAAGTCGTGAACGTGTAGTTGGTCGTCGTCGCGTACAGGTTCACCCGCAGATCCACCGGTCCGTTTTCCGTGCCCGCCACGCCGTTGAACTGCTCGTTCGTGCTGATTTCCAGCAGGTAGCCGGTGACCTTGCCGTCCGCATCGGCCGGCACCTGCCAGCCCAGGGTCGGGCTGGCCGTCACCGCCGCCGTGTTCGTCGGCGCGGTCAGCACGGGCGCCGCCGGCTTGGCGTTGTCGGTCAAGCCTCCCGCCGCGAACTGCACGTCCATCCAGAAATCGACGTCCGCGTCGCTGACGTCCTCGAGCCAGGCGGACAGATTCGCCGCGTTGTCGGCCGTGCCCCACGGCGGAATGGAAAGGGTATCCACGGCCGCCGCCGTGTTGTCCGCGATGTGGGTCGTGCCGTCGCCGTCGTTGTTCCAGACGCCGGTGTTGAGGAACGCCGCCACGGTGAAGCGCGCCGTCTTCGTGCCGGCCAGGTTGAGGTCGGCGCGGGCCACTTTCAGCTCGACGACGTCGTTGGCGGCGCTGATCGCCACGTTCGTGTTGCCGCCCGTCGCCGGCGCATACCAGGCGGTGCCGCCCTGCGCGTACAGTTCGATTTTCGCCCCGCCGCCGGCGGCGTGGACGTTGAGCTGGTATTCGGGGAAGTGCGCCGCGCCGCCTTCGAAATAGCCGTCGCCGACGAACGTGCCGGAATCGTCGCCCAGCCAGTTCATGGCGGTGCTGGCGGAATTCGTCCGCGTGTCCACGCCGATGGCCACGAAGGGCTTCGAGACGTCGGTGATGTTGGTCATCTTGACCAGGAAATAAACCCAGTCCGCGTCCGCATAGATGCGGAATTCCTGGACGTCGGCGTTCGGGTGGTCGGCGTGGTCCACGCGGAGTTCCCCGCGCTTGTCCGTCCAGATATATTCCTGCAGGGAGCTCGCCGAACTGTTCAGCACAGGCGACGCCGTGCCGCGCCAATCTGCCGAACTGCCGTCGATGGCGATTTCCTGCGTGCCGGCCGCCGTGGAGGCGCTGGCCGCGGCGTACGCAACCGAATAGTAGGTCCAGTTTTCGGAATAGAACCGGTAATAATAAGTCGTGCTCGGCGCGAGACCCGTATCGCTGGCCGTCGTGCCTGCGCCGCGGTAGACGACCGTGCCGGAGCCCAGCGAGTCGCCGGGGTTGTAGGTCGCGCCGTTGACCGGCGCCGTCCAGCCGGCATCGGCCGTCTGGCGCACGACGAGCGTATCCTTCGCCGTGCCCGAAACGCCGCGGACCCACTCCAGGTTGATCTGGCTGTTGGTGTACGTGCCGTCGCGCGTCGCCGTGGCGCCCGAGGGCGCCACCAGGTTGCTCACCGTCAGGGCCGGATTGTTCGTGTAGACCGACCCGCAACCGCTGCCCGCGGCCGCGAAGCGGCTGGTGAACGTCCCGGCCGCGGTCATCTGCACCTGGTTCGTCCAATAGCTGTTGTTGTTCGCGTTCTGCCACCACGCCATCGGATAGGCGGAGGCGAACGCGGCGTTTTGGGCCCAATCGAACTCGATGGATCCGCTTTGGCCCAGTCCGACCGGGAAGGACTGGAACTGGAAGTTTTCGGTGTCGCCGAGATAGCTGCCGCCCGCCGCCGTCCACGCGGCGGAATTCAGCGTGTTGCTGCCGGCCCAGGTCGGACAGGTCACCGCGATCAGCTGCGCCCAATCGGTGCCGTAGCGGATTTCGTCGTAGAACACCTTGCCGGGATAGCCCGCCCCGACGCTGGCGCCGGCGTTCAGCTGGATCCGCGCGATCGCGTCGATGCCGGCCATCGTCTGGCTCACGTCCCAGGTGGCCGGTTCCGTTTCGGGGAACGTGTAGCCGTCCACGATCCGGTAGGCCTTCGCCTGGAACACGTCGGTGTCGAAATCGTATTTGCCGACGACCAGGTACACGTTGCCGGTGTTGCCGTAGGTGTCGGAGGAATAGTACTGGCCCAGGTCGTAGGCGGACCAGTAGGTGGTTGCGCCGTCGCCGATGCCCAGCGTGCTGTAGTTGGCGCCGGCGCCCTTGCCGAGAAACGCCTTTTCGGTGCCGCCGGCGTTCAGCAGGCTCAGGCCGGCCCACTTGTTCGCGCCGCGGAACTGGTAGGCCAGCATGTAGGCCACGTAGAATTTGCCGGTGCTGATCGTGCTCGCCAGCGACCGCTGGGCCTTGGCCACGCCGCCGTCGGACGTGATGGAGGCATAGACCCGGTTGCCCTGCATGTCCGGATAGCCGTCCATGTCCATGAACCGGGGCACGTCGTCCACGACGGCCACCGGATAGTTGGTCTGCACCGTCCACGTGCCGCTGTCCACCGACCAGAAGTTGGCGCCGAAGCCCTGGCCGCCCATCGTCGTGGAGCCCAGCGCGATGCCGTTGGTGTAGCTGAACGGATTGACCTTCTCGTAGCCGCCGTAGGCCGCGTTGGTCGCGGCGGCCACCACGCCGGTCGAATAGTAGTTGGCGGCGTTGACCGAATAGAACTTGTAGAAATTGGTGGTGCCCGGGTTCACCACGTGCTCCAGCGCCGTCGCGGAACCCTTGTAGATCACCGTGCCGCCGTCGATAGTGTTGCCGGCGGAATAGCCCGTGCCGTCGGTGGGTTCCGTCGTGATGGGGCCGGTCTTGTGCACGACCATCACGTCGTTGCCCGCGCCGTTCTTCGTCCAGGCCAGCCGCGCCATTTCGCTGCCGTCGGCGGTCGCCGCCTGGTTCGTCGGCCATGCCGGCTTCGTCGGCGCCACGAGGACGATGCCCGCCCAGTTCGTGGCGATGCGCACTTCGTCGAAATAGACGTCGCCCGGCGTGCCCGCGCCCGCGCCCGCGCCCGCCGCGAGGCGGATCGCGTTCACCGTGCCCACCGAGTTGCTGGCCTTCGAAACCGTCACGTCCCACGACGACGGCTCGTCCGTCGGCACCGCCTGCACGCCGATCTGGTAGGCCTTGGCCTTGGCCTCGCCGGCGGCCCAATCGTAGTAGCCCACGACGACGTAGTCGTTGCCCGGGCCCTTGGTCAGCGTGTAGGCCGAGCCGGTGTTGTCGATGCCCAACTGCTGGTCCTGGCCGTAGATTTCGCCGATGAACAGCTTCTCCGAGCTGTTGGTCCAGAACAGGGACAAGCCGGCATACTTGTTCGCGCCTTCGTACTGGTAGTTGAGGACGTAGCCGAAGTAGATGCGGCCGCTCTTGTACTCCTGCCCCAGCGGCCGGAACGCGGCGCGCGACGTGTCGTTCGGCGGCGTCGTCCGGATCTTGTTGCCGGACGGCGCCGGATAGTTCGTTTGCGTCGCGAAACTGCCGGCGGAATTCGTGAATTCGCCGACGTCGCCGTACCAGCCGCCGCCCCAGCCGGTTTCGCCGGCCAGCCCCGTCAGCGCCGTGCCGTTCGTATAGGAGAAGGTTTCCACGACTTCGCCCGAGACGAAGGAAGAGGTCGCTTCGGAGTCCGTCAGCCCGGCGGAGTAAGAGTTCCCGCTGTAGGAATAGAAGGCGTAGTGATGAGTCGTGCCCGAGGCCACGACGTGCTCGAGCGCGGCGCCGGACCCCTTGTAGATCACCGTGCCGCCGCCGCAGGCGTCGCCCGCGGAGTAGGCCTGGCCCTGCGTCGGCGCCGTGGATGCGCTGCCGGACTTGTGCACGATCATCACGTCGTAGGACGCGTGCTTCGTCCAGGCCAGGTCGATCAGCGTCTTGCCGTCGGCCGTGGCCGTCGCTGCGGAAGGATCGGGCAGGATGAGCACGCTGGCGGTGCCCGGCGACGTCGTGCGGTAGTTCAGGAACGATCCGGTCCCGTTGTATGGATACACCGCGACGTGGTAGGTCGTGCCGGCGCTGAGCCCCGTGATCGTGGCGCTGCCGTGCTTGCCGGCGCCCGCCACCACGACGAAGTTGCCCGTGCCGATTTCGGCGCCGCTGCCGAACGCGAGATCGGCCGCGTAGCCGGTCCAGTCGCTCGGATTCGAACTGACCGCCGAGCCGGACTTGACCAGGATGATCGTGCCGTCGGCCGTGCCCGTGTTCGTCCACGAAATCGTCGCCGTCGTGCCGCTCGCCGGCAGGAAGCCGACGACGGACGAGCTGGTGCCCGGCTCGGATTTGCCGGTCGCGGCGTTGGCGCTGCCCGGCGTGCCGCCCACGTAGTAGTTGTGGGTGGCATGGGCCGCCGTGCCGTCGTAGGCGTAGGGATAAATCCGGTAGTAGTAGGTCGTGTCGGCCGACAGCGAAGCGTTGGTATAAGAGCCGGCGCCCGCCGTCGTGCCCGCATAGACCACGGTGCCGGCGCCCAGCGCATTGCCGGCGGTGTAGGCCGTGCCGTCCGCCGGCGCCGTCCAGCCGGCATCCGCCGCCTGCCGGACGATCACGTAGCCGCTTTCGCCCGTCGCGTCCGTCCAATCCAGCTTGATTTCGGTATCGGAGAGCGCCGTGGCGGAGAGCGTGCCGTGCACCGTCGGCTCGGTCGACAGCGCATAGCGGTTGCTCGGGTTGCCGGTCGCCGCGGACACGTTGTAGTTCAGCGTCGCGTTCGTGCCCTGGTATTCGAAGATGCGGAGATGATAGTCCGTCGCCGCCGTCAGGCCCGAGAGCGTGAACGGGCTCGTGCCGCGATGGACGAGGAAGTTGCCGGCGGAGAGCTCGGTGCCCGAGCCGAACGCGTTGTTTTCGCCGGCATAGGCCGTGCCGTCCGTCGGCGTCCAGTCCACCGCGCCGCCTTGCTTGGCCACCACGAGGCGGCTGAGGCCGCTGCCGGCCGTGTACGACACGGCGTAGCTGGTGGCGCCCAGCGTGCCGAACGCGAGGGCGCTGGCCTGGGTCGGTTCCGGCATCAGCGTGGACCCGGTCGCGGACGTCGGCGTGGCCCGGTAGTTTTCCGAGCCGCCGCTGCCGTTGAAGGACGTGGCTTCCACGGTGTAGGAGGTGCCCGGAGCCAGATTCGTCACCGCCACGCTGCTGCCGGTGCCGCCGTAGACCACGTAGCTGCCCGAACCCAGATTCGCGCCGCTGCCGAAAACCGGATCGGCGGCGTAGCTGTTCAGGTCCGTCGGATCGACGGGATTGCCGCCCGCGCGGATCACGATCAGCGTGTTCGTGCCGGTCGTGCCCTTGGTCCAGGTGACCGTGAATCCGTTGGTGCCGATGGGGGCAATGGTCAAGTCGGTGGGATTGGAGCTCGGCGGGACGGCCAGCGTGGCTTGGTTGGTCGGGTTGCCGGCGGCCGCGTTGGTCAGGTAGTTTTCGGAGCCGCCGCTGCCGTTGAATTCGAACGCGCGGAAATGATAGACCACGTCGCGGGTCAGGCCGCTCAGCGTGGCCAGCGGTCCGCTGCCCGCGTGCACCACGTAGTTGCCCGTCCCGATCTGGGAACCGGAACCGAACGCGGCGTTGGCCGTATAGCTCGCGCCGTCCGCCGGGAAGGCGTCCACCGCGCTCCCCGCTTTCACGACCACCAGCCGGCTGGCGCCGTTGCCGTCCGTCCAGGAAATGCTCGCCAGCGAGACTTCGTTGACCGTGCCGACGGCAATGGCCGAGGCCTGCGTCGTCGGTTCCGCCACCAGCGTGGTGCGGCTCGCCGTCGGCTCGTCGCTCGTGCGGTAGTTGGGCGTGGCGACGCCGTTGAACTCGTAGACCGCGAAGGTGTATTCCGTGCCGGCGGAGAGCCCGGACACCGTCACGTTCGTGCCCGTGCCCTTGTAGACCACGTAGCTGCCGGCCGCGGTGACGTCGCCCAGGCCCAGGGTCGCGTCCGCCGCGTAGACGACGCTGTCGGTCGGATCGGCGGGCGCCGCGCCTTGCCGCGCCACCACCAGGACGGAATCGCCGTTGCCCCGGGTCCAGCTCACCGTGTAGGAAACCGTGCCCAGATCGCCGAAGACGATGGCCGACGCCGCCGTCGTCGGCTCGCTGAGGGTCTTCAGGCCCGTGTCCGACGCGCTGAAATCGCTCAGGCTCGCGCTGGTGCTGTTCGTGGCCCGCACCCAGTAGTAGTAGGTCTGGCCCGCGGCCGCCGTCGTGTCGTCGTAGGTCAGCACGTCGGCCACGACGCTGCCGATGCAGGCGGCCGAGCCGGAGACGTCCGCCGTGTGCCGCCAGATGCCGAAGCCCGTTTCGCCGGTCACGTCGTCCCAGGTCACGGTCACCTTGTCGGACAGGTTTTCCGTCGCCGCCACGTTGGCCGGCGCCGTCAGCTTGCGGTAGCCGGAGTCGGCGACGCTCCAGTCGCCGGTGCTGCTGCTGGTGGAGTTCGAGGCGACCACCCAGTAATAGTAGAGCTGGCCCGGCGTCGCCGCCGCGTCGGCATAGCCGCTGCTCTGCGGACCCAGCGCCGTTGCGCCCGCCGGCGTCGAATCCGTGTCCCGGTAGAGGTGATAGGTGCTGGCGCCGGTCACGGCGTCCCAGGTCACCGTCACGTTGGCGGTCGAAGCGCCGTCCGTGGCCGCCAGGTTGCCCGGCGCGGCCAGACGCCGGTAGCCGGGATTCGAATCGCTGGCGGTGCTGCCCCCGGCGTTCGTGGCCGTCACCCAGTAGTAGTAGAGCTGGCCCGGATCGGCCGCCGCGTCGTTGTAGGTCGTCGCGTTCGCGGCGTTCGTGTAGATCGCCGTGGCGCTGGCGTAGGTGTCCACCGTGTTGCGCCGGATCACGTAGCCCGTCTCGCACGACACGTCGTCCCAGCTCAGCGCCACGTGCGCCGTCGCGGTGCCGTCCGACGCCGCCACCGTCGGCTTGCCCGGCGCGCCCGGCGTATGGGTCACGACGATCGTGTTGCCGCTGGCCGAGACCGCGAACGTGCCGCTGCTGGCCCACTTGGTGCCGATGGACATGTTCGCCGCGCTGGCGGAGCTGCCGCTCATGATCGTCCAGGAATAGGACGTGCATTCGCTGAAACCGGCCGGCGCGGAGGCCGACAGGTTGATGGTCAGCGCGGAAGCGGCGCCGATGGCGCCGGAAGCGGAAATCAAGTCGCAAGCCGTGCTGCCGGTGCCCGTGACGTCGCACGTGTAGGTTCCCCCGCCCAGCGCCGCGGCGCCGCCGACCGTCAGCGTGCCGGCCACGCCCGCCGTGTTGCCCGGGCTGACCGTGCCGCCGCTCATGCCGGCGATCGAGCCGACCGTGCCCGCGCCCGCCAGCGTCGCGCCGCTGCCGACCGTGACCGCCGAGCTGCCGATGGCCCCGCTGACCAGCAGCGTGCCGCCCGCCACGGTCGTCGGTCCGCTGTAGGTGCTCGTGCCCGACAGCGTCAGCGTGCCGGCGAGGTTCGTCAGCGCGCCGGTGCCGCTGATGGCGCCGCCGAAGGTGTGGGAGTCCGTCCGGTAGAACGCCAGCGCCGCGTTGTTGGTGACGTTGCCGGAGATCGAACCGGCGGTGCCGTTGCTGCCGACCTGCAGCACGCCCGCGCTGATCAGCGTCCCCAAGGCGTAGGTGTTCGCGCCCAGCAGGACCAAGGTGCCCGAACCGGCCTTCGTCAGGCCGCCGTTGGTGATCGCGCCGGACACGGTGGCGTCGTTTGCGGCGGAAATCGAACGCTGCCCGGCGTTCAAATTGACGTCGCCGGAGAACGTGAGCCGCCCGCCGCCGCTGTAGCCCAGCGTGACGTCGCCGTCGATCCGCACCGCCTTGGCGTTGGTCCGCGCCGTCGTGGAATCCGACCGGTAGGTGGTGGAGTTCGACAGGACCAGCAGGCCGCCGGAGGGCAGCACGCTGCCGTTGCCGGTGCTTTGGCGGATCGCGCCCTGGTCGAGGAAAATCGAGCCCGTCAGGCCCGCGCCCGGCCGGAGTTCGAAATCCGCGGAGCCGCTCTTGCGCAGCGCGCCGTCGCCCGCGGTGGCCGTGCCCGTCATTTCGCCGCCGGACATGGTCACGTTGACCGTGTTCGTCAGGTAGAGGGTGTTGGCCCCGGCGACGATATTGCTGTAGAGCGTCAAGCCGCCGCCGGTCACCACGATCCGCGAAGAGGCGCCGAGGGCCACCGCGGCCCGGCGCAGCGTCAGCGCGCCGGCGGTGGTTTTGCGCAGCGCGCCCATCGTCGCGTTGGTGCCCGTGCCGTACAGGTTGATCGCGCTGGGCCACAGCGTGCCCGAACCCTGGAAATCCAGCGTCGCGTTCGTGCCCACGTTCAAGGTGGCGTCGAGGCCCAGGGCGTTGGTGTGGTTGGCCAGCTGCACCGTGCCCTTTTCGACCCAGATGCCGCCCGTGAAGGCGTTGTTGTTCGTCAGCACGACGACGTTGTCCTGTTTGTTCGCCAGACCGCCGCTGCCCGACAGCACGCCGCCGATCGTCAGCGTCTTCTGCAGGTTGCCGTACACGTTGATCCAATAGCCGCCGTTGGTGATCGCCGCGTTGAAAACCAGGTTGCCGCCGACCGGATTGAATTCCGCCGCCTTGGCCAGCTGGATCGGCACGTTGAACGTGTAGGTGCCCGTGCCGGAGCCGCTGGCCGCTTCGATCTTCGGCGTGCCGTCGGACGACAGCATCAAAAACGCCCCGCCGTCCTGCGCGAAGGTGCGCGAGGTGCTGTTGCTGAACCAGATCGAAGCGACGTAGTGCTGCGTCCCGCCCAGCGCGTTGACGGTCATGCTGGCCTGGACCCCGTTGCCGAAGAAAATGTTGTTGTAGTTCTTGGTGCCGCCCGTATCCCACTGGCCCGTCGCCAAATCTTCCCGGCGCACGTCCCAGCCGTCGTCGAACCGGTACCAGCGGTTTTCGGCGCCGTCCGACCACCAGCCGCTGGTCGAGGAATCCTTCCAGGCCACGTTGTAGTTGGCGGCTCCGGCCGGCGCGGCCCAGCCGCCCGCCAAGGCCAACGCCAGCCCCCACGCGCGCCGCCGACTCCCGAAGCCCGTTCTGCCGATTCTGCTCATTGTGCGCCTGTCCTCTGCTTGCACCTTCGACCGCGGACGCCGTCGTCCGCGCCATAGTCGATAAATCACGGAATGATCACCCGGAAGAAGCCCTTCACGGGGCTGTCCGTCTGCAAAATGGATTCCACGTCGAATTCCACGTTGGTATCCGTCGCCACCGTGCTCCAGACGTTGCTGTAGGCCGTTTCGTTCTCCCACCAGGGCCGGAACTGGAGCTGGTAGGTCATGCCGGGCACCGCGATCGTCTCCCACGACACCGTGCGCGGACCGGTCCCGGGCTCTTCCGGCGAATGGATCTGGATTTCGAGCGGAACGTCGCCTTCCTTCGGATTCACGTAATCCCACCAGAACGCCTCGAACCAGTCGTTGTAGCCGTCGCCGTCCGTGTCGGGGCTGTTGGGATCCAGCCCCAGATCCCCTTCCGCCCCGTCCGGAATGCCGTCGCCGTCCGTGTCCACGTCGGATTCGCCCGTGGCGACCAGCTTCTGGGGGCCGAATTCCGGATTGATGCTTGGATCGGCGGCGGGCGGATAGAACGGCAAGGTGTCGGCGTAGTACACCGGGGTCGGCCCCGGCGGCCGGTCGAACACCCGGACGTAGTACTGCAGGTTCGTCGCCAGCACGCTGCGGTTCGTGAACGTCTCGGCGAAGATGCCGGGATTCGCGCCCACGACGCCGCGCCCCAGATACGAGTTCGTGACCAGCGGATTGAAGGCCTCCAATTGCGCGGGGTCGTTGGACGGCGCCAAAATGAGTCCGCCCGTCCAGGTGCGGCGGATTTCCACCGGGCACGAATTGCCCGGATCGTCGTTGGTTCCCGGCCAGTTGCGTCCGAACACGTTCTCGACCGGAATCGTGTTGCCGACGGCCAGGGCCACCCCTTGCGCGCGGGCCAGCGCGGGCAAGATCGCCAGCGCCAGGATCGCCGTCCAAACCGTCGCGTCAGTTTGTCGTTGTCTCTTCATGTGCCTTCCCTTGGACCAAAGAACCGTTGCCGCCGAAGCGATAACGCTCTACCCCGCGGGGCGAACGCAACTGGGATTGCAATCAAAGATCGCCGGGTTTTCGCTATCCGCGCTTCTGGCGCCGCCGCCGCGCCACCCACAGCCCGATGCCGCCGGCCGCCAGCAGCGACAGCGTTCCGGGCTCGGGAATCACTTCGAAGTAGTTCCGGTTGGGGGCCGTCACGTCGTCGTACGTGGCGAACCACGTTTGCAGGACGACTCCGCTGACCAATACGGAGCTGATGCCCCAATAACTGGCGGCGATGACGCCGTCGCTGAACTGGGTCGTCTCGAACACGCGGATGTACATGCTGTCGTAGGTGCCCAGAATCTGGAACGAAGCGTAGATGTTGTACCAGTTTTCGCCGTAGTAGTTGCCGCCGACGGCCGGACCGATTTCCGTGGTGTACGCGATCGCGTGGCCGGCCGGCGCCGATTGGGGATCGTAGACGTTTTGATCTCCCAGCGCTTCCGGGTCGGTGGGATTATAACCGAAAATGCCGAAGTTGTCGTCGGCCGCGCCGGCCTGGAAAGTATCGTCGGGATAAGAGGCCGAATCGTAGAGGATGACTTGCACGATGGACCCGACCTGCAGATTGTAGCCGGTCGACAATTCCGCATCGGTCATGCCGTCCGCGTCCATCCACCCCCAGCCGATGTCCAAGATCACCGTCATCGCCGCGGCCGGCGCGGCCATCAAGCCAAGCAGACACGCGGCCGCCGCAAGGATCTTCCACCCCTGCGCCGCGCGGACTCGTTCACCCTGCCCGACCTGCGTCATTCCATGCTCCATGTTTTGAGGCCGCCCGATTCGCCGTCTCCGGCCAATCCACCGCCTTATCGAAGCTATACCGCCCCTCTTTTGCGCGCAAGGTGAAAATTGATTTTTGTTATATGCGATTCCGAAGCTCCGGCGGCGCATCATCGCTTTGTTCCCGGCGGTCGACCGGACTGCGCAGCGATCTGCGGCCATGGAATCCGCCTGGCGCGAATATTTTAGGTTATATGCGCCTGTATTTCGTTCGTTTTCGTCCGCATCGGCTCATTTTTCTGGTTTCTGGCGGCTTTTTCGGCTAGGATTCCCAACATTATGGACTTGCTCATCCAAAACGTCCGTTTGGGCTCTGAAAACCGCGATATTTTGATCCAAAACGGCAAATTCGCCCAAATCGCGCCCAAAATCGAGGTTTCCGCCCTCGAAAAAGCCCCGCAGACGCTCGACGGCACCGGCCAGGCCATTTTGCCCTCGTTCGCCAACGTCCATTGCCATGCCGCCATGGTCCTGATGCGCGGACTCGGCGACGGCACCCCGCTGCACGAGTGGCTCAACGACATCATCTGGCCCATGGAACGGCGCCTGACCTCGGACCACGTCTATTGGGGCACCCTGTTCGGCGCCCTCGAAATGATCCGCTCGGGCATCACCGCGGTCTTCGACATGTACTGGCAGACCCCCCAGTGCCTCCGCGCCTTCTACGAAAGCGGCATCCGCGCCAATTTCAGCCACCCCAACATCATTCCGGCCGGCCCGGAAGCCCTCGCCGGCCTCCGCCGCGACCTCGAAGAGCATCTGGAACTGGCGAAATCCTATCCCGGCCGCGTGGAACTGTCCGTCGGCATCCACGCGCTCTACACCACCAGCCCCGAAATGCGCGCCGTCTGCCGCGATTTCGCCGCCGAACACAACCTGATCGTCCAGACCCACGTCTCCGAAACCCGGCGCGAAAACGACGAATGCCTCAAGGCCACCGGCAAGACCCCCGTCGAGGTTTTCGATTCCGAAGGGCTGCTCAACGGCCGGTTTCTGGGCGCCCACGGCGTCTGGCTCTCCGATTCCGACCGGCGGCTGCTGGTCGAGCGCGGCGCGGCCATCGCCCACTGCCCGTCCTCGAACATGAAGCTCGCCTCGGGCATCTTCAACGATCCGGCCGCCCGCGCGGCGGGCCTGCGCTTCGGCCTCGGCACCGACGGCGCCAGCTCCAACAACCGCTACGACATGTTCGCCGAAATGCGCACCGCGGCCCTGCTCGCCAAGGTCAGCACCCTCGACCCCACCGCCTGCTCCGCCGCCGAAATCTACCGCACCGCCACCCGCGACGGCTTCCGCCTGTTGCGCCTCGATGCCGGCGAAATCGCTCCCGGCAAGCTGGCCGACTGCATTTTGGTGGATCTGGACCATACCGGCCTCGTCCCCGGCCACGACCTGGTCTCCGACCTCGTCTACGCCGCCAACCCCGAGTGCGTGGACACCACCGTCTGCGCCGGGCGGGTCCTCATGCGCCATCGCCGGATCCCCGGCGAGGACGAAATCCGCCGCGCCTTCCGGGACGTCGCCGCGCGGCTCTGATTCCGGCCGCCGGCAAGGAGTTCGGCGTTTTTTCGGTCTGCGGACTTGACTTCCGCGGCCGGCTGACTATCTTTCCCCGTGATTTTCGGTTCCAGCGTAGCTCAATGGTAGAGCGGTTGGCTGTTAACCAATAGGTTACAGGTTCGAGCCCTGTCGCTGGAGCCAATTTTGTTTTCGCGCCACGGGCGTCCGTTCCGGCGGTAACCGGACGGAAGGCCGCGGAGAAAGCCGGTTGCTTTCCCCGCAAACGCGGCGCAAGGCGTCCTCTGTCGTCGGATTTTCCCGATCCTTCCGGCACGGGGTTGTTTCATGCTGAAGAGATGGAAAGAACCGCGTTGACAGCCGCGCGCCGTGCGCGCTACTGTTCGCCGCTCAATCGATTGGACAACGAAGAACGATGAAGACGACTCTGCCGAAAGAAACCGAAGTCAAGCACGACTGGTGGCTGATCGACGCCACCGACAAACCCGCCGGCCGCCTGGCCGTCGAAATCTGCCGCCTCCTGCGCGGCCGCCACAAGCCCGACTACGCGCCGCACATCGATGCCGGCGATTTCGTCGTGGTCGTCAACTCCGCCAAGGTGGGCCTCTCCGGCAACTCCAAGGAAGAGAAGAAGGTCTACGCCAAGTACACCGGCTACCAGAGCGGCTACTTCGAGACCCCCGCCGGCGTCATGCGCCAAAAGAACCCCAACTACATCCTCTGGCACGCCGTCCGGGGCATGCTGCCGAAAAACCACCTGAGCCGCACGCTCCTCAAGCGCCTCAAGCTCTATCCCGGCGCCGAGCACCCCCACGCCCCCCAGAATCCCAAGCCCATCGGCTAATCCCGGAGTACCCCCATGGCCACCAAGAAAGCTGAAATCGAATCCATCGCCACCGGTCGGCGCAAGACCGCCATCGCCCGCGTCCGCCTCTCCAAGGGCTCCGGCCAGATCGTCGTCAACGACCGCAAGTTCGAGGAATATTTCCCCACCACCGACCTGCGCCTGATCGTCGAAGCGCCCTTCAAGGCCATCGAAGGCGTCGGCCAGTACGACGTCGTCGCGATCTGCGAAGGCGGAGGCCCCGCCGGCCAGGCCGGCGCGCTGCGCCACGGCATCTCCCGCGCCCTCATCCAGGCCGACGAGAACTTCCGCGCCGTCCTCAAGAAGGCCGGCTTCCTCACCCGCGATCCGCGCATGAAGGAACGCAAGAAGCCCGGCCAGCCCGGCGCCCGCCGCCGCTTCCAGTTCTCGAAACGCTAGGCCGTTTCGGTCCTGCAACGAACCCCGGGCGCCCGCCCGGGGTTTTTTGTTGCCCCACCCCGGAAGACCCCCGCGGGGTTGCCGCCGGATTCCGGACCCCCACGGGCTGGTCCCGTGGGTGAATCAGTTCCCTTCGTTCCTCCTAGACTCCGCAACTCCCGAACTCCTATACTCCGCTCCCGAGAAAGGCCCATCATGAAGAAATCCAATTTGAAATTCTCCGCCGCCGCCGTCCTGCCCGCCGGCTTCCGCGCCGCCGGCATCGTCGCCGGGCTCAAGAAGAGCCGCAAGCCCGACATGGCCCTCTTCTTCTCCGACGTTCCCGCCGTTCTCGCCGGCACCTTCACCACCAACCAGGTCAAGGCCGCCACCGTCCGGCTCGATGCCGAGCGCGTCGCCAAGATCGGCGTCGCCCACGGCGTCGTCGTCAACAGCGGCCAGGCCAACGCCTGCACCGGCAAGCAAGGCCTGAAAGACGCCCAAGCCATGGCCGTCCATGCCGCCAAGCAGTTCGGCGTGGCCCCCGAGACCTTCCTCGTCTGCTCCACCGGCCGCATCGGCGTGCCCCTGCGCATGGACGTCATCCTGCCCGGCATCGAAAAACTCGCCGCGGCCGTCGTGCCCAACGGCGGCGAATCCGCCGCCCGCGGCATCATGACCACCGACCTCGTGCCCAAGCGCTACACCGCGACGTTCCGGGCCAACGGCCGGACCTGCCGCTTCACCGGCATCGCCAAGGGCTCCGGCATGATCCAGCCCTGCATGGCCACCATGCTCGCCTTCCTGCTCACCGACGCCAAGGTCGACCGCCGCGCCCTGCAGAAGGCCCTCAAGGCCGCCGTGGACAAATCCTTCAACCGCATTTCCGTCGATGCCGACCAAAGCACCAACGACACCGTCCTGCTGCTCGCCAACGGCTGCGCCGGCAACGCGACCCTCAAGCCCGGCCACCGCGATTGGCCGGCCTTCGTCGCCGCGCTCGAAGGCGTGACCTTCCGCCTGGCCATGGCCATGGTCCGCGACGGCGAAGGCGCGCAGAAACTCGTCACCGTCCGCGTCCAGGGCGCCCGCACCCCCGCCGACGCCGAGGCCGCCGCGCGCTCCGTCGCCAATTCGTTCCTCGTCAAGACCTCCTGGGTCGGCTCCTATCCCAACTGGGGCCGGATCATGGACGCCCTCGGCTATTCCCCCGCCCGGGTCGACGAAACCAAGGTCGAAATCCGCTACGGTCCCCTCCTTTGCGCCCGCAATGGCCTCAAGGCCGGCGCGTCCATCGAACAACTGTCCAAAGTGGCCGCCCAAAAGGAATTCACGATCACCATCGACCTCCATCTCGGCCGCCACGCGGCGACCGTCTATTCCTGCGACTGCACCGAGGACTACGTCAAAATCAACAAGTAGGCGGAGGGGTTTCAGGTTGCAGGTTCAAGGTTCACAGCTTTGTCATGTTGAGCGCAGGCGCGCAGCGCCGGAGTCGAAACATCTCGGCCTCGTCCCCGTGGCACGCCGACGGGACAAAGCCCAGATCCCTCGACAAGCTCGGGATGACCGGACACTTGAAAATTGAACGCTGGACATTGGTTATTGGACATTGAGTCTTTGAATTTTTCTTTTCCCCGCCGCGCCGGGGGCGGATAATGCGCGCCCAAACATGAAACAAGCCATCCAGAAAGCCAGCGTCCTCATCGAAGCCCTGCCGCACATCCAGCGCTTCCGGGGCGAAACCGTCATCGTCAAGTTCGGCGGGTCGTCCATGGACAACCCCGCCGTCGTCCGCGACATCCTCGAAGACGTCGCCTTCATGAGCTGCGTCGGCATGCGGCCCGTCATCGTCCACGGCGGCGGCAAAGCCATCAACGCCCGGATGAAGCAAAAGGGCCTCCAGGCCAACTTCGTGAAGGGCCTGCGCGTCACCGACCCCGAAACCATGGAAATCGTCGAGCAGGTTCTCAACCGCGAGGTCAACCCCGAGCTCGTCGCCATCCTCAACGAATTCGGCTGCAAGGCGCGCGGCATCCACGGCGAAGACATCATCGCCGTCCGGAAACACGTCGCCGAAGATCCCGACACCGGCGAAGTCCTCGACTGGGGCCTCGTCGGCGAAATCACGGGCGTCGATGCCGAGCCGGTCAAGGCCTACCTCGAAGCCGACATCACCCCGATCATCACGCCCCTCGGCGCCGACGCCGCGCGCCGGATCTACAACATCAACGCCGACGCCGCGGCCGCCGGCCTCGCCGAACGGCTCCAGGCGCGGAAGCTCGTCTTCCTCTCCGACGTCCCCGGCCTGCTCGCCGATCCCGCCGACCGCAACTCGCTCATGAGCACCCTCCGCCTCACCGAGGTCGAGGACCTCATCGCGCGCGGCGTCATCGGCGGCGGCATGTTGCCGAAGATCAGCGGCGCCCTCAAGGCGCTCAAGGCCGGCGTCCGCAAGACCCACATCATCGACGCGGCCCTACCGCATTCCCTCCTCCTCGAATTGTTCACCGACAAAGGCGTCGGCACGGAGATCGTCAACGATGCAACCTAGCCCCAAGGAATTGTTCAGCCAGTACGTCATGCCCACCTACGCGCCCGGGCTCACCCTCGTGCGCGGCGCGGGCGTTTCGGTCTGGGACGACGCCGGCAAGGAATACCTCGATTTCATGGCCGGCATCGCCGTCTGCAATACCGGCCACTGCCATCCCGCCGTCGTCGAAGCCATCCGGAAGCAAGCCGGCGTGCTGATGCACTGCTCGAACCTCTTCCACAACGAGCTCCAGCCGCGGCTGGCCAAGAAGATTTCCGAGCTCGCCCTGGGCGGCAAGGTCTTTTTCTGCAACTCCGGCGCCGAAGCCAACGAGTGCCTCTTCAAGCTCGCCCGGAAATGGGGCTCCATGGACGGCCGGCACGAGATCGTCACCATGAAGAACTCGTTCCACGGCCGGACGCTCGCCACCATGACCGCCACCGGCCAGACGAAGTACCAGAAGGGCTTCGAACCCCTCATGCCCGGTTTCGCCTACGCCGAGTTCAACAACCTCGAATCGGTCAAGGCCGCGATCACCCCCGCCACCGTCGCTGTCCTGTGCGAAGCCGTGCAGGGCGAAGGCGGCATCGTCCCCGCCACGCCCGAATTCATGGCGGGCCTGCGGAAACTGTGCGACGACAAGAAAATCCTGCTGTTCTTCGACGAAGTCCAGGCCGGCATCGGCCGGACGGGCAAGTGGTTCGGCTTCCAGAACTACGGCATCCGGCCCGACGGGTTCTCCATGGCCAAGGCCCTCGGCGGCGGCTTTCCCATCGGCGCCGCCGCGGTCACGCCGGAGTTGTCCGACGTCTTCCAGCCCGGCAACCACGCCAGCACCTTCGGCGGCACCCCCCTGGCCTGCGCCGCCGCGCTTGCCACGCTCGAGACCATCGAGAAGGAAGACCTGCTCGGCAACGCGGTGCGGATGGGCGCGCGGTTCATGGACGGTTTGAAGGCGCTCGCGCCCAAGCACGCCTGCATCCAGTCCGTGCGCGGCGTCGGCCTGATGGTCGGCCTCGTGCTGAACGTCCCCGCCAAACCCGTCGAAGCCAAACTGCGGGAAAACGGCCTGCTCTGCATCGCCACCGGCGACCACGTCCTGCGGTTCGTCCCGCCCCTCGTCGTCTCCCCGGCCCAGATCGACCAGGCCCTCGCCATTCTCGACCGGTCGTTGTAGGCGTTCGGCGATCGGGTTCCGCCATGCAGATTGTTCCGCCGCCGGATCCCATCGCCACGCCAGAGACTCTCGCCCAGCAAAATCGGCGGCGCAACCGGCAAGTCCAAATGCCCGAAAGCAGCCATTCGGCGCCGCTCCCGACCAACCGCGACCGGCATCTTGGCGAGCATTTGCCCGCCTATCGGGCGGAAGACCGAGAGGTCCTGCAACTCGTGTCCGTTTTCATGGGCATGGTCGGGGCCTTTCTGTGCCTGATGCGGGCCTGGGAATGCGCCGTTTTCGTCGCGGCGCTGATCGGCCTCAACTTGCTGGCGGCCCATTACGCCCGGCAAGCGGTCTGTCCCCACCGGTTCGCCCGGATTCTCTGCGCCGTCTATTTCAGTTCGATCCGCAAACCGAAAACCCAGCAAGTCATCCGACGCTATCTGCGCCTGTTCTTCCTCCAGGCCTTGGCCATTGTCGTGCTTGTCGCGGTGGGAACATATCAGCGCATAGGAAAGCCTAGGCCGCCGATGGTGGACCTCCGCATGTTCAGCCGGCACGCATTCTGGGATTATTTGCGCGAAAACGATTTCTTCCGCGATCCGCCCCCGCCCCCGACGAAACCGGCCGCGGGTTCGGGGGTCGAACCTTAGCCCTGCAGCTTCCGCCGCAGCGCGTCGGCGGCGAGCTGCGGGTTGGCCTTGCCGCGGGAAAGCTTCATCACCTGGCCGACCAGGAACATCAGCGCCGCTTCCTTGCCGCCGCGGAATTCCGCGGCGACCTTTTCGTTGGCCGCGATCGCCTGTTCCGCGAAGCCGTCGATGGCCCCCGTGTCGCTGACCTGCGCCAGGCCTTTTTCCTTCACGATCGCGGCGGGCTCCCCGCCCCGGTCGAACAGGATCTGGAAGACTTCCTTCGCCGCGGGCATGTTGATCGTCTTGGCGTCCACCAGCGCGATCAGCGCCGCCAGCGCCTCGGGCGCGATCTTCGCGTCGGCGATGGTCTCGCCCTTTTCGCCCAGCGCGCGCAGCAACTCGCCCATGACCCAGTTGGAGACGGCCTTGAAGTTCTGCGATTTCTGCGCCGTCGCCTCGAAGTAGCCGGCGATGGCCGGATCCGCGGTCAGCACGCCCGCGTCGTATTCCGGCAGGCCGTAATCGCGGATGAACCGCGCGCGCTTCGCCGCCGGCAGTTCCGGCAGTTCCGCCCGCCACGCTTCCACCGTCGCCGCGTCCAGCGTCACCGGCGGCAGGTCGGGCTCCGGGAAATAGCGATAATCGTGGGCGTATTCCTTCGAGCGCATCGGCAGGGTCACGCCCGCCACGTCGTCCCAGCGCCGCGTTTCCTGCGTCAGCTTGCCGCCGGCGCGCAGGGTTTCCATCTGCCGCTCCAGCTCGTATTCCAGCGCGCGGTGGATGCCCTTGAACGTGTTCATGTTCTTGATTTCGCACTTCACGCCGAGCTTGTCCGTGCCCGCTGGCCGCACCGACGAATTCACGTCGCAGCGCACGTGCCCCAGTTCCAGGTTGCAGTCGCTGATCCCCGCGTAGACGAGCATCTCCTTCAGCGCGGTCAGGAACGCGATGGCCTCGTCCGGGCTGGACATGTCCGGCTCCGTCACCAGTTCCATCAACGGCGTGCTGGCCCGGTTGTAGTCGATCTCCGACGAGTTCTCCAGGTGCGTGATTTTCGCGGCGTCTTCTTCCTGGTGGATGTGGTTCACCCGGATGGTCTTCTTCTGGCCGCCGACCTCGATCTCCACGGACCCGCCGATGCACAGCGGGGCCGCCTGCTGGGAAATCTGGAAGTTCTTGGGCATGTCCGGATAGAAGTAGTTCTTCCGGTCGAACGTGCTCCGCAGCGAAATTTCCGAGCCGATCATCAGGCCCACCTTGACGGTCTTGCGGATGGCCTCGCGGTTCATCGTCGGCAGCGCCCCCGGCAGCCCGAGGCACACCGGGCAAACGGCGACGTTCGGCGTGCCTTCTTCGTGCGCCGGACACGCGCAGAACATCTTCGTGCGCGTCTTCAGCTGCACGTGCACTTCCAGGCCGATGGAAGGAACGTAGTCGCTCATGGCCGGCCTCCTTGGGGATCCACCGGACGTTTCCGGTGCCACTCCGTCGCGTGCTGGTAGGCCGCGCCGATCTTCAGCGCCAGGTCTTCCCGGAAGGCCGGACCGACAACGTGCAGCCCCGCCGGCAAGCCCGCCGCGGTGAAGCCGCACGGCACGCTCAGGCCGCAGATGCCCGCCAGATTCACGTTCACCGTGAACACGTCGCCCAGATACATCTGCACCGGGTCGGACGTCTTCTCGCCCACGCGGAACGCCGGCGTCGGCGTCACCGGGCCCAAAATCGCGTCGCACCGCGCGAACGCCCGCTCGAAATCGCCGCGGATCAGCGTGCGCACCTTCTGCGCGCGCAGGTAGTAGGCGTCGTGGAAGCCGCTGCTGAGCACGTACGTGCCCAGGATCACGCGGCGCTTTACCTCGGCGCCGAAGCCCCGCGCGCGGGTCTGCTCATACATTTCCTGCAGGTCGCCCGCCTCCGCGCGGAACCCGTAGCGCACGCCGTCGTAGCGCGCGAGGTTCGCCGACGCTTCCGCCGGCGCCAAGATGTAGTAGCACGCGATGCCGTAGCGCGAATGCGGCAGCTCCACGTCCACGATCTCCGCGCCCAGCGCGCGGCACTGGTCCACCGCCGCCCGCGTCAGCTGCTCGATCTCCGGATCGAGGCCTTCCACGAAGTATTCCTTCGGCAGGCCCAGCTTGAGCCCCTTCAGGTCCCGCGCGGCGCGCACGGCCGGCAAGACGTCCTCCACCGGCCGCGGCGAGGTCGTCGAATCGCGCGGATCTAGCCCCGCGATGAGCTGATAGACCGCCGCCGCGTCCTCGACGCTGCGGGAAATCGGCCCGACCTGGTCGAGCGAGGACGCGAACGCGGTGCAGCCGTAGCGCGGCACCCGCCCGTAGGTCGGCTTGAAGCCCGTCACGCCGCAGAACGCCGCCGGCTGGCGGATGCTGCCGCCGGTGTCCGACGCCAGCGCCGCCGGCGCCAGGCGCGCGGCCACCGCCGCCGCCGAGCCGCCGCTGGAGCCGCCCGGCACCCGCGCCACGTCCCACGGATTCCGCGTCGGGCCGTAGGCGCTCGTTTCCGTGCTGCCGCCCATCGCGAATTCGTCGGTGTTCGTGCGCGAGACGAAGACGCAGCCCGCCGCGCGCAGCCGCGCGATCACCGTCGCGTCGTACGGCGCGACGTAGCCCTTCAGGATGTTCGACCCCGCCGTGCAGGGCTGGCCCTTCACGTTCAGGAGGTCCTTGATCGCGATCGGCACGCCCAGGAACGGCCGGGCGTCGCCCGCCGCGCGCGCCGCGTCCGCCGCGCGCGCCTGCGCCAGGGCCGCCTCCCGGTCGAACCAAGTCAGCGAATTCAGCGCCGGTTCCAGCTTCTCGGACCGGTCCAGCAGCGCCGCCGTCAGTTCCGCGGAAGAAACCGTCTTTTGCGCCAGCGCGTCCGCGGCCTCCAGAAAACCCAATTCGTGCAGCGGCGCGCTCATTCGATCACCTTCGGCACCGCGAATTGCTCGTGGCGGGCCAGCGGCGCGTTCGCCAGCGCGACATCCCGCGCCAGCCCCGCTTCCGGCACGTCTTCGCGCCAGGCGTTGCGGGCTTCCGTCGCCACGTCCGTCGCCTCCACGCCGGACACGTCCAGCTGCTTCAGTTCGCCGATGAACGCGAGAATGTCGTCCAGCTGCCCCTGCAGCTGCGCCGCTTCCGCGTCCGACAGCGCCATCCGCGCCAAGCCCGCCACGTACCGGGCATCCATCCGGTCGGCGTTTTCCGAAAATTTCATCGCCATGGGTCGCGCACCTTCCGCCCCGAACGCGGGGCCTTCAAAGTCCCTTTTTGTATCATCCCCCCGCGCCGCCCATCAACCCCCATCCGCCCCGGCGCCCGGGTCGGGAGCGGCCTCGCCATGCTTGCGGAGCAGGCGGGTGTCGCGGGTGCCGGCGTAGAGGTCGAATTCGAGCAGGCGGCATTCGATGTCGCCGTTCCACATGGCGGTGCGCCGGCGGGGATGCAGGCCGATCTTGCGGCCGAGGGCGAGGTTGCCGGTGAAAACGGCGGCGCGCATGCCCTGGCACTTTGCCTTGAGATAGGCGCCGATGCCTTCGTAGAGCGGCACGAGGCGGTCTTCGAGGCCCATGCGCTCGCCGTACTCGGGGTTCATCAAAATCAGCGCCGGCGGCTTGGGCAGCGGCGTGTCGCGGAAATCGCAGGTATGGAACCGGATGAGGTTCTCCACGCCGGCCCGGCCGGCGTTCTCGCGGGCGCAGGCGATGGCCTGCGGATCCACGTCGGACGCGGCGATCCAGGCGCGCGGCGCGGAAATGAATTTCGCGCGCGCTTCGGCCTGCAGCTCGCGCCAGGCGCCGACGTCCGCGCCGGCGAGATGCAGGAAGGCGTAGTCTTCGCGCGCGAGGCCGGGCGCGCGGTTCTGCGCGATCCAGGCGGCTTCGATGGCGAGCGTGCCGCTGCCGCACATGGGCCCGATGAAGGCTTCGGCCGGATCCTTGGCCCATTCGGTGGCCAGCACGATGCTGGCGGCGAGGGTTTCGCGCAGGGGCGCCACCCACCCGCGCCAGCGGTAGCCGCGGTGGGACAGCGGCGCGCCGCTGGTATCCAGGAAAATCCGCGCGTCGCGGTCTTTCCAGTAGAGCGCGATGCAGGCGGCGCCTTCGGCCGCGGCGGTGGAATCGGGCCGCGCGCCGGTTGCTTCCACGAAGCGGTCGGCGACGGCGTCCTTGCAGCGGAGCACGGCGAAGCGCGGATCGCGGATGGTTTCGTGCTGGGCGACGCCGTGCACGTGGAAAGGCACGTCGCGCCGCAGCCAATCCTCCCACGGGAGGGAGCGCACGGCTTCGTAGAGGTCGTCGGCGGAATCGATCTCGAAGCCGGCGACCTCGAACAGCACGCGGTTGGCCGAACGCAGCCAGAGATTGAGGCGCATGGCGTCGCGCAGGTCGCCTTCGAGGCCGACGGAGGTGGCGGAGACGTCCTGCGGGGCATAGCCCAGCGCGCGCAGTTCGGCCTTCAGCACGTCCGCGCAGCCGCGCCCGCACGTGGCCACGATCCAGGTTTTCTCGGTCCAGTCCATCAGCCGTCCGCCTTTCGCAGGCCGTTCACGCAGAACGCCGGCACGCGCCAGCGCCGGAAATAGGCGCGGTTGGGCCGGTCGCGGCGCCGCGCGAGCGCCTGCGGCGCGAGCGAGGGATGCCACAGGTGCAGGGCGCGGGCTTCCGCGATCACGCTGCGCGGCGCGACGCCGGCCCGGTACAGGCGGCGGGCGAAGTCGTCGTCTTCATAGCCCCAGCCCACGTAGTTTTCGTCGAAGCCGTTCACGCGCTCGACGTCGGCGCGGAACAGCGAGAAATGGCAGCCCAGCAGCTTGGGCTTGTGCGGGCGGGCGAGATGCCAGCGGCGCAGCGCGGCGTGGCGCGCGAAAAGCTTGTCCGCGGTTTCGGCCTCGGTCAAATCCGCCGACCGCCACGCGAGTTCCCAGTCGGCGTCCCGCGGCGCGGGCACGACGGCGAACAGCGCCTGGGTGGCGGTTTCGTCGAGCAGCGCGCGGTGGCCGCACAGCAGGCGGCCGGGCGCGGCGTTTTTCTCGTGGATGGCCACGGCGTCCGGCAACGGCGCGACGTCGCAATCCAAAAACAGCAGGTAGTCGCCCGTGGCGGCGCGAATGGCCAGGTTGCGGGCGGCGGCGAGGCGATAGCCGTCCTTTTCCTGCCGCACGACCCGGGCCGGAATGCCGCACGCGGGCAGGAAGCGCGCGAGCGCGGCGACGGTCGCGGCGTCGGAGCCGTCGTCGGCCACGACGAGTTCGTCGGGCGGGCGGGTCTGCGCGGCGAGCGCGGCCGCCAGCAGGCGCAGGTGGTCGGGCCGGTTGTAGAGCGTGGTGAGGACGCTGATTTTCATGCGCCCTCCGGCCGCGGCTGCGTCAGGGCCAGCCCCAAGCCGATGAAATGGAACAGCGACGCGCGGATCACGCTGTCGGGAAAATCCCCGATGCCGTAGACGAGGACGTAGACGATGCCCGCCAGCAGCAGCGCCGGCAGGACGCGGGCCTGGAACCGTTCGCGCGCGCCGCCGGAACAGGCCGCGCACCGCAGCAACCGGGCTGCCAGCGCCAGCCAGCCCGCGCTCCACAGGAAAAAGCCGACCGCGCCGCCCTGGAAATAGAGCATCAGCCAGTAGCTGTGCGCATGGGGATAGCGCACGGGCACCAACGGCGAGCGCTGGTCGGGATTCTCGTAAAACGCCTTCAAGAACGCCTTTTTGCCGAACCCGTAGCCCGCGACGGGCTGGCGGTCGGCCAGCATCTTCGAATGGCTCCAGACCGTGTCGCGGTCGTTGAAGGAGGCCATCGTGCGGTCGCGGAAGCGCGGGTTGACGTGGCCGGCGCACTGCCAGAGCCCCCACCCCAGCGCCACCGCCAGCACCGCCGCGGCCAGCCGCGCGCGCCAACCCGGCAGCAGCGCGACCGGGAACGCCAGCGCCACCAGCGCGAACGTCGCCTGCGGCCCGCGCGAGGCCAGCGCCACCAGATAGAACAGGTCGATCGCTATGCCCAGCGCCAGCAGCGCGCGCCAGCCCCATCCCTTCACGCCCGCCAGCGCGCGCGTCGCGAACGCCAGCGCGCACAGGCCCGCCATCATGCTGGCGACGTTCGGATGGGTGTAGAGATAGGGATGCAGGAACCGCGCCGCCGGGAAGGTCCACGACCAGCCCAGCAGGGTGATGATCCGCGCCAGATCCACGGCCAGCGTCGCCGTGACCGCCGTCGCGCTGACCAGCACCGCGGCCCACACGCGGTCGGGCCGGTCGAAGATCGCCGGCAGCGCCAGGACCGCCAGCGCCAGCGGCGCGGACTTGGCCAAATCGCGCAGGCTGCCGGCCGGATAAAAACTCCACAGCGTCGACAGCGCCGCCCAGAGCGCGCCGGCGGCGATCAGCGCGCCCGCGGGATTCCGCCAGGCCGCGAACGTCTTCCGCGCGCGGAACAGGCCGTACAAGCCGGCGCCCAGCAGAATGGCCGCGGCCACCCCGCTCGACGGATCGACCCACAGCACCGCCGCCGCCGCCAAGCCCAGCGCCCAGCGCCAGCGGATCGCCGGAACCGTCGGCGCCGCGTTCGATTGGATTCCCGCTCCGTTCATCTCGGGGGGCGATCCTGCACCGCCGGAGGCGGTTCCATCAATCCCAAACTGCGCGGCCCGGACGCCCGCCGGTCCAGGGCGCGAGCGACGTTCGGCGCCGCCGCCAGCAGTTCCCGCGCATAGGGATGCGACGGATGCGCCAGCACGTCCGCCGCCGGTCCGCGTTCGACCACTTCGCCCGCCTTCAGCACGATCACCTCGTCGGCCATGTGGCGCATCACCGCCAGATCGTGGCCGATCAGCAGCCAGGTGATGCCGCGGGTTTCCTGCAGCGATTTCAGCAAGTTGAGAATCTGCGCCTGCACGGAGACGTCGAGGGCGCTGACGGGTTCGTCCGCGATGAGGAATTCCGCGCCGACGCACAGCGCGCGGGCCAGATTGACCCGTTGGCGCTGGCCGCCGCTCAGTTCGTGGGGATAGCGCCGCGCATAGGCGGGATCCAGGCCGACGGTTTCCAGCCAGCTCGCCGTCTGCTCGGCCGCCGCGGCGCGCGAGTCGGCCAATTTGTGCACCCGCAGCACCTCCGCCAGCGCCGCGCCGACCTGCAGGCGCGGATTCAGCGAACCAAGCGGATCCTGGAACACCATCTGCGCGCGGCGACGGAACGCGAGCAAGCCCGCGCGGTCCAGCGCGGCCACGTCCTGTCCGGCGAAGCGCACGCGGCCGGCGACGCCGTCTTCCAGCGCCAGCACCGCCCGCGCCAGCGAACTCTTGCCGCTGCCGCTTTCGCCGACCACGCCGAGGCAATGCCCGCGCGCGACGGAAAACGACACGCCCTTGACCGCCTCGACCCGGCGCCGGCCGACGCGGTAGGTCACGCGCAGGTCGTCCACTTCCAGCAGCGGCGCGTTCATGCCCAGCCGCCTTCCGCCCGCGCCCAGCACGCGACCGCGCGACCGTCGGCGCCGGCGCGCAGGTCCGGTTCCCGCTCGCGGCACGTTTCGCGCGCCAGCGGACAGCGCGGATGGAACCGGCAGCCGGCCGGCCGCCGGCCCAGCGGCGGCACCGCGCCGGGAATGCCTTCCAGCTTCTCGCCGGCGCCGTCGAGGCGCGGCAGCGCCTTCAGCAACCCCTGCACGTAGGGATGGCGCGGCGCCCGCAGCAGTTCCACCGGACCGGATTCCACGATGCGCCCCGCGTACATCACGTGCAGGTCGTCCGCGAGTTCCGCGACGACGCCGAGATTGTGGGTGATGAGCAGCACGGCCAGGTTTTCCCGCCGCTGCAAGTCGGCCAGCAGGCGCAGGATCTTCGCCTGCACCGTCACGTCGAGCGCGGTGGTCGGTTCGTCCGCCACCAGCACGCGCGGCCGGCCGGCCAGCGCCATGGCCAGCATCGCCCGCTGCTGCATGCCGCCCGAAAGCTGGTGCGGATAGCTCTCCGCCACGCGCGCCGGCTCGGCGAAGCCCACCGTCCGCAGCAATTCTTCCAGCCGTTCGCGCACGCGGCCGCGGTCTTCCGGCGGCAGGGTTTCGCGGATCTGGTTGCCGACGGTGAACACCGGATCGAGGCATTCGCCCGGATCCTGGAACACGTAGGCCAGGCCGCGGCCCGGCCCGCGCGCCGCGCCGTCCGCCCAGCGGATTTCGCCCTCGTCCTGCGCCATGCCCCGCGGCAACAGCCCGCCCAGCGCCGCGGCCGTCACGCTCTTGCCGCAGCCGCTCTCCCCCACCAGCGCCGTCGTCCGGCCCGCGCACAGCCGCAAATCCACCCCCGCCACCACCTCCAGCCGCCGGCCCGCCGCCGGAAAGAAGCCGACGCCGAGCCCCGTCGCCGTCAATACGGCTTCGGCTCCGGCCTTGACGCGCCCGCTCGAATCTGTTGGTTTCATGGACATGCGCATTGAAGCACAAGTGACCGGCTTTATCGAAGAAAATTGCTATTTCGTGGCGAATCCCGCGACCCGCGAAACGGTCGTGATCGACCCGGGCGACGACGCCCCGCGCCTGCTGGCCCATCTGCGCGAGCGGGACGCCGTCGTGGTGGCCTATCTGCTCACCCACGGCCACGTCGACCACCTCACCGCGCTGGCGGCGCTGTGCGCGGTCCATCCGGCGCCGATCCACGTCCATCCGCGCGACGCGGCGTGGTGCTTCAGCGAGCGCAACAACCTGCCCGGGTTCTACGACGCGCCGGAAACGCCCGCGGCCCCCCTCGTGCCCGTGGAAGAAGGCGTCGCGCTGGAACTCGCCGGCGCCCGCTGGAGCCTCGTCGAAACTCCCGGCCACACGCCCGGCGGCGTGTGCTGGAAACTGGAAGACGACCGCGCGCTGTTCACCGGCGACACCCTGTTCCGCGGCACCGCGGGCCGCACCGATCTGCCCGGCGGCGACGCCCGCGCCCTGATGCGCTCGCTGCGCAAACTCGCCGCGCTCGACGGCAACTGGACGGTCTATCCCGGCCACGGCGAAGCCACCACCCTCGACCGCGAACGCCGCGACAACTACTTCATGCAGGGCTGAGCCGCCTCAAACCAGTTCCGCGAAGACCGCGTCGCTGACGAACAGGGCGTCGTCCGTCAGCCGGATGCGGTCCGGTTCGACCACCAGCAACCCCTCCGCCGCCAGCCGCGCGATTTCCGGGCCGCGCAACTCGTCGTAGTCGAATCCCGTCACCGCGCGGAATTCCGCCCGGTCCCAGCCCGCGAGCCGCCGCAGCCCCATCACCAGCGTTTCGCGCGCCTTGGCCGCGGGCGCGAGCTTCTCTTCGAACGCCCGCGTCCATTCCGGCAGCTCGGGCGTATTTCCCCACCGCGCGCCGGCCCAGTGCGAATGCGCCGCCGGTCCGACGCCGATATATTCCCCGCCGTTCCAGTAGAGCCCGTTCTGCCGGCACGCGCGCCCCGGCCGCGCGAAGTTGGAAATCTCGTAGTGCGCGAACCCCGCCGCGGCCAGGCGCGCGCGCGCCCAGTCGAATTGCGCGCGCTGCTCGTCTTCCGATAGGGCCAGCCGGCCCGCCGCCGCCGCCTGCGCGAACGGCGTGCCCTCTTCGATTTCCAGGCAGTAGCAGGACAGATGCTCCGGCGCGAGCGCCAGCGCCGCTTCGACGTCGGCCTGGACCGTTTCCCGCGCGACGCCCGGCACCCCGTAGATCAGGTCGAGCCCGACGTTGGCGAAGCCCGCTTCCCGCGCCTGCGCCACCGCCGCGCGCGTTTCGTCCGCCGCGTGGATGCGGCCCAGTTGCCGCAGCGTCGAGTCGGCGAACGACTGCGCGCCCAGCGAGAGCCGGTCCACGCCGCCGGCGCGCAAGCGCGCCAGCTTCGCGGGGGAGAGCGTGCCCGGATTGGCCTCGCAGGTCCATTCGGCGAGGTTCCGCAAGTCCACCCGCGCGCGGACGAGATCGAGCAGGCGCGCCAGTTCGCGTTCGTCCAGGGCCGTCGGCGTGCCGCCGCCGAAGAAAACGCTCGTCGGGGCGAAGCCGGCGGGCAGCGCCGCCAGTTCGCGCTCGAGCCCCGCGAACCACGCCGCCACGAGGCCGGGCTCCGCCGGGCGCGAGAAAAACGCGCAGTAGCCGCATTTGCGGACGCAGAACGGAACGTGGACGTAGAGGCCGGAATCCATGGCGGCCCGCGGCCGGCGTCAGCCGGCTTCCAGCTCGCGGATTTCCCGCAGGATGCGCTCGGCTTCGTCGGTATCGAGCCGCGTCATGGCGAAGCCCACGTGCACGAGGACGTAGTCGCCGATCTGCGTCTCGGGCAGATAGGCCAGCGAGACTTCCTGCCGCGCGCCGGCGAAATCCACGGTGCCGCGGCGGTCGAAGCCTTCGCCGTCCGAGATCGCCACCACCCGGCCTGGAATCGCGAGGCACATCGCTAG
Source organism: uncultured Verrucomicrobiota bacterium (assembly GCA_938003985.1). Lineage (GTDB taxonomy): Bacteria > Verrucomicrobiota > Kiritimatiellia > CAIQIC01 > Lenti-01 > Lenti-01. The sequence goes on along the minus strand of CALKWZ010000087.1, from coordinate 26,128 downwards.
CCGTTCCCGTGCTCGAAGTGGTGGCCGCCGGGTCCCGGCGGCGGCGGGGCGTTCACCTTCCCCACCCGCAGGGGGAAGCGGATCTTGATGTCGCCGTCGAGCAGCACCTCGACCCAGTGCGTGCCGGGCTCGTGGAATTCCAGGTTCAGGAACAGCTCGACGTTGGTGGCCGTCGCTTCCGCGTGCGGCAGCTTCACGGGGATCGGCCGGCCTTCGGCCACGACCGAACTCATGTCCGGTCGCAGGATGCGGGTGCGCTGCTCGAAGTCGCCCTCGCCCGAGCACCAGCGCGTCGTCAGGAACATGCGCGGATGGCGGAACGGAAAAGTCGGACTGCCGAGCGAGTCGAACAGGCCGATCAAGATGAACTTGCCGGTGCGTTCCTGGCGGACGTCGTCGCACAGCAGCGTGGATTGCAGATCGGGCAGCATGGCCATGGGGCGTTTTCCTTTTTTCGCGGACGCCCGCGGGCATCCCGATGGACTCCAAAGATACGCGCGCGCGGCCGGCTTGGCAACGCCGCGCGCGCGAATTGTCCGCCGGGCGGACTACGGGACGATCTCGACTTTGATGAGGTTGCTCGCGCCGGTCTTGCCCAGCGGGAAGCCGGCGGTGCAGACGACGGAATCGCCGGTCTTCACGACGCCGGTTTCCTTGGCCGCGCGGTGCATTTCCTCGAACAGATGGATCAGCAGGTCCACCGGCTGGATCATCATCGGCCGCACGCCGCGCACCAGCGCCAGGCGCCGGAACGCGTCGGGTTCGGTCGTGCCGGCCAGGATCGTCTGCGCGGGGCGGGTCTTGGCGGCCAGCCGGGCCGTGCCGCCCGTCTGCGTCGCGATCACCAGCGCCCGGGCGTCGATCGTCTCGGCCAGCGAGCAGGCCGCGCGGGCGATCGCTTCCGATTCGTCCACCGTTTCCACCTGCTGCAGGCGCTGCCACCACGCCGCGCGCGGATAGCCCTTCTCGGCTTCCTCGGCGATCTTGGCCATCGTCGCCACCGCCTCGACGGGGTACTGGCCCATCGCGCTTTCTTCCGACAACATCACCGCGTCGGTGCCTTCCAGCACGGCGTTGGTGACGTCGGTGACTTCCGCGCGGGTCGGCCGCGGGGCGTCGGTCATGCTCTTGAGCATCTGCGTGGCGGTGATGACGGGCTTGCCGGCGAAATTGGCCTTTTCGATGATGCGCCGCTGGGCGGTGGGCACCTTTTCCGGCGGGATGTCCACGCCGAGATCGCCGCGCGCGACCATGATGCCGTCCACGGCGGCGATGATCCCGTCGAGCTCCGCGAGCGCCTCGTGCTTCTCGATCTTGGCGACGATGGGCTTGATCTTGCCCTGCGCCCGCATGTAGGCGCGGGCCACTTCGATGTCGGCCGCCGACCGCACGAACGAGAGCGCGACGTAGTCCACGTCCTGCGCGAGCCCGAAAGCGAGATCCTCGTAGTCCTTGTTCGTCAGGATCGGCGCGCGGATGCTGCGCGAGGGCAGGTTGATGCCCTTGTGGCTGCTGAGGCGGCCGCCCAAAATCACGCGGCAGAGGATGTCGGGGCCGGCGACCTTTTCCACGCGCAGTTCGAGCGCGCCGTCGGCCAGCAGGAGCGTGTCGCCCTCCTGGACGTCCTGGGGCAGTTCGCGGTAGGTGAGGCCCACTTCCTTCTCGTTGCCGGGCACGTCGCGGGCGGTCAGGGTGAACGTCTCGCCGGTCTTCAGCTCGATGCTGCCGCAGCCGAAAACGCCCGTCCGGATCTTCGGCCCGGCCAGATCCTGCAAAATGGCGATCGGGAGGTTCTTCTCCGCGGCGATCTGGCGGATGAGGGCGATTTTGGCGGCATGGGCTTCGCGGGTGCCGTGCGAAAAATTGAGGCGGGCCACGTTCATGCCGGCGTCCATCATCCGGCGGATGACGTCGGGGCTGTCGGAGGCGGGGCCAATGGTGCAAACGATCTTGGTTTTTCTCATGGTCGCGGGATTCTCCTCGTCCGCCCCCTTCGAGTCAAGCGTTTTACTTCAGGGTCTCCCCCAGCCAGTCCAGCAAGCCTTCCAGATCGGAATAGTCTGCCATGGTTATAGTTGCGCCGGCCTTCCGCAGGTCTTCCGGCCCGTATCGGCCCCCCGTCGCCACCCCGATCACCGGGATGCCCAGCGCCCGCCCCGCCGCCACGTCGAAGGGCGTGTCGCCCACCAGACAGACCGCTCCGGCCGCCACCGCGACCCCCGCCGCTTGCGCCGCCGCCAAGGCTGCGCGGGCGATCTGCGCCCGGTCCGCGTGCTCGTCCCCGAACCCGCCGAACCCGAAATAGCGGTCGAACCCCACGCTCCCCAGCTTCAGGTAGGCGCAGGCCCGGATGTTGCCCGTCACCAGTCCCAGCGCCGTCCCTTCCGCGGCCAAATGCTTCAGCAAGCGCCGCGCGCCCGCGATTTCCTTGCCCGGATTCGCCTGCAGCAGCTCCCGCAGCTCCTCGGCGATGCGCGCGAAGATCCGCCGGATTTCCGCTTCCGCCAGATGCAGGTTCCGGTGCGCCATCACTTGGTCGAGCACGTTGCGGTCCGTGTTGCCCGCGAACGACACGTAGGCCAGTTCGTCGCGCTCGCCCGTCACGTGGGCCAAGCCCCGGATGAACGCCTCGCGGCCGAACCCGTGCGTGTCCAGCAGCGTGCCGTCGATGTCGAACAGGACCGTCGGTTGTCGCTTTTTCGCCATATGCGGCCCATTCTACCGCATTTCCGCTGCGCTTCACCCATTTTGTACGGCTTCCCGGGGTTGCCCCGCCCCGGCCATCGTGATAGGGTGCCCACTCGAACCCCAAAATCCCCGAAAACCGAGCATCATGGATCCCAAACCGGACAATCCCCAAGACCCCCAAGGCAAGCGCCGTCCCCCCATGCCCATGCGGGCCCTCCTCGCGTGGTTCCTGCTCATGGCGCTGCTGATCACCGTCTACCAGCTGGCGACCCAACACGCCTCCAAGCAGACCAGCCTGCCCTACAATCCCGATTTCCTGGCCCTGTTGCAGGACGGCCGCATCAACAAAGCCGAAGTGGTCATGGAAGTCTCCGGCCAGCACTACATCCGCGGCGAACTCAAGGACCTCGATGCCGCCACCGGCAAGCCCACGACGTTCCGCGTCGAGGCGCCCATCACCGAAAACCTCGTCGAGAAGCTCACCGAAGCCAAGGTGCCGTTCGAGTTCAAGCCCCAGAACCCGCTGCTGTGGCAGATCCTGTCCAGCACCGTCCCCTTCCTGCTGGTCTTCGCCCTGATCTACTTCCTCTTCTACCGCAACATGGCCAACGGCGCCCGCGGCGCCTTCTCCTTCGGCAAGTCCCGCGCGCGGCTGCTCAACCGCGACAACAACAAGATCACCTTCAAGGACGTCGCCGGCGCCGACGAAGCCCGCGAGGAAGTCCAGGAAATCATCGAATTCCTGCGCGATCCCAAGAAATTCCAGCGCCTCGGCGGCCGCATTCCCAAGGGCGTCCTGCTCGTCGGCCCCCCTGGCACCGGCAAGACCCTGATCGCCAAGGCCATCGCCGGCGAGGCCCAGGTGCCGTTCTTCAGCATCTCCGGTTCCGACTTCGTGGAGATGTTCGTCGGCGTCGGCGCCTCCCGCGTGCGCGACATGTTCGAGCAGGGCAAGAAGAGCGCGCCCTGCATCATCTTCATCGACGAAATCGACGCCGTCGGCCGCTCGCGCTTCTCCGGCATCGGCGGCGGCCACGACGAACGCGAGCAGACCCTCAACGCCCTGCTCGTCGAGATGGACGGCTTCGACACCCAGGAAGGCGTCATCATCATCGCCGCCACCAACCGCCCCGACGTCCTCGACCAAGCCCTGTTGCGCCCCGGGCGTTTCGACCGCCAGATCGTCGTGGACCTGCCCAACCTCGAAGGCCGCGAAGCCATCCTCAAGATCCACGCGCGCAAGGTGAAGCTCGACGCCGCCGTCCAGTTGCGCAACATCGCCCGCGGCACCCCCGGTTTCTCCGGCGCCGATCTCGCCAACCTCATGAACGAAGCCGCCCTCCTCGCCGCCCGCCGCGGCGGCGAAACCATCGTCGAAAAGGATCTCGAAGAAGCCCGCGACAAGGTCCGCTGGGGCCGCGAGCGCCGCTCGCGCGTCCTCGACGACAAGGAAAAGCGCATGACGGCCTGCCACGAGGCCGGCCACGCCATCGTCCTCGCCCTCACCGAAGGCACCGAGCCGCTCCACAAGGTCACCATCATCCCGCGCGGCCAGGCCCTCGGCGCCACCATCCAGCTCCCCGAAAAGGACAAATATACCGAAGGCCGCAAGCAGCTCCTCGGCATGATCGTCGGCACCATGGGCGGGCGCGTCGCCGAACAGCTCTGCTACGGCGAAATCACCACCGGCGCCGCCTCCGACATCCGCCAGGCCACCCATATCGCCCGCATGATGGTCACCGAATGGGGCATGAGCGACCTCCTCGGCTTCCAGCACTTCGGCAACCGCGAGGAACTCCTCTTCCTCGGCCGCGAAATCAACCGCTCCAACGAAATGTCCGAAGACACCGCCCGCAAGATCGACGCCGAGGTCAAGCGCATCCTCGACGAGTGCTACCAGAAGGCCCTCGACCTCCTCACCGCCAACCGCGCCAAGCTCGACCTGCTCACCGACGTCCTCGTCGAACGCGAATCCCTCGACGGCCGCGACGTCGACGACGTCCTGAAGCACGGCCGCATCCTCACCGCCGCCGAGCGCAACGCCGCCGAAGCCGCCCCCGCGCCCTGAGACCGGTTTTTACGTAGTACGTAAAAACTTTCAGCGAATTTTACGTAGAACGTAAAAACTTTGAGCGAAAATTACGTAGAACGTAAAAACTTTCGGCGGATTCTCCGCGCCGCGGAAAATCCCTCCGCCTCCCTGTCGCCTGTCCCCTGTCCCCCGTCTCCTCCCCTGCTCATGGGCATCCTGAACCTCACGCCGGACTCGTTTTCCGACGGCGGAAAATTCCTCGATCCCGGCGCCGCCGAAGCGCAGGCGCTGAAACTGGAGGCCGACGGCGCGGCCATTCTCGACCTCGGCGCGGAATCCACCCGCCCCGGCCACGAATTGGTTTCCGAGGAAGAAGAACTCCGCCGCCTGCTGCCCGTCCTCGACCGCCTCGCCGGCCGGCTGAAAATCCCGATTTCCGTGGATACCAGCAAGGCCGCCGTCGCCCGCGCCGCGTTCGACCACGGCGCGGAAATCCTGAACGACGTCGCGGCACTGTCCCGCCCCGGCATGGCCGAATTCGCCCGGAGCGGCGATTTCCCCGTCGTCCTCATGCACGGCGTCGCCCACGCGCTGCCCGAAGACGACGGGCGGCCTTCCGCAACCATCGCCGCCTGGCTCGCCGCGCGCAGCGCGGAACTGGGCCTCGCGCCGGACCGGATCATCGTCGATCCCGGCATCGGCTTCGGCACCACGCGCCCGCAGGACGCGGCCATTCTCGACAACCTCGCGCCGCTCGTCGTCCTCGGCTACCCCGTTTTGATCGGCCTCTCGCGCAAGCGCATCGTCCGCCATTTGCGCCCCGACGCCGACCGCGATCAGGCCAGCGCCCAGATGGCGTTCCAAGCCTGGAAAAACGGCGCGGCGATTCTGCGCTTGCATGAACTGCGCCCTTTCAACGATCTTCTGCGGCAGGAAACCGCCCCATGAGCCCGTTCCCCGTCAGCTTCGAAAAGGAAAACCAGCTGCTCCAGCGCATGGCCGCGCTCGGCATCGCCGAAAGCGACCTGCAGGAGTGGTTCATCCGCGGCGGCGGCCCGGGCGGGCAGAAGACGAACAAGACCTCCTCCACCGTCTGCCTGCGCCACAAGCCCACCGGCCTCGAAGTCCGTTGCGCGCAGGAACGCTCGCAGTCCCTCAACCGCTTCCTCGCGCGCCGCGACCTGTGCGACAAGATCGCCGAGAAAATCCACGGCGAGAAATCGAAGAAGCAGCAGGAGCGCGAGAAGATCCGCCGCCAGAAGCGCCGCCGTTCCCGCCGGCAGACCGCCATCATGGTCGACGCCAAGAAAAAGCACGGCGCGAAAAAAGCCCTGCGCCAGAAGCCGGCGCGCGACGATTGATCAGCCTTCCAGCGGCCGCGCGGGGCGCTGCGGGATGCTTTTCACGACGATGGCCTTGTCCGGCAGCGCCGGACAGTTCACCTGGCACGCCCCGCAGCCGCGGCACATCTCCGGTTTGACCGTCGGGCATTCCACGCCGTTGCGCTCCACCGAATCGATGGCTAGATACGGGCAGAATTCGTGGCACACCATGCAGTATTGCCCGTAATCCCACGCGATGCATTTTTTGCGGTCGATCTCGGCCAAGCCGATGGCGCGATTGTGCTTAGCCTCTAGCGCCAGCCGCTCGATCGCGCCGGTGGGACACACCTTCGTGCATTCGTGGCAATACTCGAAGCAGTGCGCCTTGGAATAATCGATTTTCGGCGCCAGCAGGCCCGCCACCCCGCCCGCGCCGAGGTCCGGTATCAAAATGCCGTACGGGCACGCCCGCAGGCATGCCCCGCAGCGCGCGCACAGGCCCGCGAATTGGTCCTCCGGGCGCGCGCCGGGCGGCCGGATCGGCGGATTCCGACCCACCGCCGTCCGCCGCAAGGCCAGCGCCGCGGCCCCGCCCGCCGCCGCCCCGAGGAATTCCCGCCGGCTGAGATCGAGCCCGAAGGATTTTTCCGGCGCCGGATGGCCCCGTTGCGCCGCCATCCGATGCAGCCGGGCCGCGAGATCCTGCGCCGCGCCCAGCGGGCAGACCTTCTGGCACCACGCGTTCGGCGCGAACAAGCTCAGCAGCAGGATCAGCGGAAATCCCGCCGCCAGCGCGAACGAACTGCCCGCCAGCGGCGCGCGCCACGCCGCGAAAAATCCGTTGAAGATCGCCAAGGGATCCAGCCAGACGAACAGCGGCACGCCGCACGCCGCGCCGCCGATCAGGATGGCCAGCAGCACGCGGCCGACGTTCGGCCAGCGCGCGAACCGGCCGCGAGCGCGCGGATTGAGCCGGCCAACGAGTTCCGCCGCGAATCCCGTCGGGCACAGATAGCGGCAAAACCATCGGCTGCGAAATGCGGCAATCGCCAGAACGGCCAGGCCCAGCAGCAGCCAAGGCGACGCCGCGCGCGCCGCCAGTGCGCCGCCCATGCCCAGCTCCGGACTCAGCCCGAGATATCCCCGCGCCGCGGCTCGCCACGGCAAAACTTGAACCGCCAGCAGCGCCGCGACCAGGAAGGCCAGGATGCGGATCCCGCGGCGCATCACGCTTCGAGATGCTGGACGTCGATCCGCGCCAAGTCGCCGCACCCGAGGCCCATGTCGTGGGCGATTTGGATATGCGGCACGGCGAACGGCTGCATGCCGAACAGCGTGGCCGCGTAGGCGTCCACCGCCACCGGATCGGTCCCGAGCACGAGCTGGTGCGGCGTCTTCAGTTCGCCTGGCCCGCGCGGGCCGTTCGTGACCATGATCCGCGTGGCGTCCACGATCGTCAGGTGCGCCTTGACCAAGGTGCCGAAATCGGCGATGCACTGGTGCAGGCCCCTGCGGTGCCAGTTGCCCCGGTCGCGCACGGACCCCATCCAGTTTTTCAGGCCGAGCGTCAGCTTTGCGCCGCCGTGAGTTTTGGCCACGGGCATGTTGATCAGGCAGCCGGTTTCGAGCACGTCGCGGACCACGGCGACCTGCTTGAGGGTTTTTCCGCCGGGCACGGCGACCTCGACGAAGTCCTGGTCGTCGTCCGGTTCGTAGAGCCGGCCGCCGGCATTCTTCGCCGCCGCGCCGATGCCGCTCATCGCGAAGGATTTCGCGGAAGGCGAACAGGAATTTTCCGGCAGGACGACTTCGGAGGCGCCGGCGGCGCGGCAGGCGCGGATGGCTTCTTCGACCAGTTGGGGATGCGTGTTGGCGCCCTGCTCCGGGGTGGACGCCCAGCCGGCGTTGGGCTTGATCGTCGCCTTCTGGCCCGGCTTCACGAACGCGCCCCAGCCGCCGAGGGCGGCGACACCGGCGGCCAGCATCTGGGGAATCTCCGTGCCGTGCGCGACCACGACGCGCGCGGCGGGCGCGCCGGCTTCGGCGAACAGGCGGCGCGGCGCGAAAGCCAAGGCCGCGGCGGTCGCCGCCGCCGTCTTCAGGAAATCTCTGCGGGGCATCGTCGCCATGGCGGGTTCCTCCGGGTTATTCTTCGCGGCGGATATCCGCGCCCAAGGCGCGCAGGCGCGCTTCGAGGCGTTCGTAGCCGCGGTCGATCATCTCGGCCTGTTCGATGACGGTGGTGCCCTTGGCGCACAGCGCGGCGATGACCAAGGCCATGCCGGCGCGGATATCCGGGCTCGTGATCAGCTGCGACCGCAGCTTGGCGGGGCCGCTGACCACCACGCGGTGCGGGTCGCACTGCACCAGCGTCGCGCCCATTTCCAGCAGGCGGTCCACGAAATACATCCGGCTCTCGAAGAGCTTCTCGAAGAACAGGACTTCGCCGCGGGTCTGCGTCGCCAGCACCAGCGCCACGCTCAGCAGATCCGACGGAATGGCGGGCCAGATGCCGTCTTCCATCTTGGGAATCGCGCCGCCCAGATCCTGCCTCACGCGCAGGTTTTGACGCGCCGGCAGGACCAGTTGGCCGTTTTCAACCGTCCACCGCACGCCCAAGCGGCCGAACGCGCGCTGCATCACCCGCAGCGTCGTCGCGTCGGGCAGATCGGTCACGGTCAGCGCGCCGCCGGTGGCGGCGGCCGCGGCGAGAAAGCTGCCCATCTCGATGTAGTCCGGCCCCACGCGGTGCCGCGCGCCGCCGAGCTTCTTCACGCCTTCGATCTCGAGCCGATTGGTGCCCAGGCCGGAAATCTTCGCGCCCATCTGGTTGAGCAGCGCGCCGAGATCCTGCACGTGGGGCTCGCCGGCGGCGTTGAGGATCGTCGTGCGGCCGGGCGCGAGCGTCGCGGCCATCAGGATGTTTTCGGTGGCCGTCACGCTGGCTTCGTCCAGCAGGATTTCCGCGCCGCGGAACCGGCGGCGGCGCAGGCGGAAGGCGTCGCCGGTCCAGGCGAGGCCGATGCCGAGCGCGCCGAGGCCTTCGAAATGGGTATCCAGCCGGCGGCGGCCGATGACGTCGCCGCCCGGCGCGTAGAGCGTGGCGGAGCCGCGGCGCGCCGGCAGCGGGCCGGCCAGCAGGATGGAGCCGCGGACCTTCGCGCAGAGCGCGCGGTCCAGCTCGGTTTTCTTCAGGCCCTTGGCGCACAGCTCGACGGCATGGCCTTTGCGCGACACCGCCACGCCGAGGTCGGCCAGCAGCTTGAGCATGTTCTCGACGTCGAGAATGCGCGGGACGTTGTCGAGGACGACGGGCTCGTCGGTGAGGACGCAGGCGGCCAGCATCGGCAGCGCGGCGTTCTTGTTGCCCAGCGGCCGGAACGCGCCGCCGATCCGCCGTCCGCCCCGGATGACGAGCCGCGCCATGGGATCCCTACTCCACCGTGACGCTCTTGGCCAGGTTGCGCGGCTTGTCGATGTCCGCTCCGCGCAGCTTGGCGTTGTGGTAGGCGAAGAGCTGCAGCGCGACGACGTTGACCAGCGGCGAGAACTCCTCGATCGTTTCCGGCACGGGCACGACGTCGTGCGCGAGGCCGCGCAGGGAGTCGTCGCCTTCCGCGACGACGGCGATGATGCGGCCCTTGCGGGCTTCGACTTCCTTGAGGTTCGAGACCATCTTGTCGCGCACTTCGTCCGCCGTGGGCGTGCACAGGCACACGACCGGCAGGAACTCGTTGATGAGCGCGATGGGCCCGTGCTTCATTTCGCCCGCCGCGTAGCCTTCGGCGTGCTGGTAGGAGATTTCCTTGTTCTTGAGCGCGCCTTCGAGGGCGATCGGATAGTTGAAGCGGCGACCCAGGTACAGGGCGTTGAAGCACTCGTAGTACTTCTGGGAGATCGCCTTGACGTCGGCTTCGCGGTCGAGCACGCGGTGGATGTAGTCCGGGATCCGCGCCAGTTCGACGGTCAGTTCCCGCTCGCGGGCCGCGGAGAGCGTGCCGCGCAGGCGGCCGATCCGCAGCGCCAGCAGGGCGAAGGCCATCAACTGGGCCGTGAAGGCCTTGGTCGAGGCCACGCCGATTTCCGGGCCGGCCTGGGTCAACAGCGCCGCGTCGCTTTCGCGCAACAGGGTGCTGCCGGGCACGTTGCAGATGCTGGCGACCGGGCAGCCCATCTCGCGGGCCAGCCGCACGGAGGCCAAGGTGTCGGCCGTTTCGCCGGACTGCGAGACCGCGATCGCCAGGGTATGGGCGGGCAGGCGCGGCTCGCGGTAGCGGAATTCGCTGCCGAGGTCGGTTTCGCACGGGAGACCCGTCCAGCGCTCGAGCAACAGGCGGCCGTACATGCCGGCGTAGTAGGCGGTGCCGCAGCTCAGGATCAGGATGCGCTGGGCGGTCTGGGCCTGCGCCGCGACGAGCGCCTCCGCCTCGCCCAGGTTGACCGCGCCGTCCGGGCCCACGTGCGCGGCCAGCAGCGTCCGCAGCACGCGCGGTTGCTCGTGGATTTCCTTGAGCATGAAGGTCTCGAAGCCGGCCCGTTCGGCGGCCTCGGCCTTGAGGGTGACGGCCTTGATCGCGGGCTGCACCGGCGTGCCGTCCAGCTTCGAGACCGCCACGCCCGACGGGCGCAGTTCGGCGACTTCGCCGTCGTCGAGATAGATCACCTGCTTCACGCGGTTCAGGATCGCCGGCACGTCGCTGGCGATGAACTGTTCGCCGGCGCCGACGCCCACGATGAGCGGGCTGCCGCAGCGCGCCGCGTAGAGCGCGTCGGGTTCGTCGCGGAAGACGACGCCCAGGGCATAGGCCCCCTTGGCCCGCCGCAGGGCTTCGCGGATCGCCGCGACGGGGCTGCGGCCGCCTTGCTTGAGGATGTCCCCGATCAGGTGGGGAATCACTTCGGTGTCGGTCTGCGACCGGAACACGTGGCCCTTGGCCTCCAGCTCCGCGCGCAGGGCCTGGTAGTTCTCGATGATGCCGTTGTGGACCACGGCGATGCGGCCGGCGCAATCGAGGTGGGGATGGGAATTGATCTCGGACGGCTCGCCGTGGGTGGCCCAACGGGTATGGCCGATGCCGAGTCCGCCGGCGAGCGGCGCCGCGTCGAGCGCTTCCTCGAGGTTCGACAGCCGCCCCACGCGCTTGCGGATGGCCAGCGCGCCGTCGGCCTGCCGCACGGCCACGCCGGCGGAATCATAGCCGCGGTATTCGAGCCGTTTCAGCCCTTCGATCAGCAGCGGAACCGCGTTTTTCGGCCCCACGTATCCCACGATTCCGCACATGTCGCCAACCTTTTCTGGTTTGATTCAAAAAGAATGCGCCGGAAATCCTACGATTTCCGGCGCATCAGACAAAGCGAAAAGTCGCCAGCCGTTACGGATCGCGGATCGTGAAGGAGGCGGTCTGCTCGCCGGCCGGATTCATGTTGCCGCCCCGGAGCTGGGCATCGCCGCGGATGGAGAACGCGCCGCCGCCCTTGAGAACCACCACCATGCCCTTGCTGCCGAAGGGCATCGTATCGGGGGACAATTCGATCGTGGTGGTATCGGCGGGCATGACCGTTCCGCTCACGTTGGCGTTGCGGGTGAAGATGTACGGGAAGCCTTCGGTGATCGACTCGTTGCCCAGGCTGTCTTCCACCCACTTCCAGGCATTGCCGTCGGCCGCGAACTGGCTCGCGTCGGACGTCTTGTACTGCCGGGTGCCTTTGGCGGAGAAGAAGTCGAAGGACACGTTCATGACCTTGCCCGTGACCAGGCTCTTGAAGTAATCGGTGGAGGTCGGGAAGGCGGCGGCCGGAGCCCCGCCGAAAACGGCCAATTCGGTGATGCCGGCGAACGCCGACTTGTAGATGTTGGCGCCGTTGGAGACGGTTTGCGTCATGGCCGCGCTGTCCAAGGCGCGATTGACGGCGGGAACCAAGATGGCGGCGAGCATGGCGATGATGGCGATAACCACCAGCAGTTCGATCAGGGTGAAACCAAAGGCCTTGCGCTTCATGACGATTTGTCTCCTTCGTTTGACGACTCTTTCAACATCATACCCTTTCGGCCTTGTCCGTCAACCCCATCCTGCCGGAATCCGGCCCGTTTCTAAGGGGCGACGGCCCAGGCGGGGAACGCCGCATGGACGCCGAGGGCGATGGCGACGCCCAGCAGGAGGCCCATCAGCACTTCCAGCCGGGTGTGGCCGAGGAATTCGACGAGTTTCTCGGGCGAAAACTTGTGGTTGCGGTAGAACTCTTCCGCCATCTGGTTCAGCAGGCGGGCCTGCATCCCCGCGGCCCGCCGGACGCTCTGGGCATCGATCATGATCAGGGCCAGCATCCCCAGCGCCAACGCGAAAATCGGCGAGCCGAAACCGGTCCGCAAGCCCACCGAGGTCGCGCAGGCCGCGGCCGAAGCCGTATGCGAGCTGGGCATCCCCCCCAGCCGCAGCAGGAAACCGTAGTCGAAACGCCGCTCCCGGACCAGAAACAGGGCCAATTTGATGAACTGCGCCGCCAGCCAGCTGGCCACCGCCACGATCAGGGTCGCGTTGTTGATGAAATCGTGGAACATGATCCGTCGTTTATACGGGGCGGCGGGGGCCGCCCGCAATCCAAAATCCGCCCGCCGGCCTCAGCCGGCGCCTTTGTTGGCGATGCCGAAGGGGATGTGGACGGACGGCGTGCTGGCCGCCACGTTTTCCAGATGCACCAGCTGGTCGTCGAAGAACAGGTGCGGCTTGAGGATGTCCAGCACGCGCTTTTTGTCGATGCCGCCCATCAGGAACACCTCGTCGGCCTCGAGGCCCAGCGCCGCCAGGGTGGTGTTGAGCCGCTCGTGGGCGGGAGCGCCGCGCGCCGTCACGATGGAGATGCGCAGCATGCGCTTGCGGCCGGAGTCGTCCTGCGCCCGCCGGATGTCCATTTGCTGGAAGTAGGAAAGCTGCTGCATCAGCGGCATCAGCGGCCCGGCCTTGAGGGGACGGTCGCGGTTTTCCAGCTCGTACTGGCGGAACTGGTCGAGATCGCCGGTTTTCTTGTAGACCCGTTCGGCCTCGTCGTCCACCAGCACGCCGTCGAAGTCGAACGCGATGCGCAGCTGGTCGTCCTGTTCGTCGTCCACGGCCGCGCACGGCAGCACGTGGCCGGCGGGATAGCCCAGGCCCACCGCCTCGCGCACCTGCTCCGCGTTCGTGCTGAGGTACAGCGACGCGTTGACCGACTCCATGAACGGATACGGCTTGCGGCCGGCCATGAAAAACGCCCGCGTGATGTCCAGGCCGTGCTCGCGCACGGCGTCCATCACCCGCATCCCGTCGTCCGCGTGGTAGCGCGAGAGGATCACCACGTCCACCGGGTGTTCCTCGGGATACATGCGGTTGAGGCCCAGCAGGCGCCGGATGAACGGAAAGCCCACGCCGGGCTTCGGCACGTCGTGCCGGTGCTCGTGCTGGTATTTCCGGAATTCCTCCAGCCCTTTTTCCAGATACAGCGCGTGCTCGAACGACAAGTCGAAGAGCACCGTGGACGACACCGCGACGACGAATTTCTTTTCGATGGGATAGGGCATGGTCTTTCCTTGAGGATCGCCGGCATTTTCGACGCTTCCCGCTGGACGGCAAGCCTATTCCGCGGCGAAGCGTTTCGCCCGCCGGCGGCCGCCGCAGGCGGATTTCGCGGCTGGCCGGGTTGCAACCGGCCGCATTGTGGCGGAGACTAGAAAGTGGAGAAGGCGTAGGAGGTCGCCATGATCCAGTTCACCGATCATTCGCAGGGCAACGCCAAGGTGGTCGCCGCCAAGGGCCGCCTCGACGCCACCACGGCGCATCTGCTCGAGGTGCACTGCGGCGACCTTCTCCGCACCGGCTGCAAATGCGTCGTCTTCGATTTCCGCGAACTCGCCGTCCTGAGCAGCGCCGGCCTGCGCGCCATCCTCGGCCTCTCCAAGCGCATCCACGCCGGCGGCGGCAAACTGGTTTTTACTGGCGTGCGCGGTTCCATCCGCGATATGTTCGACGTCGCCGGATTCCTGGACGCCTTTCCCGTGGTGGACCAGGTGGAACCGGACATCGCCTAGCCCCCCCAGGCCCATTCATGAAAAAAACGCTGAAAATCGCGGGTTGGATCGTTGCGGCCCTCGTCGCCCTGTTCGTCGCCCTGGAATTCTCGCTCGACCGGATCGTCCGCACGGCCGTCAACGCCGCCGGCCCGGCCGCCCTCGGCGTGCCGGTGACCCTGCGGGACGCCGACATCTCCCTCGTGCGCGGGCGGGCGACCCTGGCCGGCCTGCACGTCGGCAATCCCGCAGGCTACAAAACCGACGGCCTGCTCGATCTGGGGTCCGTTTCCGTGAAGCTCGACCGCTCGTCGCTGTTTTCCGACGTGATCGTCGTCAAGGAAATCGCCGTCGCCGGCCTCGTCGTCACCTACGAGAAAGGCCTGCTCAACAGCAATCTCGGCGCCCTCATCGACCAGTTGTCCGCCGGCGCAGAAGGCCAAGACGAAGAACAAACGGAAGAGAAGCCCGCAGCGGAAGACGCCGCCGGCAAGAAAGTGGTCATCGACAAGCTGACGATCGCCGACAGCAAAATGAACTTCTCGGTCACCGGCGCGGCGGCCCTGACGGGCGGCGGCGCGGTGCCGCTGCCGCTGCCGCCCATCACCTTGACCGGCCTCGGGCGGGAACAGGAAGGCGTGACGTTCGTCGAAGCCATCCAGAACGTCCTCAAGGCCATCGCCGGCGCGACCGGCACGGCCATCGTCGGCGCGGGCCATCTGATCGGCGACGGCGTCGGCGCCCTGGGCGCCGGGGCCGCGGCGGTCGGTTCCGGAACGCTCGACGCCGGCAAGGCCGTCGTGGGCGGCACGGCGGACGCGGGCAAGGCCGTCGTGGACGGCGCCGCCGGCGCCTTGAAAGTCCTCAATCCCTTCGACGAAAAGTAACGCCATGGCCGATTCCGATTTGCCCTCCTCCTCCCGGCGCTGGCTGGCGCCCATCACCGCGACGTTCTGCGCCGTGCTGGTGATTTCCAACGTCTCGGCCATCAAGCCGCTGGCGATCCCCGGCCTGCCGTTCGTGCTGATGGACGGCGGCAACCTGCTGTTCCCCATTTCCTACATCTTCGGCGACGTCCTCGTCGAAGTCTACGGCTACGCCCAATCGCGCCGGATCATCTGGCTGGGGTTCGTCCTGAACGTCTTCGCGGCCGGCGCGTTTTCCCTCGTGGCGCTCCTGCCGCCGGCGCCGGGCTGGGAAATGCAGGAAGCGTTCGCGTCCATCCTGCTCCAGACCCCGCGCGTCGTGCTCGGCAGCGTCGTGGCCTTCTGGTGCGGCTCGTTCCTCAACGCCTGGGTCATGGCCAAGATGAAGGTCTGGACGTCGGGCCGCCATCTCTGGATGCGCACCATCGGCAGCACCCTTGCCGGGGAGGGCGTCGATTCGCTGCTCTTCACCGCGATCGCGTTCGGCGGCGTCTGGCCGCTGGCGCTCGTCGGGCAGGTGATCTTCTGGAACTTCGTCCTCAAGACCGGGTACGAAATCCTCGCCACCCCCCTCACCTATTGGATCGTCCACCGCCTCAAGCGCGCCGAACGCGCCGATCCCTTCGACGTGAAAACCCGGTTCTCCCCCTTCCGCCTCGGCGACGGCTGACCGGCGCGGACCGCCGCGGCCGGCCGTTCAGTCCAGCGCGGTGACGACCCGGTTGCGCCCGGTTTGCTTGGCCCGGTAGAGAAATTCGTCGGCCGCCCGCACGAGGGCTTCGACGCTGCGGAAGTTCGCGCCCCAGAGCGTCGCCACGCCCAGGGAAATGGTCACCGGCACGGCGCGGCCGTCCCACGTGAACCGATGGGCTTCCACGGTGCGCCGGATGCGTTCGGCCATCGCCCGGACCTGCTGTTCGTCCGCCGCCCGTTCGATGATGGCGAATTCCTCGCCGCCGACGCGGGCAAACCAATCTTCGGCGCGCAACGCCCGGCCGACGATCTCGGCCAGTTCCCGCAGGATGGCATCGCCCGCCGGATGGCCGTGGACGTCGTTGATCTGCTTGAAATGGTCGAGGTCGAAGGCGATCAGGCTCAGGGGACTGCCGTGCCGCCGGGCATGGGCGAAATCGCCCTTGAGCTGGTCGAGGAAATAGCGCTTGTTGTAGATGCCCGTCAGGGCGTCCTTGGTGGCCGAATCGTATTGATGCCGGTAGAAATCCTCTTCGAGGCCGTCGTGGAAACTCAGTTTCAGGACGGTTTCGGGCCCCAGCCGGATCTTGTCGCCGTCCCGGAGGGCCTGGTGGCCGATGCGCCGGCCGTCGAGGAAAAACGTGCCGTTGGTGCTGTCGAGGTCGGCGATCCAGACCTGGCCCTGCGCATCCATTTCGACGCGGGCATGCTCCCGGGAAACCCCTTCGTCGTCCAGGCAGATGCCGCAATCGGCCCCGCGGCCGACGACCGTCGCGCCGTCCAGCCGGAACGTCTTGCCGATGGCCGGGCCGGACAGGACGATGAAGAAGGCCGGGCGGCTGCGCGCGGGCTCCGGCGCGGCCGACGCGGCGCGCAGGGCCGGAACCGGACACTCCATCAGGACGGTCTGGTCGGGCTCGCGTTCCGCGGGCGATCCGCTCTTCGCATGGGCCTGGTCGTCGTTCATCCGGCCCCGTATACAACCGCTCCGAATCGCGTTCAAGCTTCTTGTCGCGCCGGTGGCCCGATCCTTCCGGCTCGACGCCGGCCCGGCGGCCCTCTATGTTCCCCGCCATGAAACGCCCCGTTTCCAAGACGCCCGCCCTCCGCCGCCTGCCGCCCGTGCGCCGCAACGGCGTCGCCCTGCTCGACCACTTGGCCGATTGCCTCGGGCTTTCCCGCCGCGCGGCGAAGACCCTGCTCGACGACCGCCAGGTCTTCGTCAACGGCCGGCGCATCTGGATGGCCAAGCACCTGCTCCAGACCCGCGACGCGGTGGAACTCCTGCCCGACGCCGTCGCGCCCAAATCCGACCAGCCCGCCACCGTCCGCCTCCTGCTCGACGACCCGAAATTCCTCGTCGCCGACAAGCCCCCGCGCCTGCTCACGGTCGGCGACAAGTCCCTGGAGGTCCGGCTGCGCGACCAGCTCGGCCTGCCCGGGCTGCGCGCCGTGCACCGCCTGGACAAGGACACGTCCGGCTGCGTGCTGTTCGCCAAGGACGAGGAGACCCGCCAGAAGCTCGTGTCCCAGTTCGAGGAAGGCCGCGTCCGCAAGCTCTACCACGCGCTCGTCGCCGGCAATCTCGCCGAGCCCCAGATGGACGTCCGCGTGCCGGTGGACCACCTGCCCGCCGTCAGCCACGTCCGCCAGGTCGCCGCGCAAACGAAACCCCCGCGCGCCGCCCACCTCACCGTCGCCATCGAGACCGGCCGCACCCACCAGATCCGCATCCACCTGCACCATCTGGGCCACCCCGTCCTCGGGGATCGCCAGTATTTCAACGCCCGCAGCGGCGATTTTCCCGAAGTGCCCCGCCAGATGCTGCACGCCTCCGAGCTGCGCTTCGCGCATCCCGCCACCGGCAAACCGGTGAGCGCGGCGTCCCCGCTGCCGCGCGACTTCCGCGACTGGCTGCGGCACCTGCGGCTGACCTAGAGCATTTTCGTCTATTCAGTAGCCGCCAGACAAGACCGGCACGAGGTCGTGCCGGCTCCAAACAGCCACAGAATCGATGCCTTTGGAGCCCCCGACGACCCCGTCGGGGGATGGAATATGGCTACGGTAATAGGAAAACTGCTCTAGCCGCTATTCGGCGGCCGGCGCTTCCGCATCCGGCGCCGCCGGTTCGGCGGACGGGGCTGCCGGCGGCCAGACGAGATCGTAGAGCTCGATCTTCTTGCCCACCAGATACAGGACCGGCTGGCCCGCCGCATCGAGCGCGAACGTCGCCTGCGTCTGGTAATCGAGGTTCTGCTTCAGCACCGTCGCGCCCGCCGCGTCCAGGAAGCGCAGATCGCTCCAGGTCGCCGCCACGAGCAGGTCTTCCGTGGCCGAGAGCGGCACGACGTAAAAGCCGCGCAGCGAGTCGTTGTCGTCCAGTTTCTTCCGCCACGGCTCGCCGTCGGGCAGTTGCATCCCGAACAATTCCGCTTTCCGGTTGCGGAAGCTCGTGCTCGTGCCTTTTTTCGTCACCGTGTAGTACTCCTGGTAGCCGACGAGCGCCTCGCCCGCCGGCGTGCGCACCAGGACCAGTTCCGGAACGTTGCCCTGTTCGTTCGTGGCGCACAGATCCGCCGGCAGGTTTACCGTGCGCGCGATCTCGCCGGTGGCCGCGTCCACCACCACGGCCTTCGCGCCGTCCAGCCGCAGGAACGTCCGCGGCGGAATCGCCGAGACGATGCGCTCCATGCCCATGCGCGTGCTGCGCGGCGCATCGCCGGACTGCACCGCGCGGCTCCAGCGCTGCTTGAACGCCTTTTCGTCCAGCTTCGTTTCCCGGGACCGGGACGAGCAGGCCCCGTGCCGCTTCCCGCACTTGGGGCACACGCCGTCTTCGAGGACCTTCAGCTCCTCCGCCGTGTAGGGCGCCGCGCTTTCCAGCGTTTCGCCCGCCAGCAGCGCGTCCACCGCCCGCTTCAGGTCCTTCTCCAGTTTCGGCGAGAATCCGACCCGCCGGCCCTGCACGACGCCGTCCTGGCCCACCACGACGATGCACGGGATGCCGCCGACCTTGAACGCGTCCTTCGCGTCGGCCGGCCCCAGCCCGATCGGATAAGCCAGCTTGTTCTTCGCGACGAGCTTTTCGACCTGGTCCCGGTTCTTCTCCTCGTCCGTGCTGAACCCGACCACGACGACGTCGGGATTCTCCGCATAGGCTTCCGCCAGCTTCTTCATTTCCGGCAGCGCCCGCACGCACGGCCCGCACCAGGTCGCCCAGAAATCGATGACCACCACCTTGCCCTTTTGCTCGGAGAGCTTGAACGTCCCGCCGGCCAGCAGCGGCAGCTCGAAATCCGGCGCGGCCTGGCCCGACAGCTCGAAGCGGTCCAGACCGGCCGCCTTCTGGATCTCCCGGTCGGTTTCCGCGATTTCCTCGGCCTGTTCCTCTTCGGGCGTGACGACGTCTTCCGTCGCCCCTTCCGGCGGCACGAACGCGAAGGCCTCGTCCGGAATCGGTTCGTTCACCTGCTGTTCCAGCACCGCGAAGACGATCTTCACGTCGCGCAGCGCGCGGGCGATGTCCGGTTCGTCCTTCTCCGTTTCCTCGGCCGGGGCGCCGTCCGGGGCCGGCACGCTTTCGATCCGGCGCAACAGCCCGGTTTCCGCGTCCACCCAGATCTTGACCCAGGAGGTCTTGAACATGGAGTCCATCCGGGCCACGAGCACTTCGCAGGTCCGCCCATCGAGTTCTTCGTCCGGCAGCCGCCGCGCGCCCTCTTCGCCGAGCAGGTCGTCGAGGATTTCCGCCCGCTCGCCGGCGTCCGCCTGCAGCAGCAGTTTCTTGTCCGCCTGCAGCATCAGCGGTTCCGCCTGGAAATCCGCCATGAACGCGGACAAGCCGTCCTCCGCGGTTTCCCGGCGGTATTCGTTCTGCATCATCTTCTGGTAGGTCGTCGCGTTCGTCCCGAGCACGTAGAGTTCCGCGAACGGCCCCTTGGCCACCAGCGCGTCGGGCCGGCGGAAAAGGAATTCCATTTCCATGACCTGGACGCTCTTCATCCCCCCGATGGCCATTTCCATGCGGAATTCCGCTTTTTCCCGCACGGTCCGGAGCGCGTCCAGCTTGGCCGGAACCGCCGCCCGCCACGCGTCGAGCGCCTCGTCCGCCGCGACCGTGCCCGCCCACAAACAACCCGCCAACGCCCATGCCGCCCATTTTCTCATGACGCACCTCCGGATGGCGGCGATCCTACGCCCGGAGCCGGCAGGCGAGCAAGGATTTAATCGGACCGGAGCCGGCTCCGGTCCATGAAAAAGGGTTTTCCACGGCGTGGAAAACCCTGGGCGTCCCCGGCGACGGGGAACCGTCAGTTCTTTTCGCGGAAGGTGATGCGGCCTTTGGTCAGGTCCGTCGGGCTGATTTCCACGGTGACCTTGTCGCCCGTGGTGATCTTGATGAAATGCCGGCGCATCTTGCCGGAAATGTGCGCGAGCACCTCGTGGCCGCCTTCCAGCCGCACGCGATACATCGTGGCCGGCAGCACCTTGAGCACCTCGCCGTTGACCGTAATCAGATCCGATTCTTTCGCCATAGCAACCGCACCGCTCCTTTATCCCAACCAATTGCGGCGGTACATAGCACGGGACGGCCGGCCAATGCAACCCTTTCGCGCCGATCCGGCCCCGTTTAGGCTGTTCAGGCGCCGGGCGGTTTGCTTCACTTTCGCCCCGACGATGAGCGACAAATCCACAACCCCCATGATGGCGCAGTACCGCCGCGCCAAGGCGGAAATCGCTCCCGACACCATCCTCTTCTTCCGCCTCGGCGACTTCTACGAGATGTTCTTCGAGGACGCCGTCGTCGCCTCGGAAATCCTCGGCATCGCCCTCACCAAGCGCCAGTCCTATCCCATGTGCGGCGTACCCTTCCACGCCGTCGATCTCTACCTCGCCAAGCTCCTGCGCGCCGGCAAGAAAGTCGCCCTCTGCGACCAGATGGAAGACCCCGCGCAGGCCAAGGGCATCGTCAAGCGCGAGGTCACCGGCATCGTCACCCCCGGCACCGTCCTGACCGATTCCATGCTCGACGCCGCGCGGCCCAACTACCTCGCCGGCCTGCACCGCGCCGGCAAGACGTTCGGCCTCGCCATGCTCGACCTCTCCACCGGCGACTTCTGGATGGAAGAATCCGCCGATCCCGACGCGCTCGGCGACGACCTCGCCCGCTACGCCCCGCCCGAAGTCATCCTGCCCGAATCCCTCCACGCCGACGAAAAGTTCCTGGCCCATCTGAACGCGACGGGCGCCTTCGCGCTGACCGCGCGCGAGGACTGGATCTTCGACCCCGCCACG
The DNA here is from genome assembly GCA_938003985.1 of uncultured Verrucomicrobiota bacterium. Taxonomy (GTDB): domain Bacteria; phylum Verrucomicrobiota; class Kiritimatiellia; order CAIQIC01; family Lenti-01; genus Lenti-01. Next base: position 5,131 of record CALKWZ010000087.1, on the reverse strand, counting down.
GCCGAGGACGGCCTTTGCCGCCACTTCGGCGTGCAGTCGCTCGCCGGCTTCGGCGGCGAAGGCCACCCCGCCGCCGTCGCCGCCGCCGGCGCCCTGCTCTACTACGTGACCCGCGACCTCCGCCGCAACGCCGCCCACGTCCGCCGCATCCGCTTCCGCGCCGCGGCCGACGCCATGGTGCTCGACGAATCCACCCTCGCCAACCTCGACCTCGTCGCCTCCCGCGGCACCCCGCGCGCCGACGCCCCCACCACCCTCCTCAAGGCCCTCGACACCACCCGCACCGCCATGGGCTCGCGCCTCCTGCGCGATTGGCTCGTGCGGCCGCTCCAGAACCTGGACGCCATCGTCGCCCGCCACGACGCCGTCGAAGCGCTCCTGAAGAAGCGCCACGAGCTCGACGCCCTGCGCGGCGTCCTCGGCGACATCAAGGATCTCGAGCGCCTGCTCGCCCGCCTCTCCGCCGGCTCCGGCAACGGGCGCGACGTCCGCGCGCTGGCGACGTCGCTGGCCAAGTTGCCCGATCTTAAAAACGCGCTGGCCGCGCACGCCGCGCCGCGCCTCGCCGAACTCGCCGCCGCCATCGTGCCGCAGGACGACCTCGTCGCCCTCGTCGAACGCGCGATCGTCGACGAGCCGCCCATGGCCATCAAGGAAGGCGGCGTCATCCGCAAGGGCTACCACGCCGAACTCGACGAACTGCGCGCCGCCGCCCACGACGGCAAGCAGTGGATCGCCGAACTCCAGGCCCGCGAAATCGAGCGCACCGGCATCAAGTCCCTCAAGATCCGCTTCAACAACGTCTTCGGCTACTTCATCGAAATCACCAAGTCCAACCTGGCCCAAGTCCCCGCCGACTACGTCCGCAAGCAGACCGTCGTCAACGGCGAGCGCTTCGTCACCCCCGAACTGAAAGAGTGCGAGAGCAAGATCCTCGGCGCCGAGGACAAGTCCGTCGCCCTCGAATACGAACTCTTCCTCGCGCTGCGCGAACAGGTCGTCGCCCACACCGCCGCCATCCAGCAGACCGCCGCCGCCGTCGCCGAGCTCGACGTGCTGGCGACCTTCGCCGAGCGCGCCCTGACCTGCCGCTACGTCCGTCCGACCATGACCGCGGCCGGCCCGCTGGTCGTCCGCGACGGCCGCCATCCCGTCGTCGAACTCCTGCCCGAGTCCGGCCGGTTCGTCCCCAACGACGTCCTGCTCGACAACGTCGACAACCAGCTCCTGATCATCACCGGCCCCAACATGGCCGGCAAATCCACCTATATCCGCCAGGTCGCGCTGATCGTGATCATGGCGCAGATGGGCGGCTTCGTGCCGGCGGCCTCCGCCGAGATCGGCGTCGTCGACCGCGTCTTCACGCGCGTCGGCGCCGGCGACGACATCGCCCGCGGCCGCTCCACCTTCATGGTCGAGATGCAGGAAACCGCCAACATCCTCAACAACGCCACCGCCCGCTCCCTGATCGTCCTCGACGAAATCGGCCGCGGCACCTCCACCTTCGACGGCATCTCCATCGCGTGGTCCGTCGCCGAATACCTCCACAACCGCGCCGAAGTGAAGGCCAAGACCCTCTTCGCCACCCACTACCACGAGCTGACCGACATCGCCCTGACCCTTTCCGGCGTGAAGAACTACAACGTGCTCGTCAGCGAAAAAGACGACCGCGTCGTCTTCCTGCGCAAGATCGTCCCCGGCGCCGCCGACAAGTCCTACGGCATCCAGGTCGCGCGCCTCGCCGGCCTGCCCGCCGAAGTCGTCGCCCGCGCCAAGGAAATCCTCGCCAACCTCGAAGACCAGGAACTCAGCGACGCCGGCCAGCCCAAGCTCGCCCAGCCCCGCGCCCGCAAGCCCAAGATCGATCCCGGCGACCAGATGTCCCTGTTCGACCGCTGAGCCGGACCCAAAACCGGCCTCACACAAAGGCCCGGAGCCCGCAAAGGTCCGGTCCAAATGGATTTCGATCTTTTGTAGCTGGCCTCGCCGAGGCCGGCCATGAACCAACAGCCCCGGCCCCACCGGGGCCGGCTACAACTTAAGGACGCCTCTCAGACCCCCGCCACCTCGCGTGGCGGGTGAATCAGGTCCTCCCAAACGCCACAAGTTGCGCTTGCCCGCAGAAGCCTTGGCGAAGGCGGGACTCAAGCCCCAAAAAATGTAAAAATGGCCATTTTTAAGCCATTTCAGGCCCATTTTTCGCGTTTTTCGCGAATTTCGCAGTTTCCGCCCCCGTCCCTCCTGTTTTCCTGAAATTTCCTGTTTTCCTGCTAAAATCCCCGGTTTTGATGCCGTTTTCAGCCCGTTTTTTCGCGTTTTTCGCGCATTTCGCAGTTTCCGCCCCCGTTTTGGGCCATATTTTGCCTCCAAAACCCGTCCAAACCCCGTTTCGAGCCCGTTTGAGCCTCTCTAGGCATCCCCCGATGTCGGATTGTTGCGGTTCCATATCGATTTCGCCCCTTTGGGCCCATTTTCATCTTTGCCGCAATCCATCGCCCGATCCTGAATCCCCCATTGACCAAACGCCGCCCGACTTGCAAAGCGCCCCCAAAACCATCACGCTTCCGAATCGAAAACAAAAGGGCCACCGCATTCGATCCGCACGAATAGGAACATCATTTCATAGGACTGACCTCTTTACCTTTACGAGAGTTACGAAGATAAAAGAATGAACACCGGACAAGGCGTTGCACCACTACGGCGCACAAAGTGCGCCGAGGGTGAACGCTGACGTTCGCAGAAATACATTATGGGCTTACTAGACGCACTTAAAGAGATTCTCGGTATCACGCCGGTTAACTTCGGCGAGCTAAACAAACAAGCAACCCATGCTCGACCGACTCCTCCCCGCATTGTGCCACGCATTGATCCTCTCGATGGCATTGAAATTACCGACGAATACAAGACCGTTATAAAGCTACTCGAAAGCGGTTTTCCAATCGTATTTGTCAGCGGTAAAGCCGGCACAGGTAAATCGACCCTGATTCACTATATACGGCATACCTTCAAGAAAAATGTGGTTGTTGTCGCCCCAACAGGCGTTGCCGCTCTAAATGTCAAAGGCACAACCATTCACTCCTATTTTAGACTCCCCCCCCGAATAGTGACAGATGAAGATATTAAGCCGGTTAAAGATCGGCGCCTCTACACAAAACTAGACATTCTTATTGTTGACGAGATTTCGATGGTGCGCGCCGATCTCGTGGATGCGATGGATAAATTTCTCCGCCTCAATGGAAGGCATCCAAATCTCCCCTTCGGCGGAACACAACTGTTGTTTGTTGGGGATTTATTCCAGTTGCCCCCCGTTGTGACACGATCAGAGGAATCGGTTCTTTTTGCGCGTAAATACACTAGCCCATTCTTTTTCAGCGCTAAATCATTGGCAAATATTGCACCCGCACCAGTAGAACTGAGTAGGGTATTTCGACAGAACGACCCATTGTTCACCGACATGCTTAACAAGATTCGTGTGGCGGAAGAATTGGACACGGTTATCCCAACAATCAATTCTTCTTGTTCTCCTCCCGACAAAGATGCAAAGCATATTATTACGCTTACTTGCACTAATGCCGCAGCCGATCAGGTTAATTCAGCGGAACTATTTAAGCTTCCCGGAGAGCAACGGATTTATGAGGGAGAAGTATCTGGCAAATTTGCAATCGAGGACGAGAAACTTCCTTCACCACTTAATCTTGCCCTAAAACCAGGCGCACAGATTATGTTCACAAAGAATGATGAACAGAAGCGATGGGTCAACGGAACTATTGGCCGCGTCTCTGCGCTAAGAGATTCCTCTATTCAGATTGAATTGATTACAGATCACCCTGGTGCACTTCATGAGGTACAACGGGTGAAATGGGAATCCTTCAAATATGAATACGATTATCTTGAAGACAAGATTAAACCTGTAATTACCGGGCAATTTATTCAGTACCCATTAATGCTTGCTTGGGCTGTGACCATTCACAAGAGTCAAGGCAAGACACTTGAGAAGGTTTGTGTTGATCTTGGAGATGGCGCATTTGCTTCTGGTCAGGTTTATGTCGCGTTAAGTAGATGCCGATCACTGGCCGACATTGGATTAACCCGCCCTATTGATCAGCATGAGGTCAAGTGCGACGATCGGATTAAACGCTTCTTTCTTGCCCTTGCCAGCATGACCGCGACAGCTCCGCACCCGCCACAACAACCATATATTGAACCGAAAACCCTACTAGCGGGAGACAAGTGTCCCGACTGTGGTGGTATACTACGCGCCAGAAATGGGAAGTTCGGCCCGTTTCTTGGATGCTCAAGTTATCCGTTATGCAAATTCACAGTAAATCTTTAAGAAAAGGGGTCAGTCCTATAATCTATAAAAGCGGACCGTTGCCCTTTGTCCCCGCCTATTCCGTCCGGCCCTTTTCGCCGCGAACGATTGAGATTCGCCAAGACCTGAAGTAATCTGCCGACCCATGAACACTTCCCTCCGTTTCCTGTCGATTGGTTGCGCCGGGTTTCTTCTGCTGGCCGCTTCCCGCACCGGCGCCGACGAGCGCGGCGGGTTCGCGAAGCCGGGGGACGTCGTGGGCTACTGGCAGATGATCCCGATGTCCGCCGAACTGACCGCGAAGAACGTCGAGAATCCCTGGCCGCTGCCGCACCAGTACTTTGCGATCTACGCCAACGGCGAGATGTTTTCCCACATGTCCACCCACGCGACCGACCACACTTCGGCCTCGCTCGACCAGCTCCACGCCACGTTCCCGAATGCGGTGCGGTATGCCTTCGACGCCGACGGCTTCATGGTCGTCACCTACTCCGACCGGCCCGGCGAGCGGGAACGTTGGGGCGTAAATCTCCTCGCGCAAGACTTCACCTCGGGCGGCACGGAGTTCAAGGCCGGCGACCTGCTCATGAGCCTCGACGACGGCCGCGGCAACCCGGTCTACCGCCGCCTGCTCCGCCGGCTTCCCGGCGGGCAGGGAATTTCGTCCACCCCGTAGCCGCTGATAATGCCCGGCACGAGGTCGTGCCGGCTCCAAACAGCCGCTGAATCCACGTCTTTGGAGCCCCCGACGGACCCCGTCGGGGGAGATGCCGTCGCAAAGACGCCGTTCCGTTTTTTGATTATCGACCGCCCCCCCCC
>CALKWZ010000086.1 GCA_938003985.1 uncultured Verrucomicrobiota bacterium | reverse complement strand
GTTCTACGTAAAACCGCGTGAAAGTTTTTACGTTCTACGTAAAAATCGGCCGTTCGTTTTACGTACTACGTAAAAAACCTCCGGCGGCCGTTTCCGTTGTCGGGAAAGCCGGCAAATGGTAGGCTGGCGGACATGAAGAGAATGCTGACGTGGGCGGCGGCCGTCCTGGCCGCGGCGGGCGGGGGCCTGGCGGTTTTCGGTTGGCTGGCCAGCCGCGACGCGGCGCCGTCGGATGAATCCGAATTCGCAGCGGAACGGCCGGAAGTCGCTCCGGAAGCCAACGCCTTCACCTATTTCCTCGAAGCGACGAATCTCCTGGTCGAGACGACGAACGCCCAACTGGTGGCGGATTTCCTGGCAGGGAAGGCGGCGGACGGCGCGGAGCTGCGCGAGCTGGTCGAGCGGAATGCGGCGTGTCTGGCGCGGGTACGGCGCGGTACCGAATGCGCGATCTGCTGGATGCCGACTACGCTGTCCTTCGACACCGAATTTCCCTATCTCACCGCTTGGCTCAAAATCGGCAAGCTGTTGGCGGTCCAGTCCCGGCTGGCCCGCCTGGCGGGGCGACCGGAGGAAGCGGCGACCGCGGCGCTGACGGAAGCGCGGATGGGAAATCTGGTATTGAACCACGCGGAATCCATGCTCCATTTCCTGGTGGGCGGCTCGCTCGTTTCCCAAGGTCTCGAAGCGTTGCTGGAATTGCCGGCCACGGCGGATCGGGCGGCCGCACTGGAAGGCCTCGGGCCGTTCGATGCTGGCTTGGCGCGCGCGCTGGCGGCGGAAGGTCGGTACGCGGAGCACGTCGTCGGGCAATTGGCCGATGGCCAAATCGACGTGCTGGATCTGGTGGCGTTCGGGAACGCGGAGCGCAACTGGCGGATGCGGCTGCTCGGCGGAATCTTGAGGTCCAGCTACTTTTTCAAGCCGCACGCCGCACAGCGGGAGCTGCGGGATGTTTTCCGGCGGATGATCCGAAGCGTTTCCTTGACGTATGCGCAAATCGATCCGAACCTCGGGCGGGTCTTTGGCCGCGGCTGGACGGAGTGGATTCGTCCCAACGTCGTGGGGCGATTGCTTCGGATCATGCTGATTCCTCCGGCGGGCATCACGTTGGAGAGGAAGTGCCGATATGAAAGCCTGCTGGCGGGGGCAAAGCTGGCGACGGCGTGCCATCGGTATGCGCAGGAGAACGGACGACTTCCGGAAACTCTGCAAGCGCTGGTGCCGGAATATCTGGCGGCCGTGCCACGGGATCCGTACGACGGCGAACCGTTCCGCTATTCGGCGGAGAAAGGGCTCGTCTGGTCCGTGGGCAAGAACCTGACGGACGAAGGCGGATCGACAAGGGTGCCGGGATCGGAACAAGAATGCGTGGCGAGCCGGGACCGCCCCAAGGCCGAGGATTTCGTTTTCGATCTGCGTCCGGCCGCGAAGGAGTAGAAGGATGAAGAAGCGTTTTGGAATGTTTCTGGGCACTCTCGGTCTGGTCGTCGGAGGACTGGCGGGAGGATTTTGGTTGGCGAGCCGGGATGCGGCGCCGTCGGATGAATCCGAATTCGCAGCGGAACGGCCGGAAGTCGCTCCGGAAGCCAACGCCTTCACCTATTTCCTCGAAGCGACGAATCTCCTGGTCGAGACGACGAACCGCCAATGGTTCGTTGATTTTCGGATGGGCAAGGCGCCCGCCAGCGACGAATTGCGCGGCCTGGTCGCCACGAACGCGGAATGCCTGAAGCTCGTGAAGCGCGGAACCGAATGCGCGATCTGCCTGGCGCCGCCGGTGGAAACCGTCGAGACTCCTGTGCCCTACGTCAATCCGTGGCTGCAGATGCAGCAGGTGCTGGAAGCGCGGTCGCGCCTAGCGCGGCTGGACGGGCGTTTCGCGGATGCGGCGGACGATTTGACCATTGGATTGCGCTTCGGCGACCTGGTCCAGAAAGACGCGTCCAGCCTCATTGCCTATCTGGTGGGCGTGGCGATTTTCACCTCGTCGGCGGAATCGGCGATGGAACTGGCGCGCGATCCAGCGGCTCCGCCGGAGGCATTAGCGCAACTGGCCGCGGAACTGGAAAAAGCCGGGCCGTTCGCCGCCGGATTGATTGAGGCGCTGAAAACTGAGCATCGGACGGCGGGCAATGTCGTGGACGACTTGCGCGAAAAACAGGAGCAGGCCATGTTGTCCGCGTGCATCGATTCAAATGCCAGCCGATGGATGGCGGGGGTGCGCAATTCCCGGTATTTTTTCCAGCCCAACCGAACCAAGCGGGATTTGGCCGAGGTCCATCGGTTCATGATCGATCAAGCAGCGCGGATTTATGCCGATATGAAGCCTTTCGACATTTCGGATAAAGAAGGCGGGCGATTGGCGGAATTGCGGCCCAACGCAATTGGAAACTATGTATTTCTGATCATGTTGCCATCGGAGAAAATACTGGAAACAAGATGCCGGACGGACGGAATGTTGGCTGGCGCGAAACTGGTCGTGGCGTGCAATCGGTTTGAGCGGAACAAGGGGCGGTGGCCGGAAACGTTGGCGGAGCTGGTGCCGGAATATTTGAGCGAAGTGCCGCGGGATCCGTACGACGGCGCGCCGTTCCGCTATTCGGCGGAAAAAGGGCTCGTCTGGGCCGTGGGCAAGAACCTGACGGACGAAAGCGGATCGATGTTGGTGCCGGGTGTGGAGCAAGCGACTACGGCGGGCCGCGACCGCCGCCGGGCTGAGGATTTCGTCTTCGAATTGCGGGCGATGGAAAAAGCGGAGTGAAACGATGAAGATTCCGATGTGGCAGGTGGACGCGTTCGCGACGAAGGTTTTCGCGGGGAATCCGGCGGCGGTATGTCTGCTGGATGATTGGCTCGCCGACGGCGTCCTGCAGGCGATCGCCGCGGAAAACAATCTGTCCGAGACGGCGTTCCTGGTGCCGCATGCCGATGGCTTCGATCTGCGCTGGTTCGCGCCGGCGAAGGAAGTGGCGCTGTGCGGCCACGCGACGCTGGCGGCGGCGAAGGTCCTGTTCGATCTGCGCGGGTGGAAGGAAGAAGCGATCCGGTTCCGCACGCGCCAGCGCGGCGTCCTGACGGTGGCGAAGCGCGGCGAGTGGTTCGAGATGGATTTTCCGGCGCTGCCGGCGACGCCGGTCCAAACGCCGGCGGGCTTGGCCGCGGCGCTGGGCGCAGAACCGCGCCAGGTGCTGGCGTCCACGGACGATTGGCTGGCGGTGCTGGACGACGAAGCGACGGTGCGGAACCTGAAACCGGATTTGGCGGCGCTGAAAAGTTTCAACTGCCGGTGCGTGGTGCCGACGGCGCGCGGGGACGAGGTCGATTTCACGTCGCGGGCGTTCGCGCCGCGGTACGGGATTCCGGAAGATCCGGTGACGGGGTCGGCGCATTGCGCGCTGGCGCCGTACTGGGCGGGCGTGCTGGGGAAGAACGAGTTGCGGGCATTCCAGGTGTCCGCGCGCGGCGGCGAGGTGCGCTGCCGGGTCGCGGGCGACCGCGTGAAGTTGGCGGGGCAGGCCGCGGTGTTTTTCGAGGGGACGATCCACCTCTAGACCGCGCTCCGCACCTTTCTTTACATATAACGCAATTTCCAAGAATGCATTGCGTAATAATATATTAATACCATAATCTTACTTGCATATACGCCCTGGGGGTATAGGTTCAAGGCATGAAGACCACGCCACGAACCACGACGCACGACGAAAACCTCCACCGGTTGCGGCGGATTGCCGGCCAGGTCGAGGGGGTCCGGCGCATGGTCGAGGACCGGAAGTACTGCATCGACATCCTCACGCAGATCCAGGCCGCGCGCTCGGCGCTGCGGGCCGTCGAACTGCGGATCTTGAAGAAACACGTGGACCATTGCGTGCGCGACGCGTTCGCGTCGGGGTCGCCGGCGGAGGCGGACCGGAAAATGGATGAGCTGCTGCGCGTGCTGAAGAAGCCCTATTGAGAACGAAAGAAAGGAAACGAACATGAAGAAAATCCTGATGATCGCCGCGTTGCTCGCCTCGGTCTCGCTGGCCTTGGCGGAAGGCAAGCCCCAGACGACGTGTCCCGTGATGAAGGGCAGCCCGGTGAGCAAGTCGCTCTACGTGGATGCCGAGGGCTACCGCATCTACGTCTGCTGCGGCGGGTGCGTCCGCGAAGTCCAGGCCAACCCCGCGAAATACGTGGCGGAACTGCAGGCCGAAGGCGTCGAGCTCGAGAAGGCGCCGGAGGCCCCGAAAGCGGAATGAACGGATTCCGGTCCAGCCTGATCTTGCTGGCGACGACCGCGGCGGCCGGCGCTGCGGATCCGTTCGCCGGCGTGGAACCCCGCGCCGCCGCGCCGCCGGCGCCCGCGGCGACGGCAGGCTGGACGGACAATCTGCTGTTCCGGAAAGAAATCTATCTGCTGGGAGCGGCCGGAAAAGACGATTTCGACGAGACCGACCGCGCCTTTTCGCGGCTCTCGGCCGGCTTCGAGATCCAAAAGCGGTTTTCCACGGCGACGAAGACGGTGGCGTCGGTGAACTACCAGGGGCGGCTGGTTTACCGCGACCACGCCCTCGCCACGGCGGCCGACGCGATGGGCATGGATGCGGAGCGGTGGACCTACGAAACCCACAACGCCTACGCGGAGTTCTACAACGTGCTGGGTGCGCCGGGGCGTTTCAGCCTGCGCGCCGGGCGCTATTATCTGCCGTTCGGGCTGAATGCCCAGACCGACACGCACGGGACGCTCTTGCAGCTCTCGAACGACCGGGTGTTCGGCGCCGACCGCGATTGGCAAGTGACGGCGTACGGTAGCGCCTCGGAGCACCTGGATTACCTAGTGGGCTACGTGTTCGGGGCGGGGCCCGACCAGAAGCTGGACGGGCAGGCGGGCCTGGCCGTGGGGCGCCTCGGGCTCAACAGCGATTACCTGTATGCGCGCGGGCTCGAAGCCGGCGTAAGCGGCGCGTTCGGCGAACGCGTCGATCCGCATGCCGGAATCGAGGGGGCCATCCGCACTTGGCGGTTGGGAGCCGATCTGCGCCAGCGGATCGACACGGATCTCGGCCCGTTCACGCTGACGGGCGAAGCGGCGGCGGGCGAGGACGAAGAGGCGACGGTCTGGTCCGGGCTGGCGCAGGCGGATTGGCTGCTGCCGAGCCGCCGCTGGGGCGCGGCGGCGCAGTACTTCTATTTCGAGCGCGAATCGACCGGACACGGGCATGGCGGCGGAATCGACGAACGCGCCAGCGCGACGCTGACGCGCTATTTCCGCAACGACGTCGGCAACGCGGCGCTGCATTGGATCGCGCTGGGATTGGAACGGCAGATTCAGGCGCCGGAGGGCGACGGAGAAACGGTGGCGATGGTCCAGTACTACCGATATTGGTGAGGCGAAAGATGAAACGAAGCGCAACATGGGCGTTGGGATGGCTGGCCGGCTGGCTGGCGCTGGCGCCGGCGGCGTTCGGCGCGATCGGCTGCACGCTGGCGAATCCGGCGCGCGATCTGAAGGCGCTGTATCCCGACCTGACGTCGTATCGCGAAGACGTGAAGGAATTGGCCAAGCTGCCGGACGGGCGCGCGGCCTACGAGGCGCTGCGCGCGCGGGTCGGCGGCGATCTCGATCCGGTCTACGAGGCGTACGACGTGCCCTACACGCTGTATTCCGTGTTCCGCGGCGAAGAAAAGCTCGGCTATGTGCACGGCGTGAACGTGCCGGGCCGCGGCGGGGTCATCCAGGTTTTTCTCGCGGTCGATCCGGAAACGGCGGCCATCGGGCGGATGTTCTACCAGCGGCTGGAGAGTCCCGGCGGCGCGGCGCTGCGGAGCCCGGCGGCGACCGTGCCGTTTGCGGGGCTGTCGCTGGCGGATTTCTACAAGCACGACTATTTCGCGGCGGCCGATCCGGGCAACGAAGCCGACCGGGTGGGGCAACTCGCGCCGCCGGCGGGGCTGCCCGAAGCGGCGCGGCCGGACTGGGACGCCGCGCGGCGCGGCGTGCGCAAGAACCTGATCCTGCTCGATCTCTTCGCGTTCGACCGCCGCCACGAGCCGTTTTTCGAGCGCGCCCAGGCGGCGCAAAAGAAAAAGGAGACGACGCCATGAAAGCGAAAACGATCATGATTCTCGCGTTCGCGCTGGCCGCGGCGTGGACGGCCGGCTGCGGCCGGAAGAAGGCCCAGCATTTCGGCGAGCCGTTCACGGACGCGCCGCGGGTGGCGATCGCGCAATTGCTGGAAACGCCGGAGGCATTCCGGCGCCAGCCGGTGCGGGTGCAAGGCGAGATCGAGCGCCAGTGCCCCGCGGCGGGCTGCTGGCTGTTCCTGCGCGACGGCCAGGGGCGGTCCATCCGCGTCGAACTGGGCGACTATTTCGCGGAGCTGCCGCGGCACGTCGGCGAGACGGCGGAAGTGGAAGGCGAATGGATCCCCATGGGGACGGACCACCAGTTCGTCGGCACGCGGATCGCGTTCGGCGGGGAGGCGGCGCCATGACCTATTCCGCGCTGGCCTGGAAAAACCTCGTGCGGCGTCCGGTACGGACGGCGCTGACGGCGGGGGGCGTCGCGCTGGCCGTGGCCGTGGCGGTGAGCCTCGGCGGCTTCAACCTCGGCTACCGGCAGGCCATCGCCGGCAGCATCGAGCAGCTCGGGTTCCAGGTGATGGTGATGGCGAAGGGGTGTCCGTACGAAGCGGCGACGATGATGCTCAAGGGCGGAACGGGGCTGCTCTATCTGCCCGAGGAGGCCCACGCGCAGATCCGGACCGATCCGGACATCGAGGCGATCACGCCGATCTTCATCGGCATCGCCGAAAAACAGAACTACTCGCTGGACGGGACGCCGGCGGCCTCGGCGTTCACGATCCTCTCGGGCGTGGACCTGGACAGTTTCCAGGCGATGAAGCCGTGGCTGAAGCTCAAGACCGGCACGGGCTACGACGGCGGGCGGTGGTTCGCGCCGGAGGCGACCAGCGAAGTCGTGATGGGCTATGAAGCGGCCGAATACGAGCAGCGCAAGGTGGGCGACACGTTCTACGTGTCCGTCGTGCCGAACGGCAAGGTGGATCCCGAGCTGCACGCCTTCACGGTGGTGGGCGTGCTGGAGCGGACGGGCGCGCAGGACGACGGCACGATTTTTCTGCCGCTGCGCGCGGCGCAAACGATGTTCGGGCGGGAAAACGAGCTGACGATCATCGGCATCAAGCTGAAGGAATTCAACGGCATCCGCATGCGCGAGTTCGAGGGCCGGTGGCTGAAGATTCCCGAAGTCCAGGTGGTGAGCCTCGAGCAGGTGAAAGGCGCGCTGGTCTCGCTGGTGGGGACGGCGCAGACGATGGTGGCGGCGGTGGCGGTGATCGCGATCCTGGTGGCCGTGATCGGCGTGGTCAATTCCGTGCTGACGAGCGTGCATGAGCGGACGGGCGAGATCGGCGTGCTGAAGGCGGTGGGCGCGGGGCGCGCGCAGATTTTCCGGTTGGTGTGGCTGGAAACGCTGCTGACGAGCCTGGCCGGCGCGGTGCCGGGCAGCCTGCTGGCGGCGGGCGGCGCGCGGCTGACGGACGCGGCGCTGCGGCACCTGCTGAACATCGGCGTGACGCAGCCCTTGGTGCGGATCACGCCGGGGCTGCTGGGCGCGGCAATCCTGGGCGCGGTGGTCTTGGGCTTGCTGGCGGGCATCTGGCCGGCGGGGCGGGCGGCGGGCCTGCGGCCGGTGGAAGCGATCCGGAGCGGAGAATAGCCATGGAAAAAGACATCCTCATTTCGGGCCGGAACCTGCGGCGGCACTATCGGCGCGGGAGCGAGACGGTGAAGGCGCTGGACGGCGTGGACGTCGACGTGCGCGCGGGCGAATCGGTTTGCGTGCTCGGGCCGTCGGGCTCGGGCAAGACGACGCTGGTCAATCTGCTCTCGGCGCTGGACGCGCCGACGGCGGGCGAGCTGGTCATCGGCGGGCGGCGGGTGGACGGGCTGAGCGAGCGCGAGCTGGTGGGGGTGCGGCGCGGGCTGCTGGGCTACGTCTTCCAGCAGTTCCACCTGATCCCGACCCTGACGGTGGCGGAAAACGTGGCGCTGCCGCTGTTGTTCCTGGGGCGGAAAACGGAGCCGGCGGAAATCGCGCGCGTGCTGGACGCGGTGGGGCTGGCCGACCGCGCGGGGCACTTGCCGAAGGAACTGTCCGGCGGCCAGATGCAGCGCGTGGCCATCGGCCGGGCCCTGGCGGTGCGGCCGCGCGTGCTGATCGCCGACGAGCCGACGGGCAACCTGGACAGCCATACGGGCGAAGCGATCTTCGACTTGTTCCAGAAGACCGTCCGCGAGGACGGCGTGGCACTGGTGCTGACGACGCACAATCTGGCGCTGGCCGCCCGCTGCGACCGGACGCTGACGCTCGCCGATGGCCGGATCGTCGCCTGAACCCGACTTTTACGTAGAACGTAAAAACTTTCGCGGAGTTTTACGTAGCACGTAAAAACTTCGAAGCCCGCCTTATTCGGTCAGGACGACGCGCAACCGGAGGAAGCGGGGACTGGGGAGGAGGTCGTCGTCGAGGCGGTACTCGACGGTTTCGGTCCGGCCGTCGCCGGTCGGAACGGCGCCCTGGTCGATCAGGTCGGTGCCGACGTCCGCGGCATCCCAATCGGCCAGCAGGAGGTCGGAGGCGGTTTCGACGGCATAGGCGAGGCCGCTGTCCGGATCGAGCAGCCGGCGATGGCGGAAGACGCGGACGTTGTCCTGCACGTGGGACGTGGGCCGGGCGGCGTCGTAGTCGCCGGCGCGGTCCAGGCCGAAGGCGTAGCGCAACAGGTTGGGGACGCCGCCGCTTTCGGCGAGCGGGCCGCTGATGGCGGGATCGGCCAGTTCTTCGGGCGTGAAGGCGTCCTGCTGCCAGGCGGAGAACCCGGCGCCGCGGTTGTCCACGCCGATTTCGTCGAGGCGCAACTGGGCGCGGGCGCCGCTGGTGCCGGAGACCAGATGGTAGCGCCAGAGGAGCTGGACGTATTCCTGGCCGAGGGCGGCGGCGGGCAACGGTACGGGGCCGATGGTTTGCACGTGGCCGTTGGCCGCGTTGCGCACGTATTCGACGGGGTGGCCTTCGGAGTCGAGCACGTCGGCGAAATCGTTGGTGAGGCCCACGCGATACTGGAGGCGGATGGCGTAGATGCGCACGTTGGTGAGGACGGTGCCGCCGATCCACGAGACGGGCGCGTTGGAGACGCCGCGGGTGTCGAGCGCGAGCAGGGTCCCGCCGAGGTCGCGGCCGCGGCCGGTGTTGATGAAGGCGACGCCGTTGGTGCCGAGTCCGTTGAGGCGCGTGCGGGCCGCGGCGTTGTAGGGATACTCCGCGTCGCCGGCCACAGAAGCGTCGGCGAGGGGAATGCGGTAGGCGTAGACCAGCGGCGTGGCGAGCCCGGTGTCGCTCTGGTCGCTTTGCAGGAACAGCATGTGTTCGGGATAGGTGCCGGTCGGCTGGTTCGTGGCCCACGCGCCGAAGGCGAACGCGCCCGCGGCCAGTTCGTGCGCGCGCGGATACACCAGCACGCGGAAGGAATTGGTGGCGGTCGAGAAGCCATCGGAAGCCGTGACGGCGACGGCGCTCTCGCCGCGCAACTGGGGCGTCAGGGTCAGCGAGGAACCGGCGACGGCGGCGGCGAGGACGTTGGTGTCGGCGGAGGTCGCGGCGAATTCCAGCGGCTGGCCTTCGGGATCGGCGAAGATGGTTTCGAGATCGAAGACGGTGGCCGCGGCGCCTTCGACGAGTGGCTGGAAGGCGATGGGGTCGACGACGGCCGGCGGCGGATCGGCCTCGAAAACGGCTTCGTACTCGACGGCGCCGGCGAGGGAAATTTCGATGTCCGCGTTGGTGTCGACCGGCACGCCGTTTTTGCGCCATTCAACGAACAAATACCCCGGACGGGCCTGCGCGGCCAGCGCGACGGGGTAGTTGGTGAAATACGATCCGGTCCAGGGATAGCCGGCGAAACCGGAGGTGCCCGCGTCGAGATCGAGGGCGTTGATCCGCACGAAGCCGGCGGCGGCGTTGGTGACGGCGAGCGTCAGGTCGACCGGCGCGGCCAAGCCAAAATAGTTGCGCACGTGGCCCCAAACGGCTTCGGTGCGCTGTTCGCCGTAGGCGCGGATGCGGTCGCACTCGTAGTTCCAATTGGTCGGCTGGCGCCAGCGCGCGGCGTGTTCGTCCATTTCGGGCGCGACGCGGGCGACCCATTGCGCCCAGCGGTTGGTGACGTGCGCGCGGGAATAGGCGGTGTTGAGCTGGTCGCAGAAGCGCACGACGAACGCCCGGCGGAAGTCGGCGTTGTCCAGCAGCCGCCGGAACATCAGCGTGGCGTCGGGATGGTTGGGGGTGGCGGTCTGGAAGGGCGAGGCGGCGTAGGCGAGGGTGTCGTGCTGGGCGAATTCGTCGCGGCCGGGCACGTACTCGAAATCGGCGCCGAAGCCGAAATCGGTGTCGTACAGCATGAAGCGCCAGCGCGCGTCGTGGCGGGCGGGCGCGCCCTCGACGCGGTTGGTGGCCACGGAGCGCCAGGCGCGGACGTTGTTGCCGGGCCAATCGGTGTTGGCGAAGAAAATGTTGGCCTGGAAGAAATCGATGAACGAATCGACGGCCAAGCGGTCCTGGACGGCGGCGTAATCGGCGGGGTTGGCCAGGTCGTGCGTGCGCACGAAGTCCCACAGGTTGGAAAAATCGCCGCCGAGGGCTTCGTTGCCGCAGTCGTAGACGGGCACGTAGGGCGAGGCGGAAGCGTTGTCGATCTCGACCTGGACGAATTCGTCTTCCGCGAGGCCGTGGTTGTGTTCGGCGTAGCCTTCGTCGAAGCGTTCGCGCAGGTCGTGGAGGCCCCAGTATTCGCCGTTGAAAAACACGAGGACGGGCCGGCCGAATTGGCGGTCGAGGCCGGTGTTGTCCGTCAGCGATTGCAGGAAGAGGTCGCGGATGACGCCGTTGCCCCAGTCGTTGCCGCCGTTGCGGAGGATGAAGGTGTCGAACGCGTCCACGGCCTTGTCGGCGAAGAGTTGGTACGCGAAGGAGCCGGAGCCGCGGGCATAGAGGCGCAGCGCCTTGCGCGGGCGGCTGCGGGTGGTGTTGCCGTGCAGGCGGACGCCGATCGTTTCGTTGAAGGCGCAGGTGCCGTCGGGCTCGAAGAGTTCGAGGGTGCCGGGCCGTTCCCAGGCGCTGCCGGATTGCCACATGTTGCCGTTCAGGGGGGTGTAGATGCCCGTCTCGGCGGAGAAGAGGTTGCCGGCGTCGGTCGCGAGCGAAACGATCGGCAAGGTGAAGCGGTTGGTGCCGGCGGCATCGACGACGTAGGACCGGGTGGCGGCCGGGCTGGCCATGGCGCCGGCGCGGAAGGTCCGCGCGCGCAGGACGTGGAACTTGAAGACTTCGCCGGCGGGCGCTTGCCAGCCCTCGTAGTAGGGCGGGCCGCTGGGTTCGTAGTTGGTCGGGATTTCCGAAAGGTCGTTGGGCGTGCCGGTCTTGCTGCCCAGGACGAAGGCGTTGGTGAAGATCGGCGAGGCTTCGGTGGGTTCGGAGCCGTCCAGCGTGTAGCGGACGACGGCGCCGGTTTCGACGGTGGAAAGGGACACTTCGACGTTGGTCGCGTAGAGGCCGCCTGGGACGGAAAATTCGGGTGCGGCGAGAATGGCGTCGTAGCCGGTGGTCGCATTGGCGGCGCCGGGCGTGTGGTTCGCGAAATACTTCCACGGGCCGGTGCCGTCGGGCTGCCGGCCGCGGGAATAGTCGGTGGGGATGGCGATCGGCGCGAATTCGTCGATGCGCGTTCCGTCCGCGCGGGTCAGCAGGATGGGTTCGCCGCCGGCGCTGATGGCGAAGCTGGTGTGCAACTGGTTGCCGTTGGTGACGGCGGGACGGTTCTTGCTCGAAGCCCAGACGACGAGGAATTCGCCGGCCTGGATCGCCACGTCGCCGAAAGTCCATTTGAAGGGATTGGAATAGCTGTCGGACAGGCCCCAGCCGGTCAGGTCCACGGCTTCCGTTCCGGAGTTCCAGATTTCGACCCAATCCGAATAGTCGCCGTCCTCGTCCTGCTCGCTGGAGTCGTTGGAGGAGAGCACTTCGTTGATATAGAGCTGGGCGGGGGGCGGCTCGCCGGGAACGACGAAGGAGTAGTAGGCGCCGGCATTGTCGTTCCCACGCAGGGTTTGCAGGGCGGCGTCGGCGTGGGCGGGCGCGGCGACCGTGGTGGTCAGCACGTAGTAGGCGCACGTCCGGCCGGCATCGGCGGCCGCGGGCATGATCGTGGCGGTCCAGTTCGTGTCGGCGCCGGAGGCCTCGACGAAGCTCGAAGACGTCCAGCCGTTGTAGCTGCAGCGGACGAAGATTCGTTCGCCGCTGCTCGGCGCGGCCGACGTGCCGATGGTCACGACGGCGTTGCTGCCGTCCAGTTCGTGCGTCACCGCGGTCACCGCGACGGGCTCGTTCGCGGTTTCCTGCGCGAGCATGCGGCTGGCCGCGCCGTAGTCCGCGTCTTCCAGGGCGAAGGTATAGCGCCGGCCCGGAGTGGCCGTCAGCTCGGTGTTTTCGCCGAACGTGTAGGCGGTGCGGATCTGGCCCAGCGGCAGGGCGCCGCCGGTGGTCCATTCATGTCCCCAGTCCTCGCTGGCGAGCTTGAAATCGTTGTCTTCGGCTTCGACGGCCGCGACGGTGACGCGCCAGACGCCTTGGGCCAGCTCCATGGGTTCGTAGCCCCAGCCGTTCCAGCGGCCGCGGTAGCCGCGCGGGTCCTGGGCCTGCGCGGCGGAGAGGTGGGCGAGGACGAGGGTCGCGAAGGTCAATCCGAGGAAGCGCATGCGGCATTCTCCAAGTAGGGGGCCGGGCCAAAGAAAACCAACCGGAAAACATCGTGCCGGAAAAAACGCTTCACCGCAAGGCGAAAATCCGGCGGCGCCCGGCGGTCCGCGGGCGGTTCGGGCCGAACCGACAAAATGCGGGTCGGGGCGGATTTTGTATTGCTTTGTAGAAACGTTGCCCGCGAGAATGCGTCCCGAGGATGGCGTCCGGCCGCGGCGGCGGCGCGCCGTTCCGGAAACCGAAGGAGAACGACCATGACGGTATTGGGCATCGAAGATCCGGGCGTGTGGCTGGCCTACGTCCTCAGCCTCGCGGGCGCGGCGCTGTGCGTGGGGTACGGCCTCGCCAACTGGAACAAGGGCGAAGAACCCGTGAAGAAGGAAGACGTGGACTGGGCCAAGGAAGAGAAGTCCGAGGTCGAGGACGCCCTGTAAGGAAGGAACAGCCATGGATCTGTTGAGCATCGTTTTGGTCATCGTCTATCTGATGGTGACGGGCTATCTGGGCTATCTGGGCTATCGGCAGACGAAGACGGCGGCGGACTATCTGGTGGCCGGCCGCAGCGCGAACCCGATCATCATGGCGCTGTCCTACGGCGCGACGTTCATCAGCACCTCCGCCATCGTCGGCTTCGGCGGCGCGGCGGCGGGCCTCGGCATGGGCGTGCTGTGGCTGACCGTGCTGAACATCTCGGTCGGCATCTTCGTGGCGTTCACGTTCCTGGGCAACCCGACGCGGCGGATGGGCCACCATCTGGACGCGCACACCTTCCCCGAACTGATCGCCAAGCGCTACGACAGCCGCCTGCTGCAGGTGCTCTGCGCGCTGATCATCTTCTGCTTCATGCCGCTCTACGCCATGGCGGTGATGGTCGGCGGCGCCGAGTTCATCGGGCCGATCTTCCATATCTCCTACGACGCCGCGCTCTACATCTTCGCCGTCATCGTGGCGGCCTACGTGATCGCCGGCGGCCTCAAGGGCGTCATGCTGACCGACGCGCTGCAAGGGGCGATCATGCTGGTGGGCATGGTGATCCTGCTGGCGGCGACCTACGGGCGCCTCGGCGGCCCGACGGAAGCCCATGCCGCGCTCGGCGCGATGGCCGACCAGGTGCCGGGCGCCTTGAAGGCCATCGGCCACCGGGGCTGGACGGCGATGCCGGCGTTCGGCTTCGCGGCGGCGGGGCTGGGGCCGAAGGACGGCGGCGTGGCCTACCACATGTGGTGGACGCTCGTCTCGACCATCGTGCTGGGCGTGGGCATCGGCGTGCTGGCGCAGCCGCAGCTCGTGGTCCGCTTCATGACGGTCAAATCCAAGCAGTCCCTGAACCGCGCGGCGGCTGCCGGCGGCATCTTCATCCTGTGCATGACCGGCGTGGCCTTCACGGTCGGCGCGCTGTCCAACGTCTACTTCGCCCAGCAGGAAACCCTCGCCTGCCGGATCGTGGACGACGCGGTCCTGCTGGATCCGGGCCCGGACGGCAAAGGCAAGCTGGCGCCGGTGGCGGCGGACGCCGCCGACGAGGTCAAGGCGCGGGCCAAGCGGTTCGTGAGCTTCCGGATGGCGGACGAAGGTCCCGACGCGCCGCTGAGCTACGCGATGTGGACGGACAAGACGGAGATCGTGCGCGGCGCGGACGGCCAGGCCGACGCGCTGCGGCCGCACCTGATCGCGGCGCTGCGCTCGGTCGGACCCGGCACGCCGCTGGCGGGCAACACGGACACGATCATCCCGCGCTACGTGCGCAGCGCGATGCCGCGCTGGTTCGGCGTGCTGTTCCTGCTGACGCTGCTGTCGGCGGCGATGAGCACGATGTCCAGCCAGTTCCACACCATGGGCACCGCGCTGGGCCGCGACGTGTTCGAGCAGTTCCGGGGGCAGGGGCACGGAACCAAGTCGATCCTGGTGACGCGGGTGGCCATCATCGTCGGCATCGTGGTGGCGCTGGTGCTGGGCAAGTACGTCCGCGGCAACATCATCGCGCTGGCCACGGCGATCTTCTTCGGCCTGTGCGCCTCGTCGTTCCTGCCGATGTTCGTGCTCGGGCTGTTCTGGAAGCGGATGAACAAGGCGGCGGCGCTGGCTTCGCTGGGGGTCGGTTTCCTGACCAGCGCGTTCTGGCTGCTGTTCGTGCACGGCAAAACCGCGGCCGGCCTCGGGCTGTGCAAGGCCTGGCTGGGCCGGGACAACCTGATCGTCGACGCCCAGGGCCTGACCCTGCCGAACTGGAGCCTGACGTGGACCGTGGTGGATCCGATCGTCGTGGCGCTGCCGCTGTCGCTGCTGACGGCCGTGGTCGTGGCGCTCGTCACCCGGCCGCCGGCCCCGGCCCACGTGGCCTACGTGTTCGGCGGCCCCAAGCCGAACGCCTAGCGCCGGTTCCCGAAGCTGCCGCGGATCCGCATGCCGGTCCGCGGCCGCGCCGTCGATTCCGGACGAACCGGGGCGGTTCCCCGTCGTTGCGCTTGCCTCGCCCGGCCTTTTGGCCCATAGTCAACCAACATGCGTTTGCGCAATCATCGGGGCGGAATCGGGGCGGCGTTGGGGCTGGCGGCTTGCTGCGGAGCGTGGTGCGGGGCGCTGGCGCAAACGGAGGATTTCGAAGCCGGCGTTTTTCCGCCGGTGGACTGGACGGACGGCGGCACCCCCATCTGGACGAATTCCGGCGCTTCCGCGTACGGCGTCGGCGCCTTCTCCGCCTTGGCGCCGTTCTACTCCGTCTATTCGGGAACCGGCACGTTGGCGACGGCCGTTTTCGAAGCGCCGGCGGCCGGCGCCACGCTCGGATTCGACTATGCCTATGCCGCCTATGCCGCCAGCTACGTCGATCGGCTGGCGATCCACGTGTCCACGAATGCGGGCGCGACCTATGCGCCGTTGCTGGCCATGGCCGGCGGCGTCACCGGCGCCCTGAACACGGCCGGCACCCAGAGCGGCTATTTCGTGCCGACGGCGACGGAATGGCGGACGAAGAACGTCGCCCTGCCGGCCAACGCCAACCGCCTGCGGTTCGATGCCATCACCGCCTACGGCAACAATCTCTATCTCGACAACGTGCAGATCTACGACGGCACGGCGGCGGCCGAACTTGCGCTGGCGTTGGCCGCGACGCCGAGCCCGGCCCGGTCCGGCAGCAATCTGACCTATGCGATCGCGGTGTCCAACGCGGGCCCCGCGGCGGCGGCGGGCGTGACGGTGACCAACCGGATCCCCGCCGGAACCACGCTGGTTTCCGCGGAGGCCAGCCAGGGCACCTGGGTCACGAATGCCGATCTCGTCGTGGTCGCACTCGGCTCTTTGGCCGTCGGGGCAAAGGCCACCGCGACGGTGGTGGTCCAGCCCGTTTCCGCCGGGATCGTCACGAACCGGGCCGAGGTGGCGGCGACGACCTGGGATCCCCAAACGGGCAACAACCGGGCCACGGCGACGACGTGGGTGGATCCGGCCGATCTGGTCCTGACCTTGACCGACAGTCCCGATCCGGTCGCGGTGGGGAGCAACCTGACCTACGTCGTCGCGGTGTCCAATGCGGGGCCGGCCACGGCGGAGAACGTCGCGGTGTCCAACGGTTGGCCGGCGGGCTGGTGGTTCGTTTCGGCGGAAGCCAGCCAGGGCGCGTGGACCACGAACGCGGGCACCTTCATGACCGATTTCGGGGCGCTCGCCGCCGGCGCGACGGCGACGCTGACGCTGGTCGGCCAAACGCAAGCCGAAGGCAGCCTGCAGAACTGGGCAGGAGTCGCCACGACCAGCTACGATCCGCAAGCGGGCAACAACCGCCGGACGGCGACGACCCAAGTCAGCCTGCCCGGCGGCGATTTGGTCTTGTCGACGAATGCGATATTCGTGGCGGAAAACGGCGGCTGGGCCAAGGTGACCGCGATCCGCACGAACGGCCTGGTGGGCGAGGTGTCGTGCGCCTACGAAACGGTGGACGGCACGGCGGAGGCCGGCCGCGACTACGCGGACAGCCGCGGCACGCTGGTCTTCGCCAGCGGCGTGAACCGGATCACCTGGTCCATTCCCTTGCTGGACGACGAGCAGCTCGAAGAATCCGAATTTTTCACGGTTCGGCTGGTCGATCCCCAGGGCGGGGCGACCTTGCTGGCGCCGAGCAACGCCGCGATCCAGATCCACGACGAGGACGCGGTGGCCGCGCTGCCGTTCGCGGAAGATTTCGAGACCGGCGTTTTCGCCAATTACTGGGGTTTCTATTCGACGGCGGCCAGCGGACCCCAGATCAGCACCAACGACGGGCCCCGCGGCGGACTCCGCCACGTCAACATGAACGGCACGGCGCTGTCCTATTCCCTCAACGAATTGGTGCTCAGCGCGAACCTGGCCGGCAAGGAAGGCGTGCATTTGCGGTTTGGACACAAGCGGTTGCCCTACGAATCGGAAAGCGCCATGAGCGATTCGTTCGCGGGCCATTCGTATGCGGACGGCGTGGCCATCAGCGTGGACGGCACCAATTGGTTCAAGATCCACGGCTTGACGGACGCCGAAACCGGCACCAACGAATACCGCCAGTTCGACGTGACGCTCGATCCCTTCCTGGCCGCGCGCGGCCTGGGATTCACGGAACGCGTGCGCATCAAGTTCCAGGCGTACGGCTACTACTATCCGCCGTACTACGGCCGGTTTTTCGACGACGTCGAGCTGTATACGAGCGCCGGCGAACTGCGCTTCGCCGCGGAGGATTGGCCGGTCGACGAAGCCGCCGGCGCGGTGACCGTGGCCGTCGAACGCGTCCAGGGCGATTCGGGCGAAGTCTCCGTCGATTTCGCGGCCGCGGCCGGCACGGCGACGGCCGACGAGGATTTCGAGCCCGTGGCCGGGACGCTGACGTTCGCCAACGGCGTGCGGCGGCAGACGTTCGTCGTGCCGATCGTTCCGGATGCGGACGACGAGCCGCCGGAAACCTTCGCCGTGCAGCTGCTGAATCCCCAGGGAGGGGCGACGCTGGTCGCGCCGACGCAGGCCGTGGCGACGATCCTCGACGACGACGGCCCCGGCGAACTGGCCTTTGCCGCCGCGAATTACGGCGAACGCGAAGACAACGGCTGGGCGGCCATCGCGGTGGACCGGCGCTATGGCCGCGACGGCGAAGTGTCCGTGCGCTGGCGGACCCAGGCCGGCACGGCGACGCCGGGCGGGGACTACGTCGAGGCCACCGGCACGGTGACGTTCGCCGACGGTTCGGTGCAGGAAATCTTCGAGGTCCAGTTGCTGGACGACGCGGTGCAGGAAGGTCCGGAAACGATCCGGCTGTTCCTGGAGGATCCGGCCGGCGGCGCCGCGCTGGGCCTGCCGGCGGAGGCGTGGCTGGCGATCCAGGACGATGAAGCGCCGCGCGCGCCCTTCCCGTTCTACGCGGGCTTCGAATCCGGGGTCTGGTCGAACTACTGGACGGTGCGGACGAACGGCCCGGGCCGGATCCGCTTGCTGAATCCGACCAACGGGTTCGAAGGCAACCGCAGCCTGGCGATGGACGCCACCAACGGCCCGGCGCTGAACGAAGCGACGCTGACCGTGGATCTGTCCGGCCAGACCAGCGTGATGTTCCGCTGCTGGACGCGCGACGATGCCGACGTGCCCCATCCCATGCCGGAAACCTTCGTGGATGCCACCAACGCCGACGGCATCGCCGTCAGCGCCGACGGCGTGACGTGGCACCGGCTGGTGGATTTGGCCGCGCTCGGCAACCGGTCCGTCTTCACGAATCTCGTCGTGGATCTGGCGGCCTTCGCCGCGGAGAAAGCCCTGCCGCTGACCTCGACGTTCCAGATCCGTTTCCAGCAATACGGCGCCGGCGCGTTTCCCGCGGCCGGCCGCGCGTTCGACCACGTCAGCCTGACCCCGGCGCCGCCGGCCACCTCCGTCGTGATCCGCGCGCAGGGGTTCGAGGGGGAAACCGGCGACACCTGGGCGTTCCGGCTCATGCCTGCGGTCGGCCAGATCGCCGTGGTCACGAACCGCCGATACAGCGGCACGCGCGCCTTGAAGCTGGTCACGTCCGCCGCGCTGGGGGCGGATCCCTATATCGAATTCGACAACGTGGCCATCGGTTCCTACAACCACGTCCGGCTGACGGTGGCGTTCAGCGCCCAGGGACCCGACAGCGGCGACGACCTCTATCTGGACGTGTCCTACGACAACGGCGCGTCCTGGAACGGCGCGGGCAGCGTCAAGCTCGTGGACGGCTACAGCAACGGCGACGTGCCGTTCGGCGGCACCAGCGCCAGCAATCCGACGACGGTGACCAACAACCCGTGGACGTTCGAGGTGCCGGCCGGCCGGACCCAGATCAAGATCCGGCTGCGCTTCGACGAGGCCACGGGCACGAGCACGGCGCTGGACACGAATTACGTGGACCACGTCGTGCTGGATTACCTGCCCACGAACCAGCCGCCGACGCTGGATCCGGTCGGCGACTGGACGGCGCTGGTGAGCAACCGCCTCGAATTCGCGGTCGTGGCGCGGGACATCGACAGCAACGTCGTGGCGCTGGTGGCCAGCAATTTGCCGGCCGGCGC
The DNA here is from genome assembly GCA_938003985.1 of uncultured Verrucomicrobiota bacterium. Taxonomy (GTDB): domain Bacteria; phylum Verrucomicrobiota; class Kiritimatiellia; order CAIQIC01; family Lenti-01; genus Lenti-01. The sequence goes on along the minus strand of CALKWZ010000086.1, from coordinate 74,868 downwards.
GACGTTCGCGCCCGCGGAGGGCGTCGCGCCGCTGACGAACGTCTTTTCCTTCGTGCCGGACGAGTCCCAGGCCGGGGCCATTTTCCCGGTGGTCTTCCACGCGTCGGACCTGGACGGCTACAACGCCCGGACGGCCACGATCCGCGTGCTGGATCGCCTCGTGACCTTTTCGCCCCGCCGCCTGTTCGCGGAGGAGGATGGGGGAACGGCCGACGTCGTCGTGTCGCTGTCGCGGGCCGTCGATGCGACGGTCCCGTTGCGGCTGGCCGGCAGCGCCGAGCCGGACGTCGATTACGAGCTGTCGAGCACGGCGCTGACGTTCGCGGTGGACGGCCCGGCGACGCAGACGCTGCGGCTGACGGCGCGGGGCGACGACTGGCCGGAAGGCCCCGAGAACGTCCGCATCGCCGTGGCCGCCAACGCCGAGTCCGTCGCCGGCGACGACGGCTGCGAAATCTACGTTCGCGACGACGACGCCGTGGCCTTGGCCACCGCCAACCTGACCAGCGGCGGCTCGGCCATCTACCAACCCGCCGGCGAGCGCATCCTGCAGGCCTTGGCGGCGGACGTCGTGGCCATCCAGGAATTCAACGTGACCGATGCCGGCGGGCATCGGGAATTCGTCGACCGCGTGTTCGGCCCCGATTTCCACTTCTGCGTGGAGCCCACGGGCAATTTGCCCAACGGGATCGTCAGCCGCTGGCCCATCTCGGCGTGGGGCGAGTGGGCGGACCCGCAGGTGAGCGACCGCGATTTCGTATGGGCCACCGTGGACGTGCCCGGCGGCCGGCCGCTGCACGTCGTGAGCGTGCATTTGCACGCGTCCGGCGGTTCCGCTTCGCGCGAAATCGAAGCCCGCCTGCTGACCAACTACGTCGTCCAGGCCGGCTACCATCCCGCCGATCTCGTGGCGCTCTGCGGCGATCTCAACACCCAGAACCGCAGCGAAACGGCGTGGCAGGTCCTCCGGACGCTGTGGTCGGACGATCACCGTCCGTCCGACCAGGCCGGCGACCTGGACACGAACCAGCCGCGGGACAAACCCTACGACGTGGTGTTGCCGCGGCCCTATCTCGACGGCCGCCATCTGCCGGTGCGTTTCGGCGGCCTCGCGTTTCCCGACGGGTTGGTCTTCGATACGCGGCTGTGGAGCGCGGATGCGATCCCGTATCCGGCGCTGCCGACCGATTCGGCGGCGCTCAGCATGCAGCACATGGGCGTCCAGAAAATCTTCGCCCTGGACCGTTTCGTGACGTTGGCGGTCCGGACCAACGGCCCGGGCGTCGTGGCGCCGGCCGCGCTGGACGTCGGCCTGGGCTCGAACCAAGCCGTCGCCTTGGCGGCGGCGCCGTACCACCACGTCGCGGAAGTGGCGCTCGCCGGCCTGCCGGCCTGGGCGTCCGCGGCGCCGGTGGCCGAGACGGTCTGGACGTGGAGCAACGCGCTGGCCAACGCCTGGCTGGACGTCGCCTTCGCCCCCAATCTCGCCCCGCGCGGCACGCCGGAATGGTGGTTGGCGGAATTGGGCTTCACCGACGACTTCGGCGCGGCCGAGCTGACCGACGACGACGACGACGGCCTGTTCGCCTGGCAGGAATTCCGCGCCGGCACCCGCGCGGACGATCCGGCTTCCGTCCTGCAGATCGAAGCGATCGAACCGGCGGCGGCGGGCGCCGGCTGGGTTCTGCGCTGGCAGAGCGCCAGCAACCGCTCCTACGCCGTCGGCTTCGGCGTCGGTTCCCCGACCGGGTTCGTCCAGCGCCTGGCCACAAACCTGTCCGCGCAGACGCCCGCGAACGTCTATACCGCCGCGGTCGCCGGCCTGACGAACGCGTTCTTCCGCATCGAGCTGGAGCCGTAGCCGCGCGGTGCCGCCGTCGCGGAACGCTCGTGAATCCGGTTGTCAGGCCCTGCCGCGCGGAGTAGATTGATCGTTGTCATTTCGGAGGAAAGCCCATGAAAAAATTCCGGTTCGTTTCGGCGATGGCGTTGGCGGCGGCCCTGCTCGCGGGGTGCGGCCGGAAGGATGCGAACGTGTTGACGCTGGGCACGGATGCCGAACGGCCGCCGTTGGCGCAACGGGCGGGCGAGACCCTCGCCGGTTTCGAAATCGATCTGGCGGAGGCCATCGCGCAGGACGCGGGCAAAACCCTGAAGACCGTCGCCCTCTCCGCCGACAAGCTCTTGCCGGCGCTGGCCGCGGGCAAGGTGGATCTGGTGCTGGCGGGGCTGGAAACCTCGGGCGAGCTTCCGGCGCCGGTCGTTTTGTCCGAGCCGTACTACAAGGCGCGCCAGATGGCGTTGATTCTCGCGGGCGGCCCCGTGCCGGAATCGCAGGAAGAACTGCGGGGCGGGCGGGTCGGCGCCATGGCGGGCACGCCGGGCGCGGTCGCGGCCGCGGACCTGACGACGGCCGAGAACCTGCGGTTCGTCGCCGTGCCCATGGACCTGGCGCGGGATTTGATGAACAGCCAGATCGACACGGCGATCCTCGACGAAGAGACGGCCGTTTTCCTGGCGGAGCACCATCCCGAGCTGATGCTGATCGACCCGGGCTATCCCGACGCGCGCTACGCGGCCGCCGTGCGGAAAACGGACACCAACCTGCTGGCGGCGGTCAACCGGACGCTGGCCGCGGCGGCCACGGACGGCCGGCGCGAGAAGCTCGTCGGCAAGTGGCTGATCCACGAGGCGGATGCCGCGGATACGGAATAGCCGCGGCATGCGCGCGCGCCGTTGGTGGGTCCCGGCCTTGTGCGTGTTGGCGGCCGGCGCGGCCGGCGCGCGCGGCGGCGCGGAATGGGGCGGCAGCTGCCCGCCCGGCCAGCGCCAGCAGTTGCGCCTCCACGCCGGCGCCGCGACCCGCTTCGAAGGCATGGTCGCCGAAACCACCCGCAAGTTCTACGACGCGACCGGCCAAACCTGGAAACAGGCCGACGCCGAAACCTACGGCACGAGCGATTTCGACCTCGACGGTCCCTACGGCCTCTTCGGGCTGGCCTGCGAGGCGCAAGGCCAATTCGTCGGCTTCCGGCTCGAAACCTCGTTTTTCCAGGCGTCCACCCGCACCGTCGCCCGCCGCGATTACTATCTGGGCATCGGCGACGACATCGAATACGGCGGGCGCGCCTACGACCATCTCATGATCCCGGCCGGAACGCCGTTCGAGGCCGATCTGACCGGGAACATGACGGAGCTGGATCTGCGGCTGATTCCGCTGGGATTCGCCATCGGCGACCGCTGGAGCATCGATCCGTCGCTGGAAGTGGGCGTGCTGTTCTTCGGCGGCAAGTACGAGATCGACGCGGGGCCGTCCACGGGCACGACGCAGTACCAGAATCCGCCCGAGGATTTCGTGGTGGGCGGCCGGGCCACCGGCTACGCGGGCCTGGTCGCGCCGCAGTGGGGCCCGGGCCTGGACGTCCGGTTCGACGGCTTCGCCGGCGCCCGCTTCCTCCTGCAGGGCCACGTCCTGTTCTTCGACTACGACGGCAGCACCTCGTTCTTCACCTCGGCGGACCACCGGGAGAAGAACCTCGATTTCTCGCACCGGAACTACCGCCTGCGCGGGCAGATCGAATGGCCCTCGAAGCGGGCGGCGCTGAGCCTCGGCGTGCAGCTCCAGTGGATCGAAGCCGCAGGCACGATCGAATCCCAGGCGACCGATCCCGCTGAAATCATCGAGCGGCGCGAGCGCTTCGACAAGGAATTTTCGTTCGAACTGGAGACCGTCCTGCTCACCCTGGGAGTGACCTTCTGAAGCCATGAAACCGGACCTGACCCCGCTGGAAGCGCGCCTCCTCGGCTGCCTGGTCGAGAAGGAACTCGCCACGCCCGAATACTACCCCCTGACGCTGAACGCGCTGGTGGCCGCCTGCAACCAGAAGAACAACCGCGATCCCGAAATGCACCTCGCGCCGGACGAGGTCGAAAAAGGCCTGGGCGTTTTGCAGTACGACCGCAAGCTGGTCGCGACCTATGCCGGGGTGGGCTCGCGCGCGGTGAAGTACGTCCACCGGCTGACCGAGACGCTCGGCGTGGACACGCCCGAACTGGCGATCCTGTGCGAGCTGTTGCTGCGCGGTCCGCAGACGCCCGGCGAACTGCGCGGGCGGGCGTCGCGGATGCATCCGTTCGCGTCGCCGGCGGAGGTGCGCACGGTGCTGCTGGCCTTGGCCGCGCGGCCCGAACCCTACGTCGTCGAATTGCCGCGCGCGGCCGGCTGCAAGGAAAACCGGTTCGCCCACGCCTTCGGCCCGTTGCCGGATCCGGCGCCCGCGCCGGTCGCCGTCGCGCCGGCTCCCGTCCGGTCGCCGCCGGATTCCGGCCGGATCCACGAGCTCGAACGGCGCATCGCCGAACTCGAAGCCCAGATCGCCGCCCTCCGCCGCGGCTAGCCCGCCGCCGCAAAGTTTTTACGTTCTACGTAAAACTTCGCGAAACTTTTTACGTTCTACGTAAAATCCGGCCGTTCGCATGCGCGCGCCAGCGCGAAGAGCCATCCGGACAGGCGGTTGAGATAGGCCAGGGCCGGCGGAAAGACGAGTTCCGGATGCGTCTCCCGGACGCGCACGATTTCGCGCTCCGCCCGGCGGCAGACCGCGCGCGCGACGTGCGCGCGGGCGGAGGCTTCGGTGGCCCCGGTCAAAACGAACTCGCGCAGCGGCGGCAGCGCCGCGTTGCGCCGCGCGGTTTCGGCTTCGAGCGCCGCGACGGCGTCCGCCGCGAGCGCCGGCCGGCCCGTCGCGAGTTCCCCGCCGATCTTCAGCAGGTCGCGCTGGCTGGATTCGATCCGCGCCGCGTCCGGATGCCCCGCCAGCGCAACCCGCAGCAGGCCCAGCGCCGCGTCGAGTTCGTCCAGCGCGCCCAGCGCGTCCAGGCGCCCGTCGGCTTTTGACACGCGTACCCCGCCGGGCAGGAAAGTGAAGCCCTCGTCGTTCATGCCCCGATCTTCGCGGAATCCGGCCGCGCAAGGCAAGTCCCGAAGGATTTTTGGCCGCAAAGAACGCAAAGAAGACCTTCTCGGTTCTCTCTGTGTTCTCTGTGGTTAAAATGGAGCCCGCATGCTACGGTCGGGGCGCCATGAATCCGCCGTTCGCAGAACTCGACTACCGGAAAACGCGCCTGGGCGAACTGATCCTCCAGCGCCGGCAGGTGCTCGCCCTCGACGGCGCGGAAGCCTACGAGGTCAAGCTCAACGGCGAGTACCTCATGTCGAGTTTGTTCTACGAGGCCGAAGCCGAATTGGCGCGCGACGGCCTCGGCGCGCTGGCCGGCAGCGGATGGGAGGTCGTCGTCGGCGGGCTGGGGCTGGGCTTCACCGCCGCCGCCGCGCTGGACTTCCCGCAGGTGGCGCGCCTGGTCGTCGTCGAGGCGCTGGAGCCCGTGATCGATTGGCACCGGCGCGGCCTCGTGCCCAACGGCCGGCGGCTGACCGACGATCCGCGCTGCGCCTACCTGAACGCCGACTTCTTCGCGCTGGCGCGCGGGGACGGATTCGATCCGGCGCAGCCCGGCCGCCGCTGGGACGCCGTGCTGCTGGACGTCGACCACACGCCGTCGCAACTGCTCAATCCCGCCCACGCGGATTTCTATTCCGCGGCCGGCCTGCGCCGGCTGAAGGGTTTCCTCAAGCCCGGCGGGGTCTTCGCGCTGTGGTCCAACGACGAACCCGACGCCGCGTTCCTCGACGTTTTGCGCGCGGCGTTCGGCAACGCCGCGGGGCGCGCCTGCGTCTTCGCCAATCCGCTGACGGGCGGGACGTCGGCCAACGGCCTGTATCTGGCGCGCGCGGCGGAGGAACCGCCGGCATGAGGCCGGACGGGGACGCGCGCTGTCCGCTGTGCGCCGCGCCGGGTCCGTTCGCCGCCGTTGCGGACGTGCGCAAGCGGCAACTGAATCCGTGCGCGCGCTGCCGGCTCGTTTTCGCGGCGGCCGCCGATTTGCCCGCGCCGGAAGCGGAGAAGCAACGCTACGCCAAGCACTGGAACGGACCCGGAGACGCGGGCTACGTCGCGTTCCTGCGCCAGGCCATCGTGCCGGCGCGGCCGTTCCTGGAGCCGGACATGCGCGGGCTCGACTACGGCTGCGGCCACGCGCCGACCCTGCACCTGCTGCTCGCGGAAGCCGGCCTGCGCTGCGACAACTACGACGTGTTTTTCCGGCCCGAGTGGCCGGCCGGTCCGTTCGATTTCCTGTTCGCCACCGAAGTCGTCGAGCATTTCCACCGTCCGGCGGACGAGTGGCCGCGGATGCTGTCGCTGCTCCGGCCCGGCGGCGTCCTGACGGTGATGACCGCGCCGTGGGAGGATTTGGACGCGTTCCGCACCTGGGGCTACGCCAGCGACGCCACCCACGTCGCGTTCTACCACCGCCGGACGTTCGATTGGATCCGCGCCCGGTACGGCCTGGCCGAACTCGACCACGCGAATCCCCGCGTGTGGGTGTTCCGCAAGACCTGAGCGCGCCCTGCGCCCCGGCGGGACGCGCGGCCTAGAGTGAATTCATCAATTCAGTAGCCGCTGAATCCGACCGGGACGAGGTCGTCCCGGCTCCAAACAGCCGCGGGTTTTATGTCTTTGGAGCCCCCGACGACCCCGTCGGGGGATTATGAAACCGCTCTAGTCTTCGGCCTCGGGCGCGGCGGGCTTGGCGCCGACTTCCTTGCCGGAGGGCTTGGAACCGTGTTCGGCGTGCTTGGCGACGACGGCGTCGCGGATCTTGGCGAGCAGCGCCGGATCCTGCCGCAGGTTGTCGCGGGCCGCGTCGCGGCCCTGGCCGACCTGCTGGCCGTCGTAGGACAGCCACGTGCCGCGCTTGTCGAGCAGACCGAGGTCGTTGGCGGCGTCGATGACGGCGCCTTCCTTGGAAATGCCCTCGGCGTAGAGGATGTCGAACTCGGCCTCGGTGAAGGGCGGGGCCACCTTGTTCTTCACGACCTTGACGCGGGTGCGGTTGCCGACGACCTTGCCGTCGCCGGCCTTGATGGCGGCGATGCGGCGGATGTCGAGGCGGACGGAGGAGTAGAACTTGAGCGCGCGGCCGCCGGGCGTCGTCTCGGGGTTGCCGAACATCACGCCGATCTTTTCGCGGATCTGGTTGGTGAAGATGCAGACGGTCTTGGACTTGTCGAGGATGCCGGTCATCTTGCGCATGGCCTGACTCATCAGGCGGGCCTGGAGGCCGACGTGCGAGTCGCCGATCTGGCCTTCGAGCTCGGCGCGCGGGGCGAGGGCGGCCACGGAATCCACCACGATCACGTCGAGGGAGTTCGAGCGGATGAGCTGGTCGGCGATGATCAGGGCTTCCTCGCCGGAGTCGGGCTGGGAGACGAGCAGGTTGTCGATGTCCACGCCGATCTTCTTGGCGTAGCCGGGGTCGAGGGCGTGCTCGGTGTCGATGAAGGCGCACATGCCGCCGTTCTTCTGGGCTTCGGCGATGATGTGGAGCACGAGGGTGGTCTTGCCGGAGGATTCGGGGCCGAAGATTTCGACGATGCGGCCGCGGGGGACGCCGCCGATGCCCAGCGCCATGTCGAGCGTCAGCGCGCTGGTGGAAATGCTGGCGATTTTGGAGACGGCGCCTTCGTTGCCGAGGCGCATGATGGCGCCTTCGCCGAATTCCTTCTGGATCTGCGCGAGGACGGCGGAGAGGGCGGGGGGCAGGTTGGCGTTGGGGTCTTTTTTGGCGGCGACGGGCGTTTTGGGGGCCATGGGGATACTCCTGTTTCTGAACGACTGTTCAACACGCTATCACGGGCGCAGATGGGTGTCAACGGGGCATTTTTCGCATAAATCGAAGGGCCGTTCAAGCGCGCCCGCCGGCCGGGGCCGCCGCGGAAACCGTTGGCGCAACGAAATCGGCGGCAGGGAGTTGGCGGAAGCCGCGCCGGTCTGGTAGGATTGCAAATGCAACCTAGGAAAGAGGAGTTCAGATGAAACGGACGTGGATCGTTTGGAGCTTGGCGGCGTGCGTGGCGGCGACGGGCTGCGGCAAGAAGGCCGAAGAGAAGCTGTCGGAAAAATTGACGGAGAAACTGCTCGAGAAGAGCATGGCCAAGGACGGCGTGCAGGCCAAGGTGGACATCTCGGGCAACCAGATGTCGTTCACGACGACGGACGCCGACGGCAAGCAGGCCCACGTGAAGATGGACGGCGACTCGCTGGTCGTCGAAGGCCCCGACGGCGTGCAGACCTTCCGCGCGGGCGGCGCCGGCGAGATGCCGCAGGATTTCCCCGCGGACGTCTACGTGATGTCCGGCGCGAGCGTCGTGTCTTCGATCAGCACGCCCGGCGGAGCCAACCTGACGCTGAAGAGCGCCAGCTCCAAGGCCGACGTCGTGGCCCAGTACGCCGCGCAAATGAAGGACCAGGGCTGGACGACCGAGTCCACGATGGACATGGGGGAAATGGCCATGCTGTCGTTCGCGAAAGGCGACCGCCGGGCCAGCGTGATCGTGCAGGCCGAAAACGGCGCCACCGACATCAATCTGACGGTGGGGACGAAGTAGTCGAGCGGCGGTGTTTGTTGAAAGGCCGTCCAGCCCGCGGGCTGGACGGCTTTTCATTTTACGGATCCGTTGTAGCCGGCCCCGGTGGGGCCGGGGCTGTTTCTTTCGTGGCCGGCCTCGCCGAGGCCAGCTACAACGAGGACGGAAACGCCTCAGTGCAAGAAATGCCGGCAGCCGGTGAACACCATCGCGATGCCGGCCGCGTCGGCCGCGGCGATGCACTCGGGGTCCTTCTTGGAGCCGCCGGGTTCGACGACGTATTTGATCCCGAACGCCGCCGCCGCCTCGATATTGTCCGGGAACGGGAAGAAGGCGTCGGAAATCAGCACGGTCTTGGCGAGGACTTCTTTCAGGTCGAGGCCGCGGCGGGCGACGTTCTCGCGCGCCTTTTCGATGGCCAGCTTGCGCAGGGAATCCACGCGGTTGGGCTGGCCCGCCCCCATGCCGAGGACGGCGTGCTGCCCCGGAGCGCATTCCCACGCCAGCAAGATCGCGTTGGACTTGAGATGCTTGCAGACGCGGATGCCGAACTCGGCCACCGGCCGCAAGGCGTCGGGAATCGCGGCTTGCGTGACCGGCTGCCACGCCTCGGGCGCGCCGAGGTCGGCGTCCTGCGTCAGCGTGCCGCCGTTGATCCGGCGCGTCAGCTTGCGCGCGAGCGGCGCGGCCAAGGGACGGTCGAGCGAAATCAGCCGGATGTCCTTGGACTTGGCCATTAAAAATTCGAGGGCATCGGGTTCGAACGCCGGCGCGATGAGCGCTTCCACGAAGCGGCCCTTGAGCACTTGCGCCGTCGCGAGATCCACGGGGCGCGTCAGCGCGATGACGGAGCCGAACGACGAGACGACGTCGCCCTCCCAGGCCGCCGCCAGCGCCTCGGCCAGCGTGGCGCCGGTGGCCGCGCCGCAGGGATTGGTGTGCTTGATGATGACCGCGGCCGGGAACTCGTGCAGCTCGCGCGCGGCTTCGAGGGCCGCGTCGCCGTCGACGTAGTTGTTGTAGGACATTTCCTTGCCGTGCAGGATGCGGGCAGCGGCGAGGTTCGCCTCCGCCGGCAGCGGCGCGTCGGGGCGGAACGTGGCGGCCTGGTGCGGATTTTCGCCGTAGCGCAGCTGGACGTCCGCGGCGGCACCCCCGGCAAACCAGGCGGCGATCGCGGCGTCGTAGGCCGAGGTGCGGGCAAAAACTTTTTGCGCGAGGGCGTGGCGGCGTTTTAAGAGCAGGTCGCCGTCGGCGCGCAGCGCGGCCAGGACGGGGGCGTAGTCGGCCGGATCGGTCAGCACGATGACGTCGGCGTGGTTCTTGGCCGCGGAACGGAGCATCGAAGGCCCGCCGATGTCGATGGTCTCGATGGAGGGGCTTTGCCCGAACGGGTAGAGATTGACGCAGACGAGATCGATGGGCGGCAGACCCAGCTTCCGGCAGGTCTCCACGTCGGCGGGATTGCCGCGCCGCTGGAGGATGCCGCCGTGGACCTTGGGATGCAGCGTTTTGACGCGGCCGTCGAGGATTTCGGGGTGGCCGGTGAAGGCGGAGACGTCGACGACGGCCAAACCGGCGTCGCGGAGGGCGGCGGCGGTGCCGCCGGTGGACAGGATTTCGACGCCGAGCGCGGCGAGGCCGCGGGCGAAGTCGAGCAGGCCCGTCTTGTCGGAAACGCTGAGCAGTGCGCGCTGGATCTTCATGACGGGGCCGGATTCTGCCACGCGCCGCCGCGGATGGGAAGCCGAAGAAAAGCGGAATCGCCGTTTTCCACTACGAAACGCGCGAAAGACGCGAATGGGGAGAAGGGCGAACGGCTGCGCCCGGGCGTTACGGCATGGCCCGGCCGCAGATGCGCGCAACAGGCAAGCGACTTACAATAAAAGAACCCCGCAGGCGGTCGTTTTTTTACAGCATAGATTTGACACATAACGAAAATGGGATCATCCTGCCGGCATCGAGGAGCGTGCAAACAAAGGGTGGGTTTCACCCGGAAAGGATCGTCATGAGCCGGAATCTGGTGGTCTGTTGCGATGGAACGTGGAGCGATGCAGACAAGATGAAAAAGGGCGAGCAAACCAATGTCCGGCGCATCTATGATGCAGTGATGGGCGTGGAGATGGAAACCAAAGCCTATTTTGCTGGCGTAGGAACCAAGGGGGGCGCCGATAAAGTTCTCGGCGGCCTGTTTGGCGTTGGCATTGACGAGGTTATTCATAAGGTCTATGGCTGGCTTGCAAAACAGTACTGTCCGGGCGATCGCATCTTCTTGTTCGGATTCAGTCGTGGGGCATTCACCGTGCGTTCGTTGGCCGGATTCATCGGTTGCCGCGGGCTGAATGTGGAGCTGGCGCGGTTGTCGGACGCGGAATTTGTCAAGGCCGTGGTGGCTGAATACGGCCAGTACCGTGCATCGCACAGGATTGCTCGCCCCGGACCCAAAATTCATTTTCTCGGTGTGTTCGATACCGTCGGAAAACTGGGCATTCCGGATCAGGACTTCAAGGGCGTCAACCGCCACGACAAGCCGGAAAACTACGAGTTCCACGACACGCGGCTGGGGCCGTTGGTGACGCATGCCCGGCAGGCCTTGTCGATCGACGACGCCCGCGCGCGCTACATGCCCACGCTGTGGACGGAAAAACGGAAAGGGTCAAACGTCGAACGGCCCATCTATGACTGGACCGGTCCGGGCGGCCGCACCGTCAAGCAGCTCTGGTTCAGCGGGAAGCACTCCGACGTGGGCGGCGGCGCCAATCCCGGCGTGACCGACGTGCCCCAGCGGTGGATGCTGGAAGAGGCCATTGCCGTCGGGCTGGTCGTCCGGGACGGCTATCTGGCCACGTTGAAAAATCCCCAGCCGCCGGCGAAAATCAAGGGCTGGATGCAAATCGACATTAACTTCCGCCCGCGCAGCGTGCCGCTGCTGGCGCCCGCTAACATGGGCGTGAAAATCGACGAAAGCGTCCTGCGGCGCCGGAAAGCGGATCCGTCCTATTGGCAAACCTCGACGCCGGGCAAGAAAGGCATCTCCCTCGATGCCGCCCGACTGAAAGGCTTCGTCTGGCAGCGCACGGGGCTCTGGCTGGAAGGCGGGAAAACCTACGTGGCCGAGAGCGACAATGCCCTGGCCGTCCGCTATCTCCAGGGCTACGTCGCCAACGGCGGCAATCCCAAGATCGACGGCACCTGGGCCGAACATCAAATGTTCAAAGTGAACGTTCCCTTCCGGGTGGAACCGGACTGCGGTGGATATGCCTACTTCAAGCTGGCCCGCCGGCCCACGATGCGCACGAAAGGAATGGATGCCGCGTCCCGGTTCGGCGGCTTCCTCCCCGTTACGATCCGTCAGGCGGATTAGGTCGCCAACTGTCTTCGGGCAAAGAACGCCCTTTCTTGCTAGGCGTCGTATGCGCGCAAATCGGCGAGCGTGATCTTGTCGGCGGGAACAAGACGGTAGTGCTTTTCCTCGACAATGCGAATCTCGTTCCCGGATGGCCCGAGTTCAAATAGGGCGATCAGGTCGTCGTCGATGAATTGCGCGGATATTGACCGGCAAATGAGATGGGGGAATTTTTCGGCGCAACAGGCCATGTCCTGTTTCGCTTGCACGGTTGACAGACGGTCGCTGCCGCCTTTGGCTTGAACGGGGATGATGTATTGCCGGCCACGTTTATCGATGGCCGCATAGATTTCATCGATCTCGACTTGGCCTAGGCCCGTAACGGTCGTGCGTAGGTGGTTCTGCAACGAATAGGCCGCAACGCCGAGGAAAATGTCGATCAATCGATTGTAGCGCACCTTGGCGAGCAGGGACTGCTCGTCGGACAAGGCGTAGGCGGCGACGATTTCGGGCGTGGCGTCGGGAATTTTGATGGCGGCCAACTGCGGGTTGGGAAGAACGCGGTTAACAGCCGCGAGGCGAAAGGCATATTGCGATCGGCCGCGCCCCTCGATCAGCCACTCTTTGCCCGATGTTTGGGTCTTGGAAATCGATTCGGGCAGCGGCATGCGATAGCGAATGGAATAAATCACATCGCCGATGTTTTTAGGCAGCCGGATTTTCAGTTTCTTGGCCGTCGCCGTGAATTCATCACGGTGAAACGGGATTTCCGTCGCGCCCTTTTTGTATTTTTCCAGAAAAATGCTTTCAATCAGCGCCGCGTACCGGTTTTCGGGGTTCGGTTTGTTTTTCACGAGATTTTCCTCTTTTCATGGGCGAGGATCGCTTCGATCTCCAGCTGTGTTCGCTTTTGCGATCCATTTTTGCGGTCGCGCTTGCCGATCGGAACGGCGACATTCCAAAAAGCGGCCGCTTCGCCCATGTCCATGGTTAGCAATTTGGGATCGCCAAGTTCAATCTTGGCGGCGGATCTTTGCGGCGCGATCTCCAACGCCTTGAGGATGGAAGCGGCGACGGCCCTGGCCAGTGGCGGCGGCACGGAGTTGCCCACCTGGCGCGCGCCATGCCATTTCGTCGCGTGGAAGCGGAACCAGTCTGGATAGCCGTGCAAGCGCGCCATTTCGCGGACGGTGATGCAGCGAGGAAATGAATAATGGATGGGGCGCGGACTGGTGAAGGCGCCGCGGGCCGCGTCCGTGCCGGCCCTGAGCGTGTTGCAATAGCCCGCTCGCGAAAGTTTGAAAAACCTCGAAATCGGCTCGACCTCGCCTTCGGGGGTTTGGGCGAAACGCCGGCGCGAAATTTCGGTGTGTTCCGATCTCATGCTGGACGTCAACAAATCGGGCCGCCAATTACGAACGTGGCCGCAGTGCCAAGAAGACGGATGGCCGCAGTGCAATTCACGGGCATATCCGGACAACTCCGTTTTTGAACGGTACGGCACGGAATCCGACGACAACAATTCGGGGAAGAGTTCAGCGTCGGGCAAGTCGGAGAGCGCATCGAAGCAAGTGGGCGTCGGGGCCAGACCGGTTTTGTCAGGATGAATGGACGTGGTTTCGGGCGGATAGGCCGGCGCGGCGAATTTGTTTTTCACGCCCAAGAGAAAAAGTCGCTGGCGGGTTTGCGGCACGCCATAGTTGATGGCGTTGAGGACCTTCCACGGGATCTGGACGCGATAACCCAGATCTTTGAAGGCGTCGATTACGGTTTCCAGGAAGACCCGGTGTCCGCCAACTGTCAGGCCCTTGACGTTTTCAAATACGAACGAAGAGGCATCGAGTTCCCCGACCAACCGGACGAATTCCTTGACGAGCTGGTTGCGCGGATCGTCGAGAAGCCGGTGGCCGATCAGGGAAAAGCCTTGGCACGGTGGCCCGCCGAACACGACGTCGATTCCCGCGCGGCGGTCGAGATGCGCCAACTCGCGCAGTTCTTTGCCGGACAAGCCGACAATGGAACGCGGAATTACGGTTGTGTGTGGAAAATTATAGTGATGGGCAGCGGCGTGAATGGGATCGATCTCCACGGCGGCGGCGATGTCGAAGCCTGCTTGCTCGAAACCGAGCGACATGCCGCCGACGCCTGCAAACAAATCGATTCCTATGGGCCGTTTTTGCATCGATGATCCGCAATATTGACGATCATCTCCGTGCTGGAGATGCCGGTACTGTTGCATGTTTAATCGGGCATCTCAATTCCATAAACCGCCGTTGACGGCCAGCGGTCTTCACGTATTCCGGCACAGGCCGCAGATGGGCCAACAGTGCTTAAAATTTCCAAAAATCGCATATTTATGCAATATCGAGGCTAATTTTCGGATTTTCGGGGCTCATTTTGCATTTTCAGGCCGTTTTTGGCCTATTTTTCGGGTTTTGGGTCCCCTGGCAGCCCTCCAAAGCCCCAAAACGAGAAAATTGGCAGGAAAACAGGAAAATTTCAGGAAAACAGGAGGGGCGGGGGCTTGATCCGGAGTACCGGCCCGTTTCGTGTTTTCTTGTACCAATCCGCGGTTTTTTGCCGTTTTTAGGCGAAATATCATGGATTTTTAGCTTTAAAAACAGAAAACGGCCCCGATTTCTCCTGTTTTCATGCAAATTTCCTGTTTTCATGCTGAAAATCGGCTCATTTTTCGCGACTTTGGCGAATTTCGCGGTTTATCTCCCTTTCGGAGCGGCGGTTAAGGCGCAACTTGCCTGAAAACTTGACAGGATTCGGGTCGGCGGCTAGGCTCCGCCCGCAAGTAAAGCGTTTTTGTCGGCTGATTGTTCCGCACATACCGGAAGGATGACAGGATGCGCATCGTTCAGAATTCGCTCACGTTCGACGACGTGTTGTTGGTGCCGGCCCGTTCGAGCGTGCTGCCGCGGGAGGCGAATCTCGCCGCGCGGCTGACGCGCCGCGTGGCCCTCAACATTCCCATCGTGTCGTCGGCCATGGATACGGTGACGGAGGCGCGCCTCGCGATCGCGCTGGCGCAGGAGGGCGGCATCGGGATCATCCACAAGAACCTCTCCGTCGAGCGCCAGGCGGCGGAAGTCGGCCGCGTGAAGCGGTTCGAATCGGGCGTGCTGAAGGATCCGCTGAGCATCCCGCCGTCGCTGCCGCTGGGCGAAGTCGTCGCGCTCGTGAAGCAGCGCGGGTTTTCGAGCTTGCCGGTGGTGGAGAACGGCCGCGTGGTGGGGATCGTCACCAACCGCGACGTCCGCTTCGAGACGGACCTGGAGCAGCCGGTGTCGGCGGTGATGACGCCGCGCGCGCGCCTGGTGACGGTGCGCGAGGGCGCGGGGCTGGACGTGGCGCGGGAACTGATGCGGCGCCACCGCATCAGCCGCGTCGTGGTGCTGGGGCCGCACGACGAACTGAAGGGCCTGATCACCGTGACGGACATGCTGAAGTCCACGACGCATCCGCTGGCCGCGAAGGACGGCCACGGCTGCCTGCGCGTCGGCGCGGCGGTGGGCACGGGCGCGGGCACCGAGGCGCGCGCGGAAGCGCTGGTGGCCGCGGGCGTCGACGTGCTGGTGGTGGATACGGCGCACGGGCACGCGCAGGGCGTGCTCGACCGCGTGGCGTGGATCAAAAAGAATTTTCCGGAGACGGACGTCGTCGGCGGCAACGTCGCGACGGGCGCCGGGGCCCGCGCGCTGGCGGACGCCGGCGCGGACGCGGTGAAGGTCGGCATCGGTCCCGGCTCGATCTGCACGACGCGGATCGTGGCGGGCGTGGGCGTGCCGCAGATCACGGCGATCGACGACGTGGCGCGGGCGCTGGACGGCACGGGCGTGCCGCTGATCGCCGACGGCGGCATCCGCTTCGCCGGCGACGTCGCCAAGGCGCTCGCGGCGGGCGCGAATACGGTGATGCTCGGCGGCTTGTTCGCCGGCACCGAGGAAGCGCCGGGCGAGACGGTGCTCTACCAGGGGCGGTCGTACAAATCGTATCGCGGCATGGGTTCGCTGGGCGCGATGCAGCAGGGTTCGGCGGACCGCTATTTCCAGGAAACGAACGGCGGCGTTGTGGCGGAGAAGCTGGTGCCGGAGGGCATCGAGGGCCGCGTGCCCTACAAGGGGCCCATGGCGGGCGTGGTGCACCAGCTGCTGGGCGGGTTGCGGGCGGCGATGGGCTATACCGGCTGCGCCAGCATCGAGGAAATGCGTCAAAAAGCGGAATTCGTCCAAATCACGGCGGCCGGCATGCGGGAATCGCACGTGCACGACGTGCAGATCACCAAGGAAGCGCCGAATTACCAGTTGGGTTGATGGGACAACGGCTTAGGGCGGACGGCAAAAGATTTTTCGGAAGCGGGGCTTGACGGATGGCGAGCGGACGGATACTTTGGCGCCCCGGTAAAGCGTTTTATCTTCCGGCGCCGAATTCGGGCGGCCGGCGGATGAGGCAAACTCACGTTTCCGAAGCGACGGCAAGGAGCGCATGATGGCAGCTGCACCGACAGGCGTGGATCTGGGTCTCGGGGACCGGTGTTCCCGGCGGGCCTTCCGTTGGGCGGAGCGCAGCTTCGAGGCCCGCCGGGATCAAACGGGTTTCCCGCTGTTCGGCGGCGCCGGCTCGTTCTCCAACTGGATGGATTACGGCCCGCTCCGGATCGCCATGACCTGCGACGGCATCGGCACCAAGGCGGAAATCGCCGAACGCACGGGGATCTACGCCACGCTGGGCTACGACCTCGTCGCCATGGTGGCGGACGATCTCGTCGCCAACGGCATCGAGCCGATCAATCTCGTCAACGTCCTCGACGTGGACAAGCCCGACGAGGACATCGTCGACCAGCTCATGCAGGGCCTGCACGCGGCGGCGACGGAATGCGGGATCGCCGTCGTCGGCGGCGAGATCGCCGAATTAGGAGGCCGCATCGGGGGCTGGGGTTCCCGGATGCACTTCAACTGGTGCGCGACCGCCATCGGCGTGCCGCGCCGCGGCTGCGCGCCGATCGACGGCGGCCAGATCCGCGTCGGCGACGCCGTCGTCGCGCTCCGCGGCGCCGGATTCCGCAGCAACGGGTTTTCGCTCCTGCGAGCGATCCTGGAGGACGCCTACGGGCCCTCGTGGCACGAGGTGCCCTCCGTCGACGGACGGAGTTGGGGCCAAGCGGCTCTGACTCCGTCTTTTTTATTCACCCCGTCGATCCTCGCGCTGATCGATGCCGGCGTGCCGCTGCGCGGGGTGGGACATATCACCGGCGGCGGCATTCCGAGCAAGTTCGGGCGCGTGCTGAAGAAATCCGGCCTCGGCGCGCGGCTGGACAACCTGTTCCCGCCGGAAGACGCCGTCCGCCAGCTGATGGAACTGGGCCGGGTGGAGTTCGATACCGCCTATCGCCAGTGGAACATGAACAATCCCATGTTGCTGGTGGTCCCGCCGGAGGCCGTCGCGCAAACCCTTTCGATTCTCCAGGCGCGCGGCGTGGCCGCGCAAACGGCCGGCGAAATCGCGCCAGGCCCCATCGTCATCCAAGGAGTGTCGTTCAACCCATGATTTCGCTGCACCACGTCGCCTGCACCTGGAATCCGGAACTGCCCGATGCGCGCTGCGCGTCGCTGCGGCGGCGGGCGGAGCGCCATCTGGGCCTGCGCCTGAACGGCCTTCGGCACGTTTCCGTCTACGCGGTGCGGGCCGCACTCGACGCCGCCCAATTGGAACGCCTGGCGCGCGAAGGTCTGAGCGATGCCGTGGCGCAACGGGTCGGCATCGATCGCCTGCCGGAGGGCTGCGCCGGCTTCGCGGCATTCGTCCTTGTCGGCAAGCTGCCGGGCACGACGGACGACGAAGGCCTGTCCGCCCAGCGCACGCTGCACGACCTGCTGGGCGTGCCGTTCGCGCCGGCGCCGCAGGAAATCTTTTCCGGCGATCTCTGGCTGTTCGAAGATTCCTTGGACGCCGCGACGCTGCGGCGCCTGGCGGAAGAAGAACTGGGCAATCCGCTGGTGAACCAATTTGCGTTCGGTCCGTTCGCGGAATTCGCATGGCCGACGCCCGAAGCGGAACCGACCGCCGCGACGGTCGTGGAGACGGTTTCGCTCGAGGTCGCCGACGAAGCGCTGGATGCGCTCTCGCGGGCGCGCCTGCTTTCGCTGGACCGGGCGGAAATGAAGGCGGTGCAGGCGCATTTCCGCGATCCGCAGGTCCAGGCGCGCCGGCGCGCGGCCGGCCTGCCGGCGGAACCGACGGATTGCGAGCTGGAAATCGTGGCGCAGACCTGGTCCGAACACTGCAAGCACAAGGAATTCAACGCCCTGATCCATTTCGTGGACCGCGAAACCGGCCGCGAGGAAACGATCGATTCGCTGTTCAAGACCTATATCCGCGCCAGCACGGAGGAAATCGCGCGGCGCCTGGAAGCGGCCGGCAACAACTGGCTGGTGAAGGTGTTCAACGACAACGCGGGCGTGGTGCGCGTGGACCGCGGCCGCCTGTTCGTGTTCAAGGTGGAAACGCACAATTCGCCGTCGGCGCTGGATCCGTTCGGCGGCGCCATCACGGGCATCCTGGGCAACAACCGCGATCCGCTCGGCACGGGCCGGGGCGGCGCGACGCTGCTGTTCAACACCGACGTCCTGTGCTTCGGCCCGCCGTCCTACGCCGAGCCGCTGCTGCCCGGCCAGCTCCATCCGCGCCGCGTCTTCGCGGGCGTGCGGCAGGGCATCGAGGAGGGCGGCAACAAGTCGGGCGTGCCGACGATCAACGGCGCCATCGCGTTCGATCCGCGCTACGCGGGCAAGCCGCTGGTTTATTGCGGCACCGGCGGCATCCTGGCGGACAACTACGGCGGCAAGCCGGCGTGGGAAAAGGAAATCGCGCCGGGCGATCTCGTGGTGCTGGCCGGCGGGCGCACGGGCAAGGACGGCATCCACGGCGCGACGTTCTCCTCGCTGGGCCTCGACAAGCATTCGCCGCGCAGCGCGGTGCAGATCGGCAGTCCCATCACGCAGAAGATGCTCTCCGATTTCCTCGAAGTCGCCTGCCGGCGCGGGCTGGTCAAGTGCGCGACCGACGACGGTGCGGGCGGGCTGTCGTCGTCCATCGGCGAACTCGCGCCGCTGGCGGGCGGGGCCGAAATCCGGCTGGAGAAAGTGCCGCTCAAGTATCCGGGCCTGCAGCCGTGGGAAATCTTCCTGTCCGAATCGCAGGAGCGCATGACGCTGGTGGTCGCGGAAGATGCGGCACCGGCGCTGGCCGAACTGGCCCAGCTCTACGAGGTGGAAGCCACGGTCATCGGCAAATTCACGGACACCGGTCTCCTCGAGGTATCCCACGCCGGGCGCCCGGTGGCGCAGCTCGTGCTCGATTTCCTGCACGACGGCGTGCCGCGCAAGCGGCTGGAGGCCGAATGGACGCGGCCGGTTGCGCCGGAACCGGCGGTTCCGGAGCGGCTCGACCACGGCGACGTCTTGAAACGCCTGCTGGCGAGCGACAACGTCTGCTCGCGCGAGGCGGTGATCCGCCAATACGACCACGAGGTCAAGGGCCGGACGGTGATCAAGCCGCTGATGGGCCCGGCGGGCATCGCCCCGCAGGACGCGGGCGTCATCCGGCTAGGCTTCGACGACTGGCGCGGCATCGCGGTGGCCTGCGGCCTTGCGCCGCGCATCGGCGATCTCGACGCCTATGCGTCCTCCGCCTGCGCCTTCGACGAGGCCGTGCGGCAGATCGTTTCCGTGGGCGGGCAGCTGCCCGAACCGGGCCAGCTGGGCGAATCGACGTTCTGGTGCGCCAACGACAACTTCTGCGTGCCGGATTCGGTCTACGATGCCGCGACCAATCCCGACGGCAAATACAAGTTGGCGCAGCTCGTGCGCATGTGCCAGGCGCTGGCCGACCTGGCGCGCGCCTACCACGTGCCGATGACGTCCGGCAAGGACAGCATGAAGAACGACTTCCGCGCCGGCGGGAAGAAGATCTCCGTGCCGCCGACGGTGCTCTATTCCGTGGCCGCGGCGATTCCCGACGTGCGCAAAACGGTCACGAGCGAAATCAAGGAAGCCGGCGCCGCGGTCTATCTGCTGGGCCAGACCCGCGACGAATTGGGCGCCTCCGAATTCCAGCGCCTGTTCGGTGCGCCGGGCGGCCGCGCGCCGACCGTGCGGCCGGAAGAGGCCCTGCCGCTGTACTACCGGACGATGGCCGCGCATCGCGAGGGGCTGATCCGGTCGAGCCACGACCTGTCCGACGGCGGCCTTGCGGTCGCGCTGGCCGAGACCGCGTTCGGCACCGGGCTGGGGCTGGAGATCAGCCTCGATTCCGTCGCGGATTCCATCGCGGGCGGCGCCGCGCCGGACGCGGCGCGCCGGTGGCTCGCGGCGCTGTACTCCGAATCGCCGTCGCGGTTCGTCGTTTCGGTGAAGCCCGAGCATCGCGCGCGGTTCGAGGAGTTGCTGGGCGGCCAGGCGCTGCGGATCGGCGCCACGACCGCGGAGCCGCGGCTGCGGATTTCCGGCCAGGGGCGCCGGCTGGTGGACGTTCCCGTCGCCGAACTGGAGCAAGCGTGGCGGAAGGAGCTGCTGGCGTGAAAGCCGTGCGCGCATTGGTTCTGACGGGTTTCGGCATCAACTGCCAGGACGAGATGGCGGCGGCGTACCGCCTTGCCGGAGCGGAAGCCGACGTCGTCCATTTCAACGAGTGGCTGGCCGGGACGGTTGCGCTGCGCGGCTACGACGTGCTCAATTTTCCCGGCGGCTTTTCCTTCGGCGACGACCTGGGCGCGGGCAAGGCGCTGGCGAACAAGATGCGCTTCTGCCGGCTGGCCGGCGGCCGGACGCTGCTGGACGAGATCGCGGCGCATCTGCAAAACGGCGGTTTCGTGCTGGGGGTCTGCAACGGATTCCAGATTTTGGTGAAAACCGGCCTGCTGCCGAACGTCGGCGGGAACTTCGCGCAGGAAGTGTCCCTGATCGTGAACGACAGCGGCAAGTTCGAGGATCGCTGGTGCCATTGCCGCGCCGAGCGGCCGGTGCGGTCGCCGTTCCTGAAGGACGTCGACGTGCTCGCGCTGCCGGTGCGCCACAAGGAAGGCAAACTCGTGATCCGCGACGCCGCGATCCGCGCCGCGATCCGGGAACAAGGCCTCTGCGCGCTGCGGTACTGCGACGCGGCGGGCCAGATCGCGACGGATTATCCCGCGCTGCCCAACGGCGCCGAAATGTCCTGCGCCGCGCTGACCGATCCGACCGGCCGCGTGCTGGGCATGATGCCGCACCCCGAAGCCTATTTGTCGATCTACAACCATCCCGACTGGGCCCGGCGCCGCGAGGCGGCGGGCGGAAACGAGGAAGGGGAGGGCCTGCGCCTCTTCCGCAACGTCGTCGACCACATCCGGAGGAACCGCCCATGAACGTGCTCCAAACCGCATCCACGCCCCAGCTCCAGACGATCCACCGCGGCAAGGTCCGCGACAGCCTGCGCGTGGACGCGAAAACCCGCCTGCTGGTCGTCAGCGACCGCCTGTCGGCGTTCGACCGCGTGCTGGACACGCCGATCCCGCTGAAAGGCGAAGTGCTCAGCCGCCTGGCGAACTGGTGGTTCGAAAAAACGACCGACCTCGTGCCCAACCACGTGCTCCGCGCCGTCGATCCCGTGGCGACGCTCGTGCGCGAAGTCGAACCGATCCGCATCGAGATGGTGGTGCGCGGCTATTTGACCGGTTCGATGGGCCGGGCCTACGCCGCGGGCGCGCGCACGTTCTGCGGCGCGGCCGTGCCGGACGGCCTCGCCCCCAACGCGCGCTTTCCGCAGCCGCTGGTCACGCCGACGACCAAGGAAAAGAACGACCGCGAAATCAGCCCCGCCGAAATCGTGTCCGAAGGCTGGACGACGGCCGAACGCTACGAACAGATGCGGGAAATCGCCTTGCGGCTGTTCGAGCGCGGCACGCGCATCCTGGCCGAAAAGGGCCTGATTTTGGTGGACACCAAGTACGAGTTCGGCTTGCTGGACGGGCAACAGGTCCTGATCGACGAAATCCACACGCCCGATTCCTCGCGCATGTGGGACCAGGCCGCCTACGACCGCGACCCGGCGCGGGTCGAGGCGCACGACAAGGAATACGTCCGCGCCTGGCTGCGACAGAACCGGAAGAACGGCGAATATCCGGCCGCGCTGCCGGACGACGTCGTCCGCGAGACCACGCGGCGCTACGTCGACATCTTCGAGCGGATCACGGGCGAACAGCTGGCCGCGACGGACGAAGATCCGCGCGCGCGGCTGGCGCGCAACCTCGCGCGGGCGGGATTGATCCGGGACGGCTTCGTGGCGATCGTCATGGGCTCCAAGGCCGACCTCGAACACGCGAACAAGATGAAGGCCGTGATCGAAGCCCACGGGATCTTCGCGGATCTGCGCGTGGCGTCCGCCCACAAGAACGGCGAAGACCTGCCCGCGCTGGTGGCCGAATACGATTCGGCCGTCGAGCCGGGCGCGATCATCGCCGTGGCGGGCCTCTCCAACGGCCTAGGCGGCGCCTTGGCGGCCAATTCCGCGCTGCCGACGATCAGTTGCCCGCCGTTCAAGGACGGGACGGATCTGCTGCTCAACCTGAATTCGTCGTTGCTGATGCCCTCGCAGGTGCCCGCGATGACCGTGGTGCGGCCGCAGGAGGCGGCGCTGGCGGCGCTGCGCGCGCTGAACCTGCCGCGGCTCAAGGACCGCTTCCGCGCCGAAATCGCCGACCTGAAGGCGGGCCTGCGCCGCGCCGACGCCGAAGTCCGGGAGGCCGCCCGTGCGTAGGGAGATCTCGCCCCTCGACGGCCGCTACGCCGACAAGCTCGGCGAGCTCGCGGAGCTGTTCTGCGAGCAGGCGCTGATGCGCCGCCGCTGCTTCGTCGAACTGGCCTATCTGGAGGCGCTGGCGGACACAGGCCGGTTCTTCGCGCTGGACGCCGCGGAACGCGCGGCGATCCGGAAGGAACGCGATTCCTTCGGCGACCGCGACTACGAAAACGTCAAGCGCCACGAGGCGCGGACGGCCCACGACGTCATGGCGTGCGTGGAGCACCTGCGCGAGCGCTTTCCGGCGCGCGCGGAATGGATCCACTTCGCGCTGACGTCCGAGGACGTCAACAACCTGGCCTACAGCCTGATTTTCAAGGAGTACGCCGAAAAACTCCAGCGCCCCTTGCTGGAAAGCGTGATCCGCAAGCTGCTGGAACTGGCCGAACGCTGGGAAGACGCGCCGTTTCCCGCCAAGACCCACGGCCAGCCGGCGTCGCCGTCGACGGCGGGCAAGGAACTGGCGGTGTTCGCCGCGCGCCTCGCGCGGCAATTCGGCCAGCTCAAGGCTTTCCGCTTCCGCGGCAAGTTGAACGGCGCGACCGGCAACTGGTCCGCGTTCGCCGCGGCGGATCCGGATTTCGACTGGATCGCGTTTTCGCGCCAGTTCGTCGAATCGCTCGGCCTGGAGTTCAATCCGACCACCACGCAGATCGAGGACCACGACGCGTGGAGCGAATGGTTTTCCATCGTGCGGCGGGCCAACGTCATCCTGCTCGATCTCGACGTGGACGCCTGGGAGTATATTTCGCGCGGCTATTTCGCGCAGCGCAAGAAAGACGGCGAGGTGGGGTCGTCCACGATGCCGCACAAGGTCAACCCGATCAAATTCGAGAACAGCGAGGGCAATCTGGTGCTGGCCGACGGCCTGCTGGCCACGCTGTCCGAACGGCTCTGCCATTCGCGCATGCAGCGCGACCTGTCCGACAGCACGGTGGTGCGGAACGTGGGCGTGGCGCTGGCCCATTCGCACCTGGCCTGGCAGGAAACGCTGGCCGGGCTGGGGCGCATCGAGCTCGACGCGGCGGCCTGCCGCGCCGAACTGGAGCGCGAACCGCAGCTGCTGGCCGAGCCCTACCAGATCGTCCTGCGCCGCGCGGGACGCAAGGACGCCTACGACCAGTTGAAGGAGCTGACCCGCGGCCACGCGGTGTCGCTGGACGATTTCCGGCGGCTGCTGGAGGCCGGCGGCATCGACGAGACCCTGAAGGCGCGCCTGCGGGCGCTGGACGTGCCCGGCTACGTCGGGCTGGCCCCGCGCGTCTGCCGCGCGGCGCGGGCCGCCGCGGAAAAGGAGCTGGCGCAGTGAAGATCGCCGTCATCGGCCGCGGCGGCCGCGAACACGCCTTGGCCTGGAAGCTGGCGCAGGACGCCGGCGCGGAAAACGTCTTTTGCCTGCCCGGCAACGGCGGGACGGCGAACAACCGGCCGATCGCCGAGCACGATTTCGCGGGCATCCGGAGCTTCTGCGAAGCCGAAGGCATTGACCTTGTCGTGGTCGGGCCCGAGGCGCCGCTGGCGCGGGGGCTCGTGGATTTCCTGGCGGGCGCGAAATTCCGCGTGTTCGGCCCGACGCGCGCGGCCGCGCGGCTGGAAAGCTCCAAGACGTGGGCCAAGCAGTTCATGCAACGCCACGGCATCGCCACCGCGGAAGGCGCGTTCTTCGAATCCGCGCGCGCGGCGGCGGAGCACGTGCGGACACAGCGCGGCGGCCTCGTGGTGAAGTACAGCGGCCTGGCCGCGGGCAAAGGCGTGTTCGTCTGTCCCGATCCGGCGGAGGCGCTGGGGGCCTTGAAGGAAATCGAACGCCGCCACGGCGCGAACGCGCCCATCGTGGTCGAAGAACTGCTGGAAGGGCCCGAGGTATCCATCATGGGCGTGGTCTCCGGCACGTCGATCCAATTGTTCCCGCCTTCGCGCGACCACAAGCGCCTGCTGGACGGCGACCGCGGGCCGAACACGGGCGGCATGGGCGCCTACGCCCCGGTGCCGGACATGGATGATGAGTACGGCGGTTTCGCTCCCCCACGGCCTTGTGCCGTGGGAGGCAAAGTTAGCTCCCCCACCACGCAAGGTGGTGGGGCCCGCCCGAACATGATGGCAGAAATCCGGCGGACCATCATCGAGCCGACGCTGAAGGGATTGGCGGAAGAGGGCATCGCCTACCGCGGGTTCCTCTACTTCGGTCTGATGCTGACGGCCGCCGGTCCGAAACTGCTGGAATACAACGCGCGGCTGGGCGATCCCGAAACGGAAGTGCTGCTGCCCGCGCTGGACGGCCCTTTGCTGACGACGCTGTTGGCCAGCTTCGACGGCACGCTGGATCGGCACCCCTTCGCGTTCAAGTCCGGCGCGGTCGTCGACGTCGTGCTGGCGGCGGGCGGGTATCCCGGCGACGTGCGCGCGGGCGTGCCGATTTCCGGCCTCGATCAGGTCGATGCGCTGGTCTTCCACGCGGGCACCGAAATCCGCGAGGGCGCGTTGGCGGTGGCCGGCGGGCGCGTGCTGAACGTGGTGGCGCACGGCGCCGATCTGGCGGCCGCGCGGAAAACGGCCTATGCCGCGTGCGCGAAGATTCGGTTCGACGGGATGCAATTCCGCACCGACATCGGCGGGAGGGCGCCGGCATGATCCCGCGCGTAGCCATCCTGATTTCCGGACGCGGCAGCAACATGGTCGCGCTGGTGCGGGCGGCGCGCGACGGCGTGCTGGCCGGGTGTTGCGAAATCGCCGCCGTGGTTTCCAGCCGGCCCGCGGCGCCGGGGCTGGCCTTGGCGCAGGAACTGGGGCTGGCGACCTTTGCGCTGGATGCGCGCCAACTGGGCCCGGAGGCCTACGACGCCGCGCTGCTGGCCATTTTGGACCAATGCCGCGCCGACGTCGTTGTCTTGGCCGGATACATGCGGATCCTTTCGCCGCGCGTGGTGGCGCGCTACCGCGGGCGCATCCTGAACGTGCATCCGGCCGACACGGCGCGGCACCAGGGACTCCACGGCTACGAGTGGGCTTTCGACCAGCGCCTGCCGACGACGAAGATCACGGTGCATCTCGTGGACGAGGGTCTCGACACGGGCCGGGTACTCGCGCAGCGGGAAGTGGATCTGCGCGGCGCGGACACCCTCGCGGAAGTCGAACGCCGCGGCATCGCCGTCGAACATCAACTGTATCCCGAAGCCCTGAAGACCTTCTTAACCGACGTTTTCCACCCCAGAACCCAGAACCCTGAACCTTGAACCCAGAACACCCATCATGTGCGGCATCCTAGGAATCATCGGACACGACGACATCGCCGGAACGTTGCTGGAAGGCATGGCAAGCATCCAGCATCGCGGCCAGGACGCCGCCGGCATCGTCACCTTCAACCACCGCTTCCACCTGCACAAGGCGGACGGTCTGGTGGGGCAGGCCTTCAAGAAAGTCGATCTGGCGCGGTTCCCGGGCAAAATCGGCCTGGGTCACGTGCGCTACGCCACGCAGGGTTCGACCGACGTGCTGGACGCCCAGCCGACGGTGGTGATGTATCCCTTCGGCCTGGCGATGGTGCACAACGGCAACGTCGTCAACTTCAAGCAGCTCAAGCAGACGCTGTGCGAGGATCGCCACCGCCTGCTGGACACCTCCAACGACGTGGCGCTGATCCTGTACGCGCTGGCGGCGGCGCTGGAGGCGAAGAACCTGCAGAACCTGACGCCCGACGACATCTTCGATTCGGTGCGGACGGTGCAGGAGCAGGTGCAGGGGGCGTATTCGGCGCTGACGATCATCGCGGGCCACGGCCTGCTGGCCTTCACGGATCCGCACGGCATCCGGCCGCTGGTGCTCGGGCGCAAGTACACCGACCGCGGCATGGTCTACGCGTTCGCGTCGGAAACCGACTGCTTCGACTACCTCGGGTTCGAGACGGTGCGCGACCTGCAGCCCGGCGAGGCCGTGCTGATCGACGGCGAAGGCCAGGTGCACAGCCGCGTCTGCCGGGCGGAAAAGCAGGCGTTCTGCATTTTCGAGTACATCTACTTCGCCCGCGAGGATTCCGTGATCCAGGGCCGGCTGGTGGCGACCGAACGCGTGCGCATCGGCCGGCAGCTGGCGGAGCAGGTGAAGCAGGCGGGCTTGCGGCCGGACTTGGTGATCGACGTGCCGTCGTCGGCCTATTTCTTCGCGTCGGGGATGGCCGAAGCGCTGGGCGTGCCGTACCGGCGCGGGCTGGCGAAGAACAACCACGTGGGCCGCAGCTTCATCGTGCCGACCCAGGCGCGGCGCGAGCAGATCGTGCGCCAGAAGCTCAATCCCCTGAAAGACGTGGTGCGCGGCAAGAAGGTGGCGGTGGTGGACGACTCCATCGTGCGCGGCACGACGTCGAAGCACATCGTGAAGCTGCTGCGCGAGAGCGGCGCCGCCGAAATCTACTTCGTGTCCGCGGCCCCGCCGATCGTCTGTCCCTGCATCTACGGCATCGACATGTCGGTCAAGCGCGAGATCATCGCCGCGCACTACGATCCCAAGCAGATCGCGCACTACCTCGAGGCCGACGCGGTGATCTACCAGTCGCTCGCCGACCTTCGCGCGCTCTACCAGGACCTGCCGTGCTGCTACGCCTGCTTCTCGGGTGAATATCCCACCGGCGCGTCGGAAGAACTGCTGAAGCAGATCGAACAGGAGAAGGAATGCTCGACCCGAAACTAACGTGCGGTCGGCCCCCCAACGACCTTGCGTCGTTGGAGGCCAAAGTTGGCTCCCCCACCGCGCAAGGCGGCGGGGCCCGCCCAAACCTGGACCACGTCGCCGTCCTCGATTTCGGCGGCCAGTACGCGCATCTGATCGCGAACCGCGTGCGCGCGCTCGGCGTCTATTGCGTCGTGATGGCCCCCGAGGATTTTCGGGCGGGGTCGGATGCGCCGGCAGGCCTGATCCTCTCCGGCGGGCCCCAGTCGGTGACCGACGAGCACGTGCGTTTGATGCGCGCGCGGCTGGCGGGTTACGGCAATCCGATCCTCGGCATCTGTTTCGGGCACCAATTGCTGGCGAAGCTGCACGGCGGCCGCCTGGTCCACGGGAGCGAGCGGCAATACGGCCCCACGCCGATCCGTTGCGATCCGGCCGCGGAACTGTTTCTGGGACTGCCGACCGAGCAGACGGTCTGGATGAGCCACGGCGACCACGTCGCGGAACTGCCGCCGCGGTTCCGCGCGACGGCCGCGGCGCCGAATTGCGCCGTCGCGGCCTACGAGGCGGACCTGCGGCCCATCTTCGGCGTGCAGTTCCATCCCGAAGTCGTGCACACGCCGCACGGCAACGCGATCTTGAAGAATTTCCTGGCCACCTGCCGCATCCGCACGCCGTGGGCGCCGGACGGCATGCGGCGCCGGGTGGTCGAACAAACCCGCGCGGCGGCGGGAGAGGCCACGCTCTTCCTGCTGGTGTCCGGCGGCGTCGATTCGCTGGTGGCGCTGCAGGTCTGCATCGAAGCCGTCGGCCCCGACCGCGTGCGCTCGCTGCACGTGGACACGGGCCTGATGCGCCTCGGCGAGTCCGACGACATCCTGAAATTCCTGACCGCGGAAGGCTTCCGGAACATCGAGATCGAACGCGCCGAGGCGCGCTTCCTGCGCGAACTGGCCGGCGTGTCCGATCCCGAGCAAAAGCGCGCGATCATCGGCCGGCTGTTCGTCGAGGTCCTGCGCGACAAGTTGCGGGCGCTGGATCTCGGCGACGACTGGAAGCTGGTGCAGGGCACGATCTATCCCGACACCATCGAAAGCGGCGGCACGAAGAACGCGGCGAAGATCAAGACGCACCACAATCGCGTGCCGGAAATCCAGGCCATGATCGACCGGGGCCTCGTCGTCGAGCCCCTGCGCGACCTCTACAAGGACGAAGTGCGCCTTTTGGGCCGCGAGCTGGGCCTGCCGCAGCCGCTGCTCGACCGCCACCCGTTTCCCGGACCCGGCCTCGGCATCCGGCTGCTGTGCCACGATGGTTCCAGACCCCCATCCCCTTGCGGGATGGGTGAATCAGGTTGGGAGTTGCCGCCGGCGGCGTTTACTTCTTTCAAACCTGATTCACCCACGGCGCAAGGCCGTGGGGGTCTGCCATCCTTGCGCGGCCGCATCCTGCCGGTGAAGAGCGTCGGCGTGCAGGGCGACGAACGGTCGTACCGGCATCCCGCCGTCGTCTGGAGCCCGGACGGCCGCTGGCCGGCGTGGCCGGAGCTGAACGCGCTCGCCAACCGGCTCGTCAACGAGCTGGCCGACATCAACCGCGTCGTGATCGCCCTCGACGATCTATCGCGCACGGAATTCGCGCTGCGCGAAACCTTCGTCGACCGCGCCGGCCTCGACCGGTTGCGGGAGGTGGACGCGCGCCTGCAGCGGCGCCTCGCGGACATTCCGGAGATCTGGCAGGCGCCGGTCATCGCGCTGCCGCTGTTCGACGCGGACGGCAATCAGGCCTTCGTGCTGCGGCCGGTCTGCTCGCGGGACGCCATGACGGCCGACGTCTATCCGATCGATTTCGGCCTGCTGGCGGAACTGGCGCGCGAGACGCGCGCCGTGCCCGGCGCCGGCGCGCTCTTCTACGACGTCACCACCAAACCCCCGGGGACCATCGAATGGGAATAAGGCTCCAGATCGACAACGCCTGCTGGCTGGGCGACGACGGGTGGTTCCACCGCGGGACCATCCGGATCGCCGCCGGCCGCATCGCGAAACTGGAAAGCGATTATGCGTCCGACTCGCCCAGCGGCGACGAGATCGTCGTGCCGGGACTGATCGACGCCCACGTGCATCTGCGCGAGCCGGGGCAGGCGTACAAGGAAGGCATCGCCAACGGCACGGCCGCGGCGCTGAAGGGCGGCGTGGCGACGGTGCTCGACATGCCCAACAACCGGCCGCCCATCGCGACCCGCGAGCGGTTCGAAAAAAAACGCGCTCTCTTTGCGCACAAGGCGCGGGTCAACTACGGACTTTACTGGCAGGCGACGGACGGCGGCGAATCGGCGCCGGAAACCGCCGCGGGGGCGAAAATCTACATGGCGCAGTCGTCGAGCATGCCCGCGATCGGCGACGCCGCCGCGCTGGCGCGGATTTTCCGCGTCCAGGACCTCGTCGTGGTCCACGCCGAGGACGAGCGGCGATTTTTCCACGGTGTGGAAAAAAGTTTTCCACGGTGTGGAAAACTTTCGCACCACCTCCGTCGGCCGCGCGCGGCGGTTATGGCGGCGCTGGCGAACGTCGAGATCGCGCTGCGCAAAACGCCGGCGAAGGTGCGGCCGCGGCTGGTCGTCGCCCATTGCGGCACGATCGAGGAACTCGCTTGGGTGCGGAAAATGAAGCGCGCCGGGCACGACGTGTGGGCGGAGACCTGCCCGCACTATTTCCTGCTGACCGTGGAAGATTATCTCCGCCGCGGCGCCGCGCTGCAGGTGAATCCGCCGCTGCGGACCGAGGAGGATCGCGCCGCGACTTTTGAGGCCGTGAAAAACGGCGGCATCGATTTCGTTTCGACCGACCACGCGCCGCACGCGCCGGCGGAGAAGGCGGGGGAGAACCCGCCGTCGGGCATCGCGGGCCTCGAATGGCTGGGGCCGATCCTGTTGACGCTCGCCAAGCGCGGCGAGATTTCCTGGAAGCGCTATCTGGAGTTGTCAGGCCAAAACGCCGCGCGATGCTTCGGGATCGAGGAGCGCGGCGCCATTCGGGAAGGCGCCTGGGCGGATCTGGCGTTCGTCGCGCTCGGCCGGGCGGCGAAGGGCGCACGGGAAAAAATCGCGACGCGCGCGGGGTTCCGGCCGTACGCGGATTTCGATTTCGCCGCGCGCGTGCGGGCGACGACGATCAACGGGAAAACGGCCTGGAACGACGGCCGCGTGCGCCCCGGCGTGCGGGGCAGGGAGGTGTTCGCGTGAAATCGGAAAAGAAACAGTTCATCGAATTCCTGGTGGCCAGCGGCTGCCTGAAGTTCGGCGATTTCCAGCTCAAGTCGGGCGACCGCTCGCCGTTCTTCGTGAATCTAGGCCAAGCCGACAGCGGCGCGAAGCTGGATGTCGTGGGCCGCGCGTTGGCGAAGGCGTCGCTGGCGGCGTTTCCGCAGGCGTCGTTGCTGTTCGGGCCGGCGTACAAGGGCATCGCGCTGGCGGTGGCCGCGGCGGCGGCAGGGTGGTACCGGCACGGACGGGATTTACGTTTCTTCTACGACCGCAAGGAAGCCAAGGCGCACGGCGAGCGCGGGCGCTTCATCGGGCATCTGCCGGAACCGGGGGAAGCGGTGGTGATGGTCGACGACGTGCTCAGCGACGGCGGCACGAAAGTCGAAGCCATCGAAGCGATCCAGGCCGCGTTCCAGACGCGGCCGGTGGGAATCGTGGTGGCCGTGGACCGGCGCCGCCGCGCGACGCCGCTGCCGGCGGGCTTGCCGCCCGTCGAGGCTGCGATCGATTTGGCCGATCTGTGCGAATACCTGGCCGAAACCGGCGACGACGTCCACCACCAGGCGCTGCGGCGCTTCTACGAAGGAGAAGACAAATGAAGGAATACCGGATCATTCCCGCGCTCGACGTGGCGGATCTTGAAGCGGCGCTGCGGCTGGTGTGCCGCACGGCGGGCCGGGCGTCCGTCTACGGCTACAAGCTGGGCTTCGCGCTCGGGTTGGCCCACGGCCTGCCCGAGACCGTGCGGCGCATCCGCGAGTGGACCGACAAGCCGCTGATCTACGACCACCAGAAGGCCGCGACCGACATCCCGGACACGGGCGCGCTGTTCGCGGACGTGCTGAAAGCGGCGGGGATCGACGAGGCGATCCTGTTCCCGCACACGGGGCCGCACGTGCTCGCCGCGTGGACGCATGCGCTGCAGGAGCGGAAGATCAAGCCGATCGTCGGCGCGGCAATGACGCACCCGGCGTATCTGGTGTCCGAAGGCGGGTTCATCGCCGATTCCGCCGCGACGGCGATCTGCCGGCAGGCGGCGGTGCTGGGCGTCTCGGCCTTCGTGGTGCCGCTGACCAAGCCGGAGCTGGTCGCGAAACTGGCCGTGGGCGTGCCGTTCACGGCGCAGCAGGAATTCTACTCGCCGGGCTTCGGCGCGCAGAAGGGCGATCCGACGCAGTTCCCGATGCTGGCGCGGCACTACCTGATCATGGGGCGGTCGCTGCTGGCCGCCGAAGATCCGGCCAAGAAACTGGCGGAAGTGGAAAACGAACTGGGAATGGGAGTTTAGACAGGATGAACAGGATTTCTCAGGATTTACAGGATTCCAATCCGAGAAAAGATTCGAGGGGTTTGGGGCCGTTCAATCCTGATCATCCTGAAAAATCCTGTAAATCCTGTCTAAGAAAGAAAGAATGAAAAAGGATTTAATCTCGATCGACGATCTGGGGCTGGAGCAGATCCTGGACTATCTCGATCTGGCGGCGCGGGTGGAGGCGCTGCCGGCGGAGAAAAAGGCGGGACTGCTGCCGGGCAAGATCCTGGCGACGCTGTTCTTCGAGCCCAGCACGCGCACGCGGCTGAGCTTCGAGTCGGCGATGTGCCGGCTGGGCGGGCGCGTCATCGGCTTTTCCGAGGCGGCGAATTCCTCGACGGCCAAGGGCGAGTCGTTCTCCGACACGATCCGCACGGTGGAGCAGTACGCCGACGTCATCGCGGTGCGGCATCCGAAGGAAGGCACGGCGCGGCTGGCGGCCGAGATCGCGGGCATCCCGATCCTCAACGCCGGCGACGGCGCGAACCAGCATCCGACGCAGACGCTGCTGGATCTCTACACGCTGCGGAAATTCTTCGGGCGGGTGGACGGGCTGAAGATCGCGCTGGTGGGCGACCTGAAGTATTCGCGCACGATCCACTCCCTGTGCCGGGCGCTGCTGGCGTTCGACGGCGTGGCGATGACGCTGATCTCGCCGGAAAGCCTGCGCCTGCCGGGCTACCTGACGAAGGCGGCGGCCGGCACGACGGCGACGTTCCGGGAAAGCGAAAGCCTGGTCGACGCGCTGCGCGACAGCGACGTGGTCTACATGACCCGCATCCAGAAGGAGCGGTTCCCGGACCTCGTGGAATACGAAAAAGTGAAGGACTGCTACCGGCTGGAGGCGAAGATGCTCGCGGGCGCGCCGGCGCGCCTGAAAGTGTTGCATCCGCTGCCGCGCGTGAACGAGATCTCGCCCGACGTGGACGCCACGCCGCACGCCGGCTATTTCGAGCAGGCCCGCAACGGCGTGATCATGCGCCAAGCCCTGATCCTCGACCTGCTGGACGCCCGGCCGTAGAAAGGAGCGCGACGTGACCCCCCAGAACATCCTGCTGATTCCGAAGATCGAACGCGGGTTCGTGATCGACCACATCGTCGCCGGACTCGGCATTCCGGTCATGGCCCTGATCGGGCGCCGGCCCGAGCTGGGCGACGCGGTGGTGACGCTCGGCCTGAACTACAAGAGCACGCGGATGGGCCGCAAGGACATGATCAAGCTGCAGGCCGACGCCCTGCCGGAACGGCTGCTGCAGATGCTGGCGCTGGTGAGTCCGGGCGTGACCATCAAGCGCATCGCCAACTTCGAAGTCGTCGAGAAGGTGGTGATCCAGGTTCCGGAGCTGTTCGACAACCTGGCGCGGTGCATCAATCCCAATTGCATCACGAACGGGGAGCCGCACGTGGCGACGCGGTTCAAACGGCTGGAGTCCGGATCGAAGCACTTCAAGTGCGGCCATTGCGAGCGGGTCTGTTCGCTCGCCGAGCTGGCGGGACATCTCAAGGCATGAATCCGCTGGCCGTCCAGTTCGCGGGCCTCGCGCTCGAATCGCCGCTGGTGCTGGCGTCGGGGGTGCTGGGCACCACGGTGGCCTCGCTGCGGCGCGTGGCGCAGGCGGGCGCGGGGGCGGTCACGACCAAGTCGTGCAGCCTCGCGGCGCGGCCGGGGCATCCGGCGCCGTGCGTCCTGCCGTGGCCGGGGGGGCTGATCAACGCCGTGGGGCTGTCGAATCCCGGCGTCGAAGCCGAACTGGAAGAACTCGCCGAATACCGGCGCACCTGCGCGACGCCGCTGTTCGTTTCGATTTTCGCGGGGAGCGCGGACGAATTCGGCCGGCTGGCCCGCTGCGTGGCGGCGGCGCAGCCCGATCTGATCGAAGTGAACGTGTCGTGTCCGAACGTGGAATCCGAATTCGGCGCGCCGTTCGCGGCCGATCCGGAAGCCTGCGGGCGCGTGACGCACGCGGTGAAGGAAAACGCCGGGGCCGTGCCGGTGTCCATCAAGCTGTCGGCGCAATGCGCTTCGCTGGCGCGGATGGCGGTGGTTTGCCGGCAAAACGGGGCCGATGCGCTCACGGCCATCAACACGGTCGGACCGGGGATGTGGATCGACGTGGGGATGGGCCGGCCGGCGCTGTCGAATCGGGTCGGCGGGGTGTCGGGCCCGGCGATCCTGCCCATCGCGGTGCGGGCGGTCTACGAGATCCGGAAAGCGGTCGATTTGCCGATCATCGGCACCGGCGGCGTGTCGTGCGCGGAAGACGCCTTGCAGTTGATCATGGCGGGGGCGGACGCGGTGGGCGTCGGCAGCGGCGTCTACGCGGGCGGCGTCGAGCTGTTCGGCGAAATCAACCGCGGCCTGGCCGCGTTCCTGAAAGAGCGCGGTTTCGAATCGCTGGCGCAGGCAAAGGGGCTGGCGCACCGGGAGGGCGGACCTGATTCACCCCTGGCACAAGGCCAGGGGGGTCTAAAGCCGAAGAGGGAGGCTCCATGAACAGCCACGCGATGCATTCCCTGCCGATCCAGCAGGTCGCGACCCATTTCGCGGAGCTCAAAAGCTTCCTGTTCGAGCAGACTTTCGAAGCGGAGCCGGGGCAGTTCGTCATGCTGTGGATTCCGGGGCTGGACGAAAAGCCGTTTTCGGTTTCCGACGTGCGGGACGGAATGATCGAAATCACGGCGAAGGCGGTGGGGCCGTTTTCGCGGGCGCTGATGGAATGCCGGCCGGGCGAGCGGTTGGGAGTGCGCGGACCGTTCGGGCGGGGATTCCGGCCGCGCGGGCGCGGGCTGGTGGTGGGCGGGGGCATGGGCATCGCGCCGCTGCGCTACCTGGTGCATCGCCTCGAACGCGACCGCGCGTCGTTCCGGGTGGCGCTGGGCGCGCGCACGGCGGCCGAGATGATGTTCCTGGGCGATTTTTCGCGCGTCGGCGCGGAATTCGCGACGGACGACGGCACGCTGGGGCGACAGAGCCTCGTGACGGGCTTGGCCGCGCGGCTGTGCGCGGATGAAGCCTTCGACGTGATCTACGGCTGCGGGCCGGAGCCGATGCTGGTGGCGCTCAAGAAATTGGCGGACGAGCGGGGGCTCGACTGCCAGCTTTCGCTGGAGCGGCACATGAAATGCGGCATCGGCGTCTGCGGGAGCTGCTGCGTGGACGGCAGCGGCATCTGCATCTGCCGCGAAGGGCCGGTGCTGGACAAGGCGGAACTGGACCGGGTCGCCGACTTCGGTTGGCCGCACCGCGACGCGACGGGGGCGAGGAAACAGCCAACAGCAATCTAGACAGGATTACAGGATTTACAGGAATCGACAGGATGGGGAACATGGGGGCCGTGAAACTGCGCAAGATCGTATCGGGCGGGCAGACGGGGGCGGACCAGGGCGCGCTGAGCGCGTGCGTGCAGGCGGGGTTTCCGTACGGCGGCTGGATTCCGAAGGGCCGGCGCACGGAAAAGGGGAAAGTGCCCGCGCGCTACTGGATGCGGCAGCATTGGAGCCGGCACTATCCGCCGCGCACGGAGAAGAACGTCGCCGATTCCGACGGCACCGTGATTTTCACCTACGGCAAGCCCGACGGCGGTTCGCTGCTGACGATCGATTTCGCGAAGCAGCACGGCAAGCCGTGGCTGGCGGTCGATGCGACGCGGCCGCACGACGAAATCGTCGCGCGCGTTGCGCGCTGGATCCGGCGCCGCCTGCCGGACGGCGCGGTGCTGAACGTGGCCGGCTCGCGCCGGAGCAAGGCGCCGGGCATCCACTTCATCGTGAAGCGCGCGGTGCGGGACGTCTTGGCGCGTTTGGGCTAGGCGACCGATGCTCGGGCGGGCCCCACCGCCTTGTGCGGTGGGGGCGCATCAGCCGAATCCCAAGGCGGATTTCAGGGCGCGGGGAGCTTCTGCACGGGGATGCAGATATCCACGAGGTGCTTCTGCTCCGGATCTTCCGACGAGTCGTTCTTCTGGAGTTCGTAGGCGAGGCCGGCGGGGGCGTAGCCGCTTTTGGGGATCCATTCGCCGTAGAGATGGCCCCAAGCCGCGCCGAACTGGTCGGACGGAATCGCGAACCGGCCGACGGCATGGAGGCCGGCGGGGAGCGTCAGGACCTGGATGCCGGCCGGCGGCACGGCGTCGGCGGGGATCGTGATGCCGAGCCAAAGGCGCTGTTGATCCGAAGGCGTGGAGGCGGGATCGTCCGGATAGATGCAGGCGATCAGGGTTTTGGCGGGGAAATCCCAGAGCCCGGCGGGCAGCGCCCAGTCGAGGAGCTTCTGGAGCAAGACGTCGTAGATGCCGGGGTTGTTCTGGAAATTCCCGACTTGCTCGACGTACGCCACGCGGCGGGCGGGGAGGTCTTCCACGGCGACCGGCGCGAGCAGACCGGGGGGCGGCGCGGCCTGAACCATCGTGCCCACCACACCCGCCAACGCCATCGCGATTCGTTTCGTTTTCATGTTTTCTCCTGTGCGGGGCGCCGCGGCATGCGGCCGCCCATGCGCGGATGGTTGTGCCTGAAAACGGGCCTGAATACTTTTCCCCGCTTGCGGGTTGCGTTTCCGCGCTTGCGGGGGCGCGGGCGTGACGGCGGGGGGCGGACGTGGTAGCGTGCCGGGGATGAAATCGGACCGGTTCGATTGGATTTTGCGCGGCGGGACCGTGGTGGACGGGCTTGGCGGAGAGGGCGTGCGGGCCGACGTCGGGCTTGCGGGCGACCGCATCGCGGCGGTGGGGGATCTGGCGCAGGCGCAGGCGGCGAACGAATTCGACGCGACGGACCTGCTGGTTTGTCCGGGCTTCATCGACATGCACACGCATTCCGACGCGTACCTGCTGATCGAGCCGGGCGCGCCGTCGAAGATCCGGCAGGGCGTGACGACGGAGATCACGGGCAACTGCGGCGCGAGCGCCGCGCCAAGGGGACCGGGCTACACGATGCCGTCGGACTGGCTGGAGCAGAGCTATCCCGGCGACTGGCATTCGGTGGCGGAGTATCGCGCGTTGCTGGATGCGCAGAAGCCGGCGGTGAACTCGGCGATGCTGATCGGGCATCGCGCGATCCGCGCGGCGGTGATGGGCATCGAACCGCGCGCGGCGACGCAGGACGAAATCGCGCGCATGGCGAAGTTGCTGGACGCGGCGCTGGAAGAAGGCGGCGCGGGCCTGAGCACGGGGCTGGTCTATGCGCCGGCGATGCATGCGCAACCGGAGGAAATCCAGGCGCTGGCCAAGGTGGTGGCGCGGCGCGGCGGCATCTACGCCACGCACATGCGCAGCGAAGGCGGCACGCTGCTGGAGGCCATCGACGAAGCGCTCGACGTCGCGCGCGCCAGCGGCGTGCGGTTGCAGATTTCGCACCTGAAGACGGCGGGCCGGGCGAACTGGGGCAAGCTCGACGCGGCGCTGAAAAAAATCCGCGCGGCGCAGGCGGCGGGCATCGAAGTGGCCTCGGACCGCTATCCCTATACGGCGTCGTGCACGGACTTGGACGTCATTTTACCGACTTGGGCGGCGCAGGGCGGGCGCGCAACGATCTTGGCGCGCCTGCGCGATCCGGCCGAGCGCGCGAAGATCCGCGCGGAGATGGCCGCGGCGCGCGACGAGAAATACTGGGAGAACGTGTGGGTGGGCAGCACGCGCCATCCGGACAACGCGCCGTTCGCGGGCAAGCCCCTTGCGTTGGCGGCGGAGGCCTGGAAGCTGCATCCGCTGGACGCGGCGCTGCGCTTCATGGCGACGGACGAACTGTTCACGGGCGGCATCTTCTTCGGTATGAGCGAAGATAACATGTGGAAGATCCTCGCCGAACCGTGGGTGATGATCGGTTCCGACGCGTCGATCCGGTCGCCGACGGGGCCATTGAGCCACGATCATCCGCATCCGCGCGCCTACGGCACGTTCGGGCGGTTCCTGCGCGCGGCGCTGGACGGAAAGACCGTATCCGTCGGCGAAGCGGTGCGGAAGATGACGAGCCTGCCGGCGGAACATTTCTGCCTGAAAGACCGCGGCACGATCCGCGTCGGCGCTTTCGCGGACGTCGTGGCGCTTGATCCGCGGACGTTCCGCGATTTGGCGACCTTCGAAAAGCCGCACCAGTTCTGCGAGGGGATTTCGGCGGTCTGGGTGAACGGTACGGCGACGCTCCGCGACGGCAAGGAAACCGGCGCGCGCGACGGGCGGTATTTGGGCTGAGGCCATGGGCGAGTCCGCGGAACAGGCGAAATTCTCCGTGCCGCCTCCGGGTCCGGCGGACCGGGCGTATTTGAAGGAAGCGCTGGCGCCGGGCGGGCTGGGGGCGGTGCAGGAGGTCGAGGACGCGGCGCGGGCGTGGCTGGCGCTGGCGGCGTCGCGCGCGGCGGCGGGACCGCTGGTGGTCGTGGCGGAAAGCTCGCTGGCGCTGGAATTGCTGGCGCAGGATTTGCAGGCCTTTGGCGCGGGGGAATCCGTCGCGAAGCTGCCGGCGCTGAACGTGGAGGCGTCGCGGCTGGCGTCGGGGCAGCCCGCGCCCGACGTGAGCGGCGAGCGGCTGAAGACCTTGCAGCGCTGCCTGGCGTGGAAGGGGCGGGGCATTGTGGCGACCTGCGTGCAGGCGCTGCTGGAGCCGGTGGCGGCGCCGGACCGGATGCGGCAGGGCAGCGAACGCGTGGCGGTCGGCCAGGAATACGATCTGGATGCGCTGTGCGAGCGGCTGGCGGCGGCGGGCTACGAATTCGAAGTGGAAGTGCTGGCGAAGGGACAGGCGTCGCGCCGCGGCGGCTTGCTGGACGTGTGGCCGCTGACGGAAGACTGGCCGGCGCGGCTGGAATTCTTCGGCGACGCCTTGGAGAGCCTCCGGCGCTTCGATCCGGCCGAGCAGCGGTCGCGGGAGGCGATCAAGGAACTGTCCATTCCGCCGGCGACGGACGAGGCGCCGGACGGGGCGGCGGTCGCGCCGACGGAATATTTTCCGGCGGACGCGTCGTTCCTGTGGCTCGATCCGGCCGCGATTTTGCACCACTACGCGATGAGCGCGGAGCTGGCGGGGCGCGGCGGGGCGGAGAGCACCCCCGAGCGCGACTTCGCGAATTGGCGGCTGGGGCTTGCGCAGAAATTCGCGGGCGGCGGGCAGCTCGACGCGGGTGGCCGCGACGGGGCGCGGGATCTGGGCGCGCGGCCGTGCGAAGGCCTCGCGGCGCTGTCGGCGCGGGCGGTGCCGCCGGACGCGCTCGAGCGCGAGCGCCGGAAATGGTTCGAGGTCTTGGCCGCGCGCGCGGCGGACAGCTGGAAGATCGAGCTGTTCTTCCACACGGAGGCGGGGGCCAAGCGGTTCGCGGTGGCGTACGGGCTGCCGGCGGGATTCGCGACGCGGCTGGGCGCGCTCAGCGGGGGCTTCGAGCTGCCGGGCGCAAAATGGATGGCCGTGGCCGAGGCGGATTTCTACGGAACGCGGCGGGCCTTGCCGGTGCGCCGCAAGACGGCGGGCGGTTCGGCCGCGCGCGACGTCACGGGCGAACGCCTGACGGACTGGACCGATCTGCGGCCGGGCGAGCTGGTGGTGCACGTCGACCACGGCATCGGGAAATACCTGGGACTCTATGAAATCGTGTTCGACGGGCAGCTGCAGGAAGCGCTGGCGGTGGAGTACGCCGAGAACGCGCGGCTGTACGTGCCGACGAGCCAGACCCATCTGCTGAGCCGCTATATCGGGGTGGGGCGCGCCAAGCCGCAACTGCACGCCATCGGCGGCAAGCGCTGGCTGAAGGAAAAGATCGCGGCCGAGCGGGCGGCGAGCGACCTGGCGGCGCAGATGCTGGAGACCCAGGCGCGGCGGGCGGCGCTCGACGGACACGCCTTCGCGAAGGACAACCCGTGGCAGTTCGATTTCGAGCAGGCCTTTCCGTACGCCGAGACCGACGACCAGTTGCGGGCCATCGCCGACGTGAAGCGCGACATGGAATCCAAGCGGCCGATGGACCGGCTGATTTGCGGCGACGTGGGCTACGGCAAGACCGAAGTGGCGATGCGGGCGGCGTTCAAAGCGGTGATGGACGGCAAGCAGGTGGCGGTGCTGGTGCCGACCACGGTGCTGGCGCAGCAGCACTACGAGACCTTCCTGGAGCGCATGGGGCGGTTCCCCGTGGCGGTCGAGATGGTGAGCCGGTTCCGGACGAAAGCCGAGCAGGCGGCGGCGCTGGCGCGGGCGGCGCAGAAGAAGGTGGACGTGCTGATCGGCACTCACCGCCTGCTGCAGCGCGACGTCAAGTTCGCCGATCTCGGGCTGGTGGTCATCGACGAAGAGCAGCGCTTCGGCGTCGCCGCGAAAGAGCATCTCAAGCGCATGCGCGAGATGGTGGACGTGCTGACGCTGTCGGCGACGCCGATCCCCCGGACGCTGTACCTGAGCCTGACGGGGGCTCGGGACATGAGCTTGATCCAGACCCCTCCGCGCGAGCGCCTGGCGATCGAGACCTACATCGCCCAGGACAGCGACGAGCTGGTGAAGGAGGCGGTGCTGCGGGAGGTGAACCGCGGCGGGCAGGTGTTCGTGCTGCACAACCGCATCCAGACCATCCAGTGGATGCGCGAGCGGCTCGAGCGCCTGCTGCCGGGCATCCGGGTGGGGGTGGGCCACGGGCGGATGACGGAGAAGGCGCTGGCCGACGTGATGCACCGGTTCGTGCGGCGCGAGTACGACGTGCTGCTG
This sequence comes from uncultured Verrucomicrobiota bacterium, assembly GCA_938003985.1. GTDB lineage: Bacteria > Verrucomicrobiota > Kiritimatiellia > CAIQIC01 > Lenti-01 > Lenti-01. Next base: position 34,277 of record CALKWZ010000086.1, on the reverse strand, counting down.
TGCACGACGATCATCGAGAGCGGCGTGGACATCCCCAACGTGAACACGATCCTGATCGACCGGGCGGACCGGTTCGGGATGGCGGACCTGTACCAGTTGCGGGGGCGGGTGGGGCGGAGCAAGCAGCAGGCCTACGCCTACCTGCTGTTGCCGCGGCACGGGGCGCTGTTCAACGTGGCGCGGCGGCGCATCAGCGCGATCAAGCGGCACACGAGCCTGGGGGCGGGGTTCAAGCTGGCGCTGCGCGACCTGGAGATCCGCGGCGCGGGCAACGTGCTGGGCGCGGCGCAGAGCGGGCACATCGCGGCGGTGGGCTTCGATCTGTACTGCCAACTGCTGAACCGGACGGTGGCGCGGCTGAAGGGCGAGGCCGAGCGGCCGATCATCGAAGTGGCGGTGCACCTCGACTTCCTGGACCTGACGCCCGATCCGGAGCGCGAAGAAAGCGCGGCGGTGATTCCGCGGGCGTACGTCGAGGACGAGAGCCAGCGGATCGGCATGTACCGCAAGATCGCGGGCGTTTCGTTCGAGCGCGAAGTGGACGCGCTGGCCGAAGAATTGCGCGACCGGTTCGGGCCGTTGCCGGCGGCGACGAAGCGGCTCCTGGCGATCGCGCGGCTGCGGATCCTGGCGGCGGGGCTGGGGCTGAAGAGCGTGGCGACGGACGGCGACCGGCTGCTGCTGGGCAAGGGGCGCGACGAATTCCACCTGGTGAACGGCAAGCACCTCCGCCTGCACAAGCACGGCGCGGACGAACGCCTGGCCGAAATCGAAAAACGCCTGCGCCAACTGGCCGGGAGCCTGAAATGAGCTCAGCTCCGAAAATCGTGCTGAGCGGCGGGATCGGTTCCGGAAAGAGCACCGTCGTGCGCGCCGCGATGCAGCTTCTCAAATGGGAGCAGCCCGGCGGATTCTTCACGCACTGGGACGGCGCGGAGCGAGGCGCGCAACGGCTCTATTTCGAGACTTGGAGCGGCGAGCGGCATCCCATGGCGCGGCGGAAACCGGCGGCGCCGGATGCCGTGCCCTACGAACTGGACGGCGCGAATTTCGTCCGGCTCGCGGTGGCCAGCCTGGCGGAAGCCCCCGCGGCGCGGCCCGTGGTCATCGACGAACTCGGCCTGATCGAACTGGACGCGGCCGGCTTTCCGGATGCGGTGGCCCGGCTGTTCCGCGGTTCCGCGCCGGTGTTGGCGGTGATCCAGCAACGCGCCCTGGACCGCTGGCTGGAAACGATCGGTCGCGAACGCGTGACCCGGCGGCTGGACGCGACTTTCGCCAACCGCGATGCCTTGCCGGCGCAAATCGCCGCGGAATTCGGGGGCTGACGTTTTCCATTGTGCGGGGAAGCGGCAGGATGCGATAGTGGGCGCGATTCCCGGATACGGAGCGAGGAAACATGGGCAAGATCAGGCCAACGCGGAAAGATCGATTCGGCACGCCGGAGCGCCTGCCGCACCTGCGGATCATCTGCGCGACGCTCGGTCCGGGCAAAGCCCGGCTGCTGGAATTGATCGCGGCGGAGCACTCGATCAGCGAGGCCGCCCGCAAGATGAAAATGAGCTACAAGCGCGCCTGGGAATTGATCGAGGCGATGAATTCCTGTTTCCGGCAGCCGCTGGTCGTCTCGGTCACCGGCGGGAAGCAGGGCGGCGGCTCGCGGCTGTCGCCGGCGGGAAAAAAGGCGCTGGCGCTCTACCAGGCCATCTATGAGAAGAGCCAGACTGCCGGCGCCGCCGAACTGAAGCGCCTGAGCCGGATGCTGAAGCCGTAGGCGAGCTTTCCGTGCAAGAGCGGGGCGCAGGACCTTACGGCACGGCCGTGACGCGATAGAACGCGTTGGTCCAGTCCGGGGGCAGGAGCTCCATCCAATTGGTTTCCGCGGCGGTCGAAACCACGTTGGTCACGAACGTCCAACCGTTGGTTTGCATCAGGTCCCGGGTCCGTTCGATCCGGCAGGCGACCAGCGGAGTGCAGTCGGCAAGCCGGACGGTCACGTTGCCGTCGGCGACGGCGATTTGGGGAACTTGGGGCGCGCGCACGGCGACCTTCACGTCCACGCGCGGCCGGTAGGCGGGGGCGTAGCTCAGATCGTCGGAACTGGTGAACGGAGCCCGGGGCATGCCGGTGGCGGGCACGGGCGTTTCGTCGATCATCAGGAGCGCTCCGTGGGCCAGCAAGTTGCTGCGGGCGGCGGGATTCGCCAGCAGCGGCGCGAGATCCCAACTGAAGAAGCGGTCGTGCTGGGCCTCGTCGAGGATGGTTTCCTTGACGCCGACGACGGGGAAATTCGTGTCGAAATCGCCGCCGGGGGAGGTCCAGGCGTTGGTGCCGTCGAAAGTGCTCCAGGTGGCTCCGTCGGCGGGAGCGGTGTCGTTCCCGGAGCCTTCGACGAAGGGCCGCGTCAGCGGGTAGAGGGTGACGATGCGGTCGGCGGTGTTGTCCTGCCAGACGTAGAAGTACGCCTTGGCGGAAACGACGTCGGCGGGGTCGTAGAGGCCGATTTCCGGCGGCAGCCGGAACAGCCCGCGGCAGACGGACGCGTCGCTGCTGTTGACCAGCGTCTTTACGGTGATGGCGGCGCCATAGTTTTTCGCGACGTTCGCGGCGCGGCTGTCCAGATAGGCGTCGTCGACGATGGCAAACGACAGGGGGGCGGCGAACGCGACGTGGACGTAGGGCCGTTGCGAGGCCGTGGTGCCCTCCGAACTGGTGAACGGCGCCCGCGGCGTGCCGCTGGGCGGGAGCGGGGATTCTTCGATCTGCAACAGCGCGCCGTGGGCCAGCAGATTGCTGCGGGCGGAAGGTTGCGCCAGCAGCGCGGCGACGTCCCAGCGGAAAAATCCGTCGCCGCCGGCCACGCCGACGACGGGGAAGTTGACGTCGAAATCGCCGCCGGCCACGGTCCAGGCGTTGGCGCCATCGGACGTGTTCCAGGTGGCGCCGTCGGCGGGAATGGCGCCCGTGCCTTCGGCGAAGGGGCGCGTCAGGGGGTACAGGCGGATGGCGCGGCCGGCGGTTTGGTCGCTGAACACGTAGAAACACACTTCGACCTTGGCCAGCTTGCCGGTGGGGTACTGGCCGACTTCGGTCGGCAGCCGGAACAGGCCGCGCCCGGCGGAGCCGTTGCTCCCGATGAGCACCTTGACGGTGGTGGCGGCGCCGAAATTGGTGGCGGGCCCGGCGCTGTCCAGATAGGTGTCGACGTCGATCGGCAACCGGAGGTCGGCGGCGCGGGCTATGCCCGCGGCGGCCAGCAGGCCGGCGAGAAAGATCCGAGCCGGCCAACGGATGGCGCGGCGGCGGAAAGAAACGGTGTCCATGGGGCTGCTCCTTGCTTTCAATAAACGTAGGGAAACCAGGTCAAGTCGCCGCGTGCGGGAATGCGCGGGTTTTTGAGTTTGTCGTCCCAGAGATCGTTGCGCCAAGCCACGTGGCCGTCGAGATGGAGCACGTTGCCGCCGAGGCCGCCGAAGACGTGGGCATGGCGTTCGGTGAGGGCGCGGGCGTCTTCGCCGCCGTAGCGGCCGGCCGAGCCCAGGCCGCCGGCTTGGTTGTTGCCTTGGCTGGGATCGAGCGTCTGTTCGAACATGAGGATGGTGCGGGCGGGGGCCATGGCCCGGCCGAGAAACAGGAAGCTGGCCTGGGGATCGACGTCCCACGGCAAACCAAAACTGAAATCGTGGGCGAGATAGGAATTCATCGCGTAGCTGAAGTAGCCTTTGCTTTCCGGGGAATAGCTGTAGTGGGCGCCGGGGATCAAGCGCGCGGCGGGGCATTGCCAGATGCCGCGGGTGGGTTTCCGGCCGTCGGGATGGTCGCGCCAAGGCCGCGAGCCCAGATAGGGCGGCACCACGTCCATCCAGCCGTGTTCGCCCTTGTCGGTGCCCCGGACCTCCCGCTCCTGGCCGTCGGGATGCGGCAGAAAGCCCTTGTGGTCGGCGGCATAGGCCAGCATGCCGACGCCCCAGTTGCGCAGGTTGGATTTGCAGGCGGCTTCCTGGGCCAGGGCGAGGCTTTTGCGGAAGAACGGCGTCAGGATCGCGGCCAGCAGCGCCAGGACGGCGACGACCACCAGCAGTTCGATCAGGCTGAAGCCCGCCAAACCGCGGGCCCGATGGACGGAACAAGGCATGGTCGTACTATAGGGCCGGCCGCGGCGGAGTCAATTCTGTTATATCCAATTGGATATAACGGTGGCGGCCGGCGGCGCCGGGCGGAATCTTTTTGACGGCCGCCGCAAACTGCGCGAAGGTAGGCCGCGAAGGTCCATCGGACGATGCTTGGCAAGGATCCCATTCTGGATATCGACTACAACGAGCTGTACCGGCAGCAGCGCCGGCGGTCGTCGTTCGGCCCGCGCTCCCGCGCGGACTGGGACCGGCGGGCCGAAGCGCGCAGCCGCAACGAGAAGGGCAGCGACTATGCGCGCCAGCTGCTCGCGCGCCTCGATCTCGACGGCGTGGAGACCGTGCTCGACGTCGGCTGCGGCAGCGGCAACCTGGCGCTGCCGCTCGCGCGCCGCGTCCGCCGCGTCCACGCCCTCGATTTCTCCGCCGAAATGCTGCGCCTGTTGCGCGCCAACGCCCGGGCGGAAAACGTGCGCAACGTCGTCGCCCACCGGCGCGCCTGGACCGACGCCTGGACGCGCGTCCCGCGCGCCGACCTCGTCCTCTGTTCCCGGGCGATGGACGTGGACGATCTCCGCGCCGCGCTGGAGAAAATGACCGCGCATGCCCGCCGCCGGTGCTGCCTGACGATGCACGCCAGCCCCACGTTCCTGAGCGCCGACGTGTATCGGGTTCTGCGCCGCGCCGTCGTTCCGCGTCCCGGCTATATTTACGCCGTGAACGTCCTGTACCAGATGGGGATCCGCGCCAGCGTCAACTTCCTGCGCACCGTCGGCGGTTTGGACTACGCCGCGCCGGAGCAATTCATCGACGGCATCCGCTGGCGACTCGGCACCTTGACGCCCGCCGAAGAGCGGCGGCTGTTGGCCTATTTCCGCGCGTTGCCGCGCGGGCCCAACGGCAAGACCCGCTACCGGCACGAGTTCGTCTGGGCCGTGCTGGCGTGGGAGACCGCGCCGCGATGATGCCGGCGGAGCGCAGCGGATTGGACCGCGCCCGGGCGGTGGAGCGGCTCACGGCCCTGTGGGCGCTCAACGAAGCCGGACTCGGCGGATTCATCCACGCGTTGCGCGTGCCGTTCACCGGCGTCGTGGTCGGTTCGACGGCGGTCGTGCTGATCGCGCTGATCGCGTTTTTCGCGGAGCGGCCGGTCAAGGCGCTCCTGAAGGCCACGGTGGTGGTGCTGCTGGTCAAGGCGGCGGCCAGCCCGCATACTCCTTTGCCGGCCTACGTGGCGGTTTCTTTCCAAGGGCTGGCGGGCGCGCTTCTGTTCGGTCTGCTGCCTTCGTTGCGGCTCGGTGCCTTGCTGCTGGGAGTGCTGGCGCTGTGGCAGGGCGCCGTCCAGAAACTGGTCGTGATGAGCCTGTTCTACGGCCGTTCGCTCTGGGATTCCGTGGATGCGGTCGGCCGCTGGATCCTGGAAAAAATGGGCAGCGGGCCGGGGGAACTGTCGCCGACCGGCTGGTTCCTGGTCGTCTATCTGGGCTACTACACCCTCGCCGGCCTGACCACCGGCTGGTTGGCCGGGGCCATTCCCGGCGAAATCGGCCGGGCCTTGAATCGGCCCCGGCCCGGGCCGCGGATGTCGGCGGGCGCGCCGCCGGTTCCGCCGCGCATTTCCGCGCGCAAACGCTGGTGGCAGCGCACGCCGTTCCGCGCGGGCGCGGTGCTGGCGCTGCTGTTGCTGACGACGACGTGGCTGGCGCCGGGACCGGGGGGCTGGAGCCAGGGATTGCGCGTGGTGGTTCGCGTGTTGATCGTGCTTGCCTTGTGGCTGGGGGTGTTGCGTCCGCTGGGCCGGGCGCTGTTCCGCCGCTTCCGCCGGCACGAGCAGGCGGCCTACGGCGCGGACGTCGCGCGCGTGATGGCGCAACTGCCCGGCCTGCGGCAGATCGCCGTCCAGGCGTGGCGGGACAGCGGCGACGTCGCGGGATTCCGCCGCTGGAAGCGATTTCTCGTGGAACTGATCCTGTTGGCGCTGGCGGGCGATTCCGCCGTACCGGAGGCATGACATGGTGAGTCCCTGGATCGCGGGCGCGCTGGGCTGGGCGTTTTTCGGGCCGCTGGGGGGGCTGTTCGGCTATGCGGCGGGGTCGCTGTTCAACGCGGCGCAACGCGGCGGCGCAGGCAACGACCGAGGCGGCGGCGGGCCGCAGGCCGGACCCGAAGCGGCGCGCAACGGGTTCATCGCCAGCCTTCTGGCGCTGACGGCGGCGATGATGAAGGCCGACGGGCGCGCGACGAAATCCGAACTCGCCGTCGTGAAGGCGTTTTTCGCGCAGCAGTTCGGGCAGGATACCGCGCAGGAAGCGCTGCGGATGCTGCGGGACCTGCTGGACCGGGACATCCCGCTCGGGCCGATCTGCGCGCAGATCCAGCGGAACATGAACTACTCCCAGCGGCTGGCGCTGCTGCATTTCCTGTTCAGCATCGCGCATGCCGACGGCGAACTGCATCCGGCGGAAGACCGCTTGCTGGCGCGATTGGCGTCCGATCTGGGTCTGCACGGCGCGGACGTGCGGTCCATCGCGGCGATGTTCGCGCCGAAGGCCGATCCGAACGCGGACTACCGCGTCCTGGAGATTTCGCCCAGTGCCTCGGACGACGAAGTGCGCCGGGCGTACCGGCGGATGTCCATGAAGCACCATCCCGACAAGGTGGCGCATCTGGGATCCGAGTTCCAGAAGGCGGCCACGGAGAAATTCCAGCGCGTGAACGCCGCCTACGCGGCGATCAAGAAGGCGCGCGGCCTGGCCTGAAGGCGGGGAAGCGGCCATGAAGCATCCGCGGCGGAAAGACGAGCGCGAGTTTCCGTTCGCGGCCGAATTTCGCTTCTACGAGGAACTCAACGATTTCCTCAAGCCCGAGCAGCGCCAGCGGACGGTGGTCTATCGGTTCGACGGGCACCCCGGCATCAAGGATCCGATCGAGGCGCTGGGCGTGCCGCACGTGGAAGTGGAACTGATCGTCGTCAACGGCGAATCCGTCGGGTTCGACTACCGGCTGCGGGACGGCGACCGGGTGGCGGTCTATCCCGTGTTCGAGAGCCTCGACGTGGCGCCCGCCGTGAGGTTGCGCGAGAAGCCGCTGCGGAAAATCGCGTTCGTGGTGGACGTCAACCTGGGGCGGCTGGCGCGGCTGCTGCGGCTGCTGGGATTCGACGTGCTGTATTCCAATGCCTACGCCGACGACGAAATCGTCGCGATTTCCGAAGCGCAGGGGCGCATCGTGCTGACGCGCGACCGGCGGTTGCTGCACGCCAAGGCGGTGACGCACGGCACCTGGGTGCGGTCGGTCTGGCCGCGCCGGCAGGTGGACGAGGTGGTGCGGCGCTTCGACCTGGCGGGCCAGATCCGGCCGTTTTCGCGCTGCGCGGACTGCAACGGGCGGATCGTGCCCGTCGCGAAGGACGCGGTGGCCGACCTTCTGGAACCCAAGACGAAGAAATACTTCGACACGTTCTACCGCTGTCCCGACTGCGGCAAGATCTACTGGGAAGGCTCCCACGTCGACCGGTTGCGCGAGCGGTTCAAGGGCGTCCTGTAGCTTTCGCCGCGCCGCAAAAATATTTTCCACGGCGAGGAAAAGTGCCGTAGGATGCCGCGCATGTCCGAGATCCAGCTCCAACCCGTCCAGATCGGTCCGCTCCGCGTGGAGTGGCCGGTGTTTCTCGCGCCGATGGCGGGCTACACGGACGGCGCGTACCGGTCGCTGTGCCTGGAGCAGGGCTGCGGCGCGGTCGTGACGGAAATGGTCAGCGCGCAGGGGTTGGCGCGGCACCACGAACGGACGGGGCATTATCTGGACACGTGGGGCGACGAGCATCCCCTCGGCGCGCAAATCTACGGCTCCGAGCCCGGCGCGATGGCGGACGCGGCGGCGCAGATCGCGGCGCTGAACAAGTTCGATTTCATCGACGTCAACGCGGGCTGCCCGATGCCGAAGATCCGCAACCGCGGCGACGGGGCGGGGCTGATGCGGGATCCGGCGAAGATGGCCGAGATCGTCCGGCAGGTGGTGGCGGCGACGGCCGGCGCGCTGCCGGTGACGCTGAAGACGCGGATCGGCTGGTGCGCGGACACGATCAACGTGCTGGAGACGACGGCGGGGGCGGAAGCGGCGGGGGCGCAGGCGATTTTCCTGCACGGGCGCGTGGCGGCGGTGCGGCATTCGGGGCCGGCGGACTGGAACCTCATCGCGGCAGTGAAGCGCGCGCGGAAGGTGCCGGTGATCGGCAACGGCGGCGTGAAGGCTCCGGCGGACGTTTTCCGGATGGTGGCGGAAACGGGCGTGGACGGCGTGATGGTCGGCCGCGCGGCGCTGGGCGATCCCTGGTGGTTCCGCGATCTGCGCGACCTGGCGGCGGGCCGCGAACCGCGCCTGCCGACGGTGGACGAGGTGCGCGCCACGATCCGCGAGCATCTGCGGCGGGAGATCGACCTGATGGGGCGCCGGCGCGGCAAGGAACTGAAGCTGGGGGCGGAACTGACGGCGTGCCTGGTGATGCGGCCGCATCTGGTGCGGTATCTGCGGGGGTTCCGCGGATTCGGGGCGCTGGCGCGGACGCTGGAGGAGCGGGTGGACGCCGCGACGCTGCTGGGGCGCGTGGACGAGGTGCTGGCCTCGGGGCGGAAATGCGAGCGCGGCGGGACGCCGGAATCCGAGGCGGCGGACTAGCGGGAGCCGCCGGCCCCGATTGCGTTTTGCAGGGGCGGGAAAATCCGGTAAGGTTGCGGAAAAGATGAAGCAAGGGATGTTCCAGACGCCGCAGATGCGGCAGGAGATGAAGCTGGCGCCGCGCATGCTGCAGGCGCTGCGTTTCCTGCAGGTGCCGTGGCCGGAGCTGCGCGAGCTGGTCCGGGCGGAGCTGGAAAGCAATCCCGTGCTGGAGGAAAAGCCGAGCGACGGCGAGGGGGCGCTGGCCGGGCCCGAGCCGCTGGCCGCGACGGCCTCCGACGAGGTGGACCAGGAAAACGACTTCGAGCCGGACGATTTCGGCCGGGAGATCGACGCCCTGGAGCAGATGCTCGAGCCGCGGCCGCTGGAGGAAGCGCCCGGCACGCCGGCGCCGTCGCCCGAGGCGGAGGAAAAGCGGCAGTTCTTCCTGGATTCGATCACGGCGCCGCCGTCGCTGCACGCGCACCTGGAAGAGCAGCTCAACGAGTCCGGCCTGGACGAAGCGGAGAAGCAGGCGGGCGCCTACATCATCGGCAACGTGGACGACAACGGCTGGCTGGCGGCGGACGTGGCGGAAATCGCGCGCGAGTCCGGCGCGCCGGAAGCGGCGGTGCGCGCGGCGCTGGCGGTGGTGCAGGAGTTCGACCCGCCGGGCGTGGCGGCGCGCGATCTGAAGGAATGTTTGCTGATCCAGCTGCGCCGCGCGGGCCACGGGGAAGAATCGCCGGCGGCGCGCCTGGTGGCGGAGCATCTGGAAGAACTGGGGAACCAGACCGCCGCGCAACTCGCGCAGGCGGCGAAGCTGAACGCGGCGGCGGTCGCCGACGCGCTCAAGGCGATCGCGGCGCTGGACCCGAAGCCGGGGCTGAAGTTTTCGGCGCCGCCGGCGGTGTACGTCACGCCGGAGGTGGAGATCCGCAAGACCGCGGAGGGCACCTACGTCGTCGAGCCGGTCCGGGACGCGCTGCCGCGGCTGCGCATCAGCGCGGAATACGAGGCGATGCTGGAAGATCCCGCCACGGCCGCGGAAGCGAAGAAATACCTCGCCGAAAAAATCCGCGCGGGCCAGTTCGTGATGGACAGCCTGCACCAGCGGCGGACGACGATCCGGCGCATCGCGGAAGAAATCGCGGCGGCGCAGGGCGAGTTTTTCGAGCACGGCATTTCGAAGCTGAAGCCGATGACGATGGGGGCGGTGGCGGAGAAGATCGGCGTGCACGAAACGACGGTGGGCCGGGCGGTATCCGGCAAGTACGCGCGGACGCCGCAAGGCACGTTCGAGCTGCGGTTCTTCTTCACGGGCGGCCTGCAGACGGCGGACGGCGGGAGCATCTCCACGGAGGCGGTCAAGGAAGCCGTGGCGAAGGCCATCGCCCACGAGGACGTGCGCAAGCCGCTGTCCGACCAGGCCATCGCGGACAAGCTGAACGGCCAGGGCTTGAAGGTGGCGCGGCGGACCGTGGCGAAGTACCGCGAAGAACTGGGCCTGCCGCCGGCGCACAAGCGGAAATAGGCGGCGGAAACATGAAGACGGATTTCGGACCCGAGGATTTCGCGGCGTTTTGCCGGGCGAACCGCCCGGCGTACCACGCCGGCTATTACGCGATGTATTCGAGCTGGTGGGACGGCATCACGACCGACCCGAACCTGATGGTGGTGCCGGCGGACGACCACATGGTGCACCGCGGCGACGGGCTCTTCGAGACGTTCAAGTGCGTGGACGGGGCGATCTACAACCTCGCGGCGCATCTGGACCGGCTGGAGGGCGGGGCGCGGACCATCGCGCTGGAACTGCCGTGGAGCCGCGCGGACGTCGAGCGGATCGTGGGCGCGGTGCTGCGGGCGGGCGGGCGGCGCGACGCGCTGGTGCGGGTATTCGTCTCGCGCGGGCCGGGCGGACATTCGGCGAATCCCTACGAATGTCCGCGGCCGCTGCTGATGGTGCTGGCGATCCGGTTGCCGCCGCCGTTCATGGAGGCGCATCCGGAAGGAGCGAAAGTGGGCGTCAGCGGCGTGCCGCACAAGGACGGCTTCTTCGCGCAGGTCAAGAGCGTGAACTACCTGCCGAACGTCCTGATGAAAAAGCAGGCCGTGGATGCGGGGCTGGATTTCATGCTCGGCTTCGACAAGAACGGGCACATGACCGAACTGCCGACGGAAAATTTCGGCATCGTGACGGCGGACCGCGTGCTGCGGGTGCCCAAGCCGGGACACATCCTGCTGGGCACGACCATGTTGCGCGTTCTGGAGCTGGCGCGCCGGCAGCTCGTGCCGACAGGCGTCCTGACGGGCGTGGAAGAGGCCGACGTGCCGCGCGCGGAGCTGGAGCAAGCCGCGGAAATGCTGGTCTTCGGCACGACCCCGAACGTGACGGCGGTGACGGAGTTCGCCGGGCGGCCCGTGGGCGCCGGCCGGCCCGGACCCGTCTGGCGCGAACTGAGCCGGATTTTCGAGGCGGACCTGCGCAATCCGGAAATGCTCACGCCGGTGTGGCCGCGCTGAGTGCGCGCGAGATTTGTTGAAATTGTGTTTGAGTTGGTTCGAACCATGACGTATGTACGGGCAACACACTCGGCCCGGAGGCCGGAGCGGAGGGCACAACGATGAAATTTGGATCTTGGATGCAGATGGGTGGGGTGGCGCTGGCGGCGGCGCTGTTCGCGGTCGGTTGCGAAACGTCCTCGGTGGACAACGAAGGCACGGTGACTTTGGCGCAATTGCAGGGCCTGGCCTCGACGAACGCGCCCGCGGATCCCGGTCCGACCAATCCCGCCCCGACGGATCCGACCCCGACGAATCCAGACCCGACGGATCCGACCCCGACGAATCCGCCCACGGACGGCACGACGACCAACGGCTTGTGGCCGTCGGAAATCACCGGCACGGTGAAGTTCCTGCATACGGACGTGTCGAGCTGGCCCGTGACGGCCAGTTTGCATGCCAGCGTCGGCGGCGGCACGATCAACATGCCCTACAGCAAGGCGAAGGTCTGGCCCGCGGTGGACGGCGTGAACGCCAATCCGTGGGTGTTCGTCAACATGAACGGCCAATGGTACGCGGCGACCTTCGAGTGGCTGCGCGCCGGGCAGACGTCGAAGCCGGTGGGCGTGTTGGACGGCAGCAAGGGCGACCACATCAAGGTGTCGCCGCTGAACGGCTGGCGGCCCCGCAGCGGCGAGCGGATCGGCCTGATGGTCAGCGGCCTGGCGCGGACGAAGATGCGCAACGTCCAGGAGCGCAGCAACGTCAGCATGGTCACCTGGCCCTAGCCGAAGCCGGAGCCGGTCGGACATGCGCCGCGCGCCGAAGCCGGCCACGGCGACGATCGTCCTGCGGGAACTGCGGAAGCTGCGGAATCCCGCCCAGGCGGCGATCCTGCGCCGCTTTTTCAAGACCGGGCCGGGCGAGTACGGGGAAGGCGACGAATTCTGGGGGCTGAAGGTGCCGCAGGTGCGCGCGGTGCTCGCGGGGTTTTCCGAGGTGCCGCTGGCCGTCGCCGGAGAACTGCTCGCTTCGCCGGTGCACGAGGCGCGGTTTTTCGCGGCGGCGGCGCTGGTGCGGGCCTATGCGCGCGGGGACGCCGCGGCGCGCGGCGCGGTTTTCGATTTCTATCTTTCCCAAACCGCGCGGATCAACAACTGGGATCTGGTGGACGCCAGCGCGCCGGGCATCGTGGGCTGCCACTTGCCGCCGGGCGGCGGGCGGCGCGTCCTCGGCCGCCTGGCGGCTTCGCCGCTGCTGTGGGAGCGCCGCATCGCGATGGTCTCTACGCTGGCCCACATCCGGCAGGGCCAGCTCGACAACACCTTCTGGTTGGCCGAGCGCTTGCTGGATGATCCCGAAGATCTGATGCACAAAGCGACGGGCTGGATGCTGCGCGAAGCCGGTAAAAAGGAAATCCAGGCCCTTTTTGCGTTTTTGGACGCCCATGCGGCGCACATGCCCCGCACGGCGCTACGCTATGCGATCGAGCGAATTGCGCCTGAAAAACGCCGGAAGTGGATGAACTTTTCTCAAAAAGGCCAAAAAAATATTTGAAATATGTTCAAGGGCTAGTATGCTGTCGAGATGTTAACGAAAAACCAACAGACGACGGCCCGGCATCTGCTCGGGCTATGGGCAGCAATTGTCGCCATGCTGGCAAGCGGTTGCGAGTGGAGCACCAGCAGCACGGAGACCGCCGATCCTGAATTGGCCGCCGTGCAAGCGGGGGCCACCCCCGTCGCGGTAACCGGCTCTTCCGCCGGATTCCCGTCGGAAATCAACGGTCCGATCCATTGGCTGCACACGGACGTGTCGAGCTGGCCGCAGACCGCCTCGCTGCACGCCAGCGTGGGCGGCGGTTCCATCAACATGCCGTACGACAAGGCCAAGGCTTGGCCGGCCGTGGACGGCGTCAACGCCAATCCCTGGGTGATCGTCAACGTGAACGGCCAGTGGTACGCGGGGACCTTCGAATGGTTGCGCCACGGGCAGACCGCGAAGCCCATGTCGGTGCTGTCCGGCGGCGGCCACATCAAGGTCGCGCCGCTGAGCAGCTGGCGGCCGCGCAGCGGGGAACGGATCGGTTTGATGGTCAGCGGATTGGCCCGCACGTCGATGCGCAACGTCAAGGAGCGCAGCAACGTCGTGATGGTCACCTGGCCGTAAGTCCGGCCCCCGGCGAACCGTTTTTCCTTTACGTGGGAGGTCCCGGCGCGTAAAAAGCCGGGACTAACCACGCGTATTGCCAGAAGGAAACACATGCAACCGGTCATCAATCTGTTGGTCCAGCTCCAGGAACTCATCGTCGCCCGCGCGCAGCAGGAAGCGGGCATGCCGGGAGCCCAGCTCGACCAGCTGGATGCCTCGATCGCTTCGCTCAAGAAGGAGCTTCCCGCCGACGTCTCCCAGCAGTTCGGGCGGTTGTTGCAGAAGAGCCCGCTGGCCATCGTGCCGGTGGTCAACGGGGTCTGCACGGCCTGCGGCATGACGCTGCCGGTGTCGCTGGTGCACCAGGTGCACGCCGCCGAGAAGATCTACCATTGTCCCGCCTGCGCCCGGCTGCTGTTCCACCGCGAAGCCAGCGCCCGCAACACCCGCAAGGCGCCCCGCCGCAGCGATCCGCCCAAGATCGGCATCGAACGGTTTTCGGCCGAGGCCCTGATGGTTCCGGCGCTCAAGGGCACCGACCGCGACGCGGTCCTCGCCGAGCTGTGCCAGAAGCTGGCCGCCGAAGGCTTCGTGGACGACGCCGGCAAGCTGCTGGAGTCCGCCCTCAAGCGCGAAGCGATCATTTCGACCGCGGTCGAGAACGGCCTGGCGTTTCCGCACGTGCGCTGCATCGAAGGCGGCGCGCTGACGCTGGCGCTGGGCGTCGCGCCCAAAGCCATCAAGTTCGATCCGGCCGGCAAGGCCAGCACGCGCATCGTGTTCTTCATGGTGATTCCCACGGCCGCCAGCGCCTTCTACCTGAAGCTGCTCTCCGGGCTTTCGCAGGTGTTTCAGAAGGCGGAAAACCGCGACAAGCTGCTGGAAGCCGATACGCCCGAAAAGCTCTGGAAGGCGCTGATGAAGACCACGCGCCTCGTGATCCAATAGGGAGCGCGCGCCCGCGTCCGCGGAACCCCGCATGGACAGCTCCCGCAATCTGGTGCTGGTGGGGTTCATGGGCACCGGCAAAAGCGCCGTCGGCCGCCGCGTCGCGGCCTTGGCCGCCGCGCCGTTCCTGGACATGGACGCCGAACTGGAGCGCCGCGCCGGCAAATCCATCGCGCGCATTTTCGCGGAAGACGGCGAACCGGCGTTCCGCGACCAGGAAGCGCGGCTGGCGGAAGAATGGGGGCGCAAGCAAGGCGCGGTGATTTCCTGCGGCGGCGGCGTGGTGCTGCGCGAAGCCAACCTGCGCGCGCTGGGGGCCAACGGCCTGCTGGTGTGCCTGACGGCGCCGCCCGACGTGATCCTCGCGCGCACCGCGCATTCGAAAAAGCGGCCGCTCTTGGCCGACGCGGATCCCGAACGGAAAATCCGCGATCTCCTGGCCGCGCGCGCGCCGTACTACGCGGCGATTCCCGTCCAGTTCGACACCTCCGGCCGGACGCCGGAGGAACTGGCGGCGCAGGTGCTCGCGCGCTGGAAACAGCCGGACTGACATGGGCCGGTTCGTCGCCAGGCGGCTGCTGCAGGCGCTTCCCACGGTGGCCGGGGTCGTGCTGGTCACCTTCGTGCTGTTCAACGTCGTGGGCGGCTCGCCCGCGGCGCAGGTGCTGGGCCAGAACGCCGGCGCGCGCGCGCTGGAGGAATTCGACGCGGCACGCGGCTACGACAAACCCCTCTTCTGCGGCCGCTGGACGAAAACCCGCGCGCTGGAAGCGGCGGATTTCGCGACGGCCGCGCCCGGCGCGCGCGCGGCCTGGGGCGCGGGCGCGTCCGGCCCGTTGCGGCTCGAACCCGGCCAGGAATTGGCGATTCCGTTCGCTTTTCCGCTGCCCGCGGACGGCCGCTGGCGGCTGACGGTGACGGGTTCCGGTCCCGGTTTTCCGCAGCGCGGAAAAAAGCATTCCACGACGTGGAAAAAAGTGTTCCGCGGCGCGGAGCCGCCCGTTTTCCGCGCGGAAGGCGGTCCGGTCGAAATCCGCCGCGTGGAATTGGAAAAGGCGACGCGGCATTTCTTCGACAGCCAGCTCGTGGATTACGCGGGCCGCGTGCTGCGGCTGGATTTCGGCACGAGCACGAGCCTGAACCAACCCGTGGGCAACCTGCTCAAGGCCGGCCTCGGCCCGAGCCTGGCGCTGACGGTGCCGATCCTGGTCGTGGAACTCGCCGTCAGCCTGGCGCTGGCGCTGCTGTGCGCCTACCGGCGCGGATCGGGGCTGGACCGCGGCCTCGTCGCGGTCTGCGTGGCGCTGATGAGCGTGAACTATCTCGTCTGGATCGTGTTCGGGCAGTACGTGCTGGCCTACCGGCTGGGCTGGTTTCCGGTCTGGGGCTTCGAGTCGTGGCGCAACTTGCTGCTGCCGGTCCTGATCGGCGTGGCGACGGGGCTGGGCACGAACGTGCGCTTCTACCGGACGATTTTGCTGGAGGAGATGCACAAGGACTACGTGCGCACGGCGTTCGCGAAGGGCCTGCGGACCGAACAGGTCCTCTTCAAGCACGTGCTGAAGAACGCGCTGGGGCCGGTGATCGTCAACGTGGCCCTGGCGCTGCCGTATCTCTACACGGGCAGCCTGCTGCTGGAGAGTTTCTTCGGCATTCCGGGGCTGGGGTACCTGAGCCTGAACGCCATCCATTCCGCGGACGTCGAAGTGGTGCGCGCGATCGTGCTGGTGGGCGCGCTGCTGTTCACGGCGGCGAACGTGCTGGCGGACGTCGCGCTGGCGTGGGTGGATCCGCGGGTGAAGCTGGCATGAGCGCGGCCGCGGACATCCGGGAAGCCGGCGGCGTTTCGTTCGGGCGCGAGGCGTGGAGCCGCATCTGGGCCAGCCGCGCCGCGCGGGCGTGCCTGGCGGTGCTGGCGGTTTTCTGCCTGGCGGCGCTGGCGGGCGAGCTCGCCAACGCGTGGTTCGCGTGGCGCGACGTGCCGGCGCCGTGGCAGGCGCAGAACCTGGCCGCGCGCCATTTGCCGCCGAGCGCCGCGCACTGGCTGGGCACGGACGGGCTGGGGCGCGACGTGGGCCTGCGGCTGGTGCAGGGCGCGCGCATCGCGTTCCAGGTCGGCGTGGTGTCGTCGCTCATCGCGATTCCGCTGGGCGTCCTGCTCGGGTGCCTCGGCGGCTATTTCGGCGGCAAGACGGACGATTTCGTGATCTGGCTGTCGACGACGTTCGCGGCGATTCCGGGCCTGCTGTTCGTGCTGGCGATCGCGATGGTGGTGGGCCAGGGCCTGCTGGGCGTGTTTCTGGCGATCGGCCTGACGACCTGGGTGGGCACCTGCCGGCTGATCCGCGCGGAAACGCTGCGGCAGAAGGAGCGCGGCTACGTGCGGGCGGCGCGCGCGCTGGGCTTTTCGCACGGGCGCATCCTGTTCCGGCATATCCTGCCGAACGTGGTCCACGTGGCGCTGGTGTCGTTCACGCTGCGGTTCCCGGCGGCGATCGGCACGGAGGTGTTCCTGAGCTTCCTGGGGATCGGCGCGCAGGGGCAGCCGAGCTGGGGCACGATGATCGCGTCGGCCCGCCTGCGCCTGTGGCAGGGCATGTGGTGGGAACTGGCGGCCGTCACCGCGGCGATTTTCGCCGTGGTGCTCGCCTTCAACCTGCTGGGCGACGCCCTGCGGGACGCCCTGGATCCGCGCCTGCGCTCCGCGCCGGACTGACGCGATTTCCGGGCGCGGCCCTTGACAGGCCGTCGGGGGGATGGTTTAGTTCCCCGCGTGATGACGGCGATTTCCATCCAGGCCCTGCTTCTCGCGTTGCGCGGCGACACCCGTGCCTCGGCGGGCGACGGGTGTTGCGCTGGTTGAAGCCCGGAGCCGTCTGCTTTCCGGAAAGCCCGCCAAAGTGAACCTTGGCGGGCGTTTTGTTGCCCGCCGCCGACGAGAGAGACCTTAGGACAGGAAACCGAGATATCATGAAAAAACCGGACCACGTGATTATTTTCGACACGACGCTGCGCGACGGGGAGCAATGCCCCGGCGCGAGCATGGGCCTGCACGAGAAGCTGCAGGTGGCGCGGCAGCTGGAGAAGCTGAACGTGGACATCATCGAGGCGGGCTTCCCGGCGGCGTCGCCGGGCGATTTCGAGGCGGTCAAGAAAGTCGCGTCCGAGATCAAGAAGTGCCGCATCGCGGGGCTGGCGCGCTGCGTGAAGGGCGACATCGAGAAATGCGCCGAGGCGCTGAAGCCGGCGGGCGACCGGGCGCGGATCCACGTGTTCCTCGCGACGAGCGCGATCCACCGCGAATTCAAGCTGAAGAAGGCGAAGGAAGAGATTGTCCGGCAGGCGGTCGAGGGCGTGGCCTACGCCAAGAAGTTCTGCAAGGACGTGCAGTTCAGTCCCGAGGACGCCTCGCGCACGGAACCGGAATTCCTGGCCGAAGTGGTCCGCGCGGTGATCGCCGCGGGCGCCACGACGGTGAACATCCCCGACACGGTCGGGTTCACGGTGCCGCAGGAGTTCCGCCGGCTGCTGACCTACCTGCACGAGCACGTGCCGGAGCTGAAGGACGTGGTGGTGCACGTGCACTGCCACAACGACCTGGGCCTGGCGGTGGCCAACTCGCTGGCGGCGGTCGAATGCGGCGCGCGCGGCGTGGAATGCACCGTCAACGGCATCGGCGAGCGCGCGGGCAACTGCTCGCTGGAAGAACTGGTGATGGCGCTGAAGGTCCGCAACGACCACTACGGCATCCAGTCGCGCGTGCGCACCCAGGAACTGTTCCCGGCCAGCCGCCTGGTGAGCCAGCTGACCGGCATGATGGTCCAGCGCAACAAGGCCATCGTGGGCGCGAACGCCTTCGCGCACGAGTCGGGCATCCACCAGGACGGCATGCTCAAGCACCGCGAGACCTACGAGATCATGCGCCCCGAGGACGTGGGCGTGGTGACCGGCACCGACCTGGTGCTGGGCAAGCACAGCGGCCGCGCGGGCTTCTCCGCGCACCTCAAGCGCATGGGCATCCAGGTCAGCGCCGAGCAGCTGCAGGGGGTCTACGACGCGTTCATCGCGCTGGCGGACAAGAAGAAGGTCGTCTACGACGACGACATCGTCGAGCTGCTGCGCGAATTCATCTCCGACGTGCCGCGGGTCTACGCCATCAAGTGCCTGCAGGTCTCGGCCGGCAACCGGTCGATCCCGACGGCGACGGTGCAGATCGAGAAGGACGGCCAGGTGGTCCAGGATTCCGCGACGGGCTCCGGCCCGGTGGAAGCCGCGCTGAAGGCCATCGACCGCCTCACCGGCGTCAAGGGCGAGCTGAAGTCGTTCGCGATGCAGGCGGTCACCCACGGCGAGGACGCCTTGGGCGAAGCGTCCGTGCAGGTGAAGTACGGCGACGACCTCGTGGCCGCGAAGGGTTCGGACATCGACATCGTGATGGCGTCGGCGAAGGCCTACGTCAACGCGCTCAACCGGCACCTGTTCATCGAAAAGGGCGCCGGCAAGATCTAGCGTCGCCCGCACGGCCCGGCCGCCCCGCAACGGCGGCCGGGCGATTTTTTTTGTCGCCGGGCCGGCGGTTTGGTTTAGGATGGCTCCGCATGAAGGGTGGTTCCGCCAGACGGTGGTTGGGGATCGGCGCGCTCGCGACGGTGGTCGCGGGCACGGCGTTCGCGGCCTGGCGCGCCGCGGAGCGGCGGCCGGTCTTTCCCGCGGAGCGGTGGTCCTGGAAGGCGCCGGAAGCGGCGGGTTTTTCGGCGGCGAAACTGCAGGCGTTTTCGGCCAAGGCGGGCGGCATCGGCTGCCTGGTCCACGGCGGCGAAATGATCCATGCCTGGGGCGACGTCGCGTTCCGGGGCGACGTGGCCTCGTCCGCGAAGCCGATCTACGCCTATCTGGTGTTCAAGGCGCTCGAAGAAGGCCGGATCGCCTCGCTGGACGACCGCGTGGAACGCTGGGCGCCGGAAATCCGGGAATTGAACGGGCATGACGGTTATCCGGATCGGGACATCACGTTCCGGCATCTGCTGAGCCAGACCTCGGGGTACGGCCTGGAGGAGCGGCCGGGCGAAGCGTTCGCCTACAACGACTACGCGACGGCGCTTCTGGCCTGGACGATATTCCACCGCGTGTACGAAAGTCCGCGGGGGCTCGACGACGCCGTGCTCAACGGCGATTTGCTGGGGAAGGTCATCGGGTTCGAGGATGCGCCGACGGTGGTGCACCGGAATTCGCGTCCGTACCGGGTCCGGATATCGGCGCGGGACCAGGCGCGGTTCGCGTTGCTTTATCTGCGCGGCGGCGAGTGGGACGGGCAGCGGCTGTTGAGCGAAGACCTGTTCCGGCAGACGCTGGGCGAGCCGTTGCCGCTCGATTTTCCGCGCACGTCGAGCCAAGAAGCCGAGATGGTCGCGGGGGCGCGGTCCCTCGGAGGCGGCAAGGACGAAAAGCACCACCTGGGTTGCTTGGGCGGCTACTGGTGGCACAACCGCGTCACGCCCGACGGGACGCGGTTGCTGCCGGATGCGCCGCCGGGCACGTTTTTCGGTTCGGGCTACGGGGGGCGGTTCGCGGTGATCGTCATGCCGGAACTGGATCTGGTCGCGGTGTGGACGGACGTCTGCGAAAACGAAAACTGGACGCCGCTGGACGAAATCGGACGCCATCGGCTGAACGAAACGATCCGCGAGCTGCTGGCCGCGCGGATTTCGCCGTAGGGGCGCCGCATGGAAACGAAGCGGCTGTTCGCGGGCGTGGCGGTGGCGGCGGGGGATGGGTTGCGGCGCGCGCGGACCGAACTGCAAGCGCGGTTGCGCGGGGAGGCGATCCGCTGGACGCGGCTCGAGAACCTGCACCTGACGGTGGAATTTTTCGGCGCGACGGAACCGGCGCGCATTCCGGAGCTGGAAGCCGCGCTGGCCGCGGCGGCGGCGCGCGCGGCGCCGTTCGCGCTGCGCTGGAGCGACTGGGGCACGTTCGGTCCGCCGCGGCAGCCGCGGGTGCTGTGGTTGGGCGTGGAGGCGCCGGGCTTGGCGGAACTGCACGCCGCCGTCGCGGCGGAATGGCGCGCGGCGGGCGGAACGCCGGAAGCGCGGCCGTTCGCGCCGCATCTGACGCTGGGGCGGATCGACCGGCTGAAGAACGCGCGCGGATTCCCGGAAACGCTGCGGGCGGTCCCGACCAACGAGCTGCCGGCGCAAGCCGTCCGCGAACTGATCCTCTACGAAAGCGCGGCGGGCCGCTACGTACCGCTGGCGCGCTGGCCGCTGGGCTGAATCAAGCCGGCCGCAGCGCGTCGGCGACGGCCGCGACGGCTTCGGCGACGGAAATGGCGCGCAGCGCGGCCTGGGCCGCGGCGGACGTCCGCGGCACGTCGCGGGAGCGGCGCTCGGAATGCTGGAGGAGGCGGATGCGTTCGCCCAGCGGCCCGGTGCGGGCGGGATCGGTGATGCCGAAGAGGGCGACGAGCGGCGCGCCGACGGCGGCGGCGAGATGCATGCCGCCGCTGTCGTTGCAGAGCACGGCGGCGGACAGCGCGAGCGCGGCGGCCAGTTCGGCCAACGTCGTGGCCCCGGCGAGGTTGAGTCCGTTCGGCGCGGCGGCGGCCGCGACCTGCTGGCAGGGCGCGTGCTCGGACTTCGTGCCGAGGGCGACGATCGAGCCGCCGGTCTGCGCGACGAGCGTCGCGGCGGCCTCGGCGTAGCGTTCGGCCGGCCACTGCTTGGACGTGCCGCGCGCGGCGCCGGGCAGGACGGAAATCCACGGCCGCGGGAGCGCGCCGAGTTTTTCGCGCAGGACGGCCAGCGCCGGCGCCGGCACGGTCAGCCGCGGCGGCGCGAACGTGCGGCGGTTTTCGCCGGGGAAGAACAAATCGAGGTACTCGTGGACCTGGTGGGCGCGGCCGGGGCCGCCGGCGGGCGGCCGGATTTCCGTCAGCAGGAAATCCCGCGGAAAATGGCCGGGCAGGCCGATGCGCCGGGGAATGCGCGCGAGAAACGGCGGCAGCGCGGAGCGGAAGGAATGCGGCAGGACGTAGGCCGCGTCGAAGGCCTGTTCGCGCAGCGCGCGCACGACGGGGCGCAGGGCGCCGCCGGCCGCCGGCAGCGCCAGGACGCGGTGGGGGATGGAACTCAAGGCCCACAGCGGCGCGAGCCCCGGCTTGGTCAGCACGGTCAGTTCGGTGCCGGACTGGTGCTCGCGCAGCGCTTGCAGCGCGGGCAGCGACATGACGACGTCGCCGAGCCAGTTGACGCCGCAGACGAGCAGGCGGGGTCCGGTTGGAGCGGATCCGCTCACCACGTGTAGCGCACGGTGTAGGTGAAGGATTGGCTGGTGCCGGCCTTGACGGGAATGGCGAACTGGACGGAATGCGGATCGGCGCCGGGCTCGTGCTTGGCGCTGGCGGCCGTGATTTCGTGTTTTTCGCCGCGGTAGAAATGTTCGACGACGACGACGGTCTGGTCGGCGGTGCCTTGGTTTTCCAAGGTGATCTCGAAAGACTCGTCGGCGCTCTGGAGCGGCACGACGTCGGCATAGGCGGTCCGCAGGCGGCGGCCGGAAAGGCCGACGGCGGGGCCGAGGTCGAGCGTGGCGCTTTCGCCGGGCTTGAGCGCGGGGAGCCAGTCGGTGCCGATCCATTCGAGGGCCTGGTCGGCCTGCCCGCGCAGGAGGCGGAATTCGCCCGGCGGCAAGGGCGCGGCGCTTTCGTTCGCGAAGGTCAGGCGGGTTTCGACGACGGTGGCGTATTCGGTGCCGAGGTTGCCGTCGGTGCGGCGGTTGCGCTGGTAGCGGTCGAAACGGACGCCGTCGTAGACGTGGCGGGTTTCCGCCGCGAGCGCCGGCGCGGAAACCAGGCCGGCGCGGACGTCGGCGCCGGCCGCCAACGTCAGCGGCTGCGGCAAGTCGTAGGTGGCGACGACGGCGGCGGACGCGGCCGCGCGCTCGGGCACCCAGCTCTGGCCGTCGGCGGCGTAGCGCAAGGCGGGCGCGCGGGACGCGCGCGGGTCGCCGGCCGCCGGCACGAGCGGGGCGAACTGGCCTTTTTCCGTCAAGGCCAGGCGCACGCGCGCGTTGGCGAAATCGCGCTGGGTCTGGTTGCGGAGATGGACGCGGGTGGCGAGGGCGATGGAACGGGCGTCGCCGGCCAAAATGGCTTCGTGGGACGCGGACCAGGACAGGCCGGAGGCGGCGTAGTTCAGCTGGATGGCCGCCGGCGGGGATTGGTCCGCGGCGAGCTGCCACAGGAGCGTCGGTTGCCGGGCGAGGTCGGCGCGCGCGGGGAATTCGACGGCGTCCAGCGCGTTCAGGTCGGGGATGAGCCGGACGGGCTGGCCTTCGGCTTCGAGCAGGAGTCCGGGCGCGGCCTTGGAGAAATCGGGCACGGCGGCCAGGCGGCCGGCCCAGGTGGCGTCGCCCTTGCGGCCGACGACGGCGCTGCCGCGATAGGCGCCGAACAGGGCCGCGGGGTCGCGCAGGTCGTAGAGGAAGCGCTGGGAAACGACGTCGAGGGTCTCGCCGCGTTCGAGCGGCGCGGCGTTGACGGAGGCCGGCAGCAGGGTTTCCGGCAGCGGGCCGATGCGGACGGCGCCGGCGGCGCCGGGCGGCGGCACGTCGTGGGTTTCGGTGATCTGGGCGTGGCCATTGTCCTGGATGACGAGCGCGACGGACCGCGGCTGGGCGGCGCCGGCGAGCGCCGGAACCAGCGCGAGGGCGAACAGGCCGGAACGGAATTTCATCGGGAACCTCCGGGGCGCGGGATGCGCTGGACTTGCTGCTGGAGAAACGCGTCGGCCAGCACGAGGGCGGCCATCGCTTCCACGACCGGCACGGCCCGGGGCAGGACGCAGGGATCGTGGCGGCCCTTGGCCGCGAACGTCACGGGCGTGCCGTCGAAGGCGGCGGTCGGCTGCGGCAGCGAAATGGTGGAGACGGGCTTGAACGCGACGCGGAAGAAGATCGTTTCGCCGTTGGAGATGCCGCCCTGGATGCCGCCGCAATGGTTGCTGGCGGGCCGGATGCCGCCGCCGGCCTTGGCGACGAACGGATCGTTGTGCTGCGAGCCGCGCAGGAGCGTGGCGTCGAAGCCTTCGCCGATCTCGAAGCCGCGCGTGGCGGGAATGGAGAGCATGGCGTGGGCGAGTTCGGCGGTGAGCTTGTCGAAGACCGGTTCGCCCCAGCCGGCGGGCACGCCGCGGCAGAGGCAGGCGACGACGCCGCCGAGGGAATCGCCGGCGTCGCGCGCGCCTTCGATGGCCGCGACCATGCGCGGCGCCGCCTCCGGATCGGGGCAGCGCACGGCGGTGGCGTCCACCGCGGCGCGGGTCAGGGTGGCGAAATCGGGCCGCTGGGCCACGAGGGAACCGACGGATTCGACCCAGGCGACGATTTCCACGGGGTGGAACACGGACAGCATTTTTTCCGCGACGGCGCCGGCGGCGACGCGCGCGGCGGTTTCGCGGGCGGAGGCGCGGCCGCCGCCGGAGCGGGCCCGCAGGCCGTATTTTTCGGCATAGGTGAAGTCGGCGTGGGACGGCCGCGGCACGGTTTCCATTTCCGCGTAGTCGCCGGGCTGGGTGTCGGTGTTGGGGATGGACAGGCCGATGGGGGTGCCGAGGGTTTGGCCGCGCTCGACGCCGGAGAGGATGGCGACGACGTCCGATTCCTTGCGGGGGGTGTTGAGGGCGGTCGCGCCGGGGCGGCGGCGGTCGAGCTGCGGCTGGACGTCCTCCGCCGCGAGCGGAATGCGCGCCGGGCAGCCGTCGACGACGCAGCCGATGGCGCGGCCGTGCGACTCGCCGAACGTGGTGACGCGGAAAAGGGTGCCGAAGGTGCTGGACATGGACGCGGTTCTCCTGTGGGGGCAAGAGTAGGGGGCCGGCCCGCGCGAGGAAAGCGAAAATTGCGGCCGGCCGGGCGAATCGCGCCGGCGCTTCCGGGGGTTGCGCGGCGCGGCGGCGGCGGCTAAGATGTCGAACCGTAGGAAACAAACCCCAAGGAGCAAGCACATGAGCATCGTGAAGGAATTCCAGGAGTTCGCGGTCAAGGGCAACATGGTGGACATGGCGGTGGGCATCATCATCGGCGGCGCGTTCGGCAAGATCGTGACCTCGCTGGTGAACGACGTGATCATGCCGCCGCTGGGCATGCTGCTGGGCAAGGTGGATTTCAAGGAGCTGGCGGTCACCCTGAAGGAAGCGACCGTGGACGCGGCGGGCGCCGAAGTGGCGGCCGTGAAGCTGAACTACGGGATGTTCGTCCAGAACGTGGTGGATTTCCTGATCGTGGCGCTCGCGGTGTTCGCGATGGTCAAGGTCATCAACGGCCTGCGCCGCAAGCAGGAAGCCGCGGCGGCGAAATAAGCCAGACAGGCAACAGGGAGAAACCGACATGAAGAAGCTTTGGACGGTTTTGGCGGTGCTGGCGCTGGCGGCTTCGGCCGCGGCGGCGGAAAAGAAGGCGAACAAAGAGGCGGCGGCCGAAGAAGCGGCTCCGGCCGGCTGGGCGACCGCGCTGAACGCGGGCCTGACGCTGACCGACGGCAACAGCGAGACGCTGGCGGCGAACGTCGGCCTGAAGACCGAAGGCGCGCAGGAGGGGTTGGGCTCCGTGCTCGCGGGCGCCGAGTTCAACTACGGCGAAAGCACCGTCCGAACCAAGACCGTCGACGAAGCCGGCGGCGAAACCGTCGCCGAGACGGACGAAAAAACGGTCGAGAACGCCAAGCTCTTCGCGAACGTGAAGAAAACGCTGAGTCCGCGGACGTTTTTGTCGCTCGACGGGACGGCGCTGTACGACGACGTCGCGGACGTCGATTACCGCGCGACGCTGGGCCCCGGCCTGGGCGCCTATCTGGTGAAGAACGACCGGCGCGAACTCACGCTCGAAGCCGGCCCCGCCTATCTGTGGGAAAAGGTCGGCGGCGCGCGCGACGACTATCTGGCGCTGCGCTTCGCGGAACGCTACGTCTGCCAGGCGCTGCCCAACGCCAAGCTGGTGCAATCGCTCGAATATTTGCCTGAAGCCGAAGACTTCGACAATTATCTATTGGTAGGCGAAATCGGCGTCGAAGCGGCCATGAGCGACCGTTTGAGCCTGCGCGTTGTCTTGCAAAGCAAGTACGACAACACCCCGGCCGAAGGCAAGGAACGCAACGATCTGAGCCTGATCGCCGGCATTGGAATGCATCTGTAACTACAAGATCAACAAATAGTTGCAGATCATCTGTTCCGCCCGGCCGTGGAAACGATCCCGGCCGGGCGGATCTTCTTGTAAAGCAAGGATTGAGCCCAAATTCATTTTTTTGAAAAAAGATATTGTTAAGGAATGATTACGCGATTACATTCCGTCAAATCATGGCAAATAAAAAGAACACCCCCAAGAGGAAAGCGGTCTCGGCGGACGAGCAGGCGCAGAACCGCGAATGGCGTCAGATGTTCCACGCTGCCGGATTGCGGCTGACCAAACAGCGGCTCGCGATCTATCGGGAACTGGAAACGAACAAGAACCATCCGGACGTGGACACCATCTTCCGGGCGGTCCGGCCGGCGATTCCGAAAATCTCGCTGTTCACCGTCTATCGCACGATGAACATGATGGAAGAGGCCGGGCTGGCCTGGCGGATCACCACCTGGAAGAGCCACGCCCGCTACGGCACCTCCAAGGAGCGCCAGATCGCGCATTTCCTGTGCGAGAAGTGCGGCCGGATCGACAACGTGGAGCTGGACGGGCTGACGACGCTGCGCCGCTCGGCGGAAAACACGCTGGGCACCCTCAGCGGCATGGACCTGATCTTCCGCGGCACCGGCAAGTGCTGCGCGCCCCGCGCCCGCAGCCGCAACTGAGCCGTCCGCTCAGCCGATCCAACGACGAGGCCGCCCCAGGGCGGCCTCGTTCTTTTTCCTGCCGGCGCGGCGCGCGGCCGTTACAGCTTCGTGCCGGTATAGGGGACGTGCTTGGGCGGGCTGTGCCAGAATTCCACGAAATCCAGGTTCAGCGTCGCGCCCGAGAGCGTCGCGACGATTTCGCCTTCGCCGGTGCCGGGGTTGACCATCGGGCCGGCGGCCACGTTGCCCTCGACGACGTAGGTGCCGAACACGCGCCGGGCGGAACCGTCGGCCGTGTCGGAGATCAGCCAGCTGTTGTCGGCCTTGAACAGGATGTACCACGCGAGCTTGCCGTCGGCCCCGCGCAGCGCCCAGGTTCCGACGAACGCGGAATTGTCGCCGGCGACGGTTTCTTCCGTTTCCGCCGCGTTGTCGTCGTTGTCGTCGCCGTCGGGGCCGCCGCCGCCGCATCCCCAAACCAAGGCGAGCGGGAGCAACAAGAGCAGGAACAACCAGGGGCGGGGGCGGCGCGGGAAGGACATGGGGAATTCCTTTGGAGGGTCGTTGTTTTTCGGGTGGCCGGATCCTAGATCCAGCCGCGGGAACGATAATAGATCAAGGCGGTGGCCTCGCGCAAGACGTCAACGACGTAGCCGAGGTTGTTCCAGACGTCGTAGCGGAAGCGTAACGCGCCGCCGACGTCGGGGGCCGCGGCGCGGGCGGCGGGGGCCGGTCCGGGACCGTCCAGTTCCGCGGCGCGAAAGGCCAGCGGGTCGTCGATGGACAACTGGAAGACGGGCAGGGCGTCGAGGCGGACGTCCAGCTGCCGGTCGGCGGCGGCTTTGCGGACGCAGGCGGCGGTGCGCCGCACGTGGTAGGGATCGGTGACGATGAGGACGTGGGCGGGCCGGGGCGCGTCCGCCAAGGTTTCGGCCAGGCGCAGCGCCTGTTCGCGGGTGTTGCGGCCGCCGGCCAGCACGCGGAGGCGCCGGGCGGCCACGCCGCGCAGGCGCAGCTCGTCGAAATAGGCGCGGGAAGCGAACGACTCGTTGGTGCCCAGCGGCAGGGCGAGGAGCACCTGGGCGCGCGGATGGCGCCGGGCGGCCTCCGCGCCGAAAAAGGTGCGGCACAGGCCGGACTCGCCCGGAATGCCGCTGCCGCCCATCACCAGGATATGGCTGGGCTCGCCGGCCGCGGCCGCGGGCACGCGCGCCAGCGCGCGGTAGGCCCGCCACGGCAGGTTGGTGAACAGCGTGGCGGCGAACAGCAGCGCGGCCAGCCCGCCCAGCGCCAGCGCGGCGCGCGCCGCGCGCCAAAAAAACCGGAAAATCGCCTTCATGGAGTCCAAGGTAGCCGAGCGGAGCGGGCGGGAAAAGGGTTTCTTTTTCCGTTCGCGGAGGCTACAAACAGGCATGGGCAAGAGATGGAGATTCGGTCTGTCGCTGGCGCTGTCGGCGGGCATTCTGGCGTTGGTGTTCCACGCGGCGGATTCGTCGGCGGCGGACGTGGCCCGGGCGGTCGCGGCGCTGGGGCTCGGCGCCTGGGCGGTCTACGCGGCGGCGCAGCTGCTGCAGGGCTGGCTGCGGGCCGTGCGCTACCGCCTGCTGCTGGCGGGGGCCGGCGTGGCGCCGCTGCCCGGCCGCGGCCGGATGTTCGGCGTGACGCTGGCCCGCAACATGTTCGTGGACATGCTGCCGGCGCGCGCGGGCGAATTGGCCTACTGGGCCCTGCTCAACCGCGGCGAAGGGGTCCAAAGCGCCGATTGCGTGTCGTCCATGACCATCAGCATCCTGTTCGATTTCCTTGCGCTGGCGGCGGTGCTGGCGGCGGCGGTGGCGATTCCCGTGGCCGAAACCGCCGGCCGCCTGGCGCTGCTGTGGGGCGCCGGCGCGGTGCTGGCGGCGGTGGCGGTCGGCGGCGTGCTGCTTTTCCGCGGGCCGGGCTGGGCGGCGGCGGTGGCCGCGCGCCTGCCGGCGCGCGCGCGGCGGTGGCGGGGGGTGGCTTGGCTGGAGGAATTCATGGAAAAACTGGCGGCTTCTTTCCGGCAGGTCCGGGGCGGCGGCGTGCTGTGGAAAGCGGCGGCGCTTTCGGTGGGCATCCGCGTCGTGAAATACGCCGGTCTGGCGGCGGCTTTCTACGGCGTGGCGCGGGTGCTGCGTCCGGCGCTCGCGGATCTGCCCGTCTGGCAGACGCTGATCGGCTTGATCGGCGGCGAAGGCGGCGCGGCGCTGCCGGTGCCGACGTTCCTGAGCCTGGGCAGCTACGAAGCGGCCGGCGCCGGCGCCATGCGCTTCGCGGGCGTGCCGGGCGCGGATGCCGCGCTCGTGCTGCTGGGCACGCACGTGGCCAGCCAGATGGTGGACTATTCGCTGGGCGGCCTGGGCTTGCTGGGCCTGTTGTGGGGCCGGCGCGGCGGCGCGGCCAGGCCGCGCGTGCGCCTCGGCAAAACGGGCTTGGGGATCGGCCTCGGCCTCGTGCTGGCGCTGGCGTTGTTCGGCGGCGCCCTCGGGTGGCGGGCCAAGCAGAAAGCCGGCGCGCAAACGGCGCCGGGTTCCGGCGCGGTCCTGGACATGGGCGCGGCCGAGCGCGCCGCGCTGGCGGCCGCATGGGGCGAGCGCCGCGGCTTCATCGTCTGGAGCTCGACGATGTTCGGCCAGCACGATCTCGTCCGTCTGGATTGGCCGGGCGGGAAGCTCACGCGCCTGACGACCGATCCGCACGTGGACCGCTCGCCCAAGATCTCGCCGGACGGCACGCAGGTGGCCTTCGCCCGTTCGCGGTTGCCGTGGGTGTCGTTCCGCAACGAGGCAGACTGGGACGTCTGGGTGCTGGATCTGGCCAGCGGCCGGGAGCGGTTGCTGGCGGAACGCGGCGCGGAGCCGGGCTGGACGGGCGATGGCCGGGCCGTCGTGTTCCAGCGCGGCGGCCGCGAAGTCGTGCAGGCGGACGCGGAAACGGGCGCCGAAACGATCCTGCTGGGCGCCCGCGAGCGCCGGATCTGGACGGGGCCTGCGCTGGATCCGCGCGGCGGGCGGCTGGCCCTCACCGTGCGCGGCGGAACGCGCAGCACGTCGCTGTTCGCGTTGCCCGGCGGCGAAGAAACGCGCGTCGCCGGCGGCTGCCAGCTCGCGTTCGCGCCGGACGGGGAGTGGCTCGTGCTGGTGGAGTCCGGCGGGCGCCTGAAAAACCGCATTTGCCGCGTGGACCGCGCCGGCCGCCGTCTCGAAACCTTGCTGGACCTGCCCGGCGAGTGGAGCCACGAGTATTTTCCGCGGGTCTCCAACGACGGCGCGCTGCTGGTCTTCGGCGCCTCGCGCGGCGACCACGAACACGACGTCGCCGACTACGAAATCTTCCTGTGGCGCCTCGGCGATCCGCCGGAGCGCGCGGCGCGCGTTTCGTTCCACTCCGGCAACGACCAGTGGCCGGACGTCTGGGTGAACGCGGAATCTGCGCGCTGATGATGAAATTACGGTTAATTTCCGCCGGAGCCTATTGCCGCCCAACGGGAAAAATGTCAAAGTGACTTGGTCATGACAACCCAGACGACCAAAATCGCGCGCGCGGAAGAGTCTCGTCTGGTCGACCACCGCCCCCGGGATTTCCGCGTGGGGACCGTGCTGCTGGACCGCTACGAGGTCGTCGCCATCCTGGGCGCGAGCCAGATGGGGGAGGTCTGGCAATGTCTCGACCGCCAGACGGGGCAGCAAGTGGCCATCCGCTGGTTGCCGCCCGACCTGCGCCGGTCGAAGAAACTGCTGAACGTGCTGCACGCCGAGATCCGGCGGGTCGCCGGCAAATTGCATCCCAACATCGCGATCATCCGCCAGATCGTGCATGCCGGCGAACAGACCTACGTGGTGGGCGACTATGCGCCGGGACTGGACGTCGAAACCTGGGCCCGGCAGGGCGAAAACGGCCGGCGGACCTTGGCCGAAGCGCTGCCGATCCTGCTGCAGATCGCCTCGGGGCTGGATTTCGCCCACCAGCAGCGGATCGCGCATTGCAACCTGACGCCGTCGAACGTGTTCATCGGTCCCGACGGCGTGGTGCGCGTGACGGATTTCGGCCTGATGACGCGCGGCCACGTGGAATTCGTCCGCGGCAAGGCGGTCCGCACGGGGGTGACGGGCAGCTACCTCGCCCCCGAACTGCGCGACGAGGACGCCGAACCCGATTCGGGCAGCGACCAGTACGCGCTGGGCATCCTGGCGTGGGACGTGCTGGCCGGAGCGCCGCCCGGACCGGCCGACGATCCACCGGATTTCCTGCCGGCGGCGGCCCGCGCCGCGCTGCGGCGCGCCACCGCGCCGCGGCCGCGCAACCGCTTCGCCACCTGCGCGGATTTCGTCCGGGCGCTGGGCGGCGAGCGCGTGCTGCGCCGCCGCGGCCGCAGCCCGGCCGAATGGCGCCGCATCCGGCGCTGCATCACCGCGACGCTCGCGCTGCTGGTGGCCATCCCCGTGCTGGGCGGCGGCGGCTATCTGGTGGCCGAGGCGATCCGGACTCCGCCCCCGCCGCCGGAACGCAAGGCCAACGTGCCCATCCGGCCGGAACCCGTCGTGCCGAAGAAAAACGAGGCGATCATTCCGGCCGTCCAGAAGCTCGTCGCCACCACGCCCTTGCCGGTCGAAGGCCAGCCCTGGGTGACGCAGACCGGCCAGATGGAATTCGTCTGGGTGCCGCCGCTGGGCATGTGGGTCGGCCGGTTCGAGGTCACCAACGAAGAATTCCAGCCGATGGATCCGGCGCACGACAGCGGGGAGTTCCGGGAGCTGAGCCTGCGCGAGCCGCGCCAGCCCGTCGTGCGCGTGAATTTCGACGACACGGTGGCCTATGCCGCCTGGCTGACCGAGCAGGAGCGCGCCGCCGGCAAGCTGCTGCCGGGCTGGCGCTATCGCCTGCCGTCGCGCGCCGAAGCCATCGCCTATACCCGCGCCGGCATGTCGTCGGTGTTCCCTTGGGGCGAAGCCTGGCCGCCCAACCGCGGCAACTACGGCGACGAAAGCCTCGGCGCGGCGTTCAAGGATCTGCAGTTCATCTCCGGCTACCAGGACGGATTCGCCGTCACCGCGCCCGTCGAAGCCAGCGGCGAAAATTCCTGGGGCCTGTTCGGCGCCGGCGGCAACGTGTGGGAAACCACCTCGAAAATCGCCGGCGGCAAGGAATTCGGCGGCTGGCAGGGCGGCGGTTGGGACGACCATTCCGCTTCGCGCCTCGGCTGCGAAATGTCCTACGGCTTCCTCGGCAACGCCCGCGGCGCCGTCAACGGCTTGCGCCTCGTCCTCGCGCCGATCGCCGGCGAAGAACCGCCGCCGCCCGCCGCCCGGGCGCCCGCCGCCACCCCGCCCCCGGGCTAATAAAAAAAGCCGGGGACGTTCGTCCCCGGCGGCGGAAATCCGCGGCGCTGGCCGCGCGCGGCCTAGAAGTGGTGGACGTAGCGCAGATTCACCCGCGTGCCCTCGGGCCGGCTCTGGGCTTCCGTCTCGAAATAGACGTTCGCGAAGAGGTGGTTGTCCGGGCCGAAGCTCCACAGCGCGCCCGGACCGATGCCGACGACCTGCTCCTTCTTGCCGTCCACGCAATCGCCGTTGGCCTGGCTGTCCGAGATCTGCCGGAAGGCATAGCCGTTGAGGCCGACGCGCAGCTGCTTCGCGATCACTTCGTATTCGGTCGCGAAGTTGGCGTGGACCGCCTGGCCGGCCTGCGTGTCCGCGATGCCGGAATCGGGCGGGACGTTGGGCTCGTCGTTCTCGTCGTTCCACAGGTAGTGGAGGCGGCCGGAGATCGTCCACTTGGGCGTGACGAACCAGGTGGCCGACCAGTAGGGATTGAAGCTCACGATGTTGCCGCCGGGATTGATCGAGTACTGCTCGTCGTAGTCGCCGGTGGGCAGGATGGTCTGCAGTTCGATGCGGTGCACGAAGACCGGGCCGTTCGCGCCCATGACCGGCGCCCATTGCAGGTAGGGCCCGACCAGCAGGTCGCCGAGGCCGTCCTGCGCCGTCAGCGGCGTGCCGTCGGCTTCCAGATCGAACGCCGCCGCCGGCAGGATGAGGTCGAGGCCGACGTTGGCGCCGCCGAGGATGGGCGTGGGATGCTGGTAGATGACCTGCGTCAGGCTGATCCACGCCTCGAGTTCCGGATCGCCGGGGAAGGGCAGGTCGGGCAGCTTGCCGGCGTCGTAGTACTGGACGTACTGCGCGAAGTACCAGCCCGGCCCGGCGGGCGGAATGCCGTCGAGGAAGCTGGTGAAGCCGAGGTTGACGGCGGGCTGGTCGTAGGCGGACGCCGCGGCAGCGGCGAACAGAACGGCAAGGGCGGCGGAGCGCAGGCGCGGCATCATGGGGATTCTCCTGGGGTTGTTCCTATTCGTAGAAACGCAGGATGCCCGAACCCCCGCCCCGTCCGCAAGCGCAAATTTCCGCGCGTTTACGTAGAACGTAAAAACTTTGCCGGAAAATTACGTAGAACGTAGAAACTTTCGCGCGGCGCGTCAGCGTGCCTGCGCGAAGCGGCCGCGCAGGCCCGCCGCCAGCTCGGTGAAGGTCCGCGCCTCGGGAAACAGGCCCGCCGCGGCGATTTCATGGCCCGGGCCGGACCGGCCGTGGGTGCCGCGGACTTTTTCGGTCTTCTGCGAGACGTGCGGCGGCGGAAAGCCGAAGAACAGCTCGCAGGGATCGAACCCCGGCTTGTTGTGGATGTCCATCTGGTGCGCGTAGTCGGGGGCCTGGCGCGGCTCCGTCCACCACGGATAGGCGAACCAGCGGCCGGGCGCCGCGACGAGCAGCAGGTCGCCCGAACGGCCGGGAAAATGCAGGTCGCGCTCGGCCTGCGCCGCGGCGTCGAGGATTTCGCCCACGCCCGGTTCGGCGGCGAGCAGGTCGCGGACGCGCGGCCGGTCGGCCGGATCGGGCACGTGCACGTGCGCGAGCTGGTGGTCCACGATCGCGAACGCGCGCGCCGTGAAGAAATCGGGATAGAGCATCCGCGCGGTTTCGCGGGTCTGGAACAGGCCCGCGGCGCGCAGGATCCGGTTGGGGAAGACCGCGCCGTCGCCGGGCGCGACCGGCTCGATGGCGTAGTCGCCGGTCAGCAGCCAGTCGCGGCCCTGCGCTTCGGCGGCGGCGACGAGCGGCTCGATCTGGGCGAGGGTTTCGGCCAGCGCGGCGGCGGCTTGCGGGGAGTCCGGGCCGTGGCGCTGCAGGTCGTAGTCCAGCGACGGCAGATAGA
Source organism: uncultured Verrucomicrobiota bacterium (assembly GCA_938003985.1). Classification (GTDB taxonomy): domain Bacteria; phylum Verrucomicrobiota; class Kiritimatiellia; order CAIQIC01; family Lenti-01; genus Lenti-01. The sequence continues at coordinate 838 of CALKWZ010000086.1, read as the reverse complement.
CGAAAAGGTGGTCGGGCGCGTCGGGCCGCGCGAGGATCCGCAACGTCGCCGCGGAAATCCAGCGGCCGACCTTGGCGCGCGCGAGGGGGCCCCAGTAATGGAAGAGATCGAACTTGCGGCCGAGGTCGGCGCACAGCTCGGCATAGAGCGGCTCGGGCCGGGAATAGCAATCCATCACGATCCCGCCGTGGTGGCGGTGGATGGGCTTGGGCGAAATCACGAGATCGACGCTTTCGCCGAGGCTCTGCTGGAAGAACGCCATGCCGACGGTCTGGCCCGCGGCGCGCGCGTCCTCCCAGATGCGGCGGCCGTGGACGAGCGCGGCGGACTGTTCCCAGAAGAACGGCCGGGCCAGGTCGCGGTGGAACCAGCCCGACGCCACCGCGCCGTGCCGCGCCGGCGGCAGCGCCGTGCGCAAGGTGGCCTGCGCGGGACACGTCAACGACAGCGCCCCCGGCGCGACGGGCCGGAACGCGAGCTTCGTCGCCGGCTTGTGCTTCTCGATCAGGTTCCAGCCGAGGGCGGCGGCGAGGATCACGAGGGTTTTGGGGCGCGCGGGGCTCATGGCGCGTCGTCCAGGATCAGGAACACGAAGGGCCGCGTTTCGCCGGTTTCGTCGCGCACGGCCAGGACGTGCCACTCCTGGCGGAGTTCGTCGGACAGCGGCACGATGGCCTCGTCGCGGGCGACCTGCCAGCCGCGGGGGGCGGCGGGCGCGTCGGCGGGCCGGAGGCGCTGGGCGGCGTAGAGCGATTGCAGCAGCAGGCCGACCTCGCCGTCGCGCGCCGCGAAGAGATCGGAAGAGCGTCGTGTAGGGAAAGAGTGTAGATCTCGGTGG
>CALKWZ010000085.1 GCA_938003985.1 uncultured Verrucomicrobiota bacterium | reverse complement strand
AAGCGCGAAGACCTCAACCACACCGGCGCCCACAAGCTCAACCACTGCATGGGCGAAGGCCTCCTCGCCGTCTACCTCGGCAAGAAGAAGCTCATCGCCGAAACCGGCGCCGGCCAGCACGGCGTCGCCCTCGCCACCGCCGCCGCCTACTTCGGCCTCGAGTGCGACATCCACATGGGCGAAGTCGACATCGCCAAGCAGGCTCCCAACGTCGCCCGCATGAAGCTCCTCGGCGCCAACGTCATCCCCGTCTCCTTCGGCCTGCGGACCCTCAAGGAAGCCGTCGATTCCTGCTTCGGCGCCTACATGCAGGATCCCGTCACCCAGCTCTACTGCATCGGCTCCGTCGTCGGCCCCCACCCCTTCCCGATGATGGTCCGCGACTTCCAGCGCGTCGTCGGCATCGAAGCCCGCGAACAGTTCTTCGACATGACCGGCGACATCCCCGACGTCGTCACCGCCTGCGTCGGCGGCGGCTCCAACGCCATGGGCCTGTTCTCCGGCTTCCTCGCCGATCCGTGCGAAATCCACGGCGTCGAGCCCCTCGGCAAGGGCACCAAGGTCGGCGAACACGCCGCCACGATGACCTACGGCAAGGAAGGCGTCATGCACGGCTTCAACTCCTACATGCTCCAGAACGAAAAGGGCGAGCCCGACTCCGTCTACTCCATCGCCTCCGGCCTGGACTATCCCTCCGTCGGCCCCGAGCACGCCTTCCTCAAGGACACCGGCCGCGTGAAATACTTCACCGCCACCGACCGCCAGGCCGTCGAAGCCTTCTTCATGCTCTCCCGCGTCGAAGGCATCATCCCGGCCCTCGAAAGCTGCCACGCCGTCGCCCACGCCATCCGCCTCAGCCGCGAGAACCCCAAGCATGCCCGCAGCATCCTGGTCAACCTCTCCGGCCGCGGCGACAAGGACATGGACTACGTCATCGAGCACTACGGCTTCGGCCAGGACTTCCATATCTAGGAATTCCCGCCCCGCCCCCCGCGCGGACCGGCCCAAAAGGCCGGTCCGCTTTTTCTGGCCCCGGCGCGGCACGTCTCGGCCTCGCGAACGCCACGCCGTCGGTTCCGCCCAGATGCGCCGAGGTGGCCGCCCCATTCAGCCCGCCCAAGCCCGTTGCGAGCCGTTTTTTCGGCCCCCAATACCAAAAACAACCGCAAATGGACGCAAATAAACGCAAATGGATCCTTTCGGACCTCCAACCTCGGACATCGGACCTCGGGCAGCTCCCAGGCCAAGACCAGACACGGATGGGCCCCGACGGCTTCCCAGAGTTCCCAATCCGGTCATGTCGAGCGCAGTCGAGACATCTCGGCCCCGCGCGCAGACCTCCGCCTCTGGAAATGCCCAGATCCCTCGACACGCTCGGGATGACAGCCTTCCGGCCCCTTTCAGCCCGTTTCCGCCCCCATTTGCGTCCATTCGCGTCCATTTGCGGTAAAATCACCGTTTCCCGTCCCCATTCGTGCCATTCGATCCATTCGTAGTTCGCCCTCTGTTTTCGGCTGATTTCTCCCCATTTTCCGCGTTTTTCGCTCATTTCGTTGTTTCCCACCCCGATTTCGGACCTCCGACCTCGGACATCGGACCTCGGGCAATTCCCCTCCTGTTTTCCTGAAAATTCCTGTTTTCCTGCTGAAAATCCCCTTCTTCAGTCCTCATTTGCGTCCATTGGCGTCCATTTGCGGTAAAAATCCCCGTTTTCGGCTGCACCCCACCCGAAATTTCACGTTTTTCGCGTCCCGACCTCCTCGGAGTGTCGGGATCGTGGTTATTCCCTGTCCCCAAGCCATTTTTTAACCGTTCCAGGCCCGTTGCGACTCGATTTTCGCCGTTTTGCGCTGGTTCATGCCCCTGCGGGACGATTTTCAGCTCCCCCATGCCGTTTTTTCGTCCTCCAACGGCCGAAAACGCCTCTGGGGGACCATTTTCAGCCGAAAATTGCCGTCCGCAGGACGCAATATGCCCGCTCCTCGTTCCCCGGTTCCCGCGATAGGCCAACGTTGGCCTATCAGGGTAATACCGGCCAAAAGCCAAACTCGAAACGCTTCAAATCTCCCCGCTTTGCTAAAAATCTCCCGTGATAGGCCAACGTTGGCCTATCACCGGAAATGCCTTTAGGACCCGACCCGGATTTCGCCGCGCACGCCAATTCCGCGCCCACGCTTCGTCGATTGCTATCGCATGCCGGATAATCTATTGCGACGACCGCCAACCTTCGTCCGCGCCCCCCGATCTCCCCGCAGGCAAATTTTATCCACTTGCCAAATCCGCCCCACCCCCCTACCCTTTTAACCCGAAAGCCGGCCTTTCTCCCGGCAAAAGACAACATCGACCTATAGAACGTT
>CALKWZ010000084.1 GCA_938003985.1 uncultured Verrucomicrobiota bacterium | reverse complement strand
CCGCCGCCGCCCAGGCGCGCCGCCAGCGCGCCGCGTGGAATTCTTCTTTCTTCCCGATCCCCACCAGCAGCACCGGCGCCGGCAGGCCCGGCGGCCACGCCGTCGCGCCGACTTCGCCCGCGAATTCCGCGGCCCGGCGCCAGGCGGCCAGCGCCTGCCGGTCCACCGCCGGCAACGAGGCCGGCGCCAGCACGGCGTCGCCCTGCACGAGCACCACCCGGACGTCGGGCCGGCTCGCGCGCGCTTCCCAGCGGAAAGCGAGCGGCTTATTCATCGCCGCGGCACTCCGGCGGCAGTTTCGCGCGAGCCTCTTCGTCGGCCGGCAGATCGTTCACGGCGAAGCCGGCGTGGCGCACGACCACCTCGATGTTCCGCCGGCCCAGCCGCACGTTGTTGTAGGTGACCCACGCCTTGCGCGCGTCCAGATCGAAGCGGACCTCGTAGACCGCGCCGGCATCCCGATCGATGCCCAGCTTTTCGATTCCCGCCCGCACCGCCTCCGCGCAGGCGTCGGTGCGCAGGGCCGGCACGTCGAGCTCGATCGTCGAAACCGTGTTGCGGAAACACCCCGCGCCGAGGGCCAGCAGCGCCGCCAGCCCGCATCCGAATGCCGATTTGTGCTTCATCCTTGCGTCTCCCGTTGTTCGGCCGACTATTCCACCCCGTCCGGCCCCTGTCAAACGTTCCGCGGCCTCATTCCCCGTCCAAGGCCGCTTGCCGCGCGAGCAGTTCCGCCGCCAGCCGGGCGCGGGCGGCCAATTCGGGCGTCGCGGCCGCGGCAGGATCGTCCGCGAAGGCGCGGTACAGTTCCCGCGCTTCCGCGCGCCGCCCCTGCCGCAGCACCGCCAAGGCCAGGTTCAACCGCGCATTGGGCTCCGCCGGCGCGCGCGCGAGGATTTCGCGGTAGGCCGCTTCGGCCTCCGCGTAGTGCTCCAGATGCATCCATTCGCCGGCCTGCCGATAGCGGAAATAGGCCGCCGCGCCCCGCCGCGCCGCCTTGGCGTAGAACGCCGCCGCGCGGGCGTGGTCGCCCTCCCCGCAGGCGATCCGCGCGCGGTGCTCGAGGTCGCCGGCCGTCTCCAGCCCCGGCTTCTCGCGCTGGACGCAGCCGCGCACGAGCAGGAACGTCAGCAGGACCGCCCCCGCCGCGGCCGCGGCGCGCGCGAAAACGCGGCCATGCGCGTCCACCCAGCGCGCCGACCGCGGAATCGCCGCCAGATAGGTCGCGCGCGCCGCGTCGGCCCCCTGCACCAGCACGTCCCACGCGGCCCGCACCGGCGGCGAAGCGTCGGCCGGCAACCCCGCCCGGCGCATGCGCGCCACCGCCGTGCCGTGCGGCGTCTTCAACAGCAACGCGAAGAACAACGTCCACGCCCGCGCCGGCCACTTCGCCGGATCCAAACTCGCCGCGCGCAGCCGCAGTTCCACCGCCATTTCTTCCGTCAGCCCGCCCCAAACCAGCGGAAACAGGCCCGCGGGCGACACGTCCGGCGCGGTGGCGCCATCGGCTTCTTCGCGATCGAACGCGGACGATTCCGGATTCCAGAAGGCATCCTTCAACCAGCCGTCCAATTCCCGCTGTTCGCCTTCGGCCTCGTCCAGCGTCCGCTCCAGTTCCGCCCGGTCTCCGGCCAAGCGGTCGAAAGCGGCCGCCTCGTTGGAAAGCAGCACGGCCAAATCCGCCGTCACGCGGCCCGGCGCGAACTCCGCGGGGAAAAGCGCCTTGGCCGCGGACGGCCAGCGCGGCAGCCCGGTGCCGTCCGGATCGTAGCGTTCGAATTCCCCCCGCAGGCATCGGGCCAGCGCCGGCAAGTGGCGCGCGACCCACGCCGCCGGTTCCGGCTGGACCGCCGCCACCCGCTCCGCGAGCTGACAGACCACGGGACAGCAGGCCGGCGTCGGCACCCCGTCGGCGCCCGCCGTCGCCAGCCAGGCCGCGAACAGGTCCGCCGCCGTCGCGGGCTCCGCCAACGTCCACGCCGCGATCGCCAACGGCAATTCCTCCCCGGCCGCGGCCACATCCCGCGGCAACGCCGCCGGCCCGCTTCGGGCGGGCGCTCCATCCGGCGACATGGCGGCGTTTGAATTCACCGCGCCAGTATAGGCGCCCTTCGCGCCGGCTACCAAATGAAAAAGTTGATTCCCCATTTTTCCGCCGCTACACTGCCGCCCATGAAAATTTCCTTCCATGCCGGTGCCGTCCTCGCGCTGCTCGCGGCCTTGGCCGCCGACGCCTCCGCCGAAACGCGGATGCAGGTATCCGCCGGTTCCACGTCCATTCGGACGCAGCCCGCCGCCGACGCCCCCGCGGTCGGCCGGGCCACCTCCGGCGAAATCCTCTTCGTCGCCCGCTTCGAAGGCGATTGGGCCGCCGTTTCGCCGCCGGACCGGATCGATCTCTGGCTCAACAAGGATTTCATCGAAGGCAACCGGGTCGTCGCAAAGTCCATCCAGCTCCGTTCCGGCCCCGGCGTCCAGCATCCCGTCGTCGGCGTCCTCGAACGCGGCGCGCCCGTCATGCCGCGCGGCGAAGAAGGCGACTGGTGCAGATCGGAAGAGCGTCGTGTAGGGAAAGAGTGTAGATCTCGGTGGTCG
>CALKWZ010000083.1 GCA_938003985.1 uncultured Verrucomicrobiota bacterium | reverse complement strand
AAGACCCCCGCGCCCTTGCGGCGCGGGTGAATGAGGTTTGCCCAAGGACGGCGCTACGTGTTTCGCCGACCTTCTTCACCCGCGGGTCCCGCCTTCGCCAAGGCTTCGGTGGGCAAGCAAGGCCATGGGGGTCGGGAATGAAAGACCGTCGCGGGGCCGGGACGGATTGGCACGCGGGCCGCGGGCGTGGTATCGTGGAACGCGATTTACGGAAGGGAATGGACATGAAAACGATCATCATCGGCGGAGTGGCGGGCGGCGCGAGCGCGGCGGCGCGGTTGCGGCGGCTGGACGAGCAGGCGGAAATCGTGCTGCTGGAAAAGGGCCCGCACATGTCGTACGCCAACTGCGGCCTGCCGTACCACCTCGGCAAGATCATCCCCGAGCGCAATTGGCTGCTGGTGATGACGCCGGAGAATTTCCGCAAGCGCTTCAACGTCGACGTGCGCGTGAACCACGAGGTGACCGCCATCGACCGCGCGAAAAAGACGGTCAAGGTCCTGAACCGCCAAACCGGGGCGGAGAGCGAAGAGCGCTACGACAAGCTGGTGATCGCCACGGGGTCCTCGCCGATCCAGCTTCCGCTGCCGGGGATCGATCTGCCCGAAGTGCTGCCGCTGTGGACGCTGGAGGACATGGACCGCATCGCCAAGAAGCTCGACGCGGGCGCCAAGCGCGCGATCGTGGTCGGCGGCGGTTTCGTGGGCATGGAACTGGCCGAAAGCCTGCGGCACCGCGGGCTGGCGGTGACGCTGCTGGAAATGGGCCGGCAGCTTTTGCCGACGATGGACGAGGAAATGAGTTCGCTGCTGGCCGAGGAATTGCGGCTGGCGGGGATCGTCGTCGAACTGGGCGCGACGGTGTCGGCGTTCGCGCCGGCCGCGGGCGGCGGCGTGACGGCGACGGTCAAGGATGGGCGGTCCTGGACGGCGGACGTGGTGGCCCTGTGCGTGGGCGTGAAGCCCAATTCCGCGCTGGCGCAGGCCGCGGGGCTGGAGACGGGGCCCAAGGGACACATCGTGACCGACGCGCGGATGGGCACGAAGGATCCCGACGTGTTCGCCGTGGGCGACGTCGTGGAAGTGGTCGATCCGGTTTTCGGCGCGCCGACGGCGGTGCCGCTGGCGGGCCCGGCGAACCGGCAGGGCCGCATCGCGGCGGACAACGTCCTCGGGCGCGGTCGGCGCTACGAAGGCACCTTCGGCGCTTCGGTGGTGAAGGTCGGCAAGCTGACGGCCGCGAGCTGCGGCCACACGGAAGCCCGGCTGAAGGCCATGGGCCAGCCGTACCAGAAGGTCTATCTGCACGCCGGCTCGCACGCGGGCTACTATCCGGGCGCGACGACGCTGCACATCAAGCTGCTGTTCGGCGGCGACGGAAAAATCTACGGCGGGCAGGTCGTCGGGGCCGAGGGCGCGGACAAGCGCGCCGACGTGCTGGCGACGGCGATGCGCGCGGGCATGGACGTGCGCCAGCTCGCGGAGCTGGAGCTGTGCTATGCGCCGCCGTTCAGCTCGGCGAAGGATCCCATCACCGTGGCCGGCATGATCGCCACGAACGCGCTCGACGGCGTGACGACCCTGGCCCACGCCGACGCGCTGCCCGACGGCGCGCTGCTGCTCGACGTGCGCGAGCCGGCCGAGGTGGCGCAAGGCACGCTCAAGGGCGCCGTGAACATCCCCCTGCCCAAGCTGCGCTCGCGCGCGTTCGAATTGCCGAAGGACCGCAAGATCGTCGTTTTCTGCCAGGTCGGCCTGCGCGGCTACGTCGCCGAGCGCATTTTGAAGCAGCTCGGGTACGACGTGGCCAACCTGTCGGGCGGCTATCTGACCTGGAAGCAGTTCCAGCCCGGACTGTGGATGCCCACCAACGAGCAGATCGAACTGGCCACGTCGGGCAGCGAAGGCGGCCCGACGCTCGCGGGCGACGACGAAGAACCGAAAACCGTCGTGGACGTGCGGCCGCTGCAATGTCCCGGCCCGGTGGTGCGCATCAAGAAGGAACTCGACGGCCTCGGCGAAGGGGCGACGATCAAAGTGCTGGCCGCGCCGGTCTTCGCGCCGGATCTGGCGAACTGGGCGGCGAGCTGCGGCCACAAGGTCGTGAAGATCGCGCAGAAGGACGGGCATTTGGAAGCCATCGTTCGCAAGGGCACGCCGCTGCCGTGCACGGGGGCGGCGGCCGGCGGCCATTCCGGCGCGATGGTGCTGTTCAGCAACGACCTCGACAAGGCGCTGGCCGCGCTGATCATCGCCACGGGCATGGCCGCGGCGGGCATGCAGGTCAGCATCTTCTTCACCTTCTGGGGCCTGAGCGTGCTGCGGAAGAATCCGGGGCCGCAGGTCAAGAAGAACCTGCTGAGCGCGATGTTCGGCTGGATGCTGCCCAAGGGCGCGCAGAAGCTGGCGCTTTCCAAGATGCACATGGCGGGCATGGGCACGGCGATGATGAAATACGTCATGGCCAGCCAGAACGTGGCCTCGCTGCCGGAGATGATCCAGAACGCGCGGGCCATGGGCGTGAAGTTCATCGCCTGCGACATGGCCATGGGCGTCATGGGCATCACCCGCGAGGAACTGATCGACGTCGACGAAGTCGCCGGCGTGGCGACCTTCATCGCTCGCGCGAAGGAAAGCGGCCCGACGCTGTTCATCTGAGAAATCCGTCTAGACAGGATTTACAGGATTTTTCAGGATTCGCAGGATTTTCAAATCCGGCCTGATCCGCATCTAGTTCTCCATCAGCGAGATTCATGGCGTTTGTCATTATTCACTAGCAACTCGCTTGCATATGCGGAAATCGGCGGTAGGGTGACCTGTCCGAGACAGGACGGAAGACAGGAGACCAGAAGATGAACATAAACATGAACGGATTGATTGGATTCGCGGTTTTGGGTCTGGCGGCGACGGCGTCCGGCCAGGGCGCGCCGGCGTTGGTTTTCGAACCGCTGCCGTACGCCTACGACGCCTTGGAGCCGTACATCGACGCGCAGACGATGGAAATCCACTATTCGCGGCACCACCAGACCTACTTCAACAACCTGACGAAGGCGGTGGCGGGCACGGAGCTCGAAGGCCAGTCGCTGGAAGCGTTGTTCGCCAAGATGAGCCAGTTGCCGGTCGCGGTGCGCAACAACGGCGGCGGGCATTGGAACCACGCGCTGTTCTGGAAGAGCCTGTCGCCGCAGGGCGGCGGCCAGCCGGACGGCGAATTGCTGGCGGCCATCGAACAGGCGTTCGGCTCGTTCGACGAATTCAAGAAGCAGTTCGACGCGGCGGCGGTCGGCCGGTTCGGCAGCGGCTGGGCCTGGCTGGTCGCGGGCGCGGACGGCAAACTGTTCGTGAGCTCGACGCCGAACCAGGACAACCCGCTGATGGACGTCGCCGAGAAGCGCGGCGCGCCGCTGCTGGGCCTGGACGTCTGGGAACACGCCTACTACCTGAAGTACCAGAACAAGCGCGCGGACTATATCGCCGCGTTCTGGAACGTGGTCAACTGGCCCGAAGTCGCCGCGCGGT
>CALKWZ010000082.1 GCA_938003985.1 uncultured Verrucomicrobiota bacterium | reverse complement strand
CGGGCGCCAGGCCGGCAGCGGCGGCAGCCCGACGAGCAGCGCGCCGTGCAGCAGCGCGGACAGCGCCAGCGCGGCCGCGAAGAGCGCGGCGCGCACCCAGGGCTGGCGCGCCTCGCGGCCCATCGGAACGTGCATGCCCAGCGACGTCATGGAACCCATTATCCCTGCAAGGTCATCAGGAATTCAAGATTCGTCTTCGTTTTCTTCAGGCGGCCGATCAGCAGTTCCATCGCCTCGACGGCGGGCACGCCGTTGAGCGCCTTGCGCAGGATCCAGACGCGGCTGAGCTCGTCGGGGTGCATCAGGTTCTCTTCCTTGCGGGTGCCGGACTTCTCGATGTTGATGGCCGGGAAGATGCGCTTGTCCACCAGGAAGCGGTCCAGGCAGATCTCCATGTTGCCGGTGCCCTTGAATTCCTCGAAGATCACTTCGTCCATGCGGCTGCCGGTGTCCACCAGCGCGGTGGCGATGATGGTGAGGCTGCCGCCCTTCTCGATGTTGCGGGCGGCGCCGAAGAAGCGCTTGGGCTTGTGCAGCGCGTTGGCGTCCACGCCGCCGGAGAGGATCTTGCCGCTGTGCGGCTGGAGGGTGTTGTAGGCCCGGGCCAGGCGCGTGATGGAGTCGAGCAGGATCACGACGTGCTTGCCGGCTTCCACCTGGCGCTTGGCCATCTCGATGACGAGATCGGCGATCTGCACGTGGCGCTCCGGCGGCTCGTCGAAGGTGGAGGCGATGACCTCGGCCTTCGTGTTGCGCTCCATGTCGGTGACTTCCTCGGGACGTTCGTCGATCAGCAGGATGATCAGCTTCACCTCGGGATTGTTCTCGGAGATGCTGTTGGCCATCATCTGCATCAGGACGGTCTTGCCGGTGCGCGGCGGGGCCACGATCAGCCCGCGCTGGCCCTTGCCGATGGGCGTCAGCAGGTCCATGACGCGCATGTTGACGTTGTTGGCGCTCTTGGTTTCGAGCACGAGGCGCTTGTCGGGGAACAGCGGCGTGAGGTTTTCGAAGGGAATGATGCCGCGCTGGCCCTCGGGCGGACCGTCGTTGATGCTGTTGACCTTCAGGAGCGCGAAGAAGCGTTCCTTGTCCTTCGGGGAGCGGATTTCGCCGTCCACGATGTCGCCGGTGCGCAGCGCGAAGCGGCGGACCTGCGAAGGCGAGACGTAGATGTCGTCCGGGCACGGCAGGTAGTTGTTGTTGGGCGAGCGCAGGAACCCGAAGTTGTCGGGCAGGATCTCGAGGACGCCGCGGACGAACATGGTGCCGTTGCAGCGGGCGTTGGCCTTGAGGATCTCGAAGATCAGCTCGTGCTTCTTGAGGGCGCCGAGATCGACGAGCTGGTAGCTGTCCGCCAGTTCCTTGAGCTGGGGCACGGTGAGCAGCTGGAGTTCGTTGAGCTTGAGGACGCGGGCCAGCTTGGCGCGCTCGGCGGCGGCGGCCTCGGCGGCGGCGCGCTGCGCGGCGATCTGGGCGTCGCGCGCGGCCTGCTCTTCCGGCGTCAGCGGCTGGCGCGGCGGCCGGTTGTCGTGGTACGGCTGGCCGCCGTGGCGGCGGTCGCGGTTGCGGTCGAAATAGCGGTCGTGGCGGCCTCCGCCCTGCCCGCCCTGGCCTTGCGGCTGGGGATAGTTCGGACGGTAGTGCGGCTGGCCGTTGTGGGACTGGCCGTTGTTCGCCGGCGCTTCGTTGCCTTGCGCTGGCGGCGGCGGGGGCGGCGGGGGCGGCACGCTTTCGCGGCTTTCCATCGGCACGAAAGCCGGCGCCGGCGGCGGCAAGGCTTCGTTGCCGCGTTCGGGCGCATCGGCGCGCGCTTCTTCGGCGGGCGCCCCGGTGCCCGGGCGGTATTCTTCGCCGTCGGAAATGGTGGTGTCCAGCAGCGAGGCCGGCAGCGGCATGTTCGGGCGCTTCGGCGCCTCATCTTCCGCGTGGTCCTTGCGGGGCCGGCCGCGGCGGGGACCGCCGCCGCCGGAATTGGGCTTGCGGGCGGGACGGGGTTGGCGGGGGTTCTTGGGATTCGGGGCCATGTTATTCTCCTTCTTCAAACAAATCGTTCCAGATCGCCCGGCACTTTTCTTCCAGTTCGGCCAGGCTGCCGTCGTTTTCGATCGTGCGGTCGGCGCGCGCGGCTTTTTCGCGCACCGGCCACTGGCTGGCGATCCGCGCCCGCGCCTCGGCGGGCGCAAGACCGCGGGCGGCCAGTCGTTCCAACATCGTTTCTTCCCGGGCGGCCACGCAAACCACGGCGTCCCAGTCCGGGTCCAGGCCGACCTCGAACAGCAGCGGAATCACCGCCACGCCGAGCCGGCCGTCGCGGCGAATGCCGGCCGCCCAGGCGCGCATCCGGCGGACCACGGCCGGATGCAGCAGCGCTTCCAAGCGCCGCCGCGCGGCTTCGTCCGCGAACGCGATCCGCCCGAGGCGCTCGCGGTCCACGCCGCCGTCGGCCGCGCGCACCGCGGGGCCAAAGGCGTCCACGACCGCCGCCGCGCACTCGCCGCCCGGCGCGATCAGCGCGTGGGCCACGTCGTCGGCATCCAGCGTCGCGGCGCCCCATTGCCGCCAGAACTCGGCCACGGTGCTTTTTCCGCAGGCGATTCCGCCGGTCAAGGCTGCGCAAAATCCTTTTTTCATGTTCACGGCCAGGGGCGGGTCGGAGCCAGCGGCGACGCTTCTCCGTTCCAGCCTTCGTCCTCTTCCGCGCGGAACCCCGCGTCCCGCAGGGCCGTCGCGTGGCGCAGGATCGCCTGCGCCTCCTCGTTTTCGGCGTCCATGCGCAAGGCATGGGCGCCTTTCATCTCCGCCTCCGCCAGTTCGCCGTTTTCCAGCGCGGCGCGGGCCTGCTCGACCAGCGCTTCCGCCAGGCGCGCGGCCACGGGGCTGCGCTTCAGCCGGAACACGCGGTACTTCCGGTTGGCGAACTGCGGCGCGAAGAACTCCAGTTCCTCGGGCCGCTGCTCGAAGAGCCGCGCCGCGGCGTTCGTCGCCGGGTCCAGCGCATCCACCATGTAGCGCATCTGGAGCCCCGGCTGGATCTCCGAAAACTCGCCCATCGAATGCACGTAGACCGTGGCGCCCTGCGCCTCCATCCAGTCGCGGAATTCCGCTTCGTCGCCCGCGAAGAGCGCCTCGCCGTATTCCCGCACCCGGCGGCGGATGTCGGCCGACTCGAACTTCGGATGCAGCACCACGGGGCAGCCGCCATAGGCCGCGATCCCCGCGCTGATTCCGAAATTCGCCAGGACGGGTTCCGGGGAGACGAATTTCCGCAAATGGTCCATCAACGCTTCCGTTTCGGCCGCGTACACGTTGGGGCGCCCCCAGTACAAGGGGCCGTCCCACTTCGGCGCGCCGGGCGTTTCCACGGGCGATTCCTCCCAGCGGAAGGGCCCGAACCACGGCTGGCGCGCTTCCACCAGCCAACCGAAAACCAGCAAGGCCGCGAGCGCCCCGCGGGTTCCGCGACCGCCGCTCGCCTTCCACTGCCCGGCCCACAGGCCGACGGTTCCGCAGGCGAAAATCGCCAGCCACACGTGGAACCGGAAAAACAGGATGAAAGCGGCCAGAGACGCCAGCAGGTAGAAAAGAAGGGGGGGGAAATCGGCGAACTCGTAGCGGTTGCGAACCGTGCCGCGCATCAAAGCCCAAACCGCGCCGGCCGTCAACACCAAAAGGAACGGAAACCACTCCCACAGCAGCGCCCAGGAGGTGGAATTGAGCGCCGGCGCCCACAGGATCCGCTGTTCGAAGGTCAGCCGCGCGGGATTTTCGGGCCGGACGTTGAAAAAGCGCAGCTTGGCCCACAACAGGGACCCGAAATGGCCGTAGGCCGGCAAAAAGAAGTGGGCCAGCGCCAAGCAGCCGACGGCCGGCAGCAGGGCCAGCACGACCCGCGTGGCGGCGCGTTGCCGCTGCGCGACCGGCGCGCCCGCCAGCAGCATCCCCCACCCCAGCGCCAGCGTCGGCGAAAACAGGAAGCCGTGCGCCCGCAAATACGGATTGCGCAGGCCCGCCGCCACCAGCACGGCCATCAGCGGCACGGCGCGCGACCAGAGATCTTCCTTGGACAGGCGGCCGCGGATCGCGCCGGCCAGTTCCCAGCCCAGCAACAGCAGCAGATAGAACTGGACCATGTCCCACGCGCACAGCGCCAGCCCCGCCAGGCCGGCCGAAATCCAGCCGGCGACGTGCCGCGCGCGGACGCTGCCCGCGCGGTTGCGCGCCCAGGCCGCCGCCGCCAGATGGCCGAGCAGCAGCGGCAGCGCGTTGTTCTCGTGCGACAGCTCCTGGCCCGTCGCGCGCGCCACGGCGGAAATCGCCACCGCGTAAAACGCCGCCGCCCAGAACCCGCCCGCGGCGCCCCCGCCCATCCATTTGACCCAGAAAAACATCCCCGGGATCGCCAGGCAGAACCACGCCAGATGCAGCCAGCGGATCTTCTCGGCCAGCGGAAGCGTGCCGGGCCAGAGCTTGGCCGCGCGCGCATAGATCCGCTCGACGCCGAGGGTATCCACCGCGCGCGTCACCACGCCGCGCGGATACTGGATGCCTTGGTCGATTTTCGGCAGGTCGCCGTCGCGATACACGATCTGGATGCGGCGGAACGCCAGCGCGCTCTCCAGCGTGAAGGGAATCGAACCGTCCGCCGTGAGTTGCCGCTGGGCGTCGAGCACGTGCCGGCGCGTGGCGCCGGCCAAGACCGTCAACGCCGCCACCAGCAAGAGCTGGAGCGCGATTCCGATCCATTTGTTGGCGTTCGTTTTCAAAACAGGTTCAACTGGTCGTTGGTTGGCGGCGGGGGCGGCTTCGGCGCCCGCGGCGCCGGCGGCGGGGCCGCCGTTTCCGCGACGAACCGGTGCAGTTCGTATTTCTCGAAAAAGGCTTTCAGCCGCGCGGCGTCGGGCGCCGGCGCGGGCAGTCCGTCCCAGTCCGGCACGCCCGGCACGGCCTTGTCCAGCGCCATGAGCCGCACGTTGAGTTCGGCGACCGCGCGCCCGGCCAACAGTTTTTCGCGCAGGCTCGCCGATTCGATCTCCGCGGCCCGGGCGAAACAGTCCGCCAACGAGCCGAACCGGGCCAGCAGCTTGGCGGCCGTCTTGGGACCGATGCCGTCCACGCCGGGAATGTTGTCGGCCGTATCGCCCACGAGCGCGAGCCAATCGACGATTTGGTCCGGCCGGACGCCCGTCTTGGCTTCCACGCCGGCGGCGTCCAGCTCTTCATCCGTCTTCGTGGGCGGCACGAGGCGCACGCGGTCGCCCACGAGCTGCAGCAGATCCTTGTCGCTGGTGGCGAGGCGCACGACGGCGCCGGCGCGCGCGGCGCGGTCCGCCAGCGTGGCCATCACGTCGTCGGCTTCCTGGTGCGGCAGCAGGATCCGCGGCACGCCGGCGACGTCGAGATACTCGTTGATCAACGGCAGCTGCGAGCGCAGGTCGTCGGGCATGGGCGCGCGCTGCGCCTTGTAGGCCGGGCATTTCTCCAGGCGGTGCGCGGGCGAGCCGCCGTCGAAGGCGACCACGAGGCGGTCGGGCGCCCAACGGGCCGCGAGCTGGCGGACCATGCGGACGAAGCCGAACAGCGCGTTCGTCGGCTGGTGGTCCCGGGTGGACAGTCCTGGCACGGCGTAGAACGCGCGGTAAGCCACCGCGGTGCCATCGACGATGAGCACGGATGCGATCATGGAGTCCCGGAATTCACGGTTTGAAATGCACGGTCGCGGGCCGCGGGCGCCGGCGGCGCCGGCGCGTCTGCGACCCAACGGTCTCCGAAAAACGGCGGGCGGGGCTCCGCGCCCCGCCCGTTGTCTCCGCCCGGCTTACAACGCCGCGGGCGCGTCGGCATCCGCGTCGATGCCGGCGCCCGGCATCGCGAGGCTGCCCTCGCTGTGGATGGGCCGGCCAGCCGGATCGACCAGGCGGGCGGTGACGAAGATCAGCAGATTCTTCTTCTGGCTGTACTGCCCTTCGGAGCGGAAGAGCCAGCCCAGCAGCGGGATGTCGCCCAGGATCGGAATCTTGTCCTTGATCGTGGTCAGCTCTTCGCGGATCAGGCCGCCCATGACGACGGTCTGGCCGTCCCAGATCACGATCGAGGTCGTGACGTTGCGGCTGGTGAAGATGGGCTGCGGCATGTTGAACAGGTAGGTGTTCTGCTGCTTGGCCCCGATGATGCCCGTTTCCACGGTGATCTGGGAGCCGTACTGGATCCAGTCGACGAGTTCGGCGACTTCGGGCGCCATCACGAGGTCGATCGTGTAGCCGTCCGGGCCCACGGTCGGGGTCACGTTGAGGATCACGCCGGTTTCGCGGGTTTCGAAGGTGCCCGGGGTCACGACGGGCGACATCGTCACGTTGCCGTCCGAATTCATGGTGGGCTGGGTCACGTCGAACTCGGTGGGATAGATGATTTCCTTGACGACCTGGATCTGGGCGTTGACGCCGCTGCGGGTGGTGACGCGCGGGGCCGAGAGCAGGTCGGTGCCGCCGTGCTGCGAGAGCGCCTGGAGGACGATGGTCACTTCCGGATTCGTCAGCACGCTGGAAGCGCTGAGGATGCCGCCCAGCATGGTCTGGTTGGCGGTCTGGGTGATCATGGAGGCCGGCTGGATGTTCAGGTTGCCGGAGTTGTAGTTGAAGAACCGGTTGCCCTGCGTCACGCCGTTGCGGTTGGCGTTGACCTGGAGGCGCTGGCCGGAACCGTCGGTCTTGGTGGCGAATTCGTAGTTGTCGTTGAGGATCCACTGCAGGCCGAGCTCCTCGAGGTCGCCCTGGTCCACTTCGATGAAGCGGGCTTCGATCTCGACCTGGTTGGGCACGACGTTCAGCTGCTGGAGGATGCGCTCGAAGGTCTCGAGGTTGTCGGCCGTGTTGGCGACGATCAGCTGGCTGATGCTGGAATTGTAGGTGATCGAAGCGCCGGCCGGGAACTTCACGCCGGTCTTCTCGAAGAATTCCTTCACGTCGGACTTGGTCACCGAGACGCGGTCGCTCATGGAGGTGAACTCGGCGCCCTCGCGCTCTTCGGCCGACGGCCCCTGGCGTTCGACGATGACGTCCATGAAGGACGGCTGGACGGGATACATGCGGGTGATGATGTTGCCGATGGGCGCGTCGATCGGGGTGATGATGACGGCGCTGTCCTCGATGCGGTACTTCAGGCCGGCCACTTCGGTGATGTACTTGATGGCGTCGAGCATGCTGATGCGGCGCAGGTTGAGGGTGATGTCGCGCACGCCGGCCGGAGCCGCGGTCAGCGCCATGCCGCCGCCGAGATCTTCGCCGCCGAAGCCCCACTCGTCCGCGACGGGAGCCGCCGTGGGCGCCGGCGCCGGCGCGGAACCGCCGCCGGTGCCCTGTCCGAGGTTCAGGATGATGTTGACGCCTTCCTTCTCGGGATCGGCGGCCAAGCTGGCCTCGACCAGGAAGTTGACCACGTCGTTGATGTTGGCCTGGCGGAATTCGACGGCCGGGATGACGATGGTCTTCATCTTGTCCTGCAGGCGCTGCGAAGCGGGCTTGCTGTCGACGCCGCCGGGTTGGCCGGCTTCTTCGGGCATGGCGATGGCCGCGCGGATCGGCGGGCTCCAGCTGCGGCGGACTTCGGTCATCATGCCCTGGACGCGGGCGTCGCGCTCGACGGACGCGAGCTTGAACTTGTCGGCTTCGATCTTGCGGATGTAGCGCATGGCGCTCTTGTGGTAGGGATCGCGCTTGAGGATCTGCTCGAACAGCGCGTTGGCGCGGTCGTAGTCCTTCAGCATGTACCACTCGCGGGCCTCGTCGTACATCTGCTCGATGCTCTTGGCCTTTTCGAGCGTGGCGGTCTGCTCGCCCGGCGCCTTGGGCCGGAGCGCTTCCGCTTCCAGACGGCTCAGCTTCTTGTCCAGCGCCTTGGCGCCGCGGTGGGCGGGATCGTTCTTGAGGGCGCCATCCACCAGCTTGCGGGCTTCCTCGAGGCGCTCGGCTTTCTTCACCATGCCGTAGGCGCGCAGATATTGGGCTTCGGCCAGGCCCTTGGCGATCTGGTCGCGCACGGGCGCGTTCTGGGGCCGGTCCGGGAGGTTGCTCAAGGCGTCGGCCAGCGACTTTTCAGCCGCCACGTAGTCGCCCTGGCTCAGGGCGGCGAAACCGGCGTCGGAAGCCTTCAGCGCATCGACTTCGGCGGCCTGGCGGCGGATTTCTTCCTGCCGGGCGGTTTCCTTGGCGATCTTCTTGAGTTCGGCCGGCGCCGGCTTGGCGATTTCCTTGCCCGCCTTCTTGGAGGCCGGGGCGGCTTCGGGCTCGCCGCTGAAATCGGCGAAGCCGGCTTCCAGGGATTCCTCGGCCGGCTCTTCGATGGACGCGGCTTCTTCGAGCGGAGCCATTTCTTCCGCGACCGGCGCGGCTTCTTCCACAGCCGGCTCTTCGGCGAACAGATCGCCGAGCAGATCGTCTTCGACCGCCGGAACGGCTTCTTCGGCCACCGGCGCGGCTTCTTCGGCGACCGGCGCGGCCGCTTCGACGGCGGGCGCGGCTTCGAGATCGGCGAACGGATCGGCGGCGGCTTCTTCCGCGACCGGCGCAGCCTCTTCGGCCACCGGCGCGGCTTCGAGATCGGCGAACGGATCGGCGACGGCTTCTTCCGCGACCGGCGC
>CALKWZ010000081.1 GCA_938003985.1 uncultured Verrucomicrobiota bacterium | reverse complement strand
GATTCCTGAGACGGCTTTTTTCAAAGCCGTCTTTCTTTCTTCGAGCGCCGGGCTCCGGCTTGCATTCGCGGCGCGGCATTCACCCAAACAACCATGCGGGCTCGTCGGGGATGGGCCCCGGGCGCCGCGGCGCTCCGGACCGTCCCTGGCCGCGGGGACTCTCAATGGCGCATTCAAGGCGATCCTGATGGCCGGCTCCCCCGGAAAACGGGAGCAGCCCTATACCGTCCTAATGAGTCTTGCGCAATGGGTGAAGAACCCGCCGGTCACGTTGAGCGTAGGCAGCCTTGCTGCCGGAGTCGAAACGTCTCGGCATGGCTCTGTGCCAGCGCCTCAGGTTGAGCCGAGATCCCTCGGCAAGCTCGGGACGACAGCCAAGGGAACCGTTCGGGCTCAACCTGCAACCAACTTAGGCAAGACTCACTATATGAATCCGCCCCTTCCGATCCGCAGGTAGTGCATGGCTTCGGATCCTCTGGAGATTTCTCCGCACCCTTCGCGTCTCCGCGTGGGATGGATTCGCGATCCCCGCCGCGATCTGGGTCTCCTAGAGCAAATTCATCTATTCCGTGGCCGCTGAATCCGACCGGGACGAGGTCGTCCCGGCTCCAAGCAGCCGCGGGAGCCATGTCTTTGGAGCCCCCGACGTCTCGTCGGGGGGGGTGTGGAGCGGCTACGGTATTTTGAAAACCGCTTTGGCCCTGCGCGGCGGCGCGTCCGGCGCGCGGCGCAGGCCATATTTTAGGTTTTGTGGAAACGGTTTAACGCTTTTTCGCGGCGGGGGCAGATAAGGCTTGCCCTTGTCGGGCCATGAGATAAAAATGTCGCCCGTATGTCGAACCGTCGCTGCAGAATCGCCGTGGGCTCGGACCACGGCGGATATGATTTGAAAGAACAGCTGGCCGGCTGGCTCAAGGGCCTCGGCCACAACGTCACCGACGTCGGCACGCACTCCAAGGAGGCCGTGGACTATCCGGTCTTCGCCGCCGCCGTGGCGCGGGCCGTGGCGGCGGGGCGCTGCGACCTGGGCATCGTGGTCGACGGCGCGGGCATCGGCTCGGCCATGGCGGCCAACAAGATCCCCGGCGTGCGCGCGGCGGCGTGCTACAACGAGGCGCTGGCGAAGAATTCCCGCCAGCACAACGGCGCCAACGTCCTGACCCTCGGGTCGGGCCAGATCGATTTCGAAAAGGCGAAAGCCATCGCGGATGTCTTCCTCGCCACGGACTGCACCGAAGAGAGGCACCTCCGGCGCGTCCAGATGATCCAGGACCTCGAGAGCGCCCGGGCGGGCTCCCCCGTCATGGCGGCCATAAAGGAGATGAAATTGGAATTGAGCCCCCAAGACGTCGCGCGCATCGCCGAGCGCGTGAAACAGATCGTCGGCGGCGGCGCCGCGGCCGGCGCGGCCGGCGGCAACCTCGCCCCCGCCCAGCTGGCCCGCATGATCGACCACACCGTCCTCAAGCCCGAGGCCACGCAGGCCGACGTGAAGAAGCTGTGCGAGGAAGCCCTCAAGCACAACTTCTTCAGCTGCTGCGTCAACTCCTCGTGGGTCCGCGTCGCCGCCCAGATCCTCCGCGGTTCGTCCGTGAAGGTCTGCGCCGTCGTCGGCTTCCCGCTGGGCGCCGCGCCGCCGGAAATCAAGGCCCTGGAAGCCCGCCGCGCGATCCGCGAAGGCGCCAAGGAAATCGACATGGTCATCAACGTCGGCCTGGTCAAGTCCGGCGACTGGGACGCGGTGACGAAAGACATCCGCGCGGTCTCGGAAGCCTGCAAGGACGGCAACGCCCTGCTCAAGGTGATCCTCGAGACGTGCCTGCTGACCAAGGACGAGATCGCCAAGGCCTGCGAAGCGTCGATGAAGGCGCGCGCGGACTACGTGAAGACCTCCACGGGCTTCAACAAGGGCGGCGCCACGGCCGAGGACATCGCGCTGATGGCCCGCACGGTCGCCCCCAAGCGCCTCGGCGTGAAGGCCTCCGGCGGCGTGCGCACCTACGCGGACGCCATGCTGATGATCCGCAACGGAGCGACCCGCGTCGGGTCGTCCAACAGTGTGAAAATGATGGAAGAAGCCGCAGCCGCCACCGGCGGCAAATAACTAAGGAGCCCCCATGGCCGAACTCAGAACCTACGTATTCATCGACAGCCTGCAGCCGCAGTTCGCCTCCTTCCTGGCGACGGTGGCCCGCGGCTACCTGCCGGTCGCCGGGCAGGCCGCCCTGTTCGTGGAAATTTCCCCGGGCATCGCGATCAACCAGGTCACCGACGTGGCCCTCAAGTCCACGCGCGTCACCCCCGGCATGCAGATCGTCGAACGCCTCTACGGCATGCTCGAAGTCCATTCGGATTCCCAGGCCGACGTCCGCCAGGCCGGCGCCGCCATCCTCAAGGACCTCGATCTGGCCGAAGACCAGCGCATCAAGCCGAAGGTCTATTCGTCCCAGGTCATCCGCAACATCGACGACCACCAGACGATGCTGATCAACCGCATGCGCCACGGCAACATGATCACCCGCGGGGAATCGCTCTTCATCATGGAAGTCGCCCCCGCCGGCTACGCCGCGCTCGCCGCGAACGAAGCCGAAAAGGCCGCCAAGATCAACGTCCTGGAGGTCATCACGTTCGGGTCGTTCGGCCGCATCTGGCTGGGCGGCGAAGAACGCGACATCGACGTGGCCTTCCGCGCCGCGGAAGCCGCGATCGAAGCGGTCACCGGCCGCTCCGAAGGCAAGTAAACCCCGCATTTAAAAAAGAAAACCAACAACAAGAGGTACGCACATGGCAGATGCATTGGGCATGATTGAAACCCGTTCCTTCCCCGCCACGGTGGAAGCCGCGGACGCGATGGTCAAGGCCGCCAAGGTCGAACTGGTCAGCTACGAGAAGACGGGCGGGGGCTACACCTCCGTCATCGTCCGCGGCGACGTCGCCGCCGTCAAGGCCGCCTGCGACGCCGGGCAGATCGCCGCCGGCCGCGTCGGCGAAGTGGTCGCCGTCCACGTGATCGCCCGCCCCCACGCCAACGTGGATGCGACGCTCCCGCTGGGCCGCGCGCCCGCCAAGGGCGCCAAGTAAGGCGCTCCCCCGCGGCGGAACGCCGCCGGCCCCCGCCGGCGGCGTCCGCCCACCCCTTTTTCCCGATTTCGTCATCCCGGAGGCAGCATGAATCTCGGCAAAGTCGTCGGCACCGTCGTTTCCACCAAAAAAGAACCCGTCCTCGACGGGATCCGCTTCCTCCTCGTCCGCCTCGTGGATACCGACGGCAAGGACACTTCCTCGTTCGTCGTCGCCGCCGACGCCATGGGCGCCGGGCCCGGCGAAATGGTCCTGACCGCGGCCGGCTCTTCCGCCCGCCAGACGACCCTGACCGACAAAAAGCCCGTCGACAACGTCATCATGGCCATCGTCGACACCTGGGAAGTCGACGGGAAAACCAAATACACGAAGTGACGAGGTAAGGCCGGCTCAGCGAGCCGTCCGCACACCGATTTCACCCATCCGCGGGAGACGCCATGAAATTGACCGATCAAGACATCGAAGCCATCGCCCGGCGCATCGCCGGCGATCTGGGCGGTTCGTCCGCCCCGGCGCCCGCCGCCGCCCCGGCGGCTTCCCCGGCCGCCGCGTCGGCGGCACCCGCCGGCGCCATGGGCATCTTCGCCACCGTCGATGAAGCCGTCGCCGCCGCCAAGGCCGCGTTCCCCGTTTTCTCCAACCTGAGCCTGTCCAAGCGCGGCCAGATCATCGAAAGCATCCGCTCCGTCATGCGCGAGAACGCCACGGCGCTGGCCAAGGCCGCCGCGGACGAAACCAAGCTCGGGCGCTTCGAGGACAAGATCCTCAAGAACCAGCTCGTCATCGAAAAGACCCCCGGCATCGAGGATCTCCCCCCCGTCGCTTTCACCGGCGACCACGGCCTGACCCTGGTCGAACCCGCCCCCTTCGGCATCCTCGGCGCGATCACCCCGACCACCAACCCCACCTCGACGATCATCTGCAACGCCATCGGCATGCTGGCCGCCGGCAACGTCGTCGTCTTCAACGTCCATCCGTCCGCCAAGCAGTGCTCGGTCCAGACCGTCGCGCTGCTCAACAAGGCCATCGTGGCCGCCGGCGGCCCGCCCAACGCCGCCGTCTGCGTGGCGGAACCGACCATCGAATCCGCCGGCCAGCTGATGAAGCACCCCAACGTCCGCGTCATCGTCGTCACCGGCGGCGGCGGCGTGGTCAAGGCGGCCATGTCCAGCGGCAAGCGCGCCATTTGCGCCGGCCCCGGCAATCCCCCCGTCGTGGTGGATGAAACGGCCGACGTCGAGAAGGCCGCCTCGGACATCGTCCTGGGCGCTTCCTTCGACAACAACGTCATCTGCGTCGAGGAAAAGGAAACCGTCGTCGTCGCGTCCGTGGCCGACAAGCTCATCCAGGCCATGCTGCGCAACAACGCGGTGCTGATCGACAAGTCGAAGATCGCGGCCATGGAACAGGTCATCTTCTCCAAGATGGCCGGCCCGCGCGGCCACGCCGAACTCAACCGCAAGTGGATCGGCCAGAATGCGGACAAGATCCTCGCCGAGATCGGGATCTCCGCCCCCTCCACCACGCGCCTGGCCATCGTCGAGGTGCCCGAAGACCACCCCCTGCTCTGGACGGAGCAGATGATGCCCGTCATGCCGATCACCCGGGTCCCCAACGCGGATTACGCGATCGACCTGGCCCTGCAGATGGAGGGCGCCTGCTTCCACACCGCGCTGATGCACTCGCGCAACATCGACAAGCTCTCCAAGATGGCCCGGCAGTGCAACTGCTCCATCTTCGTCAAGAACGGCCGCTCCCAGGCCGGCCTCGGCTTCGGCGGCGAGGGCTACACCTCCTTCACCATCGCCTCGCCCACGGGCGAAGGCCTCACCACCCCGCGCAGCTTCTCGCGCTCCCGCCGCTGCACGCTGGTCGACCACTTCCGGATCGTTTGATGAAGTCCTTCCCCGCATTCGCCTCGATCGAATTCAACAGCGTGCCGGTCGGCCTGTACGCGGCCGACGCCTTGCTGAAGAAATCGCCCATCGCGATGATCCGCTCCGGCACCATCGGCGCCGGCCGCTTTTTGATCCTGCTGGCGGGCACCACGGCGTCCGTGGCCGAGGCCCACGCGGAAGCGCTCTTCCACGGCGGCCTGCAGGTGGCCGACGACGCTTTCCTGCCGGACATCCATCCCGCGCTCTACGACGCCATCCTCGGCAACGTCCGCAAGATGGGCGAAGGCCCCCTGCTGGTGTTCGAGACGCCGACCGTCTCCTGCAACGTGCAGGCGATCGAACGCGCCATGAAGGGCGTGCCCGTCGAGCTGCTGGAGTTCCGCGCCGGCGATCCGCGCATGGACGGCCGCGGCCTCGCCATCCTGCAGGGCGACCTCACCGACGTCGAGGCCGCGCAGGAAATCGCCCTCGCCGCGCTGGAAACCCGCGGCATTCCCGCGCAATACCGGATCCTCACCTCGCCCCACGACGCCCTGCTCAAGCAGGTCTCCGTCTCCACCCGCTTCGATCTCGCCCAGCCCCTCGCCCTCGAAGGAGAAACCGCGTCCTAACCGACAAGGAAGCCGCCATGCTGCTCGGAAAAGTCATCGGAACCGTGGTCTCCACGCAGGTCTACGAGGGCCTGCAAGGGGTGCCCATGCTGCTGGTCCAGCCGCTGGCCAAGGACGGCGCCGAAAAGGGCGCGCCCGTGGTCTGCGCCGACGGCACGCGCATGGCCGGCCCCGGCGAACTGGTCTACTACGAAGGCGGCCGCGAAGCCGCCATGACCCTGGAACCGTGGTTCGTGCCCGTGGACCACGCCATCGTCGGCATCGTCGACGGCGTCGAGGCGCCGAACTGGAAAGGCGGCCCCGCATGATCCTCGGCAAGGTCGTCGGCAACCTCCACTCCACCATCAACCACCCGTTCTACGACGGGAAGAAGATGCTGGTGGTGGAAAAGATCGAAATGGACGGCCAGACCGGCTCCGGCTATCTGGTGGCGGTGGATCGCGCGGGCGCCGGGCCCGGCGAAACGGTGTTGATCCTCGACGAAGGCAACGGAGCGCGCCAGGTGCTCGAATCGAAGGACGGGCCGATCCGCAGTGTGATTGTGGGCATCGTGGACGAGATCGACGTAGCGAAAACCCCGTGAACCCCACGGGGTTTTCGGTTCAATAGGCAGAAACCGAGGAACAAGCAGCCCGCGCCCCGCGCGGAAAAGAAAGAAGGCCGACAATGAAAGCAGTCCTGATCATCCTGGATTCCGTGGGCATCGGCAGCGCCCCCGACGCGGCCGAATACGGCGATGCCGGCGCTTCGACCCTCCCGCATCTCGCGGCCGCCGCCGGTGGAGTCCAGCTTCCCACGCTGCAGAAAATGGGTCTCGGCAATATCCCCGCCCTCCTCCACCACCGCCCCGCCGAAAAAATCGAAGGCGTCCCGCCCGAGGCGAAGCCGATCGCGTCCTACGGCGCCATGCGCGAAATGTCCGACGGCAAGGACACCATCACCGGCCATTGGGAAATCGCCGGCCTCGAAGTGGATCCCGGCTTCTACGGCTTCCCGCCCGCGAATTCCTTCCCGCCCGACCTGATCGCGGCGTTCGAAAAGGGAACCGGCCGCAAGCTCATCGGCAACAAGGCCGCCAGCGGCACCGCCATCATCGACGAACTGGGCGCAGAGCACGTGAAGACCGGCGCGCTGATCTGCTACACCTCCGCCGACAGCGTCTTCCAGATCGCCGCCCACGAGGAAGTCGTCCCCGTCCCCGAGCTGTACCGCTACTGCGAAATCGCCCGCCGGCTCTGCGACCCCCTGCGCGTCGGCCGCGTCATCGCCCGCCCGTTCGTCGGGAAACCCGGCGCCTTCAAGCGCACCGAGAACCGCAAGGACTTCGCCTATCTGCCCAGCGAGCCCACGATCCTCGAGCGCCTCGTGGCCAAGAACGTCCCCGTCTACGCCGTCGGCAAGATCGAGGACATCTATTGCCACCGCGGCATCACCGAATCCGTCCACACCGGCAACAACGCCGACTCCCAGGCGCTCGTCGAGAAATGGACGAAGGAAAAGACCGACGGCCTCATCGTCGCGAACTTCATCGACTACGACATGGTCTACGGGCACCGCCGCGACGCCAAGGGCTACGCGCAGAGCCTCGAGCTGACCGACCAGTGGCTGGCGAAGTACCTCCCGCTGGTGCAGGAAGGCGACATGCTCATCCTCACCGCCGACCACGGCAACGACCCGACCTTCAAGGGCACCGACCACACGCGCGAATACGTGCCCTTGCTGGTCTACCGCCCCGGCGAGCCCGCCGAAAACCTCGGCATCCGCCGCGGCTTCTACGACATCGCCCAGTCGCTGGCCAAGTTCTTCAACGTCCCCGCCATCCCGCGCGGCGCGTCGTTCGTCTAATCCCAACCTTCCAGGAGTTCATATGGTTCCCCAATGGATCATCGAGAAAAAGCGCGACGGCCACGTCCTGACCGCCGAGGAAATCCGCTTCTTCATCAACGGCTACACGAAGGGCACGATCCCCGACTACCAGATGTCGGCCATGGCCATGGCGATCTTCCTCAAGGGCATGACGCCCGAGGAAGTCGCCGTCCTGACCGACACCATGATGCACTCGGGCGCGATGGTGGACACCTCGTCCATCAAGCTGCCCAAGGTGGACAAACACTCCACCGGCGGCATCGGCGACAAGGTCTCGCTCATCCTCGCCCCGCTCGCCGCCTGCGCCGGCCTGGCCGTCCCGATGATCTCGGGCCGCGGCCTCGGCATCACCGGCGGCACCCTCGACAAGCTGGAGTCCATCCCCGGCTTCAACGTCAACCTTTCCGAAAAGCTGTTCATCGAGACGATCCACAAGTGCGGGTTCTCGATGATCGGCCAGACCGGCGAGATCGCCCCCGCCGACAAGAAGCTCTACGCCTTGCGCGACGTCACCGGCACCGTCGCCTCGATCCCGCTGATCACGGCCTCGATCATGTGCAAGAAGATGGCCGAAGGCATCGATTCGCTCGTGCTCGACGTCAAATGGGGCACGGGCGCCTTCATGCGCACGATCGAGGACGCCACCGCCCTCGCCCAGTCCATGGTCCGCGTCGGCAAGGCCATGAACAAGGGCATGGTCGCGCTCCTGACGGACATGAACCAGCCGCTGGGCCGCACCGCCGGCAACGCGCTGGAAATCATCGAGTCCATGGAATGCCTGCAAGGCCAGTACGCGGACGAAGACCTCATGAACATCACGATGGCCCTCACCGCCGAAATGCTCGTGCTGGGCAAGAAGGCCGCCACGGTCGCCGAGGCCACGGGCATCCTGAAGAAGATCATCGCTTCCGGCGCCGCCTTCGCGAAGTTCAAGGAAATGGCCGCGCTCCACGGCGCCGACGTCTCCGCGCTCGACGATCTGTCGAAGTTGCCGAAGGCCTCCATCGTGAAGCCCTTCCCCGCGCCCGCCGCCGGCTATCTGGCCAAGGTGGACGCCGAATCCATCGGCCGGGCCGTCCTCGTGCTCGGCGGCGGCCGCCAGAAGACCGACGACAAGATCGACTACGGCGTCGGCACCTCCGGCCTCGCCAAGATCGGCGACCAGGTCGCAAAGGGCCAGCCGCTCGTCGTCGTGCATGCGAATTCCGATGAAAAACTCGCGCAGGCCATGGCCTACGTCGAAAAGGCCTTCGAAATCTCGGCCCAGCCCGTCGCCGCGCCGAAACCCATCGTCGCCCGCATCACGGGCTGATCCGATCAAAGCAGGAAAACAGGAAACAACAGGAAAACAGGATTGGATCGGTTGGTGGCCGGGGCGTTGACCCGGCCGACTGTTCCAAACTTCCCCGCAGGAGACAAGATATGATCCAACGCAAACCGCTCGAACAATCGCTCGCCGCCGTGAAAAAGGCCTTCCCCAAGGCCAAGCCCCGACTGGGCATGATTCTCGGCTCCGGCCTCAGCGAAGTCGCCGATTCCTTCGAACCGCTCGGGGTCCTGTCCTACGAAAAGATTCCCGGCCTAGGCAAGGCCGGCGTCGCCGGCCATGCCGGCCGCCTCGTCTGGGGCAAGTCCGCCGGCATCGAGACGTTCGTCTTCCAGGGCCGCCGCCATTACTACGAAGGCGTGGGCTGGGAAGCCGTCGCCACGCCCCTCTTCCTGCTGAAGAGCCTCGGCGCGAAGGCCGTGTTCCTCACCAACGCCGCCGGCGGCACCAACCCGAAGTGGAAACCCGGCGACCTGATGATCATCGACGACCACATCAACATGATGGGCGTCACGCCGCTGCTGGGCGCGCACGATCCGTTCTGGGGCCCGCGCTTCCCCGACCAGTCGTTCATCTACGACCGCAAGCTCCGCGGCGCCCTCGCCCGCGCCGGCAAGAAGGCCAACGTGGCGCTGCGCCACGGCGTCTATTTCGCCGGCACCGGTCCGACCTACGAGACGCCCGCCGAAATCCGCTCGTGGCGCACGCTCGGCGCCGACGCCGTCGGCATGAGCACCGTGCCCGAGGCCATGCTGGCCAACGCGGCCGGCCTGCGCGTCGTCGGCCTCTCCTGCATCACCAACATGGCCGCCGGCATCCTCAACCAGGCCCTGACCCACCAGGAAGTCTTCGAGACCTCCCAGAAGGCCATGGCCGGCATGAAGAAGCTCATCCTCCAGTTCTGGAAGGAACTGGCCAAG
Source organism: uncultured Verrucomicrobiota bacterium (assembly GCA_938003985.1). GTDB lineage: Bacteria > Verrucomicrobiota > Kiritimatiellia > CAIQIC01 > Lenti-01 > Lenti-01. The sequence goes on along the minus strand of CALKWZ010000081.1, from coordinate 12 downwards.
GAAACCCTGTAA
>CALKWZ010000080.1 GCA_938003985.1 uncultured Verrucomicrobiota bacterium | reverse complement strand
TGGCGCTGGCGGCGCTGACGACGGTGCTGGGCATGCTGCCGCTGGTGACGGACGCGTTCTACGCCGCGATGGCCGTCACGATCATGTGCGGGCTGACGTTCGCCACGGTGCTGACGATGGTCGTCATTCCCGTCAACTACGCCATCGTGTACCGCATTCCCCATCCGCCCGAAAACGCCTGAAGCGCCGCGCGGGGAACCGTTCGCCATGTCCGAGCGCAACAAGGGATTCTTCGCGGCGCACCTCGATCCCGGCGCGATCTTCGGGGAAATCCTGTTCGGGCTGATCATGGTGCTGACGTTCACCCTGGGTGCGGGAATCGTCGTGGACGAAGGGCCCGGGGCCTACCGCGCCTTGCTGGCCGCGGCGCTCGGATGCAACCTCGCGTGGGGCATCATCGACGGCGCGATGTACCTGATGGGCTGCCTGCTCGACCGCGGACGGCGCAACCGCATGCTGCTGGCCTTGAGAAACGTTCAAGACGAAGAGACGGCCCTGCGCGCCATCGGCGGGGAACTCGACGCCCCCTTGGCGACGCTCGCCACTCCGGAGGAACGACGCGCCTTCTACCGAAGCCTATGGACGATTTCCGCTCGTGCGCAGCCGGTTCGGATCCGCATCGGACGGGAAGATTGGCTGGGCGCGTTCGCCAGCGGATGGCTCGTGGTCTTGACGTCGTTTCCGGCCGTCGTGCCGTTTCTCTTCATGGACGATCCGTGGCGGGCGTTGCGCGTTTCCAACGGGATCTTGGTCGGTCTGCTGTTTTTCTGCGGTTTTTACTGGGCACGGTTCACCGGCGTCAACCGCTGGGTGGCGGGTGCGGGAATGATGGGGCTGGGCGTGGCGCTGGTCGCCGTCGCGATTGCGTTGGGCGGATAGGTCTTGCGGCGCGGTTGCTGAGCGGGGGGCACCTGCTCAGGCGTTTTGGCGGACGAGGTCGAGGAGGGCTTCGCCGTACTGCTCCAGCTTCTTGGGGCCGATGCCGTGGATGCCGGCCAGTTCGGCCTCGGTTTTCGGGGCGGCGGCGGCGAGGGCGTAGAGGGTCTTCTGGGAGAAGAGGTGGTAGGCGGGCACTTTTTGCGCGGCGGCCTGTTCGGTGCGCCAGGCGCGGAGGGCTTCGAAGAGGACGGGATTGGCGGGGGCGACAGAGGTATCGATGGCGGCGGCCGGCGTCTTGCTCTTCCGGCGGGACTTTGGGGTGGGCTCCACTTTGAGCGCCGCGGCGGAGCGGGCGGCAAGAAAGGTTTGGACGTCGAAGCCGTCGGCGCAGGCCTGGATGCCGGCGAGCTTGATGCGCGCTTCGGTCTCGGCCTTTTCCTTGGCGTTCAGGAGCTGGCGGCGCAGGGCCTGGTTGTCGAGTTCGCAGTCGGCGTCGACGAGGGGATCGAGGATGCCGTTGCGGAGTTTTTCCGCGAAATAGCCGTTGGCTTTTTGGAGGCGGTCGCGGAGGGCGGGATTGGTTTCGGCGTCGGGGTGGTCGGTGAGCAGGCGGTCGATCTGCAGGAGGAATTTTTCGCCGACGGCGACGAGGTCGGTTTGGGCGACGTCGTGCAACCGGCCGAAGGTTTCGACGAGGCCGGGCAGGACGCTGCCGCGGTTGAGGTCGGCCAGTTCGAGCAGGGCGTTGAGCTGGTAGCGCAGGCGGTGGAAGCTGAAGAGGCTGACGAGCAATTCGCGCTGGTAGGTCAGGTGGTCGAGGGCGAGGCGGGCGGCGTCGGGCGCGCGCCCAGCCGTTTGGCGGACGTAGTCGGCGACGGCGGGGTCGGCGATGATGCTGCGCGGGCGCAGCGGCGTGCGCAGGACGAGTCCTTCGAGGGTCTTGCAGCGGGAGAGGGCGACGTAGACCTGGCCGTGGGCGAAAGAGGCGTCCGCCTCGATGATGGCGCGCTCGAAGGTGAGCCCTTGGCTCTTGTGGATGGTGATGGCCCAGGCAAGCTTGAGGGGGATCTGCTTGAAGGTGCCCTCGACGGTTTCGGCGATGCGGTGGGTGGCGGGGTCGATGGTGTATTTAACGTTGTCCCACTGCATGGGCGCGACGGAAATGTCGGCCGCGTCGCCGGGGCAGCGGACGCGGACAACGCCGTTTTCGAAGGCCGCGACGCGGCCGAGCTTGCCGTTGAAGAAGCGCTTGTCGGGCGAGGGGTCGTTCTTGACGAACAGGACCTGCGCGCCGACCTTGAGTTCGATTTGCGGATCGACGGGAAAAGACGATTCGGGGAAATCGCCGGCGACGTCGGCGGCGAAGCGGACGGCGGGGCCGGGGAGGGCGGCAAGCTTGGAATCGTTGAGGCGCTGGGCCTGCGCGTTGTGCGTGCAGAGGGTGACGTAGCCGTCGGCGTCGGCGGGCGCGAAGTCCGGCACGTGGCGGCGGTTGAGCTCGGCGAGCGCTTCCGGGGAGAGGCGGTTTTCGCGGACGGCGTTGAGGAGGTCGAGGAAGCGGCCGTCCTGCTGGCGGTAGACCTGCGTGAGTTCGACGCAGGCGTAGTCGGTTTCGCGCAGGGCGCGGCTGCCGAAGAAGTAGGAGGTTTCGTAGCGGTCCTTCAGGAACTCCCATTCGTCGTCCTTCACGACGGGCGCGAGCTGCTGCAGGTCGCCGATCAGCAGGAGCTGGACGCCGCCGAACGGTTTGCGGCGGTCGCGGAAGCGGCGGAGGACGCTGTCGACGGCGTCGAGGAGATCGGCGCGCACCATGCTGATTTCGTCGATGACGAGCAGGTCCATGCCGCGGATCAGGGCGAGCTTGTCGCGGGAAAAGCGGAAGTGCTGCGGATCGCTTTCGCGGTCCGCCAGGGGGCCGAAGGGGAGCTGGAAGAACGAGTGGAGCGTGACGCCGCCGGCATTGATGGCGGCGACGCCGGTGGGGGCGGTCACGACCATCTGCTTGGGCAGGCGGTCCTTGAGCGAACGCAGGAAGGTGGTCTTGCCCGTGCCGGCCTTGCCGGTCAGGAACAGGTGGCGGCCGGTGTGCCGCAGGAGGTCGAGGGCGAGGTCCTGCGCGGGATTGGAGCTTCCGGGATTTGGCATGGGGCCAGCATGCGCCGGCGGCCGCCGGATTGCAATACTGAACTATCGTTCAACAACGGTGGAATGCCAATGGCCATCATAATCGTAATCCTACTCGTAATCTTGCTCTTCAGCATGATCGCCCATTTCCTGAAGCAATGCGGGAAAGAGGGCGGGATTGCGATTAAGATTAGGATTACGATTATGATCACGAATCGCGTCGGGATTGACGGAAAACGGGGGACGGAGTACTTTTCGGCCATCGTCAGTGATGACAGGGAAAAAAAGATGCGTGCGATCCGCTCCAATCTGAATGCGCAAACGCGCCCCTGCGCCCCGGCCCGCTAGTCGTTTCCGTTTCCGGTTCCGACAGTCCGGCCCGAGGTTTGCAGGCGCGGCCGATCCCGTTCCCGGGATCCGGCCCGGTGCGCCGTTTTTCCGTTTGAACCTGTTTGTTTGGAGCTGGATTCCCATGACGAGAGATTTTCCGCCGACCGCCGGCTTGCCCGGCACGGCTTTCCTGTGTACCCATTGCGACCGCGCCATTCCCGGCACCGCGCCGGGGACGGTCCATCGAAACCACTGTCCACATTGCCTGTGGAGCCTGCACGTCGATTTAGCGACGGGTGACCGCCGGTCGGCTTGCCGCGGGCCGATGGAGCCGATCGCGATCGGCATCCGGCCCGACGGCGAGTGGACCATCCTGCATCGTTGCCAGCGGTGCGGCCTGATCCGTCCGAACCGCATCGCGGGCGACGACAACGAGGTGCTACTGGTATCCATGGCGCTGCGGCCGCTGGCGCGGCCGCCGTTCCCCTTGGAGCGGCTGGGGTGCGCGCCCGTGGGCGAGGAGGAACGGCCATGAACCTGCGCGACTGGGGCTGGGACGACGATTGGGCGGCGGCGTTCGCGCCGCACGCGGCGGAAGGATTGCAGCCGGCGCGCGTGGTGCGGCAAGACCGCGGCGCTTGGGAACTCCAGACGGAAGCGGGCGCGCGCTCGGCGGAGGCGACCGGTCGGTTCCGGCTGGCGCTGGAAAGCGGCGAAGCGGAGATGCCGGCCGTCGGCGACTGGGCGGCGGTGGATCCGCGGCCGAGCTGCGATCGCGCGGGCATCGCAGCGGTTTTGCCGCGGCGCACGTGCCTGGCGCGGCAGGACGCCGGGCGCGCGACGCGCGCGCAGGTGCTGGCGGCGAACGTCGACGTCGCGTTCCTGGTCGGCGCGCTCGACGCGGGGCGCGGCTTCAGCCTGGCCCGGCTGGAGCGCGCGTTGGCGCTGGTGCGCGCCGGCGGGGCCGAGGCGGTCGCGGTGCTGAACAAGGCTGACCTCTGCGACGATATCGGCGGCCGGGTGCGCGAGGCGCAGGCCGCGGCGCCGGACGTGGCGGTGATCGCGGTCAGCGCGATCGAAGGCTGGGGCGTGGAGGAGTTGCGGCCGTGGCTGGCCGAGGGCCGGACGGGCGTATTGCTGGGGCCGTCGGGCGTCGGCAAATCCGCATTGGTCAACGCGCTGCTGGGCGAAGCGCGGCAGGAAACGGGCCCGGTGCGCGAAGAAGATGCGCGCGGGCGCCACACCACGACGCGGCGCGAGCTGTTCCGGTTGCCGGACGGCGGACTCCTGATCGATACGGCGGGCCTGCGGGAATTCCAGCCGTGGGACGCGGCCGGCGATCTCGATTCCGTGTTTCCGGAAGTGGCCGAACTGGCCGCGCGGTGCCGGTTCCGCGACTGCCGGCACGAAGGCGAGCCCGGCTGCGCGGTGCAACAGGCGCTCGGCGACGGCAGCCTGGACGCGCGGCGTTTCGAGCACTATCTGCGGCTCAGGCGCGAACAGGCCTACCAGGAACAAAAGCGCGATCTGGGCGCGCAACTGGCGGAAAAAGCGCGCTGGAAGCAAATCGCCCAGTGGCAGAAGGACATGTACCGGCACCGGGAAAAATGAGCGGACGACGACAAGGAAACCGGCTCCGATCGGAGCCGGTTTCGCCCGGCGGTGGCGGGGCAATCAGCGCGCGTGCTGGAGCGCATAGGCGTCCAGGAGATTGCGGATCATCTTTTGGTAGGCCGTCTGGTGCTTGTCCGCCTGGGCCTTGAAGAAATCGAGGCTGGCGCGGCTCAGCGAGATGGTCACCTTGACCTTCTCTTCCCGGAAAGCGAGTTGCTCGGGCGAGGGCAGGAAATCCTTCACTACCCGGACGTTGCCCAGCGGCTCATTCGTGTATTTGATTTTGCTTTTCATAGATGGTCTTGCCTTTCCGCCAGTATCCGGCGCCAAAGATGCGGATCACGTTGTCGCGATAGGTGAAGCGTACGGTCAGAATGCCGTCGCCCACTCTCCCCAGACAATAGAATCGCCGTTCGTTCGCGCTGTGGTCTTCGTCCTCCAAGACGACGCGGCGGGCGTCGGCGAAGGCGTACTGGGCCAGCGCGAAGGGTACGCCGTGCTTGCGCTGGTTCAGGCGATCCTTGGCGTCGTCCCACTCGAACCGCGTCTTGTCCATGTCCTGAATCTAGCACGTCGGAGTCGAAGTGCAATATAAATATATGGCTATTGATATGGCTACAATCTGGGCTGGCCGAATGTTGCTTCGCGGACCGCTACTTGTCTTCGCGGTTCGCGCGGAATTCGACGCGGGAGAGGATGCGGAGCTGGTAGAGCGTGAAGCCGACGAGCAGGCAGCCGAGCACCCAGGCGGCGGCGGTGGCGGGACCCAGGCGCAGGAAGATGAAGGCTTTGTAGAAAATGTGCAGGCCGGCGACTTCCGTGCCCGCGCCGCCGGCCGTCATGGCCAGCACGTTGGCTTCCGCTTGCCACGCGGCGATGAACACGCCGACGAAATTGATGATCAGCAGCGGCCGCAAAGTCGGGACGATCACGAACAGGATCTTGTCGGTGAAGGAGGCTCCGTCGATGTCGGCCGCTTCGTAGAGGTCGTCGGGGATGCCCTTGAGCGCGGCGAGGTAGATGAGGCAGCCGGGGCCCATGCCGGCCCAGAGCATCGGCAGGACGCACGAAAACAGCGCGGTCCTCGAGTCGTCGAGCCAGCGGACGGGCTCGGGCAACGTGGCGAGGAGCGCGGTCGGCGGCGCGGTGCGCCAGATTTCGCGCAGGGGGCCCAGCGGCGCGGCGGCGAGGAGGAGCCCGGCGGCCAGCACGAACAGCGCGGGTTTCCAGAGATTGTGGTTCAGCAGGCGGCGCGCGAGATGAAGCGCGAGGAGCAGCGCGGCGAGCGAAAGGAGCATCCAGCCCGCCGCCGGCACCGCCATCACGAGGCGGTTGATCAGGCCGGCTTCGGAGGGCTCGTAGAACGTCTTCCAGAGCAAAATGACGACAAGGCCGGTGATGGACGCGGGCAGGTAGAAAATCACGCGGAAAAGGATTTTACCGCGCGGGACTTCCTGCAGCAGGATGGCCAGCAGCACGGGCGGGAGGAAGGTCAACGAAATGACGAGGAACGCATAGCGGGCGGAAGTCAGCAGCGCGCGCCACCAGTCCGGATCCCACAGCAGGTTGGCGAAGTTGTCGAGGAACACCCAGGTCGAGGTGCCGAAAATGCGGTAGTCGAAGAAGGCCATCGCCGCGCCGCGGAAGAGGGGCACGTAGCCCCAGAGGAAAATGGTGGCGGCGGCGGGCAGCAAGAGCAGCGTCATGACCCAACGACGGCGCAGAGTATTCAGAATCCAGAATTCAGGATTCAGAATGGAGGATTTTGTTCTCTGTATTTCATTCTGACTCCTGACTCCTGACTCCTGAATACTCTTTCTGTTCGGCAGGAAAATCCGGACCATCTGGCGGACGGCGAGGACGACGCTCGCGGCGAGCGCCAGCAGCAGGGCGCCGGCGGCGGCGCGGCGGACGCGGAGTTCCTTCGGCGGGACTAGGCCAAGCATGTCGGCGTCGGCTTTGCGGCGGGCGTCGCGGAGAAGTTCCAGCAGTTGCGCGCGGCGCGCGTCGGGATCGGAGGCGAGCTGGCCGGAAAGGGCGAGTTCCTCGGCGCGGCGGATGGGGACGGTGAGGATGTCGTAGATGACGTTGGCGTTGCGGCCGTAAGGCTCGGGGCGGCCGTCGGCGAGCGCAACGGCGAGGCAGTCGCGCCACTCGGCGGGGATCGTGGCGGCGACGGATTCGTAGCCGTGGGCGCGGAGCCGGTCGGGATGCAGGAAGCGGCCGAGGCCGCCTTCGACGAGGTTCTTCACGCGGACGGCGTCGGCCTCGGGGGAATTCTGGAAACGGATATATTCCCACGCGGCGTCGCGCACGAGCGGGTTGGTGACGCCGGCGAAGAGGCCCATCATGCGCGCGTTGATTTCGGTGCCGCGCGTGGCGGGGCCGATCGGCAGCGGCGCCATGCCGGTGACGTCGGGATTGAGGGTCGCGAAGAGCTTTTCGTCGATGTAGGCGAACGTCATGCCGAGCTGGCCGCGCCGCCACTTGAGGTTGGATTCGGCGGTATCCTTCACGACGTAGCCGCGGCGCGGCTTGCCGGCGGCGTCGGTCCACGGCTCGGTGGTGAGGCGGACGTAGAACGCGAGGGCGTCGGCGGCTTGCGGGGAATCGAACACGGCGCGCCAGCGGTTTTCGGCTTCGTCGAAGGCGAGGGCGTCGCCGCCGGCGCCCCACAAAAACGGCATCCAGAGGAACGACTCGTCCTTGCCGCGCGAGAGGCCCAGGCCGTAGATGCCGCGCGCGGGATCGGCCACTTGGCGGCAGGCGTCGTAGAAATCGGCCCAGGTCCAGTCGGGGCGGGGCGGCGGGACGCCGGCGGCGTCGAAGAGGTCGCGGCGGTAGAGGACGACGCGGCCGAGCGGCGGTCCGCCGGGCAACGCCCAGACGTGCGTCGCGCCGTCGGGGCCCTTGCGGCGGACGACGGGCTCGATCTTGGGATGCAGCCGGCGGGCGACTTCCTCGGGCGCGAGCGCGGAGAAATAGCCGTCCTCGGGGAGATCCATGGGATGGAGGAAGCCCTGCTGGATGTAGGTGTCCGACTGGCGGAAATTGACGTAGAGCACGTCGGGGGCGACGTTGCCGGCGATGGCCAGCAGGGTGCTCTCGACGCCTTCGACCTGGATGCCGGAAAAGCGGTGGAGGCGGAGGTCGAGGCGCGCGAGGTCGAGCTCGCCGTAGCGGCCGGGGGCGGCGGCCTGGCGGGCGCGGAGGAGATCGGGGGCGACGCGCAGGAATTCGCGCTGGACGGCGAGCTCGGCGCGGGTGGAGGGGTCGGTGCGCGAGGGGTCGGGCAGGTTGAACAACGTGAGGTTGAGCACGACGTTGGACGGCGTCCGCTCGACCCAGCCCGCGGCGGCGGGCAGGGGGGCGAGGAGGAGGAAGATGGCGAGGGCGAGAAGTGCGGAAAGCCGAAAAAAGAGGATTTCTTCCGGATTTCGCCGGCGCGAAAACCAACCCGCATCTTTTCCGTTCTGCCGCTCCGCGGCCGACCGCTCGCCGACTTGAGTCGCGCTCGGGTCGTCCGCAAAGCGGCATCTTCGGAAAATCCGCGGGTTATTTTCGCGGGAAAGCCCGGCGCAATCCGGAAGAAATCCTCTGCCATCGCGTCCTGCGGACGGCGGGCACGTGTGTTCCATGGAATGGAAGAACTTTGCGGAGATTTTACGTAGAACGTAAAAACTTTCGCGGATTTTTACGTAGAACGTAAAAACTTTGGGACGGGTTTTACGTAGAACGTAAAAACTTTGGGCGATTTTTACGTAGTACGTAAAAAGTTTCATGCCGCAACTGGGCGCGCCGGGGGGCATGGTCAGCGGCGGGCGGGGGGCTCTGGATCGACGGCGAAGCGGAGGTTTTTGAGGTCGCTGGCGCCGAATTTGGCCTGGAGGCGGCGGAGGATTTCGCCGGTCATGGGGCCGCGGAGTTCCATGATCCAGGCGGGGTGGGAGACGTAGACGAGGAGGATCTTGTTTTCGAGGTGGGCGGGGCGGGTGTTGCCCGCGAGCTGGGGGCCGACGATGTCCGGCCAGGCGGCGGCGATCTGCGCGACCTGGGCATGGGCGGCGAGCTTCATGCCCTTGAGCGCCTCGGGGATGAGCGCGGCGAGCGGCAGCGCGCCGGCGTCCTCGGCCGGCGGTTGCAGGTCGGCGACGCGGAAGCGCTCGCGGGCGACTTCCCACTGGCCTCGGTTGTAGGGCTTGCGGCGGTTCATCGAGGGGCATCCTAGCAGAGGCTGGAGCGCTTTACAACGGGCCGGAAGGAGGGTATCGTGTCTTTTTGAAATGAAAGCAGTCGCTCCAGGCAAATTGATCCTGACCGGCGAGCACGCGGTGGTCTACGGCCGGCCGGCGCTCGCGATGGCGGTGAACCGCAACGCCCAGACGTTGATCACGATGGACGGCGCGGACGAGACGGTGTCGTTCGACCTGCCCAACCTGCAGGCGCAGAAGGAATCCTTCACGCTGCGGGCGCTGCGGGATTTCCACGGGCGCGTGGAGCGCAACTACGAGGAATTTTTGGCGGGGCGCATGCCGATCCGCGAAGTGCTGCGCAAGCCGGTGGATCTGTTCCAGTACGCGTTCGTGACGGTCCTCGACGGGCTGCACCTGAAGATGGGCGGCGGAGTGAACGTGCGGCTGAATTCGAACATCCCGATCGGGTGCGGGATGGGGTCTTCGGCGGCGACGATCCTGAGCGTGCTGCGGGGCCTGGGGCACTACTACCGGGTGGAGTTCCGGCCGGAGTGGTACGATCGCTACAGCCTGGAAGTGGAAAACATGCAGCACGGCAAGGCCAGCGGGCTGGACACGTACGTGTCGCTGCACGGCGGCTGCGTGCGGTTCCAGAACGGCGCGGCGCAGGAGCTGCCGCTGCCGCGGGTGCCGCTGTACATCGTGAACACGGGCACGCCGGCGAGCACCACGGGCGAAGCGGTGGCCGCGGTGGCCCGGCGCATCGGCGCGAACCACCCGATCTGGGACCACTTCGAAGGCGTCGCCAACCACATGCAGAAGGCGCTGGAGCGCGACGATCTCAAGGCCTTCCAGAAGACGCTGCGCGAGAACCACCGGCTGCTGGCGGAAATCGGCGTGGTGCCGGGCCGCGTGGCGGATTTCGTGGCCGAAGTGGAAGCGGCCGGCGCGGCGGCGAAGATCTGCGGCGCGGGGGCCGTGGCGGGGGAGGCCGGCGGCATGGTGCTGGTGGCGGCGAAAGAAACGCCGGCCGAGCTGTGCGCGAAGTACGGCTACGAGCTGATGACCGTGCGCCCCGATCCGCTGGGCGTGCGGGTGGTGTGATTCCGGTTTTCCGATGACCTTGCGCGCCGTCAAAGCCTCCGCGCCGGGCAGCCTCATGCTCATGGGCGAACACGCCGTGCTGCGCGGGCAGCCGGCCATCGTCTGCGCGATCAGCAAGCGGATGAAGATCAAGCTGAAGCCGCGCGCGGACCGCACGCTCGTCGTGCATTCGGCCTTGGGCGAGCATGAAACCACCCTGGACGAACTGGCGCCGAACGACAGTTTCCGGTTCGTGCTGGGCGCGATCCGCGCCGTCCGGTCCGATTTCAAGCAGGGGTTCGAACTGGACATCAAGTCCGAGATGTCCCACCAGATGGGGCTGGGCTCGAGCGCGGCGGTGACGGTGGCGACGCTGGCGGCGCTGGCGGGGGCGCTGGGCCAGCCGTTGAATCCGGGCGCGCTGGTCGAGGCCGGGACGAAGGTCATCCGCAAGGTGCAGGGCGGAGTGGGCTCCGGCGCGGACGTGGCGGCGAGCGCCTACGGGGGCTGTTTGCGGTTCTACGCGGAGTCGCGGGAAGCGGTGAAGCTGCCCAAGGCGCCGGCGCTGACGGTGCTGTATTCGGGCAGCAAGCTGCCGACGCCGGAAGTGATCGCCCTCGTGGAAGAAAAACGCCAGCGGCAGCCGGAGACGTTCGCGCAGCTGGACGCGTTGATCGGCGCCACGGTGAAGCGCGCCTTCGAGGCCGCCGCCAAAGGCGACTGGCCGGCGCTGGGCGAGCTGATGAACGTGAACCAGGGGCTGATGGACGCGCTGGGCGTGAACAACGCCAAGCTGGCGGAACTGGTGTTCGCGCTGCGCGAGGATCCGCAGATTTTCGGCAGCAAGATTTCGGGCTCGGGGCTGGGCGATTGCGTGGTGGGGCTGGGCAAGGCGATGCGGCGCGAGTGGGGCGTCCCGGCGCTGGCGATCGAGGTCGATCCGGTCGGCGCGACGGCGGAGGCGCTGCCGTGAACGCGGTGCGGCAGGTCGTCCGCCGGATGCTGGCCGGCCGCGGATTCCAGGAAAAGGGGCCGGTTTCGGTCTACGCGCCGGCGAACATCGCGCTGGTGAAGTACTGGGGCAAGCGCGACGAGACGCTGAACCTGCCCGTGACGGGCAGCCTGTCGATTTCGCTGGGGCCGCTGGGCTCGCACGTGGAACTGGCGCGGGGCGCGGGCGCCGCGGACGCGGTTTGGCTCAACGGGAAACAACTGTCGGCGGACAGCTCGTTCGCGCGGCGCGCGAGCGCGTTTTTGGATTTGTTCCGGCCGGCGCCGGATTTCGTTTTCGACCTCAAGGCGCGCAACACGGTGCCGACGGCGGCGGGCTTCGCGTCGTCGGCGTCGGGTTTCGCGGCGCTGGCGAAAGCGGCGGACGCGCTGTTCGGGTGGGGGCTGGCGCCGCGGGAGCTGTCGGTGCTGGCGCGGCTGGGCAGCGGCAGCGCGGCGCGGAGCTTGGCGGACGGATTCGTGGAGTGGCATGCGGGCACGGCCGCGGACGGCCTGGATTCCTATGCGGAACGGCTGGACGCGGAGTGGCCGGAGCTGCGGGTGGGTGCGGTGGTGCTGTGCTCCGCGGAGAAACCGGTCGGGTCGCGCGAAGGCATGAAGCGCAGCGTGGAAACGTGCGAATTCTACCGCGAATGGCCGGGGCGGGTGGCCAAGGACCTGGCGGCGGTGAAGGCGGCGATCGCGGCCAGGGATTTCCGGGCGCTGGGGGAAACGGCCGAAGCCAACGCGCTGGCGATGCACGCGCTGATGGCCGCGACGCGGCCGCCGATCGTGTACGCGCTGCCGGAGACGATGGCGGCGATGCGGACCATCTGGGCGGCGCGGGAAGCGGGGCTGGCGCTGTGGTTCACGATGGACGCGGGGCCCAACGTGAAACTGTTGTTCGAGGCGCAAGACGAAGCGCGCGTGCGGGAGGTCTTTCCCGCCGTCGAGGTCGTCGCGCCGTTCGGCTTGGGTTGATCGATCTTTCCGCTAGTCCTTGGACTCATCCGGGACGAGGTCGTCCCGGCTCCAAACAGCCAAGAGATCCGTTTCTTTGGAGCCCCCGACGACCCCGTCGGGGGTACGTTGTTCCCAAAACGCCTTGAGCGCGGGCGCGTCCGCGGCTCAGGCCTGCGGCGGTTCGTCGGGCGGGGCCTGGTGGGGGGATTCGGCGGGAACGCCCGGGTGGTCGGCGTCGGCCAGGTCGGAATCGTCGAAGGGGGACTCCTTGCGGAGCAGTTCGAGATATGCGCGGGGATCGACGCGGGTCTGGGCGGCGTAGACGGGGGCTTCCTTGGCCTCTTTTTCGAGCTTGGCGGCCTTGACCCAGAAGTCGGGCTGGCGTTCGGCGAAGGCGATGGACTTGGCGCGGCGGACCAGGCGGTCGAGATCCTCGATGTAGCGGGAGAGGTAATAGCCGCCGATGGGAGTGATGCGCTTTTCGCGGACGGCGCCGGCGAACTCGGCCTTGGCGTCCATGGACTGGATCATGTAGACGTCGCGCGCGCGAAGGATTTCGAGGGCGACGTTCTGGAAGGCGTTGTGGTCGGGGTCGAAGGACCGCGCCATGAGGGCGACGACGCGCTTGGCGGTGCAGAAGAGCGTGAACCAGGTGCGGAACAGGTCTTCGGGCAGGATGGCCTCGGTCACCTTGAAGCGCTCGCAGGAGGTTTCGCCGATGTGGGTGAGGTGGTCGCCGATGCGCTCGATGTCCTTCATGCAGCGGTCGAGGTGCTGCAGGAAGAGGGTTTGGCGGCGGGAGAGGTAGTGTTTCGTGAGCTGGTTGAAGTAATCGCCCATGGACTGGCGGACTTCGTTGATGACGTCTTCGTTGGACAGGAGCCGGCGGAAGGTCTTGCGGGTGGGGTTCAGGATGAGTTCGCCGTTGAGCATCATGCTGTCGACGCAGATTTCGGCCATGCGGCGCAGTTCGCGGATGACGGCGGCGAGGGCCTGTTCGGGCTTGGCGATCAGTTTGTCCTCGAGGAAGGACGGGGCGGGGATGGGCTCCTTGGAAGGGGTCAGCAGGCGCACGAGGCGGGTGAAGAGGCCGGTGAGCGGCAGGAGGAGGAGGGTGGCCGCGACCATGGCGAAGGTGTGCAGATTGGCGGCCTGCCGGAGGAGGTTGCCGGGGGAGGACGCTTCGCAGGCCCAGACGACGAGGGGCCAGGCGAGCAAGGCGAGGGCGACGTTGGCGACGTTGAACAGCAGGTGGGCAATGGCGGCGCGCCACGCGCCGATGCGCATGGGAACGGCGGCCATGATGGGCACGATGCAGGTGCCGATATGCGCGCCGAGCACGACGACGGCGACCTGGTGGAACTCCGTGAAGACGCCGGCGGTGACGAGGGCGAAGCAGAGACCGATCATCGCGCCGGAGGAGGTGATCAGGGCAGTGAGCAGCGCCGAGATGCCGACGCCGAGGAGGCGCCAGGTCCAGACGTCGCCGCGGATGTGGGAGAGGAAGGGGGCGAGGGCGTCCTTGTGGGGGGCGATGCCGGCGGAAATGGTTTCCATGCCGAGGAACAGCAGGCCGAAGCCGATGAGGGCCCCGCCGAGCTTGCGCCAGCGGTCGGAGGGGATCAGGGCGTCGAGCAGGAAGCCGATGCCGATGGCGGCCCAGCAGTAGTCGGCGATGTGGAACGACACGAGCTGCATGGACAGGGACGTGCCGATGTTGGCGCCGAAGACGGGGGCGATGGACTGTTCGAGGGTCATGACGCCCGCGTTGATGAAGCCGGCGAGCATCGCGACGGCCGCGCCGGAGTGGGCGAGGAAGCCGACGGTCGTGCCGAAGACCGCGCCTTGGGGCCGGCTGCGGGTGGCGCGGGCCAGGATGGAGCGCAGGGAGGCGCCGGCGGCCGCGCGCAGGCTGCCGGTCATGACGTGCATGCCGTAGATGAAGAGGCTCAGGCCCCCGAGGACCTGGAACACCAGCAGGACGATTTCGGATGGATTCACGGCAACAACTCCTCGCCGCCGGGAAACACCTCCGGCGGCAAACCTATGAATATGCTCCCGCCGGAACGCGGAAAGCAAGTCATTCCGGATCGTCGGTTTCGGCGCGCCGCAGGCGTTCCTGGAAATCCTGCGGATCGACCAACGGGGGAGACACCGGTTCCGGAGCCAGATCCATGCGTTTTTCGAGCTTGGACCGCTTGATCCAGAACTGCGGCTGCTGTTCGGAAAGGGCGATGTTCCGGCAATGGCGGACGATGCGGTCGAGGGCGGAGACGTATTCGGCGAAGAAGATGCCGGCGGTCGAGGTCATGGATCGGTTGGACACCTGCTCGTTGAAATGGATGCGCACGGCCTGGCTGGCCTGGACGTAGTCGTCGCGGGCGAAAAGGATCTGGTCGGCGACGACGGGAATGTCGTCGCGGTCGGGATCGAAGGATTGGACGATCAGTTTGAGGACGTGCAGGGAGGCTTCGTAGAGCTGGAAAAAAATGCTGAAGGAAAGCCGATCGACGATGGCGGCGGGGACCCGGCGGCGGCGGAGGGAGACGTTGCAGAGGGTCTCGACGTGGTCGCCGACGCGTTCGAGGTCGCTCATGCAGCGGTCGACGTGTTGGACCAGGATGGCCTGGCGCTTGGACAGATGGCGGCGGGCCAGGCCGGCGAGGTAGTCCTTCATGGCCAGCTTGATTTCGTTGACGGCCTGCTCGTTGAGCCGGATGGTCTGGACGTCCTTGGCGGAATGGGCGAAGAGGAGGGTTTCGCCGGCCAGCCGCAGGCTGTGCCGGCAGAGCCGGGCGACGCGCCGGAGCTCGCGCAGACAGGCGGCGATGGCCTGTTCGGGGAAATCGAGCAGGTCGGGCCGGAGATGCGAGGGTTCGGGCGGCGGCAGGCGGGAGGGGAGCAGCTTGCGGAGGAGAACGGCGTACAGGGGCACGATGGGCAGGAAGACCGCGCAGTTCTGGAGCATGAGGAGCGTGTGGGCGTTGGCGGTCTGCCGCACGAGATCGGGCGAGGTGCGCCCGAACAGCGGCACCCACAGCGGCGCCAGCGCGATGGAGAGCCCCGCGTTGACGACGTTGGTGAGCAGGTTGCCGGCGGCGGCGCGGCGGGCATCGATGCCGGTGCCGATGGAACCCAGCAGCGCGGTGGCGCAGGTGCCGATCTGGGCGCCGATGACGACCGGGTACGTCTGCCACAGCGAATCGAACACCCCGGCGTCGGCCAGCGCGAAGGCCATGCCGATGGTGGCGCCGCTGCTCTGGATGACGGCGGTGAGCGCGAAGGCGAGCCCCACGCCCAGCAGGCGGCCGGAGAGGGTCTGGCCATCGATGGCGACGAGGTATTGGCGGAGCAGGTCGCGGTGGGGAGCGATGGCCGCGCTCATGGTTTTCATGCCGAGGAACAGCAGGCCGAACCCGATCAGGGCGCGGCCGATGGATTTGGCGCGCGGATTGGGCACGGCCATCTGGAACACGAGGCCCGCGACGATGCCGACGTAGGCGTAGTCGGTCAGGCGGAACGACACGAGCTGCATCGACAGCGACGTGCCCAGATTGGTGCCGAGCATCGGGGCGACGGCCTGCGCCAGGCTCATGAGGCCGGCGTTGAGAAAGCCGACCAGCATGACCGAAGCGGCGGAAGAGTGGACCAGAAAACCGAGCAGGGTGCCCAGGGCCAGGCCCGCGAACCGGTTGGCCGTCGCTTTCGCCAGCAGCGTGCGCAGGCCGGGGCCGGCCGCGACGCGCAGGCCGTCGGACATGATGCCCATGCCCAGGATGAACAGGGCGAGGCCACCGAGCACGGTGAAACTCAAAAAGAATAGCGTGGAACCATCCATGGGGGGCCTCTCGGAGAAGTCGGGGCCATTCTCCGGAAAGCGTGGGGAAACGTCAATCCCCGCGTGCCGCCGCGGGCGGCGGGTCGCCTAGAGGTAGTCTTCGGCCTGAAGGCGGGAGAGATAGTCCTTGGGATCGACGAGCGGCTGGAGCGCGAGTTCGGGGGCGAAATCGACGTGCTTGCCGAGCTTGGTGCGTTTGATCCAGAACTGCGGCTGCTTTTCGGCGAGCGCGATGGTCTTGGAGTGCTTGACGATGCGGTCGAGGGCGGCGATGTATTCGCTGAAGAAGATGCCGGCGATGGGCGTGATGAGGCGCTGGGACACCTTGTCGGTGAACATGGCGCGGGTGTTGAGGCTGTCCTGCATGTACTGGTCGCGGGCCTGCAGGATCTGCTGGGCGATTTCCTGGAAGTTTTCGCGGTCGGGGTCGAGCGAGTCGATGACGAGCTTGAAGAGGTGCAGGGCGTTTTCGTAGAGCCGGAAGGCGGTGTCGAAGGATTCCTTGTCCACGACGGCTTCGGGGACCTTCTGGCGGCGCAGGGACAGGTTGCAGATGGTCTCGATATGGTCGCCGATGCGCTCGAGGTCGCTCATGCAGCGGTCGAGGTGCTGGATCAGGATGGCCTGGCGCTTGGAAAGGTAGCGGCGGGTGAGGCGGGCGAGGTATTCCTTCATGGCCGCCTTGACGTCGTTGACGATCTGTTCGTTGAGCTTGATGGCGTGGATGTCCTGCGGGGTCTGGGCGAAGAGGATGGTCTGGCCGGCGAGGCGCAGGCTCTTGGCGCAGGTTTTGGCGACGCGCTGGAGTTCGTGCATGCACGCGCAGATGGCCTGTTCGGGGTAGTCCAGCAGCTTGTCGTCGAGATAGCTGGGCTCGGGTTCCGGCTTGCGGCTGCGGAACAGGCGGGTGACCAGCCGGGCGTAGGGGGCGGAAAACGGCAACACGAGGAAGGCGGCGACGACCATGACCACCGTGTGCAGGTTGGCGGACTGGCGCAGCACGTTGTCGGGCGACATCCAGGCCAGCAGCGCCACGAGCGGGCCCTTCAGCAGGGAGGCCAGGGTCACGTTGAAGATATTGAAGATGAGATGGGCGTAGGCGGAGCGCTTGGCGTTCATGCTGGTGCCGATGGAACCCAGCAGGGCCGTGGCGCAGGTGCCGATGTGCGCGCCGAGGATGATCGGCATGGTCTGTTCGACGCTGGTCAGCACGCCGGCGGTGACGAGCGCGAAAGCCATGCCGATGGTGGCGCCGCTGCTCTGGATGATCGAGGTCAGCGCCGTGGCCAGCAGGATGCCGAGAATCAGTCCCTTGGGCGTTTCGCCGCTGATCGAGGCCATGACGGGCTTGAGCAGTTCGCGGTGCGGCTTGATGGCGTCGCTCATCAGGTTCATGCCCAGGAACAGCAGGCCGAAGCCCATGAAGGACAGGCCGATCTTCTTGTGCTTGGGATTCTTCGCGACCATGCTGACGATGAAGCCGGTGGCGACGGCGAACAGGGCGTAGTCGCCCAGCTTGAACGAGATCGCCTGCATGGAGAGCGTGGTGCCGATGTTGGCGCCCAGCACGACGGGGATCGCCTGCACGAGCGTCATCAGGCCGGCGTTGATGAACCCGACGACCATGACGGTGGTGGCGCTGCTGTGGACCAGCGTGGCGATCAGCGTGCCCAGGCCCAGGCCGGACAGCTTGCGGGTGGTCATGACGGAGAGGATGGTGCGCAGCTTCTGGCCGGCGGCTTCGCGCAGGCCGTCGGTCATGATGTTCATGCCGAAGATGAACAGCGCCAAGCCGCCCAGCACCTGGAAGACCAGGAAGAAGACGCCGCGGCCGTCCAACTGGATGAGGTCGGCCGGCACGAAACCGACGGTTTCGACGACGCGCTGGCCGGGCTTGGAGCGGACGAACTGGATGAACCGCTCGATGGCCGGATTGGCGGATTTGGCTCGGGCATAGAGCCAAACGGGCTGGACGTAGGGATAGATGCCCTTCTGGACGGTGATTTCGTTTGGCGGGATGCCATTGACCGAGACCTTGTGCAGGCCGGGATGTTCCCGCAGGTTCATTTCGACGTAGCCGATGGCGCCGGGACGGTCAGCCACGGCCTGGACCAATTCCTCGAAGCTGGCGAAGCCTTGGGCGTGGGCGGCATAGGCGCGGCCATCCATGGCCAGTTCGCGGAAGCCCAGATGGGAGCCGCCGGTGGCGTCGCGGATCAGCACCTCGATGGGCTTGTCCGGACCGCCGACCTGTTTCCAATTCGTGGCCTTGCCGGTGAAGACGTCGCGGACGGCGGCGTCGGACAGATCCTTCAGCGGATTGTCCGCGTGCACGACGACGGCCAGGCCGTAGTAGCCGGCGATGGCGGACTTGAGATCGACGCCCTTGGACCGGGCCATGCGCTGCTCGGTTTCGTCCAGCGAACGGGTGGAGGCGGCCAGGTCGCAGGTGTCTTCCAACAGCTCGGCGATGCCGGAGGCGGAACCGAGGCCCGTCAATTCGATGGCCGTTTCGGGATGCGTTTCCCGGAACGCGGAGATCAGCGGCAGCCCCAGTTCCAGGCTGAAGGTGTCGGAACCCTTGATCGAAAGCCGGTCTTCCGCCGAAGCGATCGCCGCTCCCGCGATCCAGAGGCCGGCAATTATCCATTTCACGTTCATCTTCATGGGTTCTATCCCTTTGGATTGAATTGGAATCAAGCCAATCATCGTCCTTAAGAAGGGGCGGGTTTGTCAATTCCCGCCGGGAACGGCAAAACGATTTTCTTCCGCGACGCGGGATATGGCGGCCGGAGCCTATTCGGCGGCAGGCGGGAACCAGTGCGCCGTGCGGGTGCAGATGCGCACCAGTCCCAGCATGACGGGCACTTCGATGAGGACGCCCACCACGGTGGCCAAGGCCGCGCCGGAGGACAGGCCGAAGAGCATGGTGGCGGTGGCGATGGCGACTTCGAAGTGGTTCGAGGCGCCGATCATCGCGGCGGGCGCGGCGTCGCGATAGGGCAGCTTCAGCAACCGGGCCCACCCATAGCCCAGCCAGAAGATCAGCATGGTCTGGATGAACAGGGGAATCGCGATCCACAGGATGGTCAGCGGATTGCCGAGGATCGTCTCGCCCTTGAAGCTGAACAGCAGGACCAGCGTCGTCAGCAGGGCGATGATCGTAATCGGCGTGAGGACATGGAGGAATTTTTCCTTGAACCAGGCTGCGCCCTTGGCGGCGAGGATCCACTTGCGGGAGAAGTAGCCGACGACGAGCGGCAGGGCCACGTAGATGGCGATGGAGAGCAGCAAGGCCTGCCAGGGGACGGGGAGGCGGCCGACGCCCAGCAGGAATCCGCCCAGCGGGCCATAGAGCAGGAGCATCGTCAGCGAATTGATGGCCACCATGATCAGGGTCAGGCCGTCGTTGCCCTTCGCCAGATAGCCCCAGACCAGCACCATGGCGGTGCAGGGGGCGATGCCCAGCAGGATGGCGCCCGCGAAATAGCTGCGCCAGAGCGGGACCTGAAGCATCTTGATGCCATCGACCAGCACCACCGTGCCGGCGCCGTGTTCCGCGCCGACGGGCAGGTCGAGGCCAAAGGGCATTTTGACGAGGTCCAGCGCTTCCGTGCCGATGAACGCCTTGAAGGCGAAGCCCAGGAAGAAGTACGCGATGGCGTACATCGTGAACGGCTTGATGGCCCAGTTGACGAACAGCGTCAGCCAAACGGGCTTGCCGCTTTTGCCGGCCTGGATGACCGAAGCGAAGTCGATCTTCACCATGATGGGATACATCATGAAGAACAGGCAGATGGCGATGGGAATGGAGACGACGGGCGCGCCGTTGACGAAGAGGGACATGCCATCGAGGGTTTTGGCCAGACCCGGGGCGATTTTGCCGAGCAGGATGCCGCCGGCGATGCACAGCGCGACCCAGACGGTCAGATAGCGCTCGAAGGGGTTGGTCAGTTTGCGCGATTCGGTCGATGCGGGGCTGCAGGTCATGGTCGGACTCCTGTTCAACCGCAGGCTACACAGAGGGGCGCAGAGTTGTTCGCGGCCGTTTCTCCGTGTTGCTTGTGATCTCTGTGGTCATCTTTCCTTCAAACTCTCCGGCAAGGTTTGGATAAAGGCTCTGATCTCATCGCGGACGCGGCGATAGTGGGCAAGGGCTTCCTGCTCGGTCTTCGCCCCTTTGGCCAGCCGCGGGGGATCGTCGAAGCCGACGTGGACCACCTTGGTGTTGCCGGGGAAGAGGGGGCAGGACTCGTGGGCGTGGTCGCAGACGGTCACGACGTAGTCAAAGTCCTTCGTCGGCAGGTCCGCGACGGTCTTGGAACGGTGGCCGGAGATGTCCACGCCCGCCTCGGCCATGACCTGCACGGCGCGGGGATTGAGGCCGTGGGTCTCGATGCCGGCGGAGAAGGCGTCGATCCGGTCGCCCTTGAGGGCGCGGGCCCAGCCTTCGGCCATCTGGCTGCGGCAGGAATTGCCGGTGCACAGGAAAAGGATCCTGGTTGTCATGGGATCAATCCCGCCCGGCGTTTTTCCGTTGGTTTCGCGCCGCAGCAGGAACGTTCGCCGCAGCAGGTTTCCTGGCCCGTCAGCAAGCCGTTGATGATGGCCTGGGCGCAGCCGACGCCGCTGTCGACGGCGATGGCGTCGACGGGACAATTCCGCGCGCACGCCCCGCATTCGATGCAGGCGTCGCGATCCCGGATCTGCGCTTTTCCCCGCTGAACGAGGAACACGCCATGGGGGCAAACCGTTTCGCACAGGCCGCAGCCAATGCAACGCCCGGCATCCAATCGCAGGCTGATTTGGTCCGACAGATATTTCATGGCATTTGCCAGCCCGCCAGCGCCCAAGCCGCGAGACCGATGGCCGCGCCCGCCGACTGCGCCGGGAGCGCCCAGCGGACTTCGCGCCGGACGCCGGAGGGCGAAGTGAACGTCGTGCAGCCCGTGAAGTTCAGAAGCAGGAACGAAGTTCCGGTGGCGACGAGCAGCAGCCAGGCCGCCATCCGGAGGAAAGGCCACGATGCGCCGAAGGTCGCCAGACCGGCGGCGGCGAGCGCCGCGCCCAGCGCGGCGCCTTTGAGCGCGAAGGCGCGCATGGGCAGCCACGGCAAGAGCAAGGGGCCGAGGAGGCCCGCAAGGACGTAGGCGGCCACCCATAACGCGAGAGCCAAGCCACCCAAGGATGTCATTCGGCTCCAGGAAAAGCCGGCGGGAGAAATGCCCGCGAGAAGAGCCAATGCCAGGCCCGCGAGCAACGCCCGTTTGAAATGGATGACCAGTTCCAGCGGCGCCACGGCCAGCCGCTCATGCCAGCGGAAATGGACGCGTCTCATGTCGGTCGTTGCGGTGCAGCCGGCCGCCAGAAAACGGGGAAGGTCCCGGGCGTAGACCGGACCATAGACCACGCGGAATCCCGACAACTTCGTCGCTTCGAACGCATTCACGCCGGGCGCCGCCAGTTGCGGCAGAATGAGATTGCGGTGGGAAACCACTTGGTCCAGTTGCACGTCGCGCAGCCGGCGCACCAGTTCCTCCGTGCTGAAATTCCCTTCGCCGGCCGCGCACCAGACGTTCACGCCCTTCGTGTCGAGCGCGAGGATCCACCCATCGATGCCTGCCAGCGCGCGGCGCAGATGGTCGAAGGACAGTTTGTAGTTCGCCGTCACGAACACGGGCGACTCCGGGCCGGGGTGGCCGAGCGCAGATAGCCCTGGCCGGATGGCATACCGCATGCGGCGAAATCCCAGGCGGACGCCGACGGCGCCGAGGCGGTCCCGCCAGGTCCAGGCGGACGATACGCGCGGGCAGCGGGATGTATCGGGCGCGCTCACGGCTTGCGGGAGAGTTTCCGGCACGGCCGTTCCCCGTCCATTTTCCGGATGGACCGCAACTGCCGGTCGTCCGCCTTCACCTTCGGCGAACGTTGCAGCGCTTGGAAAAGTGGAGCGGCCCGTTTTCCCATGACGGGCAAGGGGGGCTGGTCCGCCATGCGGCAGTAGACCCAGCGGCCCTGCTTGCGAGCATCCACCCAGCCTGCATCGCGGAGGATCGAAAGGTGCTTCGACACCGTGGAGGCCGACAGGCCCAACAGCCCGATGAGCTGGCAGACGCACAGCTCGCCGCGGCGCAGCGCGAACAGCATGCGCAGCCGGCTTTCGTCCGACAAGGCCCCGAATATTTTAACGGCGTCCTTCATGGCCATCCTTAACGATTCGTTATGTGGCGAAATATAGGCGTGGTCCGAACGGCCGTCAAGCCCGGCCTGTCCCTCCCGGGAAAGCATTCCGGCTAGCGCCGCTGGCCGAAGAACGGGCCGAATTCGCTTTCGAGGTATTGCGAAAAGGTGGTTTCGTCGGCGGAGAACGCCCAGACCTGTTCCAGTTTCTTCCAGCGGACGGCGTTGCCTTCGCGGTTCTCCGCGACGACCACGGTGCCGAAGGTCAACTGGAAGTCGTCGGCGAAATGGGCGTTGGCGGGGGCGTCGAGATTGACGGCTTGCCACGCGAGGGGGGCGGCGGATTCTCCGGCATTCGCCTTCGCCACGGCCTGGCTGGTCCAGGTTTCCATGGACAGGCAGGTGGGACAGCGGGCGGTTCGGTGGAAGTAGTACACGATGGGTTGGCCGGGCGCGTTCGTCGCGGCAGGTTCATCGGCCGGGGCCGCGCGGCCCACGGCCGGCAACATCGCTCCGGCCAGAACGAGCGCGGCCCATGCAAATGTCGTCGGGATCTTCATGGCGCGGTGTAGATCATCCAGAGGCCGCCGAGGAGCACGAGCACGCCGCAGACCTTCTTGAGGATCGTCGCGCCCTTGGAGGCTTCGTTCCAGTTCAGGTAGTGCTGGACGCTTTCGGTGAAGGTGCCGGCGAGGACGATGACGGCGCAGTGCCCGACGCCGTAGGCCAGCAGCAGCAGGATGCCGTAGGCCATCCGGGCGGCGGCGAGCCGGAAGGTCACGGCCAGCATCGGCGCCATGTAGGCGAAGGTGCAGGGGCCGAGGGCCACGCCGAACACCAGGCCGAGGATGAAAGCGGCGAGGCGGCCGCGCTGCTTCATCTTGACCTGGCCGGGTCCGGTGAAGGGCAGGGGAACCACGCCCAGCAAATGCAGGCCGACGAGGAAGAAAATCGCCGCGACGAAATAGTTGCCGCAGCGCCCAACGTCGCCCAGCATCCGCCCGGCCATGGCCGTGGCGGCGCCGATGAGGCCGATGGTGATCAGGATGCCCAGCGCGAACAGCAGCGCGATCTGAAAGGCGCGCTTCGTGGAGATCCGGCCCTGCTCGTCGATGAACCCGACGATCAGCGGAATGCTGGCGAGGTGGCAGGGGCTCAAAATGATGCTCAAGACGCCCCAGACGAAAGCGGCGGACAGCGCGATGGCCGGATCGCCCTCGATGGCGCGCGAAAGGCTGGTGAACAGCGATTGGATCATGGGGCGGCCTTCGGCTGCAGGTCCACGCCCAATTCCTTCCATTTCGCGAGCATGTCGTCCTTGCCAAAAAAACCTTCGTGGCGGAACAGCTCTTTGCCTTGGGCGTCGAAGAAGATCTGCGTGGGAATGACGCGGATGCCGTATTGGCCGCCGGCGTCCGGATTTTTCCAGACGTCGATGAATTCCACCTCGAGCTGGCCGGCATAGGTGGTTTTCAGGTCTTCCAGGATGGGCGCCATTTGTTTGCAGGGGATGCACTTGTCCGCGCCCAGATCGACGAGCCGGGGCAAGGCGGCGGTCGTCGCTTCCGCCGATGCCGGCCCGCCCGCGGCGGCGGCCGCGGAAGCGGATTCGGAAGATCGAGCTTGGTTGTGCTTGAGCGCGAAGACGAGGCCCGCGGCCACGACCACGGCGGCCACGATGGCTAGATTCTTGAAATTATCCATTTCGGGGTTCCCTTTCCGACTCTTGAATGCGCGGAGGACGATCTGTCCGGCCAGCAGAACGACGATGACGAGCAACAACGGCATCAGATTTCCGCCGCCATTTTCGGGGCAACAGGGGGCGAGGGGAATGCCCAGGCCGTTGGTCATTTCCGTCCTAGGCCAGATGCTTCCGGACGTCTTCCGGGCTCAGGACCTTGCCGACGCTTTTGACGGCGCCGTCCACGACGAGGGCGGGGGTGGACATCACGCCGAATTTCATGATGTCGGCGATTTTGTCCACCTTCTCAAGTTGCGCTTCGATGCCGGCGGATTTCACGGCGGCTTCGGCGTTGGCGAACAGCAATTTGCACTTCGGGCAACCGGTGCCGAGGATTTGGATTTTTTTCATGGGTTCCTTTCGATTCAGCGAACGACGATTCCGAAAACCATGCCGGAAACCGTCGCCATGGCGACGACCAGACCGACGAACGTCAGCGTTTTCTTCGGGCCGAGGATGGAGTTGATGACGAGCATGTTGGGCAGGGAGAGGGCGGGGCCGGCGAGCAGGAGGGCGAGGGCGGGGCCTTGGCCCATGCCGCTGTCCAGCAGGCCGCGCAGGATGGGGACTTCCGTCAGCGTGGCGAAGTACATCAGCGCGCCGGCGACGGCGGCAAACAAGTTGGTCCAGAGCGGCCAGATCGTCGTCAGCCAGCCGGGGGCCGAACCATCGCGGCCGAGAATGGAGAGCAAAGCCTGCGGCGAGTCGCCGACCAAGGCTTGGATCCAGCGGTTGGGAATGAGGCCGGCATCCACGCCGTCGGGGCTGCCGAGGAAGAATCCGGCCGCGAGCACGCCCATGAACAGGAGCGGGAGAATCTGCTTGGCGAACCCCCACGACTGGTCGCGCCAGTCCTTGAGTTCGGCGCCGCCGAAGAAGGTCAAGGCCGCAAGACCGGCCGAACCGGCCGCGAACGCCGCAACGGGATACTGAGGGAGGAACGTGGCCAGCGCGAGCGCGGGGAGCGCGGCCAAAAGAATGAAACCGAGCTTCACCTTGAAAAATCGCCACAGGCTGGTTCCCAGCAGCGCGGCAAAAAGCGCGGTGAGCATCCACTTGGCCTTGAAAATCGCGAACCAGATCCCCGAAGTTTCCTGCGGCCGCGCCCAATTGGCGAAGACGAGGATGCCGACCATGGCGAGGAAATAAAGCGCAACTTGCCAGAGCGGGCGCGTTGTTCCGTCGTCGTCACCGAGGAACACGTCCCGGGGGGTTGCCGCCTTGGCGCGTTCTTCCTTGAGAAAGATCAGGTGCATCAGCAGGCCGATGACCACGCTGAAGGAAATCGCGCCGACGGCGCGGGCGATGCCCAGTTCGATGCCCAGCACGCGGGCGGTCAGCACGATGGCCAGCACGTTGATGGCGGGGCCGGAATACAGGAAGGCGACGGCCGGTCCGAGGCCCGCGCCGCGGAAGTAGATGCCGCCAAAGAGCGGCAGGACGGTGCACGAGCAGACCGCCAGGATCGTGCCCGAGACCGACGCCACCGAATAGGACAGCCACTTCGACGCCTTGGGGCCGAAATACTTCATCACCGCGTTCTGGCTGACGAAGACGCCGATGGCGCCCGCGATGAAAAACGCCGGCACGAGGCAGAGCAGGACGTGTTCGCGCGCGTACCACTTGGCGAGATGCAGGGCCTCGAGGATGGCGCCTTGGAAGCGGAGATGCTCCATCGGCAGGAAGTAGAGGCCGAGGAAGGCGGCGACGAGTCCAAGGAGGATTTTGATCTCTTTGTTCATGTCGGTTCCTTAAATGGTGCTGGCTTGGCGCTGCTTGACGGATTTCAGCGCTTCGACGGTGCACCCCAGGGCTTGCAGCATGCAGGGGCAGGCGAGGTGGTGGATGACCCGCTTGCCGGCGCGCCGCTCGGTGACGATCCCGACTTTCTTGAGTTTCTCCAAATGGCGGGAAATGGTCGGCTGGCTCGTCGCAGCGAGGTTGCGGAGGTCGTTGACGCAGCAATCGCCGTGGCCCAGCGCGTCCAGCATGAGGACGCGGGTGGGATGGGCGAGGGCTTTCAGGAGATCGGCGCGGGCCTTGGCTTGGGCGGTATTCATGCCGTATACATATACACATATGTGTATATATGTCAAGCGGGGTTCGCGGTTGATTTGCGGCGGAACTTTGGCAACATGGGGATGGCCCAGCGCGCGCAGGAGGGCGCGGCGCCGGGCTACCGAGGAGCAGCGACATGAAGGCACTGAAGATCTGGCTGGTTGCCCTGTTCATTCCCCTGGGCGCGCTCGCGGCGACGATGCCGGAGGCGATGTTCGTTCTGGACGCGTCGGGCAGCATGTCGGGGACGGCCGGCGCCGACACCAAGATGGCGGCCGCCCAGGCGGTGCTGGCCCAGGCCGTGCCGGCCCTCGCGCCGGAAGTAAAGCTCGGCCTGGCCGCCTACGGCCACCGCCGGCCGGACGATTGCGCGGACATCGAAATCCTCGTCCCGCCCGGCAACGAAGATCGCGCCGCCGTGTTGGCGCGCATTGCCGCGATGCAGCCGGTGGGCATGACGCCCATCTCGGCGGCGGTGACGCAAGTGGCCGACCTGCTGAAAGGGCGCGACGCGGAAACCACGATCGTGCTCGTCAGCGACGGCCAGGAGACCTGCGGCGGCGATCCGTGCGCGACGGTGCGGGCCCTGAAGGCCGCCGGCGTGAAATTCGTCATGCACGTGGTGGGCTTCGCCGTGACGGAAGCGGACCAGGCCCAGCTGGAATGCATCGCGCAGGCGGGCGGCGGGCAATATTTCGGCGCGGCGGACGCGGCCGGGCTGCTGGCGGCGCTGCAGGAAGTGAACGCGGAAATCGCGCAGAAGGTGGAGCAGGCGAAGACGCAGGTGGTGACGCAGGCAACGGGGCTGGGGAAGGTGCGCATCGTCCTGCCGGACGGAGCCCTGCCAAGCCTGGCCGGCTTCCGCATCGTCCGCAAGATCAGCGACAAGGTCGTGAAGGAAGGCGAACTGCCGGCGGCGGATTCGACGCATCCGCTGATGGCGGGCGATTACGCGCTGACGCTGCTGTTCGCCAATCCCAACTACCAGCCGCCGACCGAAATGCCGGCCGGCGATTTCGCCGTGGCGAAAGGCGCGACGACCGAGATCGCGCTGGGCGCGCTGGCGTTCAACGTTGCGGAAGAGCTCAAGGCGGCGCCGGTGGAGGCGGTCGTGATTTCGGCGCGCGGCACGGGCCGCGAAGCGCTGCGCCTGCTGCGGCACGACAACGACTACTATCTCTTCAAGCCCAAGCCGCTGTTGCCGGGCTCGTACGACGTGGCGCTGTTGTATCGGCGCTGCGAAAAGCCCGCTGTCGTCGCGGAAGGCCTGGCGGTGGCGGCGGGCCGGGAGGCGGTGCTCACGCTGGATGCCGGCATCCAGATCGCCCGGCCCGAAGGCACCCGGGTGCGGGGCTGGGATCTGGTGCCGGCCGGGGGCGTCGAGCCTTGGCTGGCCGTGCGGCGCGGGATGGACAACGACGAACCGCTCTGGCGGCCGTTCATCGCGCGGCCGGGAACCTACGACCTGATTCTGAAGGTCTACGACATGGACGAGGATCTGCCGGTGGGCGAAGGCGTTGCCATCGAGGCGGGCCAGACCGTGCGGTTCGACACCGGCCTGTAGCCGCCGGGCGTGAAGGCCGCGCCCGCCGCTGAAATCCGTGTCCGGCGCTTTACAAGTCCCGCGCGGTTGGGGTAGATTCGCCGCAACCTGAATTTAACCAACGGGAGATATTCCATGATGAAAAAAGCGATGGTGTTGGCATGTGCGGCGTTGTTGAGCGGCGGCGCGGCGTTCGGCGGTATGTTCAGCGAGGATCCGGGCGAACTGGCCGTTTCCGGTTTGGCCTTCCTGCCCGACCACGCCGATTGCGATCTGTTCGAGCTCGGTCTCGGCGCGCAGGTCAGCTACCGCGAGTGGTTCAATTTTCCGTGGGGCGTGGGCGTCAACCTCGGCGTTTCCCAATGGCAGGTGGACGATGCGTCCAACGCGTTCAAGATCAAGTACGTGTCCGACTACGACGGCGAAGCGCTGGTGATTCCCTTCGGCGCCTCGCTCTTCTTCAATCTGGTCGATTGGGACAGCTGGAACATCATTTTCGAGACGGGATTGCAGTATGCTTTCGTGGAGTCCAGCGTCGACGCCTACAACGACGGCGACAACCGGAAGAAACGCCAGGACGCGGACATCGGCGGCGCCTTGCTGTGGACCCTCGGCGCGGAATACGAGTACATGGTCTCCGAAAACGTCTATCTGACCGGCGGGCTCGGCTACCAGATCGACGTGGTGAACGAAGACACGACGTTCGACGGCAAGACCGTGCGCGACGTGACGTTCGGCGGGGGCTATGCCCGCCTCGGCGCGAAGTTCCTGTTCTAGGCCGCGGCAGACCGGTTGGCCAAGGCGCGTTCGCGGTCGCGAACGTGCCTTTGTTTTTGGAAGGGAAAGTCCGATCATGATCCGCTGTTATCTGCCGCCCGACCGCTGGGACGGCGAACGGGCCGAACTGGACGAGGTCGAATCGAAGCATCTGGCCGGCGTGCTGCGCGCGCCGGCGGGAGAACGCATCGAGATCCTCGACGGCGCGGGGCGCACGGGCGCGGCGGAGGTGGTTGCGCCGCACAAGAAGCGCACGGCGATCCGCATCCTGGCGCAGGCGCGGAAAGATCCGTTCGCGCCGCGGCGGATCCTGGCGCAGGCGCTGGTGCGCGAGCAGAAAATGGATTGGCTGATCCAGAAGGCGGTCGAGCTGGGCGTGCATGCGATCTGGCCGCTGCAGACCGAACGCGCCGTGGTGCGGATCCGCGCGGAAGAAGCGGAACGGAAAGCGGCGCGCTGGCAGGCCATCGCGCTGGCCGCCTGCAAGCAAAGCGGCAATCCGTGGCTGCCGGAAATCGCGCCGCCGCGGCCGCTGCCGGAGGCGCTGGCGGCGTTGCGCGGCGTTTCCGGGGCGGCTTGTTTCGGCGCGCTGCAGGAGGGCGCCGTGCCGCTGCCGGAGTTGTTCGCCCGCTTGCGGCGCGAAGCGTGTCCGCAGGTCGCGGCCTTCATCGGACCGGAAGGCGATTTCAGTCCGGGCGAAGTCGAAGCCTTGCGGACGGCGGGCGTCCAGCCCGTCACGTTCGGGCCCATCGTTTTCCGCGTCGAGACCGCGGCGCTGTTCGTCCTGTCGGCGCTGCAATACGCCTGGATGTCCTAGCGAGCTTCCGCATGCGCGAACTCGAACCGCAGCCCATCGCGATCGCCGGCCAACCGGCTTGGACCTTCGACCGGTTGCCCGCCGTCGGCCAACCGGCACCCGCGTTCCGGCTGGCCGATCCGGACTTCAACGACCGGACGCTGGCGGATTTCGCCGGCAAAAAGAAAGTGCTCCACGTCGTGCCGTCCTTGGAGGCGCCGGTTTGCCGGCGGGCGACCGAAAAATTCATCGCGGCGTTCGCCGCGCGGGCCGACGTGGTTGTGCTGACGATTTCGGCCGATCTGCCCTTTGCGCTGGCGCGGTTGTGCGCCGACCTGAAGGCGCCCCGCGGCCAGTTTCTCTCGACGTTCCGCGCGCCGGAATTCGGCATGGACTACGGCACGCTGATCGTGGAACACGCGCGGATGGGCTTGCAGGCGCGCGCGGTGCTCGTGCTCGACGAACATGACGTCGTGCAGCACGTCCAGCTCGTATCCGAAACGATGGATGAGCCCGACGTTGCCGCCGCGTTGGCGGCGCTGGGATAGCGTTTCAGTCGACGGCCGGAGGGCGGAGGGGATTTCCGGAGCCCGGCTGAAGTTGCATCGAAATGCCGCGCAGGAGGATGTGCATTCCGCCGCGCCGCGCCCTTTCCGCAGATTGGGGTTTGATGCCCACGGGAAAGAAGTGTAATTTGTTTATATAGCGTTAAGAGCTTGGATCCAGCTCGAGACCAATCGACATGCACCGTCCATCCCCAAGCTGTGCTGGGAACAGGTTGCCTGCCCGGAAGAAGGGCTTTTGGCTGGCGTTTGCGTGTCTATGCGCAACGGCATCGGGGCCGGGGAGCAACGCCGCCGATCTGCTGATTACCGCCCGGCGGGAAAGCAATTCCAATCTGCGAATCGAAATTCCCTCGTTCACCACCGAGTATCACTTGGTGCGGGCCACCGAAACCTTGAGCGACTGGGGCCTGACCGGTTTGGTGCTGGGGGCGGAAGGCACGCAGGTCTGGCGGGACCGCGCCGCGCTGGACCGGCAACATAGCCAGTTCTACCGGGTGTTTTCGCGGAACGTGCTGCAACCGCTGGATTCCGACGGCGACGGGATCGACGACGTCTATGAGTTGCGCCGGCCCCAGCTTTTCGATCCGCTGAATCCGGCGGACGCCGGCGGGGATGCCGACGGCGACGGATTGTCCAACCAGCAGGAATACGCCTACGGAACCGACCCGGAAGACGGCGACACGGACGGCGATGGCATGGGCGATCGCTGGGAAATCGATCAAAGCTTCGATCCGGTCCGGGACGATGCGGCCGCCGATGCCGACGGGGATGGTCTCGGCAATTTGCAGGAATATCTCGCGGGCACGAATCCGCGGGTGGCCGATTCCGACGGCGACGGGCTGAGCGATTACGAGGAAGTCGCGGTCTACGGAACGGATCCATGGTTCGGCGATACGGACAACGACGGTTTGCCGGACAAATGGGAAACGGACATGGGATTGAATCCGCTTTCGAGCAGCGGCGGCGATGGCGCGTCCGGCGATCCCGACCGGGACAAATTGGTCAATTCCCAGGAATTCGCGCACAACACCCATCCGGTGCAGGCCGACACGGACGGCGACCGCATGCCGGACGGCTGGGAAGTGACGCACGGGTTTAATCCCCGCGTGAACGATGCGGCCGAGGATGCCGATGGCGACGGAATGACCAACCTCCAGGAAATGGGCTACGGCACGAATCCGCGCAATGCGGACACGGACGCCGACGGACTGCCGGACGGGTGGGAAGCGCAATACGGCTTGAATCCGTTGCGCAACAGTGCGGCCGACGACAAAGACGGCGACGGCCTGAACAACCTCAAGGAATTAGAGCTGGGAACCAATCCGGCCAAGGCGGACACGGACGGCGACGGGCTGGAGGACGGAGAGGAAGCGGGGACGCACGGG
>CALKWZ010000079.1 GCA_938003985.1 uncultured Verrucomicrobiota bacterium | reverse complement strand
CCGTCGCGCTCTTCGCCGTCCCGTCGTAGGTCGGATTCAGGCTCCCCAGCGTCACGGTCGCCGTCCCCTTGCCGATGACGAGCGTGCCCGTGGCCGAGCCCAGCCAGTCCGCATCGTTCACCGTGCCCGTCACCGCGTAGCTGCCCACGGCGACCGGCGCGTCGCTCGCGCCGTCGTAGGTGAGGTCCACCGCCAGCCCCGCCGGCACCGTCGTCGCCGTCGCGCTCTTCGGCGTCCCGTCGTAGCCCTGTTCCAGATCGCCCAGCGTCACCGTCGCCGAGCCCATGCCGATGAGCAGCATGCCCGTGGCCGAGCCATGCCAGTTCACGTCGTTCACGGTGCCGGTCACCGCGTAGCCGCCCCGCGCCGTCGGCGCGTTCGTGCTTCCGTCGTAGGTGAACTCCACCGCCAGTCCCGCCGGCACCGTCGTCGCGGCGGCGAATTTCGGCGCGCCGTCGTAGGCCTGGTCCAGGTTGGTCAGCGTCACCGTCGCCGCCGCCTTGGCGATCGCGAGCGTGCCCGCGTCCGTGCCGTGGTAGATCGCGTCGTTGATCGTGCCCGTCACGGCATAGCTGCCGGCCGCCGTCGGCGCGGTTCCGGAACCGTCGTAGGTGAACTCCACCGCCAGCCCGGCCGGCACCGTCGTGGCCGTCGCGCTTTTCGCCGTCCCGTCGTAGGTCTGGCTCAGGCTCCCCAGCGCCACCGTCGCGGCGACCTTGGAAACGGCGAGGTCATTCGTCGCCGCCGCCGGCAGCCAGTCCGCGTCGCCGGCCTGCGTGGCCACCACGCTCACCGTGCCCGCCCCCGTGAAGCTCAGGTTGGTGCCGCCGCCGATCGTCCCCGGCCCCGAAGCGACGGCGAAGGTCACCGGCAGCCCGGAGCTGGCCGTGGCCGCCAGCCCGACCACGCTCGTCGTCCACTGCGCCCCCGGATCCGGGAAGTCCACCGTCTGCACCATCCGCGTGATCGTGTACGTGGCCGTCGCCGTCCCGCCGTAGAGAACGTCGTTGACCGTGCACGTCACCGCATAGCTGCCGATGGCCACCGGCAGCGCGGCGCCGCCGTTGTACGTCGTGTCGACCGCCAGCCCCTCCGGCACCGTCGTCACCGTCGCCCCGTGCGGCGCGCCGTCGTACACGTGGCTCAGGTTGGTGATGAGGATGGTCGCGCTGGGCTTCGTCACGACCATGGACTGCGTGACGCACGGCGCGACGTCGTAGTAGACGTTGCCCAGCTGCCACGCCACCACGCGCACCGTGCCCGGCCCCGTGAAACTCAGGTTCGTGGCGCCGACGATGCTGCCGGGACCCGAAAAGACGCTGAACGTCACCGGCAACCCCGACGACGCCGTCCCCGCCAACCCCACCTGGTTCGTCGTGAATTGCGGCCCCGGATTCGGAAACGCGATGGCCTGCGGCCGCCGGATCACGTTCAGCGTGATCGGCACCCGCAACGGATTGTTGGTCGCCCCCGGCACGTTGAACACGTTGGTCGCGACGTACGTGCCCAAATCGAGCCCCGCCACCGAAACCGCCGCCGTGTAGGTCTGGCTTCCCTGGAAGCCAAGCGTCCCGGACGCGGGCCCGCCGACGGTCAGCCAATCCGTCGGCCCCGCCCCGAACGTCACGGCGCTGGCATACCCCATCCCGCTGCTGCCGACGCCCTGCAGCGCGAACGTCTGGGGCGCCGGATCGCTGCCCTCGTAGTAGGCCGTGAACGTCAGCGACGTCGGGCCGACGCGCGCCTCCGGCGGCGCCGTCAGATCGCTGTTGATCACGTCCAGCTGCACCGCCGCCCCGTTCCAGGTGTTGTCCCATTCGTATTCCTGGATCGCGATCCAGATCGGCGTCCCCGCCGGAATGCCCAGCGCGCCGACGTTCACCACGTGGTTGCTCCACGGCGGAAACTGGTTGGGATGCGACGCCCGCGCAAACACGTTGGTCAGCGGCACGAAGGTGAAATTGGCCGGCGCCGGCCCGTTGGTGGACACGCGGAAATACACCGTGTCCGGGAAGTTCGTGAAATTGAACCGCAGCCAGTAGCTCACCGTGGACGTCGCCGTCAGCCCCGTCAGCCGCGGCGAGATCAGCCACTGGTCGTTGTGGTAGCCCTCGGAGGCGCCGCCGCCCGTGTTCCACGAGCAATACGCGTTGTGCGTCCCCGCGTTCGCCGTCGCCGGCACCGAACTGGTGCCGTTGCCCCACCCCGGCAGGGGCATGACGCCGACGGGCAGCTGGTACCAGCCGCTGCCGCCCAGCAGATTGGTCTTCGTCCATCCCGGCGGCGGTACGCCGTATTCGAACGATTCGGACATCTGCGCGAACGCCGCGCCGCCTCCGCACGCCAGCCAGGCGACGGCCAGCCACGTCTTCGTCGACCAAGCCCCGCCCACCCTGGCCCACCCGCTCCTGTTCATCGCCCTGCTCCTTGCCGACCGCTTTGGATCGCGGTCGCCGCCATCCGGAAATTCGTGCAGCCACCGGTTCTTGCCAATCATTGTCGCTCCGCCCCGAGAACCGAAGCAAGCGCAAAAGGGACGCCGGAAACCGGCTATTCCGGCCGAAAGCCCGGCGCGCGGTAGCGGCCGAACGATTTCGTGTAGCTGGCCGCGAGCAACCGGCGCAACGCCGGCCGGCGCTCCAGTCCGCGCAGCAGGCCGTCCAGCGCCGTCAGCTGGAGAACCGTCAGCGCGGCGAAGGCCGCCGTGGCCGCCGCCGCATTCAGCGGCAACCGTCCCGGCCCCCAGCCAATGGCCCACAACCACCCGACCGTCAGCCCCAGATTCACGCCCAGATGGATCGCCAGCCGCGCGATCGAGATTTGGATGGCCCGCGCCGGGCACAGGTTGATGCAGCGGTAGCAGCCGGCGCAGGCCGCGCCCCACCGCGGCCGGGCCGGCGCGCCCGCCATCCGGATCGCCCGCACCGGGCAGGTCGCCGCGCACTGCCCGCACGCCGTGCAACGGTCGTCCGCGACGAAGAACTTGCCGAGGAACCGCCGCCCGCACGTCCGGAACAGCCGCGCGATCGGCCACGACCAGAGCACGTGCCCCCACCCGCAACGGAACCGCGCCGGGTTTTCCGACGTACAGTTGTTTATAAACATCTGTACAGCCTGATCGCCCTCGGCCAAGGCGTCCTCCAACTCGGTTCCCGTCGGCGGATTCACCGCCAGCAGGAAGTTGTCGGGATACACCGCCTCGCCGCTGGCGACGACGGCATAGCCGCGCCGCCGCAGCGCGCGTTCCGTTTCCCCGACGCCCTGCGCGCCGAAGCCGCCGCAGGTCGCCAGCACCGCCGCGTGCGCCCCCTGCGCTTTCGGCAGGCGCCGGACGTACTCCACGACGAAATGCGGCGGCGCCCAGGCCCAGACCGGAAACGCCACCACCGTCAGGTCCGGAATCCCCGCCGGCGGCGCCGCGCCGCCGGCGATGGCGCGGCGGGCGACCTCCCAGCCCGCCGCCTCCAGCCGCGCCGCGACGATCCCGACCGCCCGCGCCGTGTTCCCCGTCCCCGAAAAGAAATGGATGACCGCCTGCATGCCCGCCCATCCTACCCGTTTGCCCCGTTTTACGTACTACGTAATTTTTCGGCAAAGTTTTTACGTTCTACGTAAATCCCGCGCAAAGTTTTTACGTTCTACGTAAAATTGCCCCCAGCGGCGGTCAGGGCGCGGCGGGCGGCGGTTCGGCGGGCGCGCCGCGCCGCAGAACGACGGCAACCTCGTCCTGCCCGGCGGCCACGGCCAGATCCAGCGCGGTCTGGCCGGCGGCGTTCGTGGCACCCTCGTCGATATGCGCGTTCATCAGGACCTTCGCGCACTCCGCGTAGCCGTTCAGCGCGGCATGGTGCAGCGGCGTCATCCCGTTTTCGTCCCGCACGCCGAGATCGGCTCCCGCGGCGATCAGCAGCCGCGCCGACTTGGCGCACCAGGCGATACGGAGCCGGCGGAACTCCTGCATCTTTTCGTCTTCGCCGGGTTCGCGCCGGACGACGTCTAGCAGCAACAGCGGGCTCCCGCCCTCTTCCGGCCGGACCGCCGCGTCCAGGCGCAGCAGGTAGGGGATTTTCCAGCTCAGCCAATTGCGCGCGGCGCGGCGCAGCGGCGTGAGGCCGTCGGCTCCGGGCGCGTTCAGGTCGGCGCCGTGCGCCAGCAGGACCGGCACGACGTTGGTGGCCCACTGGTTCAGCGCCATTTCGAGCAGGCTCGCGTTGTCGCTGTCGACGGCGCAGGGATCGGCGCCCTCCGCCAGCGCGCGCTCCGCGGCTTCTGGATCGTCGTCGGCGACCGCCGCATGCAGGGCCGCCTCCTGCACGCACCGGCGCGACAGCGGCACGCGCACGTCGGTTTGCGCGTCCCAGTCGTTCGTCAGACACACGACCACGGGATCGTCCAGCCGCGAAACCGAAGCGAAACGATAGCGCCCGGCCGTCACCCCGCTTATCCTGAACGAACCATCCGCTCCCGTTCGCAATTCCATGTGCCCGCCCGAGTCGTTCGTGCCGCCCGCCTGCCGCTGGACATGGAAGACGATGTTCCGCAACGGGGCGCCCTCCTCGTCCACGACGATGCCGCGGATGGTCCCGTCGGGCTGGGGCGCGGTCAGCGTGCCCGGCGCGCCCGCGGCGCGCAACGCTTTGGCTACTTCCGGACGGTTTTCCCACACGGCCTCGTCCAGCGGCGTCCGGCCCCAGCGGTTGGTCTGCGCCAAATCGGCGCCGGCCGCGACCAGCCGTTTCACCGCGTTGCGGTTGCCGTTCTTGCAGGCCAGATGCAGCGCGGAACATCCGTCATCGTCGATCCGATCGACGTCCGCCCCCGCCTTCAGCAACAGATCGACGTTGCCGGACTGCCCCTTCTCGGCGGCGATCATGAGGGCCGTCTGGCCCCAGCGGTTCGTCGCATCGACGTCCGCTCCGGCGTTCAGCAAAGCCTGGACGTCGATGGGTTGCGGTTCGGACACCGCCCGATGCAGCGCCGTATGGCCGAATTTCGGATCCCGCGCGTTCGGATCCGCCCCCTGCTTGAGCAACGGGGCGATGGACCCGTCCCGCGAGGAGCTGTCATTCAGCAATTTCCCATCGGCGTCGCCTGGCCCCGGCCTGCGGAAATCCACGCCTTCCACCGTTTCGTCGCGATTGGAGAGCACGACCGTTTTTCGTTCCTCGGTGCCATATCCGATTCGAACTTCGTACGTGCCGAGCGGCAATCGACCGACGCGATAGCGGCCAGCCCGGTCGGTCATGTCGCCATAGCGACCCTCGATTTCGTCGCCGGCCAGAGTGCACAGCACCGACGCATGCACCACGGGCGCGCCGGTCTCGTCCAGTACCGTGCCGCTCAGGGCGCCCAGCGCCTTGGATTCCGCCACGGAGCCGGGCGCACCAAGCGCGCGCAGTTGTTGGACCACTTCCTCGCGGCCCTCCCAAACGGCGACGTCCAGCGGGGTGCGGCCGGCCCGGTTGGTCGCATCCAGTTTCGCGCCGGCCGCGATCAGCCGCGCGGCGATTTTCGCGTCGCCCCGCCGGCAGGCCAGATGCAAGACGGTATCGCCTTCCGGGTCCGTCGCGTCCATGTTGGCGCCGGCGTCCAGCAACGCCTGGACCGCCTTGGGGTATCCGTTTTCCGTCGCGATCGTCAGCGCCGTCTGTCCGAGGGCATTGGTGCGGTTGGGGTCGGCCCCGGCTTTCAGCACGTCCGCGAGGTACGGCGAATCCACCTGGAGGTGGAGCCCCAGCGCCAGATCGACCGCTGCGGCGCGCGCGCAGCGGAGCACCGCGTTCGTGACGGCGAAATCCGGCGCGTCCAGCGTGACCGACAGCAAGATTTCGGGCGCGGAAAACAGCCGGACGTCGTAATCGCCGGATTCCAGCCGGATGAAGGAAAAACGGCCGTCGAATCCCGTGAATGCCATTGGATCCTGCAGTTTGGCCTTTGCCCCGGCCGTGCATTGCAGGGGAATGAACGGCAACGGCCGGTCCTGCTCGTCCAGCAGGACGCCGCCGATGCGGCCCGGCGGCGGCGGGACTTCATTGCTGGGCCGGGCGCCCTGTTCCAGCAGATACGAGATGATGTCCGGCCGTTCCTGCTGCGTGGCATGGTCGATCGCCGTCAGGCCACTCTTGTCTTCCGCATCTAGGTCGGCGCCCGCCTTTACCAGGACCCGGACGCCGTCAAGCTTGCCCCAGCCGGCCAGCCGCATGAGCGGGGTGCTCCCATCGCCGTCCGCGCAGTGGATGTCCGCTCCGTTGTCCAGCAGCGACTGAAGTTCTTCCGGCGAGTACGACGTGAGCGAATAGCCCAGCAGTTTTTGCGTGTAGACGACTCTGGGGGGAATGCTCAGCGGCGGCAACTGCTTCAGGGGCGCGTCCGCCGTCAACTCGATCCTCTCCGCCGGCTGGGCCGCCATCTGCGGAACGCGGAGGTCCCAGGTGCCGACTTCCAATGCTGGAAAAACATAGTTTCCCCGAGCATCGGAATAGGCCGTTTTGCTCCTGGCCCTCCTGGATTCGAAGACTTGTCCCGGTTCGGCCACCGGGTCCAGCGTGATCTTCAGCTCTTCGAGCGGCTGCCCGTCTTCATCGACGACGGACCCGCGGATCAGGCCGGGCGGCGGTCGGATCAAGTCGTTCGTGGAGACGCCCTGCGCCAACAGGTATTCGGCCATGTCCGATTTTCCGTTCCAGAGGGCGTGTTCATAGGGCGTCAATCCGATGGACAAGGCGTACAACGGACTCGGCTTCCTCATCTCGTCCCGTTCATCCGGGTCCGGCGTGAAGTCGACTTCGGCCCCGGCCTCCACCAACAGGCGAACCACCTCCAGCCCGGCATGGGCGGCGGCCAACGTCAGCAAGGTGTGCCGTTGGTTCGTGTAATTCGGATCGACCCCGGCCGCCAACAGTTCCCGCACCCGATCGGGCTGGTCGTGCAGGACGGCAAACCACGTCCGCTGGATCAAATCCATCTTGCGGTCGATCGGAACCCGAACCTCTCCCCGGATCATCTGCCCCGCGGTCAATTCAACGACCACCGGGTTGGGCTGTTCGCCGACGCCGGACAGTTCGTAGGTGCCGGCCTTCAAGCCCGAAAATTCAAAATCGATCTCCGGCGGCAACGGAGACTCCCCTTTCTTCCGGTCGTTGGAGCGGAAAAATGGAGAATCCGGATCGCCCCCTTTTATGCAAACGATGGCATGAGGCACGCGCACGCCCTGTTCGTCCACCGCGATGCCCCGGATGACGCCGGCGCCCTCTTCCGCGGCCTGCGCCGGCTTTTGCAGCGCGAAAACGGCCCATCCCAGGATGAAAATCGGCAAAAAACGGCTAAAAATGGCATTTTTGGCGGCAAAACGGCTCATGAACGACCTTTCGGACGGATAGGATGCCCGAGAGTAGCCCGTTTCCGGGATTTGGGCCAATATTTTCTAATAAACCGGCCGGCCATCCGTTAACATGGCGAGGTCCGACATGCATCGCCTGAATTCCAAATGAGCGCCAACCCGGAACAACCGATGAAAACCGACCCCGCCCCATGGATCGAAGCCGTCGTGGCGCGCTACGAGCGGCCGCTGTGCCAGTACGCCTACCGGCTGACCGGCAACTTCGACGCCGCCCGCGACGCCGTCCAGGACACGTTCCTGCGGCTGTGCCGCGCCGGCGTCCTGGAGGAGGCCCGCACCGCGCCGTGGCTGTTCCGGGTGTGCCGCAACCGCTGCATCGACCTCCTGCGAAAGGAACGCCCCATGCAACCGCTCACCGATGCCCACGCCGCCGTCCTGCCCGCGCCCGGCCCCGACCCCGCGGAGGAAGCCGGCCGGCGCGAAAGCGCCTCGCTCCTCCTGCGCAAGCTGGCGGAACTGCCCGCCCACCAGGCCGAAGTCATCCGCCTGAAGTTCCAGCACCAGATGAGCTATCGCGAGATCGCCGCCGTCACCGCGCTCAGCGAGTCCAACGTCGGCTACCTCATCCACGTCGGCATCCAAACCCTCCGCCAGCAGGCCGCCCAATTCTAGGAGCACGACCATGAAGCCCACCGCCGACATCCAACTGACCGCCTACGCCCTCGGCGAAGGCACCCCCGCCGAACGCGCCGCCGTCGAAGCCCGTCTCCGGACCGATCCCGCCGCGCAGGCCGCCGTGCAGGAAATCCGCGCCCTCGCCGCCCAACTCGCAACGGAATTGCAGGCCGAGCCCGAAATCGGTCTCACCGACGACCAGCGCCGGCGCATCCGGCAGGCCGCCGACCGGCCCGCCGGCCGTCTCCTGCGCTTCCCGTGGCTGCGGCTCACCGGCTTCACCGCCGTCGCCGCCGTCGTCACGCTCGTGTTCGGCGGCGCCCTCTGGAACGCGGCCAAGCATCTGCTCGAAAACCGGTTCGCCAAGTCGCGGGACATCTCGATCGCCTGCGAAATGGTCGAAGTCGACGAACAGCAGCTCGACGAACTTCTCGCTCCCGCCGAACTGCCGGAGTTGGTAGATCTCAAGCCGCCCGACGTGGACTGGGACATGGCGCCATCCCCGGAAGTCCAGGATTTCTGCGCCGCGCCCGCGGCAAGACCCGTGGCGGAACTTGAAATCGCTTCCGACCGCATCTCGCCGATCATCATGAAAGGCTTGGCGCCGGGCCAGATGGCGAACCGGTCGGGTGCGGGCCGCGCCGCGAGCATCGGCGTTTTTGGCGGCCAATGGCATCCCTACCCATCTCCGCCGCCGGCGGACAACACCGAATCCTACGCCCCGATCCAGGGCAACACGTTCAAGCAAGTCGCGAACGATCCCCTTTCGACCTTCTCGATCGACGTGGACACGGCGTCGTACGCGAATATCCGCCGCTTCCTGCGCGCCGGGCAGCTGCCGCCGCCCGACGCCGTGCGCGTGGAGGAAATGATCAACTACTTCCCGTACGACTACGCCCCGCCCAAGGGCAAAACGCCCTTCGCCGTGCACGTCGAATCCGCGGCGTGCCCCTGGGCCCCCGCCCACGCGCTCGTGAAGATCGCCCTCAAAGGCAAGACGCTCGACGCCGAAGCGCGCCCGCCCTGCAACCTCGTTTTCCTGATCGACGTGTCCGGCTCCATGACGCCCGACAACAAGCTGCCGCTGGTGAAGAAATCCATCCGGCTCCTCGTCCGCCAGCTCGCCGCGCGGGATCGCGTGTCCCTGGTCGTCTATGCCGGCGCGGCCGGGCTCGTCCTGCCCGCCACGCCCGCCGGCGATCTGGCGACGATCGACGCGGCCGTGGAGAACCTCCAGGCCGGCGGCAGCACCGCCGGCGGCGCCGGCATCCGCCTGGCCTACGACGAGGCGCGCCGGAACTTCCTGCCCGACGGCAACAACCGCGTCGTGCTGTGCACCGACGGCGATTTCAACGTCGGCATTACGGATTCCGAAGAACTGGCGGGCTTCATCGCCGACCGCGCGCAGCAGGGCATTTTCCTCACCGTGCTCGGCTTCGGCATGGGCAACTACAAGGACGACCGGCTCGAAACGCTGGCCGACAAGGGCAACGGCAACTACGCCTACGTCGACAGCTTCTCCGAAGCGCGCAAGGTCCTCGCCGAGCAGGCCGCCGGCACGCTTTTCGCCATCGCCAAGGACGTGAAGCTCCAGATCGAGTTCAATCCCGCCCAGGTTTCTGCCTATCGGCTCATCGGCTACGAGAACCGCCTGCTGGCCAAGGAAGACTTCAACGACGACAAGAAGGACGCCGGCGAACTCGGCGCGGGCCACGCCGTCACGGCCTTCTACGAGGTCGTCCCCGTCGGCGTCGAGTCCGCTCCGGGCGTCGATCCGCTCAAGTACCAGCCCGTTGCGAAAGAGCCGGCGGCGCCGCGGGAACGCGCGAACGACAATCCCGAGTGGCTGACGGTCAAGTTGCGCTACAAGCTGCCCAAGGCGGACCGGAGCGAAAAAATCGAAGTGCCCTTCATCGGTTCCACGGCCCCCTTCGCCGACGCCTCGGCCGACTTCCGCTTCGCCGCGGGCGTGGCCACCGCCGGCTTGCTGCTGCGCGGCGAGCCGTCCGTCATGGACCTCCGCTTCGGCGACGTCGCCGCCTGGGCGGCGGCCGCCGTCGGCGCGGATCCCGACGGCCACCGGCGCGAGTTCCTCGGCCTGCTGCGGGACGCCGCCGCCCTCGCGCCGTGAGGGCCGGCCTCGCTTCCGGCTTCTTGACGATCCCGCCCGCGCGGCATAGGGTTGGATTCCGGAAGGAACCTTGCCCCGCATGAAAAAGATCCTGTCGCCGTTCGTCCGTTGGATGCTGGTTGCGTTTGCATGCGCCGTCCTGGTTGGCTGCGGCGACGACGGCGGCGGGGCCGCCGCGGACTACGCGGGCGTTTGGCAAGGCCGCACCTCCAACGGCGGCACCATCGTCTTCACCGTGGAAGGCAGCCTGGTCGTCGCGCTGCGCCTGTCCGATCCCGGCGGCGAAATCTGGTTTCCCCAGCCGACGGACGTCCGCGGCGATTCCTTCTCCGCCGAATACGCCACCGACACCGCCGCGACCGACGACGTGTCCCTGCAAGGCACCTTCGTCTCGGACTCCGCCGCGACCGGCCGCTATGAAATGCGCAAAGGCGGCACCGTCCTGAACGGCACCTTCGAGGCCCGGCGGCAATAGGCCGGCGATGACGCCCGTCCGGACAGAGGCCGATCCGCGCCGCGTGCGGGTGCTGGTCAATCCGAAGTCCGGCCTCGGGACGTCGTTCGACGTCCTGCGCGAGGCGGTCGAAACCCACTTCGGCCGCGCGGCGGACGTCGCCTACCAGTTCAGCCGCGACGTGGACGACGGCCGCCGCAAGGCCGAACGCGCCGCGCGCGACGGCGTCGACGTCGTGCTCGTCGCGGGCGGCGACGGCATGGTCAACAGCATCGGCGGCGCGCTGGTCGGCACGCCCGTCGCGCTCGGCGTGATCCCGACCGGCAGCGGCAACGGCTTCGCCCGCCATTTCGGCATTCCGCTGGACGTGGCCGGCGCCGTCGCGGCGCTCGCCCGCGCCCGCCGCCGCGCCATCGACGTGGGCACCGCCAACGGCCGGCCGTTTTTCGTCACCTGCAGCCTCGCCTGGGACGCGGCCATCGCCCGGCGGTTCGCCGCGTTTCCGTTCCGCGGCATCGCGCCCTACGTCTTCGCCGCCGCCGCCGAATTGATCACCTATGCGCCGCAGACCATCCACGCCGTCCTCGACGGCGCCCCCGCGCAGGCGTTTCCCGACCCCATCCTGTTCACCGTCGCCAACCTCACCCAGTACGGCGGCGGCGCCCAGATCGCTCCCAAGGCCCGGCCCGACGACGGCCTGATGGAACTCGTCGTCGCCCTGCGCCCCGACCTGCCGCTGCTGCTGATCAATATCGCCCGCCTGTTCAACGGCACGCTCGACGAACTGCCCCAGGTCGCCACGCGCCGGTTCCGGCAACTGGATCTGCACCGCGCGCAGGCCACGCCCATCCAGCTCGACGGCGAACTCGTGGAAGCCGGCCGGGACGTCCAGATCCGCCTGCTGCCCCGGACGCTCACGGTGCTGGTGCCGACGGGTTCCCGATGAACGGCCGCACTCCGCGCGTGCATATTTTCGGGGCCCGTGGTAGGTTGGCAACCGAGCAAAGAGACCGATGAACTCGTATCTCGTCCGCAAGACCGCTTTTGGCCCCGTCGCCATCGCCTGGCGGCCCTCCCCGCGCGGCGCCGTGGTGTGCCGGGTGTTCCTGTCGGATTCCGCGTCCCCGGCCGAGGACAAATTGCGCCAGGCCTATCCCGACGCGGAAACGGCGAATTGTCCGGACGTGCGCGCCATCGGCGCCGGGATCCGCGCGCTGCTGGCGGGCGCCGCGGTGGAATTCGACCTGGACCTCGTCGATCTGGAGGCGTGTCCGCCGTTCCAGCGGGCCGTCCTGCGCGCCACGCACGGCATTCCCCGCGGCCGCGTGAGCACCTACGGGCTCGTCGCCGCGCAGCTGGACAAGCCCGGCGCCGCGCGCGCCGTCGGCAACGCCCTGGCGGACAATCCGTTTCCTTTGCTGATTCCCTGCCACCGCGTCGTGCGCGGCGACGGCGCGCTGGGCGGTTTCGGCGGCGGGCCGTTCCTGAAAAGCGCCCTGCTGACCCTCGAAGACGTCGCGGCGGACGACTTCGGCCGCATCCGCCGCGCGCGCTTCCACTACGCCGGCTGAACGCCGGACGTCCGCAAGCAAAAACGGCATCCGTTTCCGGATGCCGTTTCGCGCAGGGAGCGAAGTCCGAACTACTTCTGTTCTTCGTCCTTCTTGGCCTTCTTGGCCGCGGGCTTCTTGGCGGGCTTGTCGGCCTTCTTCTCGGCCTTGGGCTCGGCGGCGGGCTGCTCGGCCTGGGCGGCCTTGGCCTTGGGCACGAAATCCACCCACTCGAGGATGCACATTTCGCTGCTGTCGCTGATGCGCTTGCCCAGCTTGAGGACGCGGGTGTAGCCGCCGGCGCGGTCCTTCATGGCCGGAGCGACGGCCGCGAACAGCTCCGCGACGGCTTTCTCCTGCTTGAGCAGGGAGAGCGCGCGGCGGCGGGCCGCCAGCGTGCCCTGCTTGCCCACGGTGACCAGCTTGTCGGCCATGCGCTTGGCGGCGCGGGCCTTCGGCAGCGTCGTCTTGACGCGCTTGGCCAGGATGAGGTTGCTGACCAGGCTCGCGAACAGCGCCTCGCGCTGCGAGGACGTGCGGCCCAGTTTGACGGTGTTCTTGCGATGGCGCATGGGAAATCTCCTGTCTCGGTTATTCTTCGGCGGCCTTGGGCGACTTCAGCAGGTCGGCTTCGAAGCTCATGCCCAGCGACAGGCCGAGTTCCGCCAGCTTCTGCTTGATTTCGTTCAGCGACTTCTTGCCGAAATTGCGGTACTTGAGCATCTCGGCCTCGGTCTTCTGCGCCAGCTCGCCCACGGTGGTGATGTTGGCGTTGTTGAGGCAGTTGGCCGCGCGCACGCTCAGCTCGATCTCGTTGACGCTGATCGAGAGCTTCTTGGCCAGCTCTTCGCGGGCCGGATCCACGGCCTTCTCGCTCTCCTGGAACTCGACGATGTCCTTGTCGTAGTTGACGAAGACGTCGAGGTGGTGGCGCAGGATCGCGGCGGAGAGCGTCAGGGCCTCGTCGGGATTGATGCGGCCGTCGGTCCAGATTTCGAGCACGAGCTTGTCGTAGTCGGTGCGGCGGCCGACGCGGGTGTTGTCCACGGCGTACTTGACGCGGCGCACGGGGGAGAACAGCGAGTCGATCGGAATCAGGCCGATTTCCTGGTCGGGCTTC
The DNA here is from genome assembly GCA_938003985.1 of uncultured Verrucomicrobiota bacterium. Classification (GTDB taxonomy): domain Bacteria; phylum Verrucomicrobiota; class Kiritimatiellia; order CAIQIC01; family Lenti-01; genus Lenti-01. Next base: position 21,394 of record CALKWZ010000079.1, on the reverse strand, counting down.
TTGTTCCATTCGGCGGGGCAATAGCCGCGGCCGATCTTGACCTCGATCTCGGCATCGAAGACGCCGTCGCCGTCCAGCGTGCAGATGTGCTGGTCGGGATTGAGCACTTCGACGGACTGGTCGAGCTGGATGTCGGCGGCGGTGACGTCGCCGGCGCCCTTGACCTTGATGCGCAGCATCTTCGGCGTGCGGACGTACATCTTGAAGAGGATCTTCTTGAGGTTCAGCACGATGTCCGTGACGTCTTCCACGCAGCCCTTCAGGTGGCAGAATTCGTGCTCGGCGCCCTGGATGCGCACGGACGCGATCGCGGCGCCTTCCAGCGACGACAGCAGCACGCGGCGCAGGGAATTGCCGATCGTGCGGCCGTAGCCGGCCTCGAAGGGCTCGGCGGTGAACTGGGCATAGGTCGCGGTCGCCGACTTTTCGTCTTTGACGACGAACTTGGGCATCTCGAACCGGTTCAGACGGGTACTCATGGGACTCTCCTTCCAGTTCCGGGCGTTGGCCGGAACGTATGGCGGGGGGTTGGGGTGGACGGAACGTTACTTCGAATACAATTCGACGATCAGCTGCTCGTTGACGATCGGCGCGATTTCCTCGCGGGTGGGCACGTGGTCGATGGTCGCCTTGTGCTCGGCCTTGTCCACGCTCATCCAGGACGGCCAGCCGCGGCTTTCGGCCGCGTCGAGGTGCGCCTTGGAGTAGTCGCGGCTGCGCTTGACGTCGCGCGCCTGGACCACGTCGCCGGGCTTCGTCTTGTAGGAGGGCACGTTGACCTTGATGCCGTTGACGCGCACGTGGCCGTGCAGCACGAACTGGCGGGCGGAGCGGCGCGACGGGGCGAGGCCCATGCGGTAGACGACGTTGTCGAGGCGCATCTCGAGCGCCTGGAGCAGCAGTTCGCCGGTGACGCCGCGGGCGCGCAGGGCGCGCTGGAAGAACAGCCGGAACTGGCCTTCCTGCATGCCGTACATGTTGCGCAGGCGCTGCTTTTCCTGCAACTGGACGCCGTAGTCCTTCAGGCGCGGGCGGCGGCCGCCGTGCATGCCCGGAATGGAGTGGCCCTGTTCGATCGGGCACTTGGCCATGTAGCAACGGTCGCCCTTCAGAAAGAGCTTGATTCCCTGACGGCGGCAGCGCTTGCACGCCGGTCCAATGTATCTGCCCATAAGTGGTTCCTTCCTCTTGAATCGGTTAGACGCGGCGCGCCTTGCGGGCGCGGCAGCCGTTGTGCGGGATCGGCGTGATGTCCCGGATGCCCGTGATGGTCAGCCCCGCGGCCTGGACGGCGCGGATGGCGGATTCGCGGCCCGAGCCCGGACCCTGCACGAGGATTTCGACTTCGTGCAGGCCGTGGCCGAGCGCCGTCTTGCAGGCTTCCTGCGACACGACCGTGCCGGCATAGGCCGTGCTCTTGCGCGAGCCCTTGAAGCCGCAGCGGCCGCCGCTGCTCCAGGCGATCACGTTGCCGCGCGGGTCGGTGATGCTGACGGTGGTGTTGTTGAACGAAGCCAGGATGTGGACCACGCCCACGGGCACGTTCTTGGAGCCCTTGGCGCGGCGGCGGACGGCCTTGCCTTCGCCTTCGGCGGCGGGGGCCTCGGCGGACGCGGGGGCGGCTTCGGCGGCGGCCGGCGCGGCGGCGGCCTTCACTTCTTCTTTTTTCTCTTCGGCCATGTCGGATTTCCTCGATTACTTGCTGGCGGGGGCGGCGGCGGCGGCGGGGGCGGAGCTCTTGGCGGCCGAGCGGGCTTCCTTGCCGCGGACGGCGCCGACGGTCTTGCGCGGCCCCTTGCGGGTGCGCGCGTTGGTGCTGGTGCGCTGGCCGCGGACCGGCAGGCCCTTGCGGTGGCGGATGCCCCGGTAGCAGTTCACGGCGATCAGGCGGCGGATGTTGCCCGACACTTCGCGGCGCAGATCGCCTTCCACCACGTATTCTTCCTGCAGCATCTTCGACAGCGCGGCGATTTCTTCGCCGGACAGATCGTCCGCCTTCTTGGCCGGATCGATCTTCAGCCGTTCGACCAGTTCCTGCGCGCGGGCCGGACCCACGCCATAGATGTACCGCAGCGCGTACGCGACGCGCTTCTTACCGGGAATATCGACACCAATCACTCTGGGCATTGCTTTGCTTCTCCGTTAACCTTGGCGCTGCTTGTGACGCAGATTGGTGCAGATGACCCGCACCACGCCCTTGCGACGCACGATCTTGCAGCGCTCGCAAATCCGTTTGACCGACGTTCTGACTTTCATGTTCCAACCTCTTCTTCCAAGACTTCCAAAATTTCTCCGCGCGACAGGTCGAACGGCGACATGGCCACGCGCAAGCGCGCGCCCGGAGCGCATACTGCCCCGGACGCGGGAGTTTTCTCCCGCGGCACGAACGCCGTAAACTCGTGTCCGTTGTCCAGTCGGGCACGGAAAGCGCGAAGTTCTAGCACACCGACCACGACCGCGTCCAGCTCAATTATTTCTTTTCCGCGCACGTCAGGATCTCCGCCGGTCCGTCCGGCACCACCAGCACCGTGTGCTCGAAGTGGGCCGACCGTTTCCGGTCGCAGGTCCGCACCGTCCAGCGGTTCGGCAAGACCTCCACCCGGTGCGTGCCCTGGTTGACCATCGGCTCGATCGCCAACGTCATCCCGGGCCGCAGGACGGGACCCTTGCCCGGCAGCCCGTAGTTGGGGATCTGCGGCTCTTCGTGGAGCTTGCGCCCCACCCCGTGCCCGCAGTAGTCCCGCACCACGGAAAATCCGGCGGCCTCGGCGACCGCCTGCACCGCGTGGCCGACGTCGCCCAGGCGGCTGCCGGCCCGCGCCGCGGCGATGCCCGCCGCCAGCGCCGCCGCCGTCACCTCGCACAGCCGCGCCGACTCGGCGTCCACGGCGCCCACGCGCACGGTCGTCGCGTTGTCGCCGATGAACCCGTCGGCGACCACGCCGAGATCCACGCTGACCAGATCGCCCGCGTTGATCGCGCGCGCGCCGGGAATCCCGTGCACCACCTCCTCGTTGAGGGAGATGCACGTGTAGCCCGGAAATCCGCCGTATCCAAAGAACGCGCTTTGGACGCCGAGCGCCCGCATCCGCTCCGCCGCGAACGCATCGAGCTCGCCGGTCGTCGCGCCCGGCCGCACCTGCGCCGCGACTTCCGCCAGCAGCTGGGCCGAGAGGCGGCAGGCGACCCGCATGCGCGCCACCTCCGCCGCCGTCTTGATCGGAATCATCGGACGGGCCGGCTCAGGCCAGCTTGGCAAGCAGTTCCGCCGTGGCCGCCTGCGGATTCGTCCCGGCGTTCACGCGGACCAGAACGCCCTTCCGCTCGTAGAAATCGATGAGGCTGGCCGTCGACCGCTGGTACACGTCCAGGCGGTTCAGGACGGTGGCTTCGCTGTCGTCGGGCCGCTGGTAGAGCGCGCCGCCGCACTGGTCGCAGATCCCCGCCACCTTGGACGGGATGTTGGTCACGTGGTAGACCGCGCCGCAGCCCTTGCAGATCCGCCGGCCGCTCAGGCGGCTGACGATGACGGGGGTGGGCACTTCGAGCAAAAAGACCTGGTTGACGGCGCCGCCGAGGCCGGCGAGCACGTCGTCGAGCCGCCGCGCCTGTTCCAGCGTGCGCGGAAAACCGTCGAACATGTACTGGTCGTCCGGGCGCCCCTGCGCGAGGCGTTCGCCCACGATGCGCAGGATCACGTCGTCCGGCACCAGCTCGCCCTTCTCCATGAAGGCTTTCGCCTCCAGTCCGGTCGGGCTGCCGGCCTTGATCGCCGCGCGCAGCATGTCGCCGGTGGACACGTGGATGAACGACGTGGCGTTCTTGACGCCTTCGGCCAGGGTGCCCTTGCCCGCGCCGGGCGCGCCGAGGAGGATGATGGCTTTCATGCGGCGGTCTCCCGTGTTCGCGGCCTAGCGGCGTCCGCGCAGATGGCCCTTGCGGAGGAACCCGTCGTAGTGGCGGGTGACCAGGTGCGATTCCACCTGCCGCATGGTGTCGAGCATGACGCCCACGATGATCAGCAAGCTCGTCCCGCCGAAGAACTGCGCCACCATGCCCGGAATGTGGAACGAGCTGGCCAGGATCATCGGCAGCACCGCGATCACCGTCAGGAACACCGCGCCGGCCAGCGTGATGCGCGTCATCACGCGGTCGAGGAATTCCGCCGTCGGCTTGCCGGGGCGGATGCCGGGCACGTAGCCGCCGTACTTCTTCAGGTCGTCGGCGATCTGCACCGGGTGGAACTGGGTCGCGACCCAGAAGTAGGAGAAGAAGAGGATCATCAGCGAGTACAGGACCAGGTAGACCGGTCCGCCGTAGCGCAGGTGGATCTGCGCGAAGGCCTTGACCGCGTCGATCGGCACCATCATCAGGATGCGCTCGGGGAACATCAGGATGGCCTGGGCGAAGATGATGGGCATGACGCCCGAGTAGTTCACGCGCAGGGGCATGTAGGTGCTCTGGCCGCCGTAGGTCTTGCGGCCCACGACGCGCTTGGCGTACTGCACCGGGATCTTGCGCTGCGCCTGCGTCACCGCGATCACGCCGCCGATCACCAGGAACGCCAGCACCAGCATCGCCACCAGCATGAAGACGTTGGCCGTGCCGCCCCGGAACATGTTGGCCGTCTGCTGGACGGCGCCCGGCAGCCGGCTGACGATGCTGATCGTGATGATCAGCGAGATGCCGTTGCCGATGCCGCGGGCGGTCATCTGCTCGCCCAGCCACATCAGCAGCATCGTGCCGGTCGTCATCGCCAGGATCGCCAGCAGCAGGAACGGCACGCGGGCCATGGTGACGATCGTCTCGCCTTCCAGCACCTGCAGGCCGAGCGCCTCGGGACGCAGCAGCACGGAGGCCATCGCGTAGCCCTGCACGACGCACAGCGCCACCGTCAGGTAGCGGCCGTACTGGATGATCTGCTGGCGGCCGGCGTCGCCTTCGCGCGCCAGCTTCTCCAGCGACGGGATCACCGCCGTCAGCAACTGCAGGATGATCGAGGCGCTGATGCTGGGCATGATGCCCAGCGCGCCGATCGCCGCCTGCGTCAGGGCGCCGCCGCTGAAGAGGTCCAGCAGGCCCATGAAGCCGATGTCGCCGCCCTGCGCCGCCATCCGGTCCATGATGGCCCGCAGCGTATCCGCGTCCACGCCCGGCACCGGAATCACGGACACCAGGCGGCACACGAAAATCAGCGCCGCCGTGAAGAAGATGCGCTGGCGCAGCTCCGGGATCTTAAGGCTGTTGGTGAAGGCGGAAAGCATCGGGAGGCCCCTTTCGGTTCAGGACGGTCAGGAGAGCGTTTCGCAGGCGCCGCCGGCCTGCTCGATCTTGGCCTTGGCCGTCGCGCTGAACGCGTGGGCCGCGACCTTGCGGGCGCCGCCGACGTCGCCGCCGCCGAGGATCTTGATCAGGCTCTTGGGCCCCACGCGGCCGGCCGCGACCAGCGCCGCGGGCGTGATGTCGCCCGGCAGGATCTTGGCCAGCTCGCCGATGTTCAGCGCCGCGTATTCCACGCGGTTGGGGCTGGTGAACCCGCGCTTGGGGATGCGGCGGATCAGCTTCATCTGGCCGCCTTCGAACAGGGGCTTGTGCTTGTGGCCGGTGCGGCTCATCTGGCCCTTGTTGCCCTTGCCGGAGGTCCGGCCCTTGCCGGAGGATTCGCCCCGGCCGACGCGCATGCGGCGCTTCTTGGCGCCGCGGGTATTCTTCAGCGAATGCAGATTCATGATGGGGGGTCCTTTCGGATTCTATTGGCGCAGCGCGGCGATTTCCTCGCGGGACCGCAGCTGGGCCAGGCCGTCCATGGTGGCCTTGACGACGTTGAGCGCGCTGGAGGCGCCCAGCGACTTGGCGAGCACGTCGCGGACGCCGGCGAGATCCAGCACCGCGCGCGCGCCGCCGCCGGCGATGACGCCCGTCCCCTTCGAGGCGGGCTTGAGCATGACGCGCGAGGCGCCGCAGCGGCCCGTCACTTCGTGCGGGATCGTGCGCTCGTTCATCGTCACCTTGAGCATGTTGCGGCGCGCCATTTCGGTGGCCTTGCGGATGGCGTCGGCGTTTTCGCGGGCCTTGCCCAGCGCGTAGCCCACCTGCCCGTTGCGGTCGCCCACGACCACGAGGGCCGAGAAGCTGAAGCGCCGGCCGCCTTTGACGACCTTCGCGCAGCGGTTCACTTCGACCACGCGCTCCGTCGCCTCGCCGGGGCTCTTGGGTTCTTCGTTCTTCTTGAATTCGCGTTTCATCCGTTTTCCTCGGGTTGGGAAGCTCTAGAACTGCAGGCCGCCGGCGCGGGCGGCGTCGGCCAGCGCGCGCAGGCGCCCGCCGTAGCCGAACCCGCCGCGGTCGAACACGACCGCGACGATGCCCTTTTCCTTCGCGGCCTGGGCGGCCAGCTCCCCGAGCTGCTTCGCCGTGGCGACGTTCAGCGCCTGGCCCTTGAGGGGACCGGCCACCGTGGAGACCGCCGCCAGCGTCTTGGCCGCGGCGTCGTCCACGAACTGGACGTAGAGATGCTGGTTGGACACGAACACGCTCATGCGCGGCCGCTCCGCCGTGCCGTGCACCTTCTGGCGCAGGCGCAGATGCCGGCGGACTCGATAATCTTGTTGGTTTTTCGTCTTCATGGTTACGCCACCGTCTTGCCCGCTTTCCGGCGCACGCGTTCGTCCTTGTAGCGCACGCCCTTGCCCTTGTAGGGCTCCGGCGGCCGGAAGGAACGGATGCGGGCGCTCACTTGCCCCACCAGTTGCTTGTCGATCCCGCTGACCTTGAGGTTCGTGCCGTCGGCCACGTCGACCTTGATGCCCTCGGGCACGACGTATTCGACCGGGTGGGAATAGCCCACGTTCAGCGTCAGCTTGTTGCCGGCGATGCTGGCCTTGAAGCCCACGCCCTGGATTTCCAGGGCGCGGCTGTAGCCGTCCTTCACGCCGACGACCATGTTCTGCAGCAGCGCCCGGGTCGTCCCGTGGTCGGCGCGGCTCTGCTTGTCGTCGCCCGTGCGGGCCACTTCCAGCGCGTTGCCTGCGACGGCGACGGACACCGCCGCCGGCAGCTTCAGGGCCAGTTCGCCCTTGGGGCCCTTCAGGACGACGGTCCCGTCGGCCACCCGGGCGGTGATGCCGGCGGGCAGGGCCACCGGCTGTTTGCCAATTCTCGACATGATGTTACCTCGCCTCCCGGTTACCAGATCTGGCAGAGCACTTCGCCGCCCACGTGGGCCGCGCGGGCTTCGCGATCGCTCATGATGCCCCGGCTGGTGCTCAGGACCGCGGTGCCCAGACCGCCGCGCACGCGCGGGACGTCGGCCGCCGCCACGTAGCGGCGCAGGCCCGGCCGGCTCACGCGGCGGATCTGCTGGATGATGGGTTTCTCGTCGTAGCCGTATTTCAGGACGACGCGCAGGCGCTTCTTGCCTTCGTCGTCGCTCTCGGCCACGTCGGCGACGTAGCCTTCCTTCTTCAGGATCCGGGCGACTTCCGCCTTCAGGCGGGAATGGCCCATTTCGGCGGCCGGCAGACCGGCGCGGCTTGCGTTGCGGATGCGGGTCAGCATGTCCGCGATGGGATCAGAACAGCTCATGGTTTTCCTCCCGTCCTACCAGCTGGCTTTCACGACGCCGGGGATCTTGCCCTCCGACGCCAGCTCGCGGAAACAAATGCGGCAGAGCTGGAACTTCCGAATATAGGCGCGCGAACGCCCGCACCGCCGGCACCGGCGGTAGCCGCGCACGGCGAACTTGGGTTCGCGTGCCGCCTTCACCATCCAAGAAATCTTAGCCAAGGTCTTCCTCCTGTTCCAAACGTTATGCGGTGGCGAACGGCACGCCCAGCAGCTTCAGCAGCTCCTTGGCGTCCGCGTCGGTCTTCGCGGTGGTCACGATCGTGATGTCCATGCCCTGGACGCGCTTGACCTTGTCCGACTCGATTTCGGGGAACAAGGTCTGTTCCTTCAGGCCCAGCGTGTAGTTGCCGCGGCCGTCGAAGGCCTTCGGCGACACGCCGCGGAAGTCGCGGATGCGCGGCAGGGTCGCGTGGATCAGCCGCTCGAGGAACTCGTACATCCGCGCGCCGCGCAGCGTCACCTTCGCGCCGATGGGCATGCCCTCGCGGAGCTTGAAGTTCGAGATGCTCTTCGTGGCCTTGCGGATCGACGGCCGCTGGCCGGTGATCTTCGCGAGGTCGTCGGCGACCAGCTTGAGCGTGTCGCGGTCCACCTGCGCGTTGACGGACATGTTGACAACCACCTTCGTCAGCCGCGGCACGTCCATCGTGGACGGGAACCGCCCGGTGTCCTTCAGCGCCTTGACGACTTGGTTCTGGTATTTTTCTTTCAGGAGCGACATGGGCCTATTCCTTCTCCGTCTTCTTCTCGGCGCGGGTCACCACCGCGAGCTTGGAAACGGCCAGGGGCGCTTCCTTCTCGACGATGCCGCCGTTGGGATTGTCCTGCGACTTGCGCAGGTGCTTCTTCACGAAGTTGAAGCCCTCCACCAGCGCGCGGCCGGTCGCGGGATACACCTTCAGGACCTTGCCGGTCTTCTGGCCGGCGGCGTCCTCGCCCGAGATCGCCCGGACGACGTCGCCGCGGCGCACGTGCAGCTTGGCTTTGTTCATCACAGCACCTCGGGGGCCAGGGAAATGACCTTCATGTAGTTCAGTTCGCGCAGCTCGCGGGCCACGGGGCCGAAGATGCGGCTGCCGCGCGGGTTCTTCTGGTCGTCGATCAGCACCACGGCGTTGTGGTCGAAGCTGAGCGTCGAGCCGTCCTTGCGGCGGATCGGCGCGGCCGTGCGCACGATCAGCGCGCGGGCCACTTCGCCCTTCTTGACCATGCCGAGCGGCTGCGCCTCGCGGATGGACACCCGGATGATGTCCCCGATGTGCGCGACCGTCTTGCGCTGGCCGAGCACCTTGATGCACTTGGCCAGGCGGGCGCCGGTGTTGTCGGCGACCGGCAGTTCGGTTTCCATCTGGATCATGCTACACCTCGTTTCCGCTGGCGCGGATGGAGATTTCCACCAGGCGCCAGCGCTTGGTCTTGCTCAGCGGGCGCGTCTCGGCGATGACCACGCGATCGCCCTTCTTCGCCTCGTTCTTCTCGTCGTGCGCGTAGTACTTCTTCGTCCGCCGCAGCACTTTGCCGTAGACGGGGTGCGCGAAGCGCTGTTCGGCCTGCACGACCACCGTCTTGTTCATCGCGTCGCTCGTCACGACGCCTGCGCGCTCTTTGCGCATGTTTCGCTTTTCCGTCGCCATTTCGCTTACCTCGCGGCTTTCGCCTGGTTCATGACCGTCTTGACGCGCGCGATTTCGCGCCGGACCGCGCGCAGGCGGTCGGGCTTCTCCAGCTGGCCGGCGGTCTGCTGGATGCGCAGGTTGAACAGTTCCTTTTCCATTTCCGCCAGCTTGGCCGCCTGTTCGTCGGAGGTCAGGTCGCGGACGTCTTTTGCCTTCATCGATCGCTCTCCTCGGGCCTACAGGGTGACGCCGCGCCGCACGAAAACGGTGCGGATCGGCAACTTGGTCGCGGCCAGGCGCAGGCATTCCACCGCCATCTTCTCCGGCACGCCGTCCATTTCGAACAGGATCCGGCCCGGGCGCACGACGGCCACCCAGCCTTCGATCGCGCCCTTGCCCTTGCCCATGCGGACTTCGAGGGGCTTCTTCGAATAGGACTTGTCCGGGAAGACCCGGATCCACAGCTTGCCCTTGCGCTTCATCTCGCGGTTCATCGCCACGCGGCAGGCTTCGATCTGGATGTTGGTCATCCAGAAGCGCTCCAGCGCGCGCAGGCCGTATTCGCCGAACGCCAGGGCGTTGCCCGACTGGGCGTTGCCTTTGCGCGAGCCGCGCTGGCTCTGGCGGTACTTCACACGTTTAGGCATGAGGGGCATACGACTTCTCCTTGCTCGGGGCCTTCGCCTCTTCGGGCTTCTGGCAGATCCAGCACTTGATGCCGATCTTGCCGGCCATCGTGTTCGCTTCCGCGAACCCGTACTGCACGTCCGCCCGCAGCGTCTGCAGGGGCACCTTGCCGACCATGTAGTGCTCGACGCGCGCCAGTTCCGCGCCGCCGAGGCGGCCGCAGGCCTGCACGCGGATGCCCAGGGCGCCCATGTCCATCGTCAGCTGCAGCGCGCGCTTCATCGCGCGGCGGAAGGCCACGCGCCGCTCCAGCTGCAGGGCGATGTTTTCCGCCACCAGCTGCGCGTTCGTGTCCGGGCTGCGGACTTCCTTGATCTCGACGTAGATTTCCTTGCCGGTCTTCGCGCTGAGCTCCTCGCGGAGCTTGTCGATGCCTTCGCCCTTGCGGCCGATCACCACGCCCGGCCGGGCCGTGAAGACCGTCACGCGGGCGCGCTGCGCGTACCGCTCGATCACGATGTCCGCGACCGCCGCGTCCTTCAGCTTGGCCTGCACCATCTCGCGGATCAGCAGATCCTCGTTCAGCAGGTCGCCGAATTCTTTCCTCTCCGCGAACCAGCGGCTCTTCCACTGCTTGTGGACCGCCATGCGGAACCCGATCGGATTGACTTTCTGGCCCAAAACGTGCCTCCTTCTTTCTCTCTACGTTCCGCCGCTATTTCCGCGCCGGCTTCTCGTCCGTCAGGACGATGCGGACGTGCGCCGTCTTCTTGCGGATCGGCGCCGCCGAACCGCGCGCCCGCGGCCAATACCGGGAAATCGTCGGCCCGTTCTCGACCGTCGCCTGCGCCACGTACAGCTTGTCCGCCGACAGCTCCGCGTTGTTTTCCGCGTTGGCGATCGCCGATTTCAGCGTCTTGCCGATGCAGACGGCCGCCTTGCGCTTGTTCAGCTCCACCGCCCGCAGCGCCTCGCCCACGCTCTTGCCGGTGATGGCCCGCGTCAGGTCCCGCGCCTTGGTCGGCGTCATTCTCACGTACTTCGATGTTGCTTTGATTTCCATGTCTCGTTCCTCACGGACCGTTCGGCCGCATCAGCGCCGCGCGGTCCCCGGTTTGGGGATACTCGCCGCGCGCCGTCTCCTCGACCGCCGCTCCGGCGATGTTCTCTCTCACGTCCACGACCCGGATCCGCGCCACGCGCCGCCGGTCCCGCAAGACCGTCAGCGCCAGCCCGTACCGCACGCCCTGCCGGGCGCCTTGGTCCAGGATCACCAGGCCCAGCTCCGCGTCCACGTCCGCGATCCGGGCTTCGACGGGCGCGTCCGCCGGCGTTTCCGCCGCCGGACCGGCCGCCTGCGCCCGCCGCGCTTCGTTCACGTCCAGCGCGGCTTGCGCCTCGGCCAGGGCCTCGCTCAGCTTCCGGATGCGCGCCGCGCGGTCGTCCAGGTCCGCCCGCAGCCGGCGGTTTTCCTCCGCCAGCCGGGCCGTCACCAGGCGCGACTCGCTCGTCACCAGGTCCAGCAATCCATCGTTCAGGCCATCCGCCGCGCCGCCCACGGCCCGAGGTTCGGGCCCGTCCACGCGGATGGGGTTGGTTTCCTCATCCCTCGCGGACTGCACCGAACGTTCGGCCGTCTCCGCCTCAACCAGGGTTTCCGGCGCGGGGCCGGTCCCTTCTTCAAGACGCGCCGGCGCGGTCGCCGGCCCGGTCGTCAAAGAACCGTTTTCTGCCGCCGGCCGCGCGCCGATGAACCAGCCCGCCGCCAGCGCGGCTCCCACCACCGGAACGGCCCACAGCAGCCGCATTCCCAGACGGAAGCCCATCTTCCAAAATCTCTACTTCAGCGCGATCGTCTTGTCCGTCGCCGCGCCGTGCTTGCGGAACGTCCGCGTCGGCGCGAATTCGCCCAACCGGTGTCCCACCATGTTTTCCGTCACGAACACGCTCGTGAACACCTTGCCGTTGTGCACCGAGAAGGTCTGGCCCACGAATTCCGGCAGGATCATGCTCCGGCGCGACCAGGTCTTGATCGGCCGCTTGGCCCCGCTGGCCGCCAGCGCCTCCACCTTCTTCAGCAGGTGGGCTTCGACGTACGGTCCCTTTTTGATTGAGCGCGTCATGTTACTTCTTTCTCCGTTGCACGATGAACCGGCCCGAAGGCTTGCGGCCGCTGCGGGTCTTCTTGCCCTTGGTCAGCTGGCCCCACGGCGTCACCGGGTGGCCGCCGCCCGAGGTCCGGCCTTCGCCGCCGCCCATCGGATGGTCCACCGGGTTCATCGCCACGCCGCGCACGGTCGGGCGGATGCCCTTCCAGCGCTTGCGGCCGGCCTTGCCCAGCGAGATGTTTTCATGTTCGAGGTTGCCGACCTGGCCGATCGTCGCGTAGCAGCCGGCGCGGACCTTGCGGATTTCGCCCGACGGCAGGCGGATCTGCGCGAACGCCTCGTCGCGCGCCGCGATGCGCGCGACCATGCCCGCGCTGCGCACCAGTTGCGCGCCCGCGCCCGGGTTCAGTTCGATCGCGTGGATTTCCATGCCCAGCGGCACCGCGGACAACGGCAGCGCGTTGCCGCAGACCGGCTCCGCCTTGGGGCCCGCCAGCAGCTTCGCGCCCACCTGCAGCCCGTTCGGGGCCAGGATGTAGCGCTTCTCGCCGTCCGCGTACGCCAGCAGCGCGAGGCGCGCCGTGCGGTTCGGATCGTACTCGATCGCCTGCACCGTCGCCGGCACGTCCAGCTTGTCGTGGCGCCGGAAATCCACCGCGCGCAGGAACTTCTTGTGGCCGCCGCCGCGGTGGCGGACCGTGATCCGCCCCTGCGCGTTGCGCCCGGCCTTGCTCTTCTTGATGCGCACGAGCTTGCGCTCGGGCCGCTTCTTGCTGACGCCCGCGAAATCCGACAGCGTCGTGAAACGCAGCGCCGCGGTTTTCGGCTTGTATGTCTTGAGACCCATGTCGTTCCTCGCTTACGCCATTTCGATGGTTTGGCCGGCCTGGAGCGTCACCACCGCGCGCTTCCAGTCCGGGGTGCGGCCGTAGGACGCCGTGCGCAGCCGCTTGGCCTTGCCGCGGCGCATCATCGTGTTCACGTCCTGGACCTTGACGTTGAAGCGGCGCTCCACCTCGCGGCGGATCTCCAGCTTGTTCGCGGCGCGGTCCACTTCAAAGACGAACTGGTTCCCGGCCTCTTTGAGGCGGGTGCCCTTTTCCGTCACCAGCAGCTTCTTGACGATCAGATTCTTCATGTCACTCCGCCCCTTCCGCCAGGCGCTGCTTCAGGCCGTCCAGGCCCGCCGCGTCGGCCACGATCGTCGGATAGCGCAGGATCTGGTAGACGCTCGCCTGCGCCGCCGTGGTCGCTTCCGCCTTCGGCACGTTGCGCACGGCCCGGCTGAGGTTCGCGTTCGCCGCGCCCGTCACGAACAGCGCCGCCTTGCCGCCGGCCACCTTCTTGAGGAGGCCCGCCAGCGCCTTGGTCTTCGGCTCGACGGTTTCGAGTCCGGCCGCCACCGCCACCGCGCCCGCCGCGAGCTTGTCGCTCAGGGCGCGCCGGAACGCCAGCGCCGCCGTCTTCTTGTTGAGTTTCTTCGCGAAATCCCGCGGCTGGGGGCCGAACACCACGCCGCCGCCCCGCAGGATCGGCGACCGGATGGAACCCTGGCGGGCCCGGCCGGTGCCCTTCTGCTTGTAGGGCTTGCGGCCGCCGCCGCTCACTTCGCCGCGCTTCTTCGTCGACGCCGAACCCGCGCGGATGCCCGCCCGGTACGCCGTCACCGCGTCCATCACGGCTTGCGCGCCGCGCTTGGTTTCCAGCAGCGCGTCGGCGATTTCCTTCGCGCCGGCCGCTTCGCCGTTCAGATTGTAGATGGCAATTTTGCTCATGGTCCGACTACGCCTTCTTGATCGCTTTGCGCACCAGCACGATCCCGCCCACGGGACCGGGCACCGCGCCTTCCAGCAGCAGCGCGTGGTCGTCGGCCAACACCTGGACCACCCGCAGGTTCTGCGTCGTGACGTCCACCGAACCCATGTGGCCCGGCAGGCGTTTGTTCTTGAAAATGCGCGCGGGCCATTCGCGGTTGCCGATGGACCCCGGCTTGCGGTTCCAGCCGCCGCCGTGGCTCGCCCGGCCGCCGGCGAACCGGAAGCGCTTGACGACGCCCTGGAAGCCGCGCCCCTTCGTGTGCGCCAGCACGTCCACGAACTTCACGCCTTCGAAGACCTGCGCGGTGACCACGTCGCCGGGCTTCGCGCCCTCGGCCGCGTCCACGCGCACTTCGCGCAGCACCTTGGCCGCCTTCGCGCCCGCCTTCTTGAAATGGCCCTGCAGGGGCTTGCCCAGGCGGGCTTCCTTCTGCTCGCCGAAGCCCAGCTGGACCGCCTCGTAGCCGTCCGCGTCCTTGGACTTGCGCTGCACCACCGTGCAGGGCCCGACCTGGACCACCGTCACGGGCACCTGGACGCCGTCCGCGTCGTAGACGCGCGTCATGCCGATTTTCTTGCCGATCAACGTTTGCATGGACTCCTCCCCCTTAGATCTTGATTTGGATGTCCACGCCGGCGGGCAGGTTCAGCTTCTTCAGCTCGTCCACCGTCTTCGCCGTCGGATCGATGATGTCCAAAAGCCGCTTGTGGGTGCGGATTTCGAACTGTTCCATGGATTTCTTGTCCGCGTGGACGCTGCGGTTCACCGTGTAGCGCTCGACGCGCGTGGGCATCGGGATCGGTCCCGCCACGCGGGCGCCCGTGCGCTTGGTCGTTTCCACGATCTCGCCGGCCGACTGGTCCAGCATCCGGTGGTCGAAAGCCCGCAGCCGTATTCTGATTCGTTGTCCGCTCATGTTTTCTCTTTCAACGGTTCGTCAACTCCCGGCACAGGCTTTCCGGCACCACGTCGAACCGGGTCGGTTCCATCGTGTAGCCGGCGCGTCCGCGTGTCAAAGAACGCAACGTCGTCGCGTAGCCGAACAGCTCCGCCAAGGGCACCGTCGCCTCGACCACCCGCACGCCATCCCGCTGCGCCACGTCTTTCACCTGGCCGCGGCGCACGTTCAAATCGCCCAGCACGTCGCCCAAGTGTTCCTCGGGCGCCACGATCTCGAGCGCCATGATGGGCTCCAGAAGGGCCGGGCGTGCCGTTTGCGCCGCCTCGCGCAGCGCCATGGAGGCCGCCGATCGAAACGCGATTTCCGACGAATCGACCGGATGCCATTGGCCGTTGACCACGGACACCCGGACGTCGACCGTCGGGAAATTTCCCAACACACCTGTGCTCAACCCGTCGCGGATTCCTTCCTCCACCACGGATCGAAAATCGTGCGGCATTAAATCAGATGAAATTTTGAAGTCAACACTATTTCCCGCGCCGCGTTCGTTTTTTTCCAACCGCAACCCCACCATGGCGAAGTGGCGCTTCCCGCCGAGCTCCCGGTCGAACGTGAATTCGGCCGCCCCGTCCGCGGTGATCGTCTCGCGGTAGGCCACCATCGGCCGCCCCGCGTTGGCCTGCACCTTGTACTCCCGCAGCATGCGGTCGCGCAGGATTTCCAGGTGCAGTTCGCCCATGCCCTGGATGATCGTCTGGCCCGTTTCCGGGTTCTGCCCCACGCGGAACGTCGGATCCTCGTCCGCCAGATCCGCCAGCGCCGCCTGCATCTTTTCCTTGTCCGCCTGCGTCTTCGGCTCGATCGCCATCGCCACCACCGGCTCCGGGAACGTGATGCGCTCCAGCACGATCGGCTTCTGCTCCGCGCACAGCGTGTCGCCCGTGCCCACGCCCTTGATGCCCGCGATCGCGCCGATCTCGCCCGAGAACAGCGCCTCGATCTCCTCGCGCTGGTTCGCGTGCAGGCGGATCAGCCGCAGCACGCGCTCGCGCTTCTGCGTGCGCGGGTTCCAGACGTTCGCGCCCTTGCGCAGCTCGCCCGAATACACCCGCATGAAAATCAATTTGCCCACGAACGGATCCGTCGCCACCTTGAACGCCAGCGCGCACAGCGGCTCGAAATCGCCCGTCGCCCGCTCCAGCGCCTCGTCCGTCTTCGGGTGCCGTCCTTGCACCGCCGGCACGTCCAGCGGCGAGGGCAGATAGTCCACCACCGCGTCCAGCAGCGGCTGGATGCCCTTGTTGCGCAGGCTCGTGCCGCACAGCACCGGCACGATCTGGCCCGCGATCGTCGCCTGGCGGATCCCGCCCCGCAGCGCCTCGCACGACAGATCCCCCTCGTCGAGGTACGCGTTCAGCAGCGCCTCGTCGCTCTCCGCCACCGCTTCCAGCAATTGCTCGCGCGCCTGCTGCGCGGCCTCCGCCAGCTCCGCGGGCACGTCCTGCTCGCGCACCTTCGCGCCCAGCGCGTCCTCGTCGAACGTCAGCGCCTTCATGCGCACCAGATCGACCGCGCCCCGGAAATTCTCCTCGCGCCCCCACGGAATCTGCAGCGGCACCGCCCGCGCCTGCAGCTTCGTCCGCAGTTCCGAAACCACCCGCTCGAACGACGCCCCCGTGCGGTCCATCTTGTTCACGAACGCGATCCGCGGCACCCGGTACTTGTTCGCCTGCCGCCAGACCGTCTCCGACTGCGGCTGCACTCCGCCCACCGCGCAGAACACGCCCACCGCGCCGTCGAGCACCCGCAGCGACCGCTCCACCTCCGCCGTGAAATCCACGTGGCCGGGCGTGTCGATGACGTTGATCTGCCGGTCCTTCCAGAAACAGGTCGTCGCCGCGCTGGTGATGGTGATGCCGCGTTCCTGCTCCTGCACCATCCAGTCCATCACCGTGTTGCCGTCGTGCACCTCCCCCATCTTGTGCACCTTGCCGGTGTAGTAGAGGATGCGCTCCGTCGTGGTCGTCTTGCCCGCGTCGATGTGCGCGACGATCCCGATGTTGCGGATCGCCGCCAGCGCGTGCCCGCGCCCCGTCGCCTCGATTTTGACTTCCTTCGCCACGTGTGCCGACTTTCTGTTCAGACCCGAAAAGCCCCGCAACCTACCACGCCCCCCGCCCCGCCCGCAAGCCCCGGCCAAGGATTGGACATTGGATGTTGAGTTCCCGGCCCTATCCGCCCAGATCGCGAACCTGATTCACCCACGGGACAAGCCCGTGGGGGTCTCCGTTGGATATTGGACATCGGCTCCTCGCCCCCGCCCCGTCGCCGCCGTAGTCTGCGGAAAACCCCGTCCGCCCGGCAGGCCGCCGCGCCGAAGTGC
The DNA here is from genome assembly GCA_938003985.1 of uncultured Verrucomicrobiota bacterium. Taxonomy (GTDB): domain Bacteria; phylum Verrucomicrobiota; class Kiritimatiellia; order CAIQIC01; family Lenti-01; genus Lenti-01. Next base: position 4,315 of record CALKWZ010000079.1, on the reverse strand, counting down.
GCCCCCCCCAAGGAAACGCTCGATTTCCCGCTAGCTTTTGCTAGTCTCGCTCCCAACTGGTTGGGAGGCCCCGTGCACGCCGCCGAATTCATCGCCAAGTGGAGGAAAGTCGAGCTCAAGGAACGCTCCGCCGCGCAGGAGCATTTCCTGGACCTGTGCCGGATGCTCGGCCACCCCACCCCCGCCGAGGCCGATCCCACCGGCGAAACCTTCTGCTTCGAAAAAGGCGCGGAAAAGCACGGCGGCGGCGACGGCTTCGCCGACGTCTGGAAAAAGGACTTCTTCGGCTGGGAATACAAAGGCAAGCACAAGGACCTCTCCGCCGCCTACGACCAGCTCCTGCTGTACCGCGACGCCCTCGCCAATCCGCCCCTGCTCGTCGTCTGCGACCTGGACCGCATCGTCGTCCACACCAATTTCACCAAGACCGTTTCCGCCGCGCACGAAATCCCGCTCGAACGCCTCGGCGACCCGCGCAGCCTCGAAATCCTTCGCGCCGTTTTCTTCGATCCCGAAAAGCTCCGCCCCGGCAAGACCAGCGTCGCCATCACCCAGGAAGCCGCCCAGCACTTCGCCGACATGGCCGAATCCATGCGCAAGCGCGGGCTCGACTCCGCCGAAGTCGCCCATTTCCTCGACCGCGTCGTCTTTTGCCTCTTCGCCGAAGACATCGGCCTGCTGCCCAACCAGATTTTCACCCGCATCACCGAAAAGGCCGGCGGCGACCCCGCCAAGTTCGGCCGCTTCCTCGCCCAGCTCTTCGCGGCGATGGCCACGGGCGGCGAATTCGGCCTCGAAACCATCCTCCACTTCAACGGCAACCTCTTCGACGGCGCCACCGTCCCCGACCTGGTCGCCGACGAAGTCGCCCGCATCACCGCTTCCGCCCGGCTGGACTGGAGCGCGGTCGAGCCCTCCATCTTCGGCACCCTCTTCGAGCGCGGCCTGGACCCCGCCAAGCGCTCCCAGCTCGGCGCGCATTTCACGGGCAAGGAAGACATCGACGTCCTCGTCGAAGCCGTCGTCATGCAGCCGCTCCGCCGCGAGTGGGACGAAACCCGGCAGACCGTCGAAACCCTCCTCGCCACCGGCAAGAAGAAGCCCGGCGCGGCCCCCGCCCCGCTTTCTCCCGCCGCCCGGAAAAAGGCGATGGGCGAAGCCGAGGCCCTCATCCAGCGCTTCATGACGCGCCTGCAATCGGTCAAGGTGCTCGATCCCGCCTGCGGCTCCGGCAACTTCCTCTACGTCGCCCTCCAGAAGCTCAAGGACCTCGAGAAAACCGTCTATCTGCATTCGATGGAATCCGGTCTCGCCTCGTTCTTCCCGATGGTCGGCCCGTGGCAGCTCTACGGCATCGAACTCAACCCCTACGCCCACGACCTCGCGCAAATGACCGTGTGGATCGGCTGGCTGCAGTGGCTCAAGTTCAACGGCTTCGGCTCCCCCGAAGAACCCATCCTCCGCGCCATGTCCGCCAACTTCCGCTGCCAAGACGCCATCCTCGACCTCTCCGATCCCGAACACCCCAAGGAACCCGACTGGCCCAAGGTCGATTTCATCGTCGGCAATCCGCCGTTCCTCGGGGGCAAAATGCTCCGGCAAGAGTTGGGCGACGGCTACATGGACCAGCTTTACGCCGTCTGGGAAGGGCGCGTCCCGCGCGAAGCCGATCTGTGCTGCTACTGGTTCGAAAAGGCCCGCGCTCACATCGAAAAAGGCGGTTGCAAACGCGCCGGCCTCCTCGCCACGCAGGGCATCCGCGGCGGCGCCAACCGCGAAGTCCTCAAGCGCATCAAAAAATCCGGCGACATTTTCTGGGCCGTCTCAGATCAAGATTGGGTTCTCGACGGCGCCAACGTCCACATCAGCATGGCGGCGTTCGACGGCGGCGCGGAAGAAACCCGCACGCTCGACGGCCGGAGCGTGGCTACGATCAACCCCAACCTCACGACGGCGGCGGATGTCACGCAAGCGCGGGTGCTCGACGAAAACAAAGACCTCGCGTTCATGGGCGACACCAAGGTCGGCCCGTTCGAGATCCCTGAAGCCCTCGCCCAGGAATGGCTAGCCCTGCGCAACCCCAACGGCAAATCCAACGCCGACGTCCTCCGCCCTTGGGCCAACGGATTGGAAATTTTGCGGACGCCGCAAAAACTGTGGATTGTGGATTTTCCGCCTGGCATGTCCGAGGCTGAGGCCACACAGTACGAAGCGCCATTTGAATATGCCAAAGAAAAGGTCAAGCCCATGCGGGCTAAGGCAAGAAGCGGGGACCGCACCGGCGTGGCTTGGTGGATTCATCAGCGGCCTCGACCAGATATGCGTGAGGGTTGCCTTAAATTGCCGCGTTATCTAGCGACACCGCGCGTTTCGAAGCATCGAATTTTCGTTTGGTTGGAAGGCCGCATGCTTCCGGATTGCCAGTTGATCGCATTTGCCCGTTCGGACGACTATTTCTTTGGCGTCCTGCACTCGCGGCCACACGAAGTGTGGGCGTTGACGCTCGGTACGCGCCTTGAAACGCGCCCGCGCTACACGCCTACCACGTGCTTCGAGACCTTCCCGATGCCGAAGCCGACGCCCGCGCAGGAACAAGCCATCGCCGCGGCCGCGAAAAAGCTGGACGACGCGCGGAACAATTGGCTGGGCGACCGCGCCGACAAGACCCGCACGCTGACGAACCTCTACAACAAGCAGCCGACCTGGCTGCAGGACGCCCATCGCGAACTCGACGCCGCCGTCTGCGCCGCCTACGGCTGGGACGCGGCCATGACCGACGACGCCCTCCTCGCCGCCCTGCTGGCGCTGAACCACGAACGGGCGGCGGCAGCGCAATGAGCCGGTTTGCCTATCGGGTTTACGTGGACGAATCCGGAGATGAAGGCTTCGTGTTCAAACCCGACGGTTCCGGAAGCCTGCGCTGGCTGGTGCTTTCCGCATTGGTTGTACGCGAGGAAAACGACCTGACACTGGTCGAGATGCTGCGGAACGTCCGACAGCTTTTGAACAAGCAGCCGAAGCAACAGTTGCATTTTTCGGATCTGCGGCACGAGCAGCGCGTTCCATACGTGAAGCAAATCGCGGACCTGCCGGTCCGCACCGTCACCATCTTGATCCACAAGCCCGGCATCCGCGATCCGGAGACTTTTCAAACCGAGAAGTTCCGGCTCTACCGGTATGCCACGCGGTTTTTGCTGGAAAGGGTTTCTTGGCTGTGCCGCGATCATCGGCATGTCGGCGACGGGTCGGGTCGGGCGGATCTGGTCTTTTCGAATCGCAGCATCATGTCCTATGAAGATTTGAAGAGATATCTGTTGCTTCTGAAGGGGCAATGCGATCCCTTAAGCGTCAAGATCGACTGGGACGTGATCGATCCGGGCAACGTGCGGGCGGTCAATCACGAACAGTTGGCGGGTTTGCAGGTGGCCGATGCCGTGGCTTCCAGTTTCTTCTATGCGGTCAACGTCAACCGTTACGGCGAAGTGGAAGACCGATATGCCAAGCTGCTGTTGCCAACGGCCTATCGGCACAAGGGAACGATGTTGGGCTACGGGGTGAAATTTTGGCCGGAAGAAGTCCAGATACTCAAATCGGCGAACCCGCATGTTGCTTGGTTCGCCGATTGAGATGGAATCGAGGCAGACCCCAGATTCGAGGATCCCACCCTTGCGGGCTGCCGCCGTTTACCGGCGACCTCTACAAATTCTGCGCTTGTCTGCACTATCAACATACGCAACCGGCCCGCGCCGCGCAACTGCCAATTTCGCAAATTACATGGGACGTCTTCGTATTAAGCGATTCAGCAACTGAGATTGACCAGCAAACGGCTGGGCGCCGCAGGCAAACGCCCGCGAATGCGCGCGTTTTCGGCGGCGGCGAGCCGTCCGTCCCTTCCGGCATGAAAACGGGCAAAAAATCCGTAAAATCGCCCAAAAACGGCATTTTTCGGCCAAAACGGGCTCCAAAACACGAAAAACCGCCGTTTTGGGGCTGTTTTTCGTCCTTTTTCGCCTTGAGCCGCAACGGGCCGCTCCCTGCGCGGCGCCGTGGACCTCGCGCTCGCTCCGCGCCCGCCGGCAAGCCCATCCGGCCCGGACCGTCTGAAAGTTTTTACGTTCTACGTAAAAATCGGCGAAAGTTTTTACGTAGTACGTAAAAACCGGGGCGGCGTTTTACGTACTACGTAAAACCTCAAAAAAAAACGGCCCGGCGCAAGGCCGGGCCGTCGGGAGGGGCGCCTGCGGATCAGGCGTCCGCGGTGTCCGCCGCGGCCACGGTGGGCAGCTGGTCGCCCAGCAGCTCTTCGGCGGCGATC
>CALKWZ010000078.1 GCA_938003985.1 uncultured Verrucomicrobiota bacterium | reverse complement strand
CCCGGCCGAAGCCTTGCATGCCGAACAATCGTGCACTTGATGTTTGACACTGCCACTACGTAAAACCGCTCAGGCCCGGGCGCGGTCGGCGAGGTAATCGCGGAGTTTCACGGTGCCGCGGCGGGGCGTGGGGACGTCGTGGGTGGACATGAAGAGCAGGAGCTTGCCCATGGCCCAGTTCCGGTAGCTGAAGGGCCGGAGCAGCGACAGCGCCAGCTTGCAGAGCCACACGGGGGCGTAGGACATGCGCGGCGGTTGGCCCAGCGCGGCGAAGCAGGCCTCGCAGGTCTCGCGCCAGGTCAGGTCTTCGGGGCCGCCGACGCCGACGACGGCATTCTGCTGCTTGCCCATTTCCTCCAGCATGACGGCAGCCAGGTCGGGGACGTGCACCGGCGTGCTGCGGGAGCCGCCGTCGCCGATGGCGTAGAGCGGGCCTTTGGCCGCAAGCTTCAGCATGTCGGCAATGTCCGGGAAGAACCCGCCGGAGCGGAAGATCACCCACGGCACGCCGCTGGCCTGCAGGGCCTGCTCGAAGCGGTATTTCGCGTCGACCAGCGGCGCGTGGCCGCAGCCCAGCTCCGTGCCGGCGGGCGAAATGAATCCGAACTTCGCGACGCCGCTGCGCTTGGCTTCTTCCAGGAGATTCAGGTTGCCCTGGTAGTCGACGATCTCGTGCGTCAGCTTGCCGCGCAGGCGGGTGATGCCGATGCAGGAAACGACCTGTTCCATGCCTTTGCAGATGCCGGCCAGTTGTTCGGGCTTCACGACGTCGGCTTCGATGATGCGCAGGCGGGGGTGCTCGATGACGCGCAGTTCGCCTTTGCGCAGGACCAGCGCGGCGACGTGGTCGCCGCGGGCGAGGGCTTGGCGGACGAGTTCGCGGCCGAGAACGCCGCCGGCTCCGGCGACGAGAACGTTCATTTCGCGTACTCGATGACCCACTCGTTGGCGGGCAGGGCGACCGTCACGCGCCGGGCCTTGGCGCCGAGCTTGCCGTCTTCCTCGGCGAGGACGCCGCGGCAGACGATGCGGTAGCCCTTCGCGTCGCCGAGGCCGACGGCTTCGAGGAACTTCTCCGTGCGGACGAAGAAGCTGACGACGGCGGTCAATTGGCCGTCCTTCAGCACGGGATAGCGCATGGCGATGAGACGCGGCTGGACGATGTTGCCGTGGCCGGGTTCGCTGAGCTGCGGGGTGGGATTCTTCCGCATCAGGTCCCAGAAATGGTCGAGCTGCTTGACCTTCTTGAGGTCGAAGCCGCGGGCGAGGAAATCGCGCGGATAATAGACTTCGCGGATGACGAAATCCGTATCGATGAACGACCCGCCGAAGAAGCCGTCGGTGGCGTCTTCGAGGGGCTTCATGGCCGCGCGGAAGGTGTCCTTGGTGGGTTGCCGGTCGGCGACCGCCTTGAGGTTGGCGAACGTCTGGTCGAAGTAGGCGGCGACGGCCTTCCCGACGGGATCGTCGGGAGGCTGGACCTGGGCCGCGGCGGCGAAGGGCAGGGCGCCGAGCGCGAGCAGGGCGAGGATGCGGGTTTTCATGGTTGTTTCTCCTGGGGTTTGACCATCGTAAAGAGCGAGAGATAGCCCGAGTGGCGGGAGGCGATCTGCCAGCGGCCGCGCCACGGGGAGGCGTCGAGGGCGTCGCGCAACTTGCCGCGGATGTTTTCGGCGATTTCGGCCTGGTGGAAGAGCCAGTAGCCCGACCAGGCGCAGATTTTGCCGAACAGCGTGTAGGGCACGTCGACGTCGAGGATGGCGGCCTGGCCGCCGGGGCGCAGGACGCGCCAAATCTCGGCGAGCGACTTCACCTTGAGGTCGACGTTCAAGTGGTGGAAGAAGAAGGTCGAGAGCACGCGGTCGAACGAGGCGTCGGGATAGGGCAGTTCCTCGGCGAGGGCGGCGGCGAATGCGAGGCCGGGGCGGGCGCCGGCTTTCTTGTTCGCGACGGCGATCATGGCCTCGGCGGCGTCCACGCCGCAGACGCGGCGCGGGGCGTCCGCGGGGAGCGCGTCGTAGATCTGGCGCGTGAGCGTGCCGGTGCCGCAGCCGATATCCAGAACATCCGCGGGGCGGTCGAGCGCGAGGCGCGCGACGACCTGCCGGTGGAGGCGATGCTCCGAGCCCAGCGTCATGAGCGGCGCGAGCCAGTCGTAGAGCGGGGCGGCGTGGTCGAGGGTGATGCCGGCGGTGCGCTGGGCGACGGCCGAACGGGGATGGAGGCGCTTAGGCAACGGGCAGGCCCTCCAGATCGAGCACGGGGAACATGGCGCGGGCCATGGATTCGGCCTGGGCGCCGTCGTAGCCCAGCCCCGATTCGCCCAGCGTGCGCAGGCCGGAAACGATCAGGTCGAACCCGCGCCGCGCGGCGGGCAACGCGAATTGGGGCACGTCGAGATAGAGCCGGTCGGCGACGGAATGCGCGCGGGCGGCCAATTCGTCCAGCAGATCGGGCGCCTGGTGGGCCAGGACGGAGAGCACGTAGTTGTGGCGCTTTTCGAGGAGATCGCGGGCCAGGTCGCGGACGTCGTCGAGGACCTGGCAGCCGAGGCCGAAGTCCATCAATCCTTCGCGCAGGCGCGCGGTGCGGGCGAACGCGGCGGGCTCGACGATTTCGGGGCCGACGAAGGCGAGATTGAACAGCAAGCCGGTCTTGAGGCGGTGGATGACGTCGAGGACTTCCTCCGGCGGGGGGCGGACGGCGATGCCGCCTTCCTCGGTGGCTTCCTGCGCGGCGCTGGGCAGGAGCCGGCGCAGGGATTCGCGGGCGAGCTCGTCGCGCTGGGCGGCGGTGAGCGCGCCGGTCGCGACGGCGTCGTTGAGGATCTCGGCCAGGACGCGGTCGGCGGCCATGACGGCGACGACCTGGCGCATGACGCGGGCGGAACCGGGCATTTCCAGCGGCACGACTTCCTTGTCCTCGCCGTCGAGCAGGTTGTCGGCGGAGGTGACCCAGATGCGGAAGAGGTGGATGAGCTGGCCGTAGAGGAGGCGGCGCGGGGCGGGGACGTCCATCAAATGGTAGACGGACTGGAAGAGGGTGGAAAACATGTTCTTGCGCCAGCCGAGATTGGCTTCGGGGAGCGGGCCGGGCCGCACGGCGTATTCCTCCGGCGTGTCCGCGGGACTGGCGAGATGGGGCGCGAGCCGCGCATGCACCGCGCGGATGCATTCCTGCTGTTCCCGCAGGGCGGCGCGGGAGATGCGGCCGGTTTCGAACAAGCTTTTCCAGGCGGTCGTCATGGCTAAACAATGTATCGGAACGCCATGAGTCGCAAAACGATGAACCTTAATATTCGTTCAGTATTCGCCCGCGCCGGTCGTCGTGGCGGAAACCGCGTTGGGTCGCAGGCCGACCCAGTGGGGGCCGAGCGGGACGATGCGGGCATCGGCGCCGGCGTAGGCGGCCAGCTCCGGCCATTGCTTGGCCCGGATCAGGAACAGCTCGTGCGAATCCGGCGGGAGAAGCATCCGATGGGCGAAGTTTTCGGAAGCCAACGGTTCGACGTCCCGTTGCAATTCGAATTTCAAGCCATGCAGGGTCCGATGGCCGACGGAAACCAGGCGGACGGCCGGGTCGCCGGAGAGAACCGGTTCGAGGCGTTTGGCCAAACGGGTCATGTCGGCCGCCGATTCCGGCAGGGCGGCCAGCCCTTTGAACGCCACGATGAAGACCAGCAGCGCGAGCGCCAAGCGCTGGACGGTGCGGACGCGGATCTGGTCGCCGGCAAGAAGCCGTTCCAAGCCGCGGCCCAGCAGCAGCGCAAGCGGCACGAACAGCGGCGTCAAATAGGCGGCCAGCCGGGAGCGGCTACAGGCGAAGACCAGGAAGGGACCCACGATGCCGGCCAGCAAGGCCCAGCGGGCGGCCCCATCCCACGATTTCGGGTCCGCGCCGCTCCAGGGCCAGCGGTGGAATCCCTTGCGCCACCGGACGAACGCGTAGGCCAGCCACGGACCGGTGCCGAACAGCAGCAACGGAACGTAGACGCTCAAAACGAAGAGCGGACTTGGATTCCGGTTGAACTCGGTCGTGACGTTGCGGGCGATCAGCTCCTGGCCGAACCAATAGGCCAGCAAGCCGGGATGCTCGAACGCTTCGTAGGCGAACCAACCGAGGCCGATCGCCAAGAACAGGACGATGCCCAATCCGGTGGTCCAAAGCGGCGGCCGCCAGGCATCGGTTCGGCGCAGGAGCAACGCGGCGCCGCCCAGCGTCGCCACGGGAACCAGCAGGGCCGGGGGACCCTTCGTGAGCGCGCCCAGCCCGGCGAAGACCCAGGCGCCCAAGACCGCCCAGCGGGAACGGGCGGCGCGGGCGTGCCAAAACGCCGCGATGGTCAAAGCGGCCCAGAGAGCCACCAGCATGTCGGCGGAGACCGAATTGGCGGTGACCGCGACGGCCGGGGACGTGGCGAACGCCACGCCGGCCCAGCGGCCGGCTGCCGGTCCCCAGATCGCGACGCCGGCCCACCAGACGGCCACCGTTGCCAAAACCATGGCCACCACGAGATAGGCGCGCACGCCCCATGGATCGTCGCCGCCGAGGCGGATGCCCGCCATGATCGCGACATAGGTCAACGGAGGCTTGCTCCAATGCGGATAGCCGTCCAGGACGGGGTCGTCCCAATCGCCGGTCAGCATGGTTTCCCGGGCGCATTCGGCATAGCGGCCTTCCGTGGTTTCGAAAAGTCCGCGCGAGCCTTGGAACGCCGCGGCGTTCACGAGCGCCAAGGCCGCGACGAGGGCCAGCGATTTCCAATCGACGGACCGTTTCGCGGGGCGTCGGCCGTTTCGTTCGGCCGGGGGTGTGGACGGCAGATTCATGGATGCAATCTGCCACGGACGTGCGAAAAATCCGAACGCGAAAACATGAAGAATCGTTCAGATTGCGGTGCGATTGCCCGATGAGGAGGGCGGCGGGAAAGTCCTCGCCAGCGGCCGCGGGGGAATCCTAAGATGGGACCCGAACATGAAAGATAGCGCGAACAAGGAAACCGGCGGGATCCTGGTGGTGGAAGACGACGCGCGCGTGGCCGAAAGCCTCCAGCGCGGATTGGGCGAAGCCGGATTCGCCGTCGCGACGGCCGGACGACTGGCGGAAGCGGACGAACGGTTGGCCCAAGGCGTGCCGGCGCTGGTGGTGCTGGACCTGAATCTGCCCGACGGCGATGGCCGGACGTGGTTGCGCCGGGTGCGCAGCGCCGGGCAGCGGATGCCGGTGATCATCCTGACGGCGCGCGACACGTTGCCGGAGCGCGTGGCGGGATTGGAGGAGGGGGCGGACGACTATCTGACCAAGCCGTTCGCTTTCGCCGAACTGCTGGCCCGGATCCGCGCCCGGCTGCGGAACGCCGCGAACCAGGTCGATGGCGACGTTCTGCGCGTGGGCGATCTGGAGATCGACCGCCTGCGCCGGCAGGTGCGGCGGGCGGGCCGACCCGTGGAACTGACCGCGCGCGAATTCGACGTGCTGGCGCTGCTGGCGCAATGGCGGGGCCAGCCGGTCTCGCGCGACCTGCTCGCGCGCGAAGTGTGGAAAGTGAACCGGCGGCTGACGCCGCTGGACAACGTGATCGACGTGCATCTGTCGCACTTGCGCGACAAGCTCGACCAGGACCAGCCGGCCAAGCTGATCCAGACCGTGCGGGGCGTGGGCTTCCGGCTGGCGGAGGAAAATCCGTGAGCATCAAATTCCGTTCGCGCACGTTCCTGTACCTGCTGGTGCTGCTGGGGTTGTTCGTGGGGAGCCAGGCGATCACCTACACGGCGGTGGAATACGTCCACCGGGCGGCGAATCCCTACGAGTCGTTCCGGGAAGGCCTCGAAGAAGTGCTGCAGGCCACGGGGCTGACGGTGCTGCTGCTGGTGCCGCTGACGGGGGCGGCCTGGTGGATCGCGCGGCGGATCACCCGTCCGCTGCACGCCGTCGCCGCGACGGCCAAGCGCATCCGCGGCGGCCGGTGGGACGAGCGGATCGAGACGGCGACGATGCCCGACGACGAAACGAAAGTCCTGGCCGAGACGGTGAACGCGGCGTTCGACGGCTACGCGGGGGCGCTGCGGCGCCTGGAGCGGTTCAGCGGCGACGCGGCGCACCAGTTGCGCACGCCGATCGCCGCGATGCGCAACCTGGGCGAGGTGGCCTTGAGCCGCGCGCGCGCCGCGGCGGAATACCGCGAGGCGCTGGAGACGATGCTGGGCGAACTGGACCGCCTGACGCGGATCGTCGAGCAGTTGCTGCAGCTGTCGCGGCTGGAGGCCGGGGCGCTGAAGGCGCGGTTCGCGCCGATCCCGCTGTGGAGCGTGGTGGAACAGGTGAAGCAGATCTACCAGCCCGCGGCGGAAGCCCGCGGCGTGGCGCTGGTCGTCGAGGCGGAAACCCCGGGCCCGACGGTGGCCGGCATCGAGGAATTGCTCATCCAGCTGCTGGGGAATCTGGTCGACAACGCCCTGCGCCACTCGCCGGACGGAGGTGCGGTCCGCATCCAAAGCGGCGTGCGGCCGGAGGGCGGCGTGGGCTTGGCGGTGACGGACAGCGGGCCGGGAATTCCGGACGAATTCGCCCAGAAAATCTTCGAGCGTTTCGCGCAGGTGCCCGGCGGCGAAACCGGCACGGCGGGGCTGGGCTTGCCGCTGGCGGCGCAGATCGCGGCGGTCCACGGCGGCGAACTGAAACTGGCCAACCCCGGCCAGCCCGGCGCGCGCTTCGAATGCCGCTTGCCGGCCTCCGTCTGACGCGGCGGCCGGCCGCCGCCGGTGGGGTGGAGGGCCATTCACCGGTTGCGGTAAAGCAAGAACCCGCCCAGAAGCTGCCCGCCGACTACGGGGATCCAGGGAATCAGATCCGGCCGCCATCCCGGCCGATCCAGCAGCGAGTCGGCCACGATGATGAACAGGTAGTAGACGAACAGCAGCGCGAGCGCCAGGCCGATGCCGATGGACGATTCCTTGCGGTGCGCACGGATGCCCAGCGGAATGCCTAGCAGCGCGAAGGAGAAGCAGGACAACGCCAGCGCAAAGCGCTTGCTGGCCTCCAGGGCCAGCTTAAGTCGCATGCGAGGCACGCCGTTTTCCTGGAGGTTGGGAAAAGTCTGCCGGACGTCGCGGATGGATCGGACCAGTTCGCCCAGCGTCAACGAGGCGGGTTTTTTGGTGAATTTGCCTTTGCGCAGCAGTTTCCGCAGGTCCAGCGCGACCGGATAGCTCTCCGCCGTGAGCGTGCGGGCTTTGGCCAAATCGTCCGGATTGTGCTTGTCGTATTCGGTCAAGCGGACCTGTTCGAGGCGGATGTCCATGATTTGCCGGGCCAAGTCGCACGTGACCCGGCCGCTTTGGGCGCGGACTTCGGCGCGTGCGCCCGTTTCGGCGAATTGGAAGAGCACGATGTCTTCCAGGCGCGCGCCGGATTTCTTGCCCACGTAGATCTTCACGCCGGGGAAATCGCCGGTGAACCGGCCTTCTTCCAGCAGGGCCAGCGGATCCACCTCGCCTAGTTCGCGGAGCATCTTGTACCGCAGGTAATGGCTGCGCGGGGCGATTTCGGCGTTGATGAACAGGCACAAGCCGGAAAGCAGGGCTGCGCCCAGCACCACCGGGGCGGCCATTTGCCAGAGACTCGCTCCGCAGGCCTTCAGCGCCGTGATCTCGCCGTCGGCCGACAACCGGCCGAATTGCAGGAGGACCGTCGTCAGCACGCTGATCGGAATGACGAACGACAACGTGAACGGGACGTTGAGCGCGAAAATCTTCAGGATGAGCGGTCCGGAAATCCCGCGGGACATGTAGTCGATGGCCTGCACGGTCGCGCCGACGTACATCACGAGCGTCAGCACGGTCGCGGTGGTCAGGAAGCCCCGGACGAATTCCCGCAGCAAGTGGCGGTTGAGCACGCGGATCATGGCCGGGTCCGGGGCGCCGGCCAGCCCGTGCGCGTCTTCACCGGAAGGACCAAAACGACGGCATCCAACCCAATTCCTTCAAGCCTTCCGCCAACTCCAGCAACCCGACCGATCCAGACGAACCACAAGGCGCTGAACATGTGGCGGCGGTAGACGATCGGTTTTACGAGGTAGGTGTCCGGCTCGGAAAACAGGGCGAAGTTCGGGAAAAAGGTGGGCACGCGCCGCGCGTAGTCGTCGAAGTCGCGGCCGAAACGCGCGCGGAGCCGCCGTTCTTCTTTGCGGACGACGAGGGGGTAATACAGGACCATGACGGCCAGAAGCAGCGCGGGAAAAGTGAACGTTTCCGTGCAGAAGCCGACGCCCAGCGCGCCGAAAACGCTGAAGAAATAGAGCGGATTGCGGGTCAAGGAATACGGTCCCTGCGTGATCAGGACCTGGTCTTTGTAGCCCGCGATGAACAGGGAGCACCACATTCGACCCAGGGAGCCGATGGCGACGAGGAACATGCCGAGCGTAAACAGTCCCGTTGCCACCCCTTCGTTGCCGGTTTCCCAGCGGTTCGTAGAGAACAGCAGGAAGAAGACGGCGACGGCGGAGGCCAGACGCGAAACGGGGATCCGAAGTTTTTCGTAGCGGGTTCTCATGGGGACTCCATTCTGGGTTGCGCGGGGGCCTGCGGCCGGGCCCGGATGTCTTCCGCCGGCGCCAGGAGAATCCATTGGCATCCGACCGGATTGGCTTGCAGGGAAAAGGGGGCGCCGGGTTCGAGCCGCCGCCAGTTGCGCTCCGAAACGAGATACCGGGGGGATTTCCCTTGGGCCATCTGCTCCGCCAGATGCGCGAACAGGTCGCCGGGCCGGATGAATTCGATGCGCCGGTCGAGATGGTATTCCAAGCCGTTCAGATAGCGGCCGGTTGCGGTGAAAAACGGGCGGTCCGGTTCTTGTTCCAGCTCCGGCGCCAGGACGGCGGCCAGGCGCGTCATGTCTTTCGGGCTGTCCACGCCCGCATAGATCCCTTTGCCCGCGACGACGAGGGCCAATGTCGCCCCGGCCAGCGTCATGGCCGTGCGTTTCCGCAGTCGGCCCTGGGCGACCAGGACGGCGACCATCCGGCCCAGCGCCAGCGAGAGCGGGACGAAGATCGGCAGAAGATACAACGGCAGCTTCGAGCGGCTGAGCGAGAACAGGGCAAACGAAATCGCCGCGCCCGCCAGCAGCGATCCGCGCGCCGCCCACGCAAGGGCCGTCGGGGGTGGAGGCGCCGCCCACCAGTCGCGCAGAGGGCGGCCCCGGAACATGGCGAGCGGGAGCCAGGGGCCGGTGCCGAACAGCAGGATGGGCAGATACATGGTGAAAACGGGGAGGAGGCCGGGATTCCGGTTGAACTCGCCGCCGAGGTTGCGGCCGACGAGTTCGTGGCCGAGCCAATAGGCGATCAAACCGGGCGTATGCTCCGCTTCTTCCAAGTACCAGAGGACGCCCACCAGCACAAACAGGCCCAATCCGATCAACGACAGCCAGGAGGGGAAATGAACGTTCCCGCCCCGACGCAGCCGGACGGCCGCCAACGGCAAGCCGGCCGCGGGGATCAGCAACGCCGGGGGGCCTTTGGTCAAGAAGCCGAGGCCGAGGAAAACCCACATGGCCAGGATGGAAATCGGGGACTGGCGCGCATGGCCATGCCAGAAAGCGGCAAACGCCAGCGCCACCCAGAGCGTCGTCAGCAAATCGGAAGACACGACGTTCGCCGCGCCGGCGACGAACGGCGAAGTGGCGAAGACGAGTCCGGCCCAAAACCCCGTTGGGGCCCCCCAGATGAAAGTGCCGGCCAGCCAAACGGCGAGGGCCGACAGAACCATCGCCGCGACCAGATAGGACCGTACGCCCCACGGGGAATGGCCGAAGGCGCGCATGCCGGCCATGATCGCCATGTAGGTGAGCGGCGGCTTGGTCCAATGGGGCTGGCCGTTCAGGATGGGATCGTCGTAATCGCCGGACGCCAGGGTTTCGCGGGCGCATTCCGCGTAGCGGCCTTCCGTGGTTTGGAAAATCCCCCGGGAGCCTTGGAACGAAACCGCGCCGACCAAGGCGATTCCGCCCACCAGCAGGAAGCCCCGCCAATCGAACCGGCGGACGGATGGGAGCGCGATGGCCATGCGGCGGATCCTATCTCGATTCGTCGCGGGCGGGGATGGCCGGGAGTTCCGGCGCGGCGCGGCCGAATTCCAGCCAGACGTAGCGGCGGCTGCCGGAGCGGAATTCGCCGGTGGTTCCGGCCAGCGGCAACGCGGCGGGCCAGGAATCGAAAACGCCCTTGGCGAACACGACGATGCCGTGCCCTTCCTGGCGCATGGCGGCCAGCAGCGCTTCCGGTGTGTCCACCTTTTTGCCGCGGCGGTTGGCGTGGTAGGCGAGGAGTTCGCCGTTCAGGGCGTAGAGCAGGAGCGGGCGGTCGGACGGCAGGCGGGCCTGCACGGCTGCGGCAAGGGCCACGGGGGTTTTGAGGGGATTGACGGCGGGGTAGACGAAGAAGCCGATGGCGGCTTCCGCGGCCAGCCAGACCAGCGCGGCCAGCAGGAAGAACGTCGGCGGGGTGCGCCAGCGGAGTTCGTACCACAGGGAGGCTCCGCCGGCCAAGGCGACGAGTCCGGCGGGCCAGAGCGTCCAGCCGGCGATGGGCAGCCGCGGCCAGAATCCGGCCGCGAGCAAGCCGAAGCCGGCAACCAGCAGCAGGACCAGGAACGCGCCGCGCGCGAACCGCGCCCAGCGGAAGGTTCCGGCGTCGAGTCCGGGCCAGGCCGAGCCGACCAGGATGGCGAATGCCGGCGCGGCGCCGAGGACGTAGACGTTGCGCTTGGTGGGCAGCAGGGAAAAGAACAGCACGATGAAGCCGATCCAGCCGCCGAGGCGCCGCAGCAGGCGGCGGCGCCGCGGATCGCGGAACAGGACCAGCGCGGCCGCCGGCAGGGCAAGCGTCCACGGCATCCAATCGCCGGCGACGCTGGGCAGGTAATAGTAAAAAGGCTGGAGGTGGCCGAGTTCGCCGGCGGCGCGCTCGAGGTTCTGGCCGATGAGCAATTCGCGCAAATAGCCTTCCGGCGCGCCGGTCCACCAGGCCAGGCCCAGCCAAGCCGCCGGGAGGGCGAGCGCCAGCAACGGGCCCCAAAACCAATGCGACTTGCGCAGCAGGCGGCCTTCGCCCGCGGCAAGGCGCGCGGCGGCATAGGCGCCGGCCGGAACGATGAGCCCGACGGGGCCCTTGGTCAGGATGCCCAGCCCCATGAACGTCCACGCCAAGACGGGCTTCCAGGCCGCCGGCTCGTCGTCGTTCCAAAACAGCAGCGCCAACGCGCCGGTGGTCCAGCCCAGCAACAGGCCGTCGGGCCGCGCGAATCCGATTTCGTGCCAGAACAGATAGGTGGTCAGGAGCGTCAGCGCGGCGGGCCAGGCGGCCTTGGCGCCGGCCCAGCGCTCCGCGAGGCGCGCGGTGGCCCAGAGCGTCAGGATCCCGGCGCAGAAGCCCGGCAGGCGCACGGTCAAGCGGCCGACGGGCAGGGTGGTCGCGAGCGAGAACAGATTGATCAGCCAGTAGAGCAGCGGCGGCTTGTGGGCATAATACTCGCCGTGGCGGTGGAGCACCAGCCAATGCCCGTCCTGCGCCATTTCGCGGGAAACGTAGGCGACGCGGGCCTCGTCGGGCTCCCAGCAGTCGCGGCGCAGGTACTCGCCGCCCCAGAGGAAGGCGGCGAGGAGAGCCAAATGGATGAGGCGGGGCCGCAGCATGGCCGGCGTGCTAGGCGGCGTCCGCGGCCGCCGGAGCCTGGCGGCGGTGGATGAGCATCAGGTTGCGGACGTAGACGAACAGGCCGACGGCCTGGCCGAGAACGATGACGGGGTCCTTGCGCCAGAGGGCATAGGCCAGCAACAGGCCGCCGCCGCCGAGGGAGAGATACCAGAACGAGAGCGGCACGACGGACCGGCCCTTTTTCTCGGAGGCGACCCATTGCACGAGAAAACGCGAGAAGAAGAGCGCCTGGCCCAGCAAACCCAGCAGGCCCATCGGCTGGGCCAGCACGTCCCAGAAGTGTTTCAGCGTGTCCATCGCAGGGGCTCCGTTTGGATCGACCGATAGCGTTTCTGCATCCAGCGGACCGCCCAGAGATCCCAGAGGGATTCCTTGAGGCGGCCCCAGTTGGTGTATTTGCTTTGGCCTGCGGCGCGCGGGCGGTGGTGCACGGGAATTTCCGCGATGCGCGCGCCGGCCATGGCCAGCAGGGCCGGAATGAAGCGGTGCAGGCCGCGGAACTGGAGGGGCAGGTGGGCGGCCCATTCGGCGCGGAACGCCTTGAGGGTGCAGCCGGTGTCGCGGATGGTTTCGCGCAGGACGCGGTTGCGGACGGCGTTGGCGAGACGGCTGCCGATGCGCTTGGACCAGACGTCCCGGCGGCGGACGCGGTAGCCGCAGCAGAGATCGCAGGACTCCAGCGCGGCCAGCAGGGCGGGGACGTCGGCCGGATCGTTCTGGCCGTCGGCGTCGAGCGTGACGAAAATCCGGCCGCGCGCGGCGCGGAAGGCGGCCAGCAGCGCGGCGCTTTGGCCGGAGTTGACGGCCAGGCGCACGGCCCGCAGTTCGTCCACCTCGGCGCGGAGATCGTTCAGGAGGCGCGGCGTCCAGTCGGACGAGCCGTCGTCCACCACGAGGATTTCGAACGACCGGCCCAGGCCGTGCAGGACGCAGGCCGTTTCGCGCACGAGCGCGCCGAGGCACGCTTCTTCGTTGTAGGCCGGAATCAGGACCGACAACTCCACGGGGCGGCCGCCGCCGAACGCAGGCCAAGCCGCTGAATCTGGAAGGATGTTTTCCACGCGTCTCAATTTGGCACCGGACGATCCGGGATTCAAAGCCGAAATTCTGAAGATTGGTTAAGATAAAGGCGTAAAAAAGCGCCCCGGATTGCTCCGGGGCGCGGGGGCCGGCGAAACGCCTAGGCCTTGGGGGCGGCGGGGGCCGCCGGGGCCAGGTCGGCCAGCTTGGCGTACTGGGCCCACTTCTTCTGGACGTCGGCTTGCGCCATTTCCAGGAGCTTGGCGGCGGCTTCGGGGTTGCTCTTGACCAGCATCTTGTAGCGGGTCTCGTTGTAGACGTAGTCCTTGAGCGCGACCGACGGCGCCTTGCTGTCGAGCTGCAGCGGATTCTTGCCCTGGGCGGCCAGCGCGGGGTCGCGGCGGCAAAGGATCCAGTGGCCGGAGTTGACCGCCAGCTTCTGCTGCTCGAGGCCGTCGCGCATTTCCTTCATCCCGTGCGCGATGCAGTGGGAGTAGGCGATGATGATCGACGGGCCTTGATGGGCTTCGGCTTCCTTGAAGGCCTTGATCGTCTGCGGCGTGTTGGCGCCGAAGGCGACGCGGGCGACGTAGACGTTTTCGTAGTTCATCGCCATGAGGGCGAGATCCTTCTTGGAGGCGGGCTTGCCGCCGGCGGCGAACTTGGCGACGGCGCCGAGCGGGGTGGACTTGGAGGCCTGGCCGCCGGTGTTCGAATACACTTCCGTGTCGAGCACGAGGACGTTCACGTTGGCGCCGGTGGCGAGGACGTGGTCGAGGCCGCCGTAGCCGATGTCGTACGCCCAGCCGTCGCCGCCGACGATCCAGACGGAGCGCTGGATGAGGTAGTCGGCCACGGACAGGAGGTTGAAGGCCTCGGGCTTGCCGTTGCCGGCGAGCTTCCGCTTGAGCTGCGCGACGCGCTCGCGCTGGGCGGCGATGCCGCCTTCGTCCTTCTGGTCGGCGCCGAGGATGCCGTCGGCCAGTTCCGCGCCGACGTCCGCCTTCAGCGTTTCGACGAGCTGTTCGGCGTAGCGCTTCTGCTGGTCGCAGGTGAGGCGGAAGCCCATGCCGAATTCGGCGTTGTCCTCGAACAGGCTGTTCGACCAGGCGGGGCCGCGGCAGTCGCGGTTCTGGGCCCACGGGGTGGTCGGCAGGTTGCCGCCGTAGATCGAGGAGCAGCCCGTGGCGTTCGCGACGATGGCGCGGTCGCCGAAGAGCTTGCTCAGCAGGCTCAGGTACGGGGTTTCGCCGCAGCCGGCGCAGGCGCCGGAGAACTCGAACAGCGGGATCGTGTACTGCACGTCCTTGACCATGCCGAGGTTGAGCTTGGCGCGGTCCATGACGGGCAGGCTCTCGAAGAACCGGATGTTCTCGCGCTCCTGGGCCACGATCGGCAGCTTGGCGCCGAGGTTGATGGCCTTGCGGGTCGGGTCGGCCTTGTTCTTCTTGGGGCAGGAGGCCACGCAGACGCCGCAGCCGGTGCAGTCCTCGACGTAGACCTGGAGCGTGTAGGCCGTCTCGGGCTTGTTGCGCACGGGGGCGTGCTTGAAGCCGGCGGGGGCCTTGTCCAGAAGCTTCCGGTCGTACTCGTTGGCGCGGATGCACGCGTGGGGGCACACGAACGAGCACGTGCCGCACTGGATGCACTCGACCTCGTCCCAGATCGGGACGTTGAGGGCGACGTTGCGCTTCTCCCACCGCGTGGTGGCGGAGGGGAAGGTGCCGTCGACGGGCATCTTCGAGACCGGCAGGCTGTCGCCGTCGCCCACCATGATGGTGGCGATGACGTCCTTGACGAACTCGGGCGCCGCGGGGGAGACCGGCGGCGGGACTTCGAGGGTCGAGGTCACCGCGCTGTACGGAATCTCATGCAGGTTGGCGAGGGTCTCGTCCACGGCCTTGAAGTTCTGCTGGACGATGTCGTCGCCCTTCTTGCCGTAGGTCTTCTTGATGGCGTACTTGATCTTCTCGATCGCCTCGTCCTTGGGCAGGACGCCGGAGATGGCGAAGAAGCAGGTCTGCATGATCGTGTTCACGCGCGAGCCCATGCCGGTGCGTTCGGCGACCGCGTAGCCGTCGATGTTGTAGAACTTGATCTTCTTCTCGATGATCTTGGCCTGGACCTTCTTGGGCAGCTTGTTCCAGACCTCGTCCTGGGCGAAGGGGCTGTTGAGGAGGAACGTGGAGCCCGTGGAGGCGTAGCGCAGCATGTCGGTCTGGAAGAGGAACTCGTACTGGTGGCAGGCGATGAAGCTGGCCTTCTGGATCAGGTACGGGCTGTGGATCGGGTTGGGGCCGAAGCGCAGGTGCGACGTCGTGCGCGAGCCGGACTTCTTCGAGTCGTAGACGAAGTAGCCCTGCGCGTGGAAGTCGGTTTCCTCGCCGATGATCTTGATGGAGTTCTTGTTCGCGCCCACGGTGCCGTCGGCGCCGAGGCCGAAGAACATCGCGTTGGTGACGGAGGGGTGGCGGAGGAAGAACGTCGGATCGACGTCGAGGCTGGTGTGGGTGACGTCGTCCACGATGCCGACGGTGAAGCCGTTCTTGGGGCTGCTCTTCTTGAGCTCGTCGAAGACGGCCTTGACCATGGCGGGGGTGAATTCCTTGGAGGACAGCCCGTAGCGGCCGCCGATCACCTTGGGCATGGCCGGGAAGGCGCCGGAAGCGACGGCCTGGGCGAGGGTGCCGAGGACGTCCTTGTAGAGCGGCTCGCCGTCGGAACCCGGCTCCTTGGTGCGGTCGAGCACCGCGACGGCCTTGGCCGACTTCGGCAGCGCCGCGAAGAAGTACTTGGCGGAGAAGGGCCGGTAGAGGCGCACGACGACCGCGCCGACCTTTTCGCCGTTCTTCTGCAGGGCCGCGATCGTCTCGAGCGCGGTTTCGGCGGACGAGCCCATCAGCACGATCACGCGGTCGGCGTCGGGGGCGCCGATGTAGTCGAACGGCTTGTACTTCCGGCCCGTCAGCTGGCCGAATTCCTCCATCGTGGCGGCCACGACGTCGGGGCAGGCGTCATAGAACTTGTTGACGGCTTCGCGGCCCTGGAAATAGACGTCCGGGTTCTGCGCGGTGCCGCGGATGAAGGGCTTTTCGGGATTCAGCGCGCGGGCGCGGTGGTCGGCGATGAGCTGGTCGCTGATCATCTTGCGGATGATTTCGTCGGCGATCATTTCGACCTTGGCGACTTCGTGGGAGGTGCGGAAGCCGTCGAAGAAATGGAGGAAGGGCACGCGGGCCTTCAGCGTGGCGGCCTGCGCGATCAGCGCGGTGTCCATGACTTCCTGCACGCTGTTGGAGGCGAGCATCGCCCAGCCGATCTGGCGGCAGGCCATCACGTCCTGGTGGTCGCCGAAGATCGACAGCGCCGAGGCGGCCAGCGAGCGGGCGGAGACGTGGAAGACCGTCGAGGTCAATTCGCCGGCGATCTTGTACATGTTGGGGATCATCAGCAGGAGGCCCTGCGAGGCGGTGAAGGTGGTCGTCAGCGCGCCGGATTGCAGCGCGCCGTGCACGGCGCCGGCAGCGCCGCCTTCGGACTGCATTTCCACGACGGTCGGCACGGTGCCCCAGAGGTTCGTGCGGCCTTCGCTCATCCACTGGTCGGCCCATTCGCCCATGTTGGACGACGGCGTGATGGGATAAATGGCGGCGACTTCGCAGGTCTTGTACGCGACGTGGGCGGCGGCCTCGTTGCCGTCGATGATGGCGATCTTCTTCTCTTTGCTCATGGGTTGCTCCGGGTTGTTTTGAAATCCGCGGCGGATTCTGGCCAAAGGGCGCCAAAACGCACACGGGGCGCAGAGTAGCAAACGAGGGGGGGGATGCAATAAAAAAGGATCAATAGCGCCAGAAAAACCGTTTTACGCCGGGCAACCGACCTCGCAAAGTCCTACCGGAGAACTCGAAAACGGCGGCCGGAAGGCCAAAACGACAAAAATGACGATCGCGAATCGGCCGGAAATGCGGGTTGGAGGGGAAAAGCCGCGTCCGCCGCCCGGCGCGGCTCCGGAAACCAGCGGATCAATTGATGGAGGACGACGAAACGTCCGCGTCCGCGCCGGACCCGCCGGGCTCGCCGTCGGCGCCGTAGGAGAGGATCTCGAACGGCTCGTTCTGGCGGCCGGGACACAAATAGATATAGGGATTCTTCCAGGGGTCGGCCGGGACGGTGCGGCCGCTGAGATAGCCGCTGTCGGGATAGTTTTCCGGGATGGGTTCCTGTTCCGGCTTGCGGACGAGGGCCTCGAGGCCCTGCTGCTGCGTGGGATAGCGGCCATGCGCCATGCGGTAGGTCGTGGCGGCCGACGACAGCACCTGGATCTGCGCCTTGGCGGCGGCTTGGCTGCCCATGCCGATCTGCGGGGCGATGTTCAGCAGCACCACGCCCGCCAGCAGCGAGATGATCGCGATGACCACGAGGATTTCCACGAGGGTGAAGCCGGCGCGCGGCGCGCGGGGTTCGAGGTTCAACGGTTCACGGTTCACGGTTGGAAAATCGCGGCTGTTCATTCGATACTCCTAGACTCCGACACTCCGAGACTCCTGCCTTCAAAACAGCGTCGGCTGGTCGTCCTGGGCTTCGGGGGTTTCCGGAGAGCGAGCATCCAGCTTTTTGGCCAGCGCGTCAAGTTTCGCCAGATAGTAGGGCACGTTCTCGTCGCGGTGGGCGGGGTCGAAGGCGGCGGCGAGCTTGGCGTGGGCGTGGACGGGGACGTTCTTCTTGTCGCCGGTGACGTAGTAGGCGACGGCGTCGCCGGCCTGGAATTCGCGGCCGGAGGCGAGGGCGACCTCGTAGGCGGGCTGGCGCGACTTGCCGCCGGCCTCGCGCTTCCGCTGGTAGGTGGCGGGCGAATCGGTCAGCATCTCGGTCTTGGCGAACGCGGCGACGGGCAGCTGGCGCGCGGCGATCTCGGCGCGGCGGCGGGCGACCATGGCGGGGATTTCCTCGGCGCGGCCGTGGAGGGTCAGCGTGAGCCACTCGCGCAGAAAATCGCGCTGGAACGGTTCGAGGCCGCGGGATTTGAGCGCGGCGCCCTTGAGGATGACCGTGCCGTCGTCCTCGAGCAGGGCGTAGTTCTTCATCTTGTAGGAGAACATGGCCGGATAGCGGCCGTCGAACTCCACCTCGATGCCGGCGGGCAGATGCCCGCGGAAGTCTTTTTGGAACCGCGCCAGGCCGGCGTCGTCGAGGCCGCCGGGCGGCGTGAAATAGATGCCGTCGGTGTCGATCTCGATGGGCTGCGCGCCCAGCTCGCGCAGCTTGGCGACCATGCCGCGCAAAATCTCGCGGCCCTGCTCGGTGACGCCCGCGGCGAGCTCGTAGTCGTTGAAGCGCGCCTGCGGGAAGCCGAGATAGCCGTAGAACGAGTTGATGAGGATCTTGAACGTGGCCTGCAGGGCGTCCCAGCGGCCCGCGGCGGCGGGCGAAAGGCTCGGGTCTTGCGCGCGTTTCTTGGCGTCGATGCGGAAATCGCGCAGGTGGGCGAGCAGCTGCAGGAAAACCCCCAGCGGATCGTTGCGCGGGCTGCGGCCTTCGCGCAGGAGGATGGACGGATACAGCGAGCGGACGTCGCAGTGGTGCACGTCGCGCGCGAGGCCCTCGAAGAACAGGTCCGTGTAGCCGCCTTCGAAGGTCTGCGGCGGCTCGGGGGCGGGCACGGCCTGGCGCGCGCGCAGGTATTCGCGCAGCAGCAGCGCCTCGATCTTGCCGGCGTTGCCGCGCACGCAGATGGTTTCGAGCGGCAGCGGCAGGATCAGGCTCTGCGCGAAGGCGGCGTTGAGCAGGATGGGCGCGATGGCCGCGGTCTCGCGGACGTCGTCCAGGGCGTAGCGCAGGAACGCGGCGTGGTCGTCGCGGAAGGCGGCGGCGATCCGGCGGCCGTCGAGGTAGGTGCGCTCCGGCGCGGCGACGCCGAAGTGGCGGGCGACGGTCTTGAGCGTGTGGTTTTCCAGCGCGCGGTGCGAGACGTCGTAGGCGAGCGCCAGCAGATAGGTGTCCACGACCTGCCGGCCGTGGACGTGATAGCGGGAATAGGCCACGGTGCGCTCGGCGGCCGTGAAGCGCGAGGCGAAGGATTCGATCCGGGAGCCGTCGCGCCCGAGCGCCAGCGGCACGCGGTGGCGCTTGGCGCGGGTTTCGAGGTAGGGCAGGTCGAACTTGAACAGGTTGTGGCCGGCGACGACGTCGGGATCGCGCTGGCGGACGAGCTCGACGAATTTCTTGAGCAGGGCTTTTTCGTCGAGGTCGCGGCCGTCGAGAAGCTGCGTCCAGCCGCGGCCGTCGGCGAGGGCGATGGAGAGGATGCGGTCCTCTTCGCGGTCGGGATTGGAGAAGTCCCGCGCGGGATCGCAATCGGTCTCGATGTCGAGGAACAGGAATTCCAGGTCGGGCAGCAGCAGGTCGCCGAACGACGTGCGGCCGGTGTCGAGCAGGAACTGCTGGACGGGGTCGCGCAGGACGAAATAGGGCGCGCCGGGATCGGAGGGAGTCCGTCCGGTAACTTTGCGCAGATGCCCCAGCGCGCGTTCCAGCGCGGCCCAGGTCGGAAAGCGCGCCAGAACGCGGAAGGGATTGTCGCCGGCGAGACGCACGATTTCCGGCGCCGGCTCGAAGCCGGCGAGAGGCTCGGCCTTGGTCAGCCAGAGGAACGGGGCGAACGGTTCCTGGCGCGTCGTCAGCTGGCCGTCGCGGCGCAGGAACAGCGTCATGGCGTCGGCGGTTTCGCCGGGCGCGTGCTCGACGGCCACCAGGCCGGGCTCCGGCGTGAACCCATAAACCAGTTCGTCGCGGCTGAGGGGTTTCATGGCGGGGAGAGCATAGAAGATGCGGCGGTGCGCGGAAAGCCCTTTCGCCTGACCTGATTCACCCGCGCCACGAGGGCGCGTGGGTCTGGGATTTCGACCCCCACGACCTTGCGTCGTGGGTGAAGGAGGTCTATTCTGCCGGCATGGCGGTTCCACTCGTCCACAACCTGTTCCATTCCTGGTCCGGTTGGCCCTCGGCGGGATCGTTTTCTTCGGAACCGTCCCCTGCGTTTTTCGAGGCGTTGGCTCCGGTCTGGGCCGCGGACGGCCTCGAACTCCGGTCCCGGGCCTGGACGCCCGAACAAATCCAATTGACCTTTCAAACGGCGCCGGAGGTGGCGCCGACGTTTCTGGCGGCGCGCGTCAAAGGACGTTTGCAGCATGCTTTGCGG
Source organism: uncultured Verrucomicrobiota bacterium (assembly GCA_938003985.1). Lineage (GTDB taxonomy): Bacteria > Verrucomicrobiota > Kiritimatiellia > CAIQIC01 > Lenti-01 > Lenti-01. Next base: position 4,232 of record CALKWZ010000078.1, on the reverse strand, counting down.
CAAGCGGGACTCCCGTGCGAATTCAGCCGGAAAATCGCCGTGCGTTCGCTGGGCGACAATCGCTCGCCTGCCGTTGAAAGCTATTTGCGCAACCAAACGGGACGCGCGGAGCTTGTTGACGAGCGCTATCGCGCCACGTTGCAGGCGGCGGGTTTCGAGGATGCCGCCGTGGACCTTTCTGCGCCGACCGAAACCGCAAAGGGCCGCTATTGGTACAATCTGCATCTGGTGGCCGTCACGGCGGACCGGTTCCGGATCGGTACGGAGGATTTTCTGGACAAAGTGCGCGCAGGCGTTTTCGCGTGGGCACAGGAAACGGGCAGCCGTTTGAAAGCGTTTTCACCGATGCCGGACCACGTGCACGTGGCGGCGCGCGGTAATCCGGAACGGTCGCCGTTGGAGTTGGCGGAGGCGCTGTGGCGGAGCCTCAATCGCGCCGCGGGGTGTACCTTGATGGGGGAGAATCTATATGCGGGCACTTTTTCGGAATATGGTCTGCGCGCGGTTGGGCGGACCTGATTCACCCACGGGACAAGCCCGTGGGGGTCTTCGATCCCGACCCCCACGCCCTTGTGGCGTGGGTGAAGGAGGTTGAAAAATGATGAGGGTTGTCGTGGCGGACATCACCACCTTGCCGGTGGACGCAATCGTGAACGCGGCGAACACGTCGTTGCTGGGGGGCGGGGGCGTGGACGGGGCGATCCACCGGGCGGCGGGGCCGGAACTGCTGGCGGAATGCCGCGCGCTCGGCGGGTGCGCCACCGGCGACGCGAAAATCACGCGCGGCTACCGGTTGCCGGCGAAATGGGTCGTCCACACGCCCGGACCGGTCTGGCGCGACGGAAAACACGGCGAGCCGGAGCTGCTGGCGAGCTGCTATCGCCGTTCCCTGGCCCTGGCGGCCGAAAAAGGGGCGAAAAGCATCGCTTTTCCTTGCATCAGCACCGGCGTCTATGGCTATCCGACCGAGAAAGCGGCCGAAATTGCCGTTTCAACCGTCCGCGAGGCCTTGAAAGAGCTCCCGGAGCCGCCGGAGGTCGTTTTTTGCTGTTTTTCGCAAAAAAGCGCCGAAATATACGAAAATATTCTCAAAATGGCCTAAAAATAGGTCAAAATGGGGCAAAATACCTATAATATGGCATATTTCGGCCATTTTTAGGGGATTTTCGGCATCGGGGCTTGTCAGAACGGGCCGGCGGGGGGTAAAGTCGCCGGGTTTATTTCACGGAGCGACCCTCCGATTTTCCGAATCGAGATTTTCTATGCAATGGCTGTTGAAGGCGATCCTGGGCACGAAGAACGAGCGCGACCTCAAAAAGGTGCGCCCGTTCGTGGGGCGCATCAATGCGGCGGAAAAGGAGTTGCAGGCGCTCTCCGACGACGCGCTGAAGGCCAAGACGGCGGAATTCCGCGCGCGGCTCGCGAAAGGGGAAACGCTTGACGACCTGATGGTCGAGGCGTTCGCCGTCGTCAAGAACGCCTGCCGCCGCCTGTGCGGGACGGTCGTGGACGTCTGCGGGCATCCGCAGACCTGGGACATGGTGCCGTTCGACACGCAGCTCATCGGCGGCATCGTGCTGCACCACGGCAAGATCGCCGAAATGGCCACGGGCGAAGGCAAGACGCTGGTGGCGACGCTGCCGACCTACCTGAACGCGCTGACGGGCAAGGGCGTGCACGTCGTGACGGTCAACGACTATCTGGCCAAGCGCGACGCGACCTGGATGGGCACCGTCTACCAGTATCTGGGCCTGACGGTCGGCTGCATCCAGAACGCGATGCGCCCCGAGGAGCGCCGCGCGCAGTACGCCTGCGACATCACCTACGGCACCAACGCCGAGTTCGGCTTCGACTACCTGCGCGACATGGGCATGGCCTACAGCCCGCAGGAAATGGTGCAGCGCGGCTGGAACTACGCCATCGTCGACGAAGTGGACTCGATCCTGATCGACGAAGCCCGCACGCCGCTGATCATTTCCGGCCCCGCGCCGTACTCGACCGAGCAGTACCAGATCGTGAAGCCCGCCGTGGAACGCATGGTCCGCAAGCAGCGCGACCTGTGCACGAACCTGATGGCCGAGGCCAAGGCCGCCATCGACAAGGGCGACGAAGACGCCGCCATGCTCAAGCTCTACCAGGTCAGCCAGGGCATGCCCAAGAACAAGCAGCTCCTGCACCTGATGGAAGAAGCGTCCTCCCGCCGCCTGCTCGAAAAGGTCCAGAGCATGATGCTCATCGACATGAACAAGGAGCAAGCCCGCGCCCTGCGCGAGGAGCTCTATTTCGTGATCGACGAAAAGAGCAACGACGCCAGCCTGACGGACAAAGGCTGCAACGCCATGAATCCGGCGGACCCCGACTACTACGTCGTGCCCGACCTCGTCACCGCCCTGGCCGAACTCGACGGCGACGCGACGCTGACCGACCAGCAGAAGTTCGAAAAGCGCCAGGAACTGCAGAGCCAGTTCGCCGACAAGAGCGAGCGCATCCACGCCGTGGACCAGCTCATCCGCGCCTTCAGCGTCTACGAGCGCGACGTGCAGTACGTCATCCAGGACAACGAGGTGATCATCGTCGACGAATTCACCGGCCGCCTGATGCCCGGCCGGCGCTGGAGCGACGGCCTGCACCAGGCCATCGAGGCCAAGGAAGGCGTGCGCATCCAGCGCGAAACCCAGACCCTGGCCACCATCACCATCCAGAACTATTTCCGCCTCTATAAAAAGCTGTCCGGCATGACCGGCACGGCCGAGACCGAGGCCGACGAATTCCAGTCGATCTACAAGATGGACGTCGTCGTGATCCCCACCAACCGCCCCGTGCGGCGCGTGGACGGCAACGACCACATCTACAAGACCCAGCGCGAGAAGTTCAACGCCATCATCGAGGAAATCACGGCCTGCTACCAGCGCAAGCAGCCCGTCCTCGTCGGCACCATCTCCGTGGACATGTCGGAAATCCTCAGCCGCATGCTGCGGCGGGTGAACGTGCCCCACAACGTGCTCAACGCCAAGAACCACCAGCGCGAAGCCGAAATCGTCCTCAACGCCGGCCAGCCCGGCGCCATCACCATCGCCACCAACATGGCCGGCCGCGGCACCGACATCAAGCTCGGCCCCGGCGTCATCTGGATGGAACGCGACCTGATCACGGGCAAGACGAAGCTGGCCGACAAGGTCGAGGGCAAGAAAACCCTGCGGGACCTGATCGAAGAGCGCCCCTGCGGGCTCTACGTCATCGGCAGCGAGCGGCACGAGTCGCGGCGCATCGACCGCCAGTTGCGCGGCCGCTGCGCGCGCCAGGGCGATCCGGGCATGTCGCGCTTCTTCGTCTCGCTGGAAGACGATCTGATGCGCCTGTTCGGTTCCGACCGCATCTCCGGCATCATGGAAAAGCTGGGCATCCAGGAAGGCGAGGTGCTCGAGCACCGCTGGCTGAACCGGTCCATCGAAACCGCCCAGCGCCGCGTCGAGCAGCAGAATTTCGCCATCCGCAAGCGCACGCTGGAATACGACGACGTGATGAACAAGCAGCGCGAGATCATCTACGGTTTCCGCAGCCAGATCGTCGCCGCCGAACAGGTGCGCGACCACCTGCTCGACGTCGTGCAGGACGTCATCTACGCCCGCGCCGAGGATCTCGACGGCGACGAGGAGGCCCTCAACGCCTTCGCGACCTGGGTGAACAGCCAGTTCCCGATCGGGTTCCATCCCGACCAGGTCGTCCGCAAGGACGGCAAGCGCGGCCGCGCCGCGGTGGATCCCGAAGCGACGGCCCAGGCCGTCTACGGCCGCGTGGGCAAGGCCTACGCCGAAAAATGCATGCTGGAGGATCCCGCGCAGCTCAATTCCATGGAACGGTTCATCATGCTCAACGCGGTGGACGTCCAGTGGCAGGAATATCTGCGCAACATGGACACCCTGCGGCAGGGCGTGGGCCTGCGCGCCTACGGCCAGCGCGACCCGCTCGTCGAATACAAGAACGAGGCCTTCACGCTGTTCGCGGACCTGATGGACCGCATCAAGGGCGAAATCGCCGGGCGCATTTTCCGGGCGACGACCTCGCCGCGCGCCTACCAGACCTTCCTGGGCGACCTGCACCGCCTGGCGCAGGCCCAGCATCCGACCGCGGCCCCGCTGGTCGGCGGCCGCGCCGGCGGCGGCGCGGCGCCCCGGCACGCGGCTCAGGGCGGCGAAAGCGCCGATCCGGGCGCCGAGGCCGCCATGAACGCC
>CALKWZ010000077.1 GCA_938003985.1 uncultured Verrucomicrobiota bacterium | reverse complement strand
GAGCATCTGACTACGGATCAGAAGGTTACAGGTTCAACTCCTGTCAGGTACGCCACTTGTTTGCGGACGCTCTTTGCGGGGCGTCCTTTTTTGTCGTCCCCGCGGCGCGGGGCGGAGGAGACTGGACGGATGACAGCGCGACGGATGGGAATCTTTCTGGCGTTCGGTTGGCTGGCATGTTCGGCTTTCGCGCGGACCTGGGAAATTCCCGTCATGGCGACGTGGACGGAGGATCCGCGCACGACGGTCACGCTGGCCTGGGAACGGCACGCGGAAGGCATCGGCCGCGTCGACTGCATGGATGCGGACGGCGGGCGGGTTTGCGGCGCGACGGAATCGGCGCCGGCCCGCCGGCACGTGTTCACGCTGCGGGATCTGCGGCCGGGCACGCACTACGGATACGAGGTTTCGTCTTCCGACGGCTACAAGGCGCAGGGCAAGTTCTGGACGGCGCCGGCGGACCCGGAGCAGCCGTTCACGTTCGTGCTGCACAACGATCTCCAGGGCGGCATCAACGTCGCGGCGGCCAAAACGGTGTCCGCTGGCGTCGTGGCGGCGCAGCCGGATTTCGTGCTGTCGACGGGGGATTTGGCCGATTCGCGCTACGCGCCGGACTACGCCGGCGTGCTCGGCAGTTGGAACCTGTTTTTCGAATGCCTGCGGGACGAACTGGCGGCGTTCGTTTTCCAGCCGGTGTCGGGCAACCACGACGAGCCGGAGAATCCGGATTCGTTCTGGCATCGGCTGTTCGAACTGCCGGACGCGCACGACCACGCGCTCGACGTCGGGCCGATCCGGTTTCTCTTGCTGGATTCGACGGAATTCGAAGGCCCGGGCCGCGCGGCGTGGCTCGCGCGCGAGCTGCAAAAAGCCGCGTTCGATCCGGCGGTGACCTGGACGATTCCGGCGTTCCACCGGCCGCCGTTTTCGGAGGGCGAGCGCGGCGGGGACGGCGGTCTCCGGGAATGGTGGGTGCCGCTGTTCACGAAGTACGAGGCCGATCTGGTGCTGAGCGGCCACGCGCACGGCTACCAGCGGATGAAGCCGATCGACGGCGTGCCGTATCTGGTCAGCGGCGGCGGCGGGGGCTGGCTCTACCGGGTCGATCCGCAGCATCCGAACGTCGCGTTCGCCACGAGCGCGTACCATTTCGTGCGGTTCCGCGTGGCCGGCCAAACCATCCAAAGCGAAGCCACGGCGCCGGACGGGACGGTTTTCGACCGCGCGGAATACGTCGCGCGGCGGCACGTGCGGGTGGCGCCGGCGTTTCCGGCGCGCGGAGAAAGCTGCACGGTGCGCTACGACGCGCAGGGCGGACCGCTGGCCGACGCCGCGCAGGTGACGCTGCACCTGGGGCGCGACGAGTTCGATCGCCTGCCGCTGGACGTGCCGATGGCGCGGGACGCCGCCACGGGGGCGTGGACGGCCACGTTCACGGTGCCGGATTCGGTCAAATGGCACCTGGCGTTCTGCTTCTTCGATCCGGAGCGCGGCGTCTGGCACAACAACCACGCGCGGAACTGGCAGGCGCTGGTGGCGCGCGAGTGGTGAGCGGCGGCGCGGGACTCAGTCCAGCGCGATGATGGCGGCGAGGACGTCGGGGTACTTGCGGATGTGTTCGTAGAGGCGCAGCAGGCAGTTGCTGTAGGCGTACATCCATTGCTGGCGGTAAAGCCGCTCCTGGACGTCGGAATAGAGCGCGGCGGTGAAGCAGATCTTGCGCGCGGCGACGACGGGGTCGCCCTGGACGTCGAACTGCCGCCGGATGAACAGGCCGGAGGCGGCGGCGGGCGTCAGCAACGAGGGCAGGATCGCGGCGATCCAGCGCCAATGGCGGTGGCGGAAATCCAGCAGCGATTGCGGCGGCATGGTGTAGCGGTGGAGCCGCTGCATGATCTTGACGATGTCGCGGCGGCCGTGGATTTCGGGCGCGCGCAGGAAGCGCAGCAGGAAGTCGCGGTATTGGCGTTCCCACTCCAGATGGGGGGCGTTGGCGATGCGCGGCAGGATGTCCGCCTGCGCCATCCGGGTGATCAGGTGGTCGATGAAGACGCAGGCCATGCGGGTGACGAGCAGGGCCTGGGTCAGCTTGATCTGGTCGCGGCTCCAGCCCCAGCGGCGGCCGAGGCTTTCCACGCGGGCCGGGGCGCGCACGATGCGGCGCCAATAAACGAGGTTGAAGCCGGGATGGTGGCCGAGGACGTATTCTTCGCGGCGCAGGTAGCGCTGCCGGGCGACTTGGCGATTGTAGTTGGTGATCGGATCTGGAAGGACCGGTTCCATCATGGCGAGGAACCGGCGCCTAGGCGCCGAGCGCTTCCCGGTACTGGGTCTGGGTCGCCAGGAACTTGGCGAAGCTCTTCTTGCTGTAGGGGTGGGGATAGGCTTCGAAGTGGCGGTGGATGTCGGAGGGGGCTTCGGTGTGGCCGGCGATGTCGCGCACGCGGGCGCGCTTGGTCGCGACGTCCAGCTTGCCCCAGGCGCAACTTTCGAAATCGAGGGCGCCCTGGTAGACCGGCTTGGGGATGTTCCGGTAGGCGTTCTTGATCAGGTGGGTGACCAGCAGTTGCAGGGCGTATCCGTAGTTGTTTTCCGCGGCGTCGTTCATGGGCTACTTTCGCATTTTCGGCCAGTATAGGCCGGCGCCGCGCCGCGAACAACGGGAAAAACGGGAAAACCGCCTACAGCGCCGCGGCCGGCGGCGGCGCGAAGCCCGCCGCCGCCAGTTCGCCCAGATAGACGTCGTGCAGGGCGCTGGCGCGCTCGACGTAGTCCTGGGTCTGGGCGGGCATGCGGTCGAGATCGAATCCGGAGCGGCGCAGGCGGCCGGGGCCGGCGTTGTAGGCCGCCAGCAGGAGCGCGCGCTCGTCGGACTTCCATTCCGCCTGGCGGGGCAGGATGGATTCCTGGAGAAAGGCGAGGTAGGCGACGCCGACGCGGCGGTTCAGGTCGGGTTCGAATGCCCGGTCGAAGGGGAGGGGGCGGCCGAACAGGCGGGTGGTCATGTCGCGCCAGGTGCCGGCCTTGATCTGCATCAGGCCGCGTTCGCCGTGCCGGCCGACCATGCGGGCGTCGCCTTGGGACTCGATCTGGATGATGGCGTCCACCAGCCGGGCGGCGTTCTGCTCGGCATCCAAAGGCGCCTCGGCGGCCACTGCCGGGGCGGGGGCGGCCGGCAAACGGCTCCGTCCGGCCTCGGCCGGTTGCGGCCGGAAGGCGGTCACGCCCAGCGGCAGCAGGAGGGCGGCGCCGAGGACGAGCCAGCTTTGGATGGAGGATTTCCGGTTCATCGATAATGGAGGTAAAACGATATACTAAATCCGACAATTGGCAAGGGAAAATATCCGGTCGGTCCGAAATGTCAAATCGAAGGAGCGCCGATTGCCCTTGTTCGCCGGGCCTGGAGGGGGTATAACCGGGAACCATGAAATCGTGCGGCCAGTTGGAACTCGTTATTGCCAAGGAAGATGCGGACAGCTTCTGCGACTGGATTCGGGAAAACTGGGGGGTGGAACCGGTCTCCCTCGAACAGCCCCACGGCGATCAGGCCGTGGTCAAAATCTACTTCGAAACCCTCCCGGAAGCCGAAATCCACCGCCGAAAACTGCCCCGGACCTTCGCCCTGTCCTCGGTCCAGACCATGGCCTGCCACGAGGAGCAGTGGACCACCTTCTGGCGGCATCATTTTCACGTCCAGGACATCGGCCGCCACCTGCGGACCGTGCCGGTCTGGGAAAAAGCGCCGGACCGCAAGCGGATCAACCTGAAGATCGATCCGGGACTCAGTTTCGGGACGGGGGGGCATTTCACCACTCGGTTTTGCCTGGAAGAGCTCGAACGGGCCTGCGCCGACCTCAACCCCCGCTCGATGCTCGATGCGGGCACCGGCAGCGGCATTTTAGCCATCGCGGCGGCCAAATTGGGCGTCAAAACCGTCGATGCGTTCGATTTCGACCCCGTTTGCGTCGAAAAATGCGCCGAAAACGCCGCGCTGAACCGGCTGGAGAAGGGGCGGATCCGGTTTTACTTCGGCGATGTCCTGCAGTCCGGCTGGCTGAAACGCCCGGCGGACGTCGTCTGCGCGAACATTTTGACCCATATCCTGATCCAAGCCGCCCCCGGCCTCTGGCGGGCGACGAACAAGCGCCTCATCCTGACCGGCATCCGCGAATTCGAAGGTGACTCCGTCGCGGACGTCTTCGTGGCGCAAGGCGCGCGCGAAGTGCTCCGCGACGGCGACGGCGAGTGGTGCGGGATCGTGTTGGACCGCCCCAAGGCCTGAAAATCGCATTTTCAGGCCGAAAATCCGGCTTGGCGACCGCTCGAAGCCGCTCGACAAGCGTTTTTCGGCCTTTTTAGGGCCTTTTTCAGGATTTTGGGGCAAGTTGCGACTTCCGGAACCGCCCATCGCCGGAAAATTTGCCTTTTAGGGGCTGGCAGAGCACACTGGGCGGCGCGATGGGCCGCAAAGGCGCCATCCGGGAGAATCGCGATGAAAACGGGACGCGGAATCGGCATCGGGCTGCTGCTGGCGGCGCTGGGGGCGGGCCCGGCCGCGAGCTACGATGGGGCGAGTTTCCGGGGCATCGTGAGGGACGGGATGCCGGACTATTCCGATGCGGCATTCGCGCCGCTGGAAGAAATCTCGGCGCAAATGGCCACGGGCGACCAGAACGATCCCGAAACGTGGAATGCGTTCGGGAAAGCGCTCATGGGAATCATGTATCCGAACGGGCCCATGGCGGGGATGCGGGTGACGTTGCGGGCGACCGGAGAAACGTCGGTGCCGCGCGAAACGACGACGGACGAGAAGGGGCAATTCCGATTCGACAAGTTGGGGATCGGCGATTACACGTTGACGATCCACCGGCCGGGAAAAGGCGGGCCCAAGCCGCAGGAGTTTTCCTGGCGCCTGAAGGTGGAAGACGACTACCGGCAAACCGGAGCGGAGTTGGTTTGGCCCGAAACGCTTCTCGTTGCGCGGGGAAAAGTCGTCGATTCCGCCGGGCAACCGCTGGCGGGGGTTCGAATCACGGCCTACGAGAACCGCTACAACGGCGAGGCGGGCCGCTGGGGGAGCGTGCTGCACGTGGTGGAGACCGCGACGGATAAACGCGGCCGGTTCAAATTGGAGGGCTTGCGGCCCATGCGGTTCTTTCCGGGCGATGGCGGCCCGGCCGGATACGTGCTGTCGGTTGAAAAAGAGGGGTTCGCTCCCCGCGTCAGGAAAATCGACGCGCTGACGCAGGAAACGCGAAACGCCATGCGCCGGTGGTGGGACATCATGGTGAAAGTGGTTCCGGCGGAGGGCAGAAGAGGATCGGGAATCAAGTGGCCCGAGCCGGCGAACCCGCGCGGCGCGATCGAAGGCGTGGATTTCACGCTGATGCGCGCCGCAACGCTGGGCGGCCGCGTGTTGGACGCGTCCGGCGCGCCCCGGGTCGATGCCCGGGTCTGGTTGCGGCATCTGGATGCGCCGCCGTACCAGCCGCTGCCGTTTTCGTACGGGCCGGGATCGGTCCGCACCGATGCCGACGGGCGGTTTTCCATTCCGGGATTGGCGACGGGACGCTACTTCGTCGCGGTGACCGTGGCCGACCGCAGCCGGGAATACCGGGATGCGCCGGTGGTACTGCGCGAAGGCGAAACGCACGACGACCTCGAATTGCGCTATGAAGTGCCGCCGACGGGGCGGATCGAGGCATCCGTGCGCGAGGCCGGCAGCGGGCGGCCCATCGGTGTCTACACGGCCTATGTGGTGCGGGTGACGGGTGCGCCCGATTCCGGCACGACCCATGGCCGGTTGACGATCGACACGAATCAGCCTGGGCGTTTCACGGTGGAAGACATCTCGCCCGGCGAAGCGCAGTTCAACGTCAGCGCGCCGGGCTACGTTTCCCGCCGCGCGGCCTGCGCCGTGGAATCCGGAAGGACAACCGATTGGGCCATCGAAATGCAGCCCGCCGGGGCCGCGTCGGTGCGCGTGACCTGCAACGGCGTTGCGACGTACCCGTAACAGTTGGTGAGCTTTCCGGCAGGGGCGACGAACGCCGTTTGGGGGTGGTCGCGGGCGACCAATGCCGCTGGCCGCTGCGAAATCCAGGGCTTGCCGCCAGGGCTCAACCGCCTCCGGGCACAGGTTTTCGGAAACAGCCAGAGCCGGTATGCCCTGGTTGCGGTGCAAATCGAGGCCGGCCGAACCAATTCCGCTGAACTTGAAATGGAGGGACCGTGTTCCTTCGATCTGGATTTGGCCTTTCCGACGAACGCGACGGTGCGGGCGTGGGTGGAACCGGCGGACGCACCGGAAACGGAGGCGTTCGATGCGAAGGTCGACCTGAAGGTATATCTCTGGGCCTACGAGGCCGGCCGGATCGCGGTGACGAATCTGCCCGCCGGGGAATATCGGATCGGGATCCAGAAACTGGAATCCATCAAAGGCGTCGAGAGCGTGCCGATGAAACCGGACCAAACGAAAATCCTCCGGCTGGAAGACGGCCGGCGCCCGACGGTGGCGTTCGAATTCTGAGGCGCGGGGCGCGGGATTATGGCATCATGCCGGGCATGAGCGGAACGTTTTCGATGCGCAAGGTGGGCCGGTGGATCGGGGCCGGGCTGACGTGGGCGGCGACGGCCGTAGCGGGGGATTTCACGTGGACGACCAACGGCGACGCGCTGGTGCTGGCGAAGTATGCCGGATCGGACGCGAAAGTGGCGATTCCCGCCGCCGTGGACGGCCGGCCGGTCGCGGCGATCGGATCCGAGGCGTTCGCCCATTGTGCCGGGGTGATGACCGTGGCGATTCCCGCCGGCGTCGCGCGCATCGAAGACAAGTCCTTCGCCTATTGTCCCGATCTGGCCCGCGTCGAACTCGGCGCCGACGTCGCGGAAATCGGGAAATGGGCATTCCGGGGCAGCCGCCAGTTGGCGGAAATCGCCGTGGCGTCCGGCAATCCGTTTTATCGCGGCGCGAACGGCGCGCTGGTGGATCGGCGGACGGCGACGTTGGTGCTGTGTCCCGCGCGCCAATCGGGGACGTTCGCGGTTCCGGAAGACGTCGCCGCCATCGGCAACGAGGCGTTCGCCGGCTGCGCTCTGCTGACAAACGTGGTCCTGCCGGACGGCCTCGCGCGCATCGGCGACTGGGCGTTCGATTCGAGCGGCCTGAAGAGCATCCGCCTGCCCGACGGCGTGACGAGCCTGGGCGAAGGGGCGTTTTCCGGGTGCGCGGCGCTGGCGACGGTCGAAGGCGGCGCGGGACTGGTGGAGATCGGCCGCCGGGCGTTCGAGCGGTCCGGATTGACGGCCTTCGCGATGTCCAACGGGGTGGCGCGGCTCGGGCCCTGGGCGTTTTACGATTGCCGCCGGTTGGCGCGGGTTCGGCTCTCCGAACGGCTGGAGCGCATCGAAGACCGGACGTTCTTCAACTGCGTTGCGCTGGCCTCCGTCCAGATTCCCCGCCGGGTGAAATCTATCGGCGACTGGGCCTTCGGGGAATGTCCGGCCTTGGCGGCGATCTACTACTCGGGCGCGCCGCCGCAGATCGAGCCCGAGGCGTTTTCCGGAAGCCCGCAGATCCGGAACTACCATTTGGCCGGGGTGGCGGGCTGGGGCGCGACGCTTGGCGGGCGGCCGGCGCAGCCGGGCCGGCCGCCGGCGGAAACGAATCCGCCCGCCGCGCGCGTCGCGACGATCGAAGAAGCGCCCCAGCCGCGCTCCGGCGCCGCCCTGGCGCGGGAAGCCGGTTTTTTCTGATTCGCGGCGCGCGGATTATTCGGGGATGGGACGGACGGTGACGCGGTAGGTGCGGGCGAGGCCATCGGACGGGGCGTTGGTATCGTTGAATCCGTCGTAGCTGCCGCCGCCTGGATAGTTGGTCTTCCCGGCCATGGCCGTCCAGGCGCAGCCGTTGGAAACAACGGGGACGGAATACAGGTCGTAGAGGCGGTTGGAGGAAGACGTGAAGCCCACGAAGATGCCGCGGTCGGGCCGGGCGGGATTGTAGCCGCAGTCGGTCAGGTAAAAGTAGTTGGTTCCGTCCAGCGGATCGGTGTCGGCAAGATACTCCTCGAAATTGGAGCGGCCATCGGCGTCGCCGTGGGCCGGGCCGTCGGCGGCGTCGCGCGGATCCAAGCCCCGCACCCGCTCCCACTCGTCGGGAATGCCGTCGCCGTCGGAGTCGTCGTGGGCGGCGTTGTATTCGAACGCGCCCAGATCGGGCGCGGCGCCGAGCGGGCGCGCGCGGAAAACGCAGTCGTTGGTCAGCCCGGCGTCGGTGCCGGCATCGACGACGGTTCCCGTGGAATCGAGCGTGAGGTGGAAATCGAACGCGGCCGGATCGCGGAAGAAGGGATCGGCACCGACGTTGCCGACTCCCGCATAGCCGCCCTGCACGGCGCTGTGGACGACGGTGTAGCCGGGCGCGATCTGGGCGTTGACGTTGCTGTAGACGATGCAGCTGGCGAGGGAGAGGTCGCTGGCGCCGGCGACGTCAATGCCGTTGGAGGTGTTGGCGTAGACCGTGCAATGGCGGAGATCGCAGACGATGGGGGTGGGGTCTTCATTGAAGATATGCAATCCGCCCCCTTTGACGGCGGCGACGTTGCCGGCGATGACGACGTTGTCCAATTGTCCGGTGCTGAAGGAGTCCATGAAGATGGCGCCGCCATTAGCGGCCGCATTCTCGAAGAACGAAGCCTCTTGGATGGTGAGTTGGCTGGCAAAGCTATAAATGGCGCCGCCCGAGAATTGGGCGCTGTTGTTCGCAAAAAGGGACGTGGGCTGGGCGGTCGCGGGGAGGCCGGAGGGCGTCGAGTCGAGATGGGCTTGGGCCCCGAAGACCAAGATGCCGCCCCCGCTGGCGGAGGAGCATTGGTTGAATTCCACGCGCAGGTTGCACCCCGTGAGCGAGGCACCGTCCATGAGGGCGATGCCGCCGCCGCCGACCCCGCGGGCCGAGACATTACCCAGCGCCTGGTTGCCATGGGCATTGTATTCGTTGCCCACGCCAACCCGCACGTTCCGGAGGGTCAGCGTCGCGTTGGTTCCGGCCGCGTAGAGTCCTCCGCCCGAATCGGCGGCGGTGTTGTCGTAGAAAACGGGTTCGAAGCCGTTGGTTTCTTCGATCGTCACCTGGGCGGCGGTTTTGGCGGCGAGGCCCCCGCCGTAGGCGGCGGCGTTGTCGGCGACGAGTACCGCCCCCAGGGCGGCGACGACGGCCTGGGTGTTCGCGCAAATGCCCCCGCCGTAATTGCTGGCGACGTTGCCGCGGATTTCGCATGTTCCGGTCTGGGCGTCGATCACGCTTTCGGAGGGTCCGAAAAAGTAGATGCCGCCGCCGCTGCCGGCCGAATTGTCCCGGATGGAACAAGCGATGATCCGCGACGGCATGATGGCGTCGCCGCCACAGGCGATGCCGCCGCCGAAATCTTCCGCGTGGTTGCCCCGGTTGGCGACGACGTCGCAATGATCGACCCAAGACATTTCGCAAACGAGGCCGGCGCCATGGCCGGGCAGGGGGTTGGTTTCCTGTTGCCAGGCGAGGTCGTTGTTGCTGACGATGGAATGGGAGAGCCAACTCATCTGGAGATAGGCTCCGCCGCCCCAATCCAGAGCGGAGTTGTGAAGCAACCGGGCTTCGGTGACCACGGCTTCCGCGGCGGTCAGGCCGCCGCCGACCGTAGCCCGGTTGCTGACGGCGACGACGTTGGAGGCCGTGCCGCCCTCCACCAGCAAGCCGCCACCGAGCGTGGCGAGGTTGGAGACGAACGTGCAGCCGGACACCGTCGCGTCGCGCGTCCAGGTACCGCCTCCGTCGCCGGCCGTCGCGGCGTTGCCGCGGAAAAAGGAGTCGCGCAAGGCGCCGCCAAAGAGGTAGGCCCCGCCGCCGTTCGGCGCGGAGTTGCTTTTGATTTCGCAATTCGCCACGACGGCAGCCACGCCCGCGATGCCGCCGCCGCGGAGGGCCGCCGCGCTGCTGAGAACGTGGCAATTCGTGAGAATGCTGCCGGCGGAAAGATAGGCTCCGCCGCCGGAGCGGTCCTCGCTGAGCAAACCCACCGTGAATGTCGCTCCGGACTGCAGGCGGAAACCGCTGAGCGTCGCGCCGTTGGTCAGAAAAGCGCAGCGGATGGCGCCCACCCCGGGCGGTCCGCGACCTAGGATCACGGTGGCTGCGGGACCGTTGACGGAGCGGACGACGACGTCGTTGGTCAGGCAAATACGATTCGGGAGCGTCAGGCCGGGCGCGATCGCGCTGCCGACGGAATAGATCCCGTCGGTGACCACGACCGTGTCGCCGTTGGCGCAGACCTCCACGGCTTCTTGGATCGTGCGCGCGGCGGTGGTCCAGTTGGTGAAGGGGGCGCGGGGATCGGGGCTGTTGGTCCAGACGAAGCGATCGGTTTTGGCCGACGAGACGCATGCCATCCAGCACGCGAGCAACAGCGGACCACCGACTCTTCGCATCGCCAACTCCTTGCGATCAGACCTTGTTGCCGAAGGTATGCTTTTGGCTTCGTATAAACAAGCCGGTTTTGTTGGCGGTGCGGCTTCCGAGCACATCTGGTTGGCATGCGCCGGCTGGTTCGGGAATCGCGCAAACGCGCCGACCAGTGCGGATTCTCTGCCGTTTTGGAGTTGGATAAAGGGTATTGTTTTATAAAACAATACCCGCTTTTCCGGGGCATGGATCCTTGCCGCGGTTGCATCTTTTGGGAGCGGACCGGATTCAACCGCGAAGCGAGATTGCATGAAGCCGACAGCCACGGCCCAAATGCGGATCGAGGACGCGTTTCGGCGGTTTACGGAGCGGGCGGGGGACAGACGATGCGCACGGGCATGCGGGCGAGGCGGTCGAAGAGCCGGCGGTCGTCGAGGATGGGCCACCAGTCGTAGAGGAAGGTCTGGATGGGCCGCCACATGGCCACCCAGCCGCAGATGACGAGGCCTTCGCGGAAAATGGCCACCCCGTGCCAGGCGTCCGCCCATTTGCCCAAGGCGGCGGAAGCGGTCAGCGCGGCGGCGAGGAACCCGAGACCGATGCCGAGGCTGATCCAGCCGTCGTGCAGCAGATCCTTCAGCCGCCGGGTCGCGAACCCGGACTGGCGCGTGAAGTGCTCGCGGATGGCCTCGCCGGCGTCGCGCACTTGCTCGGGGGAGTCCACCGGCTCGCTCACATGGATGACCAGGGCCAGCGGCAGGCGGCGGGAGAATTCCTGCGCGCTGGCCACGACGTACTGCTGCGCGTCGTCGTCGAGATCCTGCGCGAGGAACGGCGAGGGGTCGCGCGAGTCGAACATCTGGTCCAGTTTCCGGATGCGGATCTCGATCAGATGCGATTCCAGCGGAATCTCGTCGCCGTGGAAGGTCGGAGAAATCGTCATGGCTTCGCTCCTTTAGCGCGGAGGTTTGGCCGGCCGAGGCGGCGGCGCCTCGGCGACACGCGGGGATTTCCGGGAGGGCAGGGAATACGTCTTGGCCAGTTTCTTGTGGAACTGGTAGAGCGCGGACAACTCAGCGAACACTTTGCGCGGGTCATTCATGGCATTCGAGGAGGGCGATGTCGGCTTGGTCTTGCGGAGAGGCGCGCAATTTCTTGAGCAGGACGATGTCTTCGCGCCGGGCCAACCGGACCGGCGGATGATCGGGCGAATCCATGAGCAGGGCGCGGTCTACGATGGCGGCCAGCTCGGGCGCTTCGGCCGCCAGAACGTCCACGAAGAATTCGTCGTCGGCGACCGGCTTGACAAAGCGGTACAGCGAAAGTTTTGTTCGGGGAAAGGTCCAAGGTGCGCCGGGAGGCAGATATCCGCGTGCCGTAAACGCCTCTTGAATGGCAGGCAAATGCTCGGGCTTGATCAGCAAATCGACGTCCTTGGTGAAGCGCGGTATCGCATGGAACGCCATGGCGACGCCGCCGATCAAGGCATAGGGGATTTGCCGGTCGGCGAGGTCCCGTGCCAGCCGCTCGAATTCCCCGAACACGTCCATGGCGCGCCTATCCCTTCACGGCGCCTTCGGTGAGGCCCTTGACGAAGAGCTTCATGGAGAAGGTGAAGAGGATGATGACGGGGATGGAGGCGATGGCGTAGCCGGCCATGAGCGGGCCCCAGAGCTTGATGTATTCGCCGGCCATGCGGATCAACTGCACGGTGACGGGCAGCCGCGCCTGCTCGCGCATGACGATCAGCGGCATGACGAACTCGTTCCACTGGCCGAGGAACTGCATGACGGCGACGGTGCCCATGATCGGACCGGAGAGCGGAATAACGACGAGCTTGAGCTGCTGGAAGTGGTTGGCGCCGTCGATTTCGGCGGCCTCGAACAGGTCCTGCGGGATGTCGGAAATGAAGTTGCGGAAGACGAAAATCGCGAAGGCCTGGCCGCCGGAGGCACCGACGAGGATCAGGGCGGTCAAGGTGTTGAGCAGGCTCATGTCGCGCAGCAGGATGAACAGCGGGACGAGGTTGGCGATCATGGGCATCATCATCAGCAGCAGGAGCGCGTTCCACAGGAACGAGGACAGCGGCACCTTCAGGCGCGCGAAGAAATAGGCGCCGGCGAGGCCGAAGATGACGATGAAGAACGTGGCGGTGGTGGACAGGAAGATCGAGTTGGCGACGGTGGGCGAGACCATGGCCCAGGCCGTGGACCAGTTCTCCCAATGGGTGGGATGGGTCAGGGCCGTGGGGGAGAGGTAGAACTGGTTGTTGTCCTTGAGCGACACGATCAGCATCAGGTAGAGCGGCAGGAAGGCGAAGGCCAGCACGAACCAGATGAACGCGTGCTTGAAGAAGCGCAGGCCCCAGTCGCCGGCGACGGCGGCGGCCTTGTAGGCCGGCATCTGCTGGCGGGCGAAGGAGCGCGCGACGTAGAGATCGCCCTGGCTGACGGGCGGCGTCGGGCGCCTCATGCAGCGGGCGAGATAGGCCTTGTCGAGGCGGGCGGAAATCTGGCCCCACGGCGTGGCCAGGATCATGAAAATCAAGCCGGAGATGATCATGTTCAGCGAATTGCCGGCGATGCCGTAGCCGATGAGGACCATGCCGGCCGCGCCGATGGCGGTCTTGAACAGGCTGTTGGACAGCATCATCAGGAGCGCGAAGCCCAACAACAGCCAGGAGACGGCGGCGTGACCGAAGATCGTGTAGGCCATCAGGGCGCCGGCGAATCCGGCCAAGCCGCCGCGGAGCGCCGCGCCGAACTTGCGCAGGAAAACGGCCACCGAAACCAGCGCCGCCAGCTTGAAGACAAGGCCGCCCACGAACGCGGCGAACACCGCCGGCGTGGCGGCCTTGGGCAGCAGGACGCCCTTGAAGAAGAGATAGGCCTCGGCGCAGGCGTAGAGCGCCAAGATGCCGAACCAGGCCGATTTGTCGGGCTTGGCGCCGCCCTCGGGTTCCGGCTGCAGCAGCATGTTGCAGATCTTCTGGAGCAGCAGCACGACGATAGTCAGCACGATGCCGACGGCGCAGGCGTAGCCCATTTGCTGGTCCATGAAGGCTTTTCGCAGCATGAACAGCGCGGGAACGGTGGCCTTGCCGCCGGGACCGCCCGCGATGCCGGCCAGGGCCAGGATCATGCCGGCGTCCTTGATCGTGTCGATGATGGCGAAAACGAGCAGGAGATAGATCGAGCCCATCAGCAGCGGCAGCTCGATCTTGGTGAACCGGCTCCACCAGGTCGCGCCGTCGATGTCTGCGGCCTCGTAGACGTCCTTGGAGATGTTCTGCAGCTTGGCGAGATGGGTGAGCACGGCGAACGAACCGACCCAGGGGAAGCCCCAGACGACGCAGGCGATGATGATGATCTTGGGATCGCCGAGCCAGGCCGGCGCGGTGCCGGCCTTGAAGGCGGTGAGCCAGTCGAAGGATTCGAGGAAGGCCTTGGCGAGGCCGCCGAGGTTCGGGTCGGCCAGCTTGCCCGAGACGTAGGTCCCGCCGTGCTGCAGGAGCGCCATCAGGCCGGTCCAATCGAGGAACTGGTTGAGGTAGCCGGCGGTGGCCTCGAAGAAGAACGAGCGCCAGATCAGCACCGTGATCAGTCCGGGGATGACCATCGGCACGACGAACAGCGTGCGGTAGAAAAACTGCATCTTTTCCGACGTGCAGCGGTGGATGCAGACGGCCACCAGCAGCGCCGGGATCATCTTGATCACGTTCCAGAAGCCGAGGATGAACGCCAGCTTGAACGAATTCCAGAATTCGAGGTTCTTGAGCAGGTCGACGTAGTTCTCGAAGCCGACGAATTCGGAGATGTCCGATCCGTTCCAGCGGAAGAGGGAGTGGAAGATGCCCGAGCTGGCCGGATAGTACTGGAAGAGCCCGATCAGGATCAGCGTCGGGACGATGAAGAAGTAGATCTCCCAGTGGTGCCGGAGCTGGTTGGGTTGGACTTCTTTGGGTTGCATGTCAAATCGGGGGTTCGAGGTTCACGGTTCAGCGGTTCACGGTTGGGAAAGACCCCGGCCACCTTGCGTGGCCGGTGAATGAGGTTGGTGCCGCGGCAAGCGCGACCTGGTTCACCCGCGGCACAAGGCCGCGGGGGTCCAGGAACAGAGGTTTTACGTAGTACGTAAAAACTTTGCGGAATTTTTCCACGCCACGTAAAAACCTTGGGCTGTTTTTACGTAGAACGTAAAAACTTTCGGCGGATTTTACGTGGAACGTAAAAACTTTCATTTCGAGCCCTCGGCGCGGAGGCGGGCGCGGATCTTGGCGAGGACGTTGGTGGAGTATTCGTAGGGGCCGACGAAGCCCTCGGGGAGCTTGTCGCGCTTGACGAGGTCCATCTGGCGGGCGTGGTTGAGTTCGCCCCAGATCTGGCGGGAGGCGGTGATGGCGCGGTAGCGGACCCAGGCGGATTCGGCGTCGAGTTCGGCGGCGGACTGCGCATCGGCGTCGGCGGCGGCGCCGGCAGCCTGGTCGGCCAGGATGGCACGGCCGCGGATGCCGGCGAGGTACTGCTCGTTGCGCTGCATGCCGCGGCGCCAGTCGCGCTGCTGTTCCATGAAGTCTTCGAGGCCGTTCTTCAGGTAGAACTCGGTGTAGGTCTTGGCGAAGTCGTCGAAGGAAATCTGGTTGACCTGGTAGAGCGAGTAGCGCTGGGCCCAGGTGACGGCCGTGTTGCCGCCGAGGGTGAAGTTGGCGTTGCCGTAGATGCCTTCGAGGTGCGGCTCGAACGCCTGCAAGAGCGGATCGAGCTCGGTGCCGACGATGGCCGGGATCCAGCCGATGATGCCGTTGAGTTTTTCGTTGCCCTTCTGCGAGGCGAGGAACATCAGGAAATCCACGGCGACGTCGACGTTCTTCGAGTTGCGCGAGACGCCGAACTGGAAGCCGCCGCCGGGCGATTCGTAGATGCGGCCTTCGACGACTTCGCCGTAGACGGGGTCGTCGCGCGACGGGATCGGGAAGTCCATGATGCCGACTTCGAACTGGCCCTTGGCCTGTTCCTGGAGCGAGCGGGCGTCCCAGGTGCCGGTGGTCATGAAGACGGCGCGCTGCTGGGCGAAGAGGAAGACGGCTTCGTCGCGGCCGAGGCCGGTGTAGCCGACCTGGAAGTAGTCGGTGACCTCGCGGAGCATCTTGAGCCAGAGGGCGTAGGGCGGGTAGTAGAAATCGAGCAGGCCGGTCTTGAAGGCGACGAAAGTCTCGTCGTTGCCGACGAAGCCGTCGCGGTTGAAGTCGGCGCGGCGGAAGGCGCCGTAGGTGACGGGGGAGAACATCATGCCGTCCCAGTGGCCGAAGTGGTAGGCCGAGCCGGCGATGGGGATGTAGGGCTGGCCGGTGACGGCGTTGACGGCGCTGCGGATCTGCTCGCAGACGGCGAGGAATTCGCGGTAGTCGCGCGGGGCGACGTCGCGGCCGGTGAGCTGTTTCAACAGGTCCTTGTTGTAGAAGATGCGCACGCCGAAGAGCGAAAGCGGCACGGACATGTATTCCTGCATTTCCGTGACGTAGGCGGTCTTCATGCCGTCCTTGTAGGTCTGGCGGAGCGGCAGGTCGGCGATGTCGGTGCCCGCGTTGTGCGGGTTGGGCGCGTTGACGTAGCGGGAGAGGGGGAAGAAGTAGCGGTTGTAGTAGGACAGCCAGATGTTGCCGGGCAGCATGGCGCCGACCTGCATGATGTCCGGCGCGGTGCCGCCCATGAGCTGCGTGCTGACCCATTGGCCGTAGGTGCCTTCGGGAATCGCGTCCTGGACGATGACGACGTTCGGATGCGTCTTCTGGTACTCGCGCGCCATTTCGTCGATGCCCTCGCGCACGCTGGCTTCGAGCTGCCAGTGGCCGAGGCGGATGACGGTGGACCCGGGCGGCGTCTGCTGCGCGCGGTACGTGGCGATGACCCAGGCGGACCAGAGAAAGACCGCGAAGACGACGAGCAGGGCGAAGTAGGTGCGGACGAAGGCGAAAACGGACTGGAGGAATTTCGGCATGGCTAGATGCCCTCCTCGGCGCGGATCTTCGCTTCCAGCGCGTCCATGCGCGCGAGCGCCTGCTTGCAGCCGTAGACGCGGATGTCCTTGGGATATTTGTCGATGAGCAGCTGGTAATACTGGCGCGCGAGATCGAAGTCGCCGACCTCGAATTCCGCGATGGTGCCGAGGTTCCAGTAGGCCCACGCGAATTCGATGAAGGGATCGGAGGGATCGACCTCGGTGGTTTCGAAGGAATTCTTTTCGGCCAGCAGGCGCTTTTTCTGGTCGTTGAGCGTCTGGTAGCCCACGGCCAGCAGCGACCAGGCGGGGCTCAGGAATTCCTTTTTCTCGCGGGCGACGAAGTCTTCGAGCTTGGCGACCGCGGCGCGCGTGGACTTCGGTTCGAGCTTCGCGAGCTGGATGCTCTGGAGGTAAAGGAACGCTTCCTTGGCGGCGAGGTGGCCGGGGAATTTGTCCAAGATGTGCTGGTAGGCCTGGTTGACGGCGGCGTAATCGGGTTCCTGGCCGACGGGCACCAGATGCATCTGGCGGGCAAGCGCGAGCTCGGTCCAGGGAATCATCGGGCTGTCGGGCGCGGCGGCGAGGATTTCCCGATAGAGCTGGGTGGCCTGCTTGGGATCTTCGCCGGGACGGCGCAAGTCCCACGTGGTGGCGAGGCCGTAGGTGGCCATGGCCCAGTCGTCGGAGCCCTTTTCAGCGGCGGCGCGGGCGGCATCGAAGGCGAGGACGGCATTCTGGAATTCGCTGAGGCGGTAGGCGGTCCAGCCGTCGCCGATCAGGGCGGCGACGTCTTGGCCGCCGCCGGATTTCTTCTGGCAGGCGGCCAGCCCGAGGGCGAGCAGGCCCGCCAAGAGGACGCGCGCGAACTGGGATGTCCGGTGATCCATGTCGAGTAATCCTTCCGTCCGCCGGGCGAAGTCCGCGCCTTTAGACAAAAGCTCCTATGGCAGAACGTGGAGCGTTTCGCCAGCCTAAAATCAAACCGATCGGTCCGCCACTACGAAACACGCGAAAGACGCGAAAAAGAAGTATTTGGAGTGCGCAGCGAAAAATACAGCCGCACGCTGAAGCGTGGACTACATCCGGAGCCAGTTCGTAGTCCAGCCTTCAGGCTGGATTCTGGACTTCACTGAAAAGCCCCGGCCGGGGGGTGCCGGCCGGGGCGGAGGGGGCGGGTTTCCTGAACTCTGTCTCCTGTCCCCTGTCTCCTGGGTTCCTACACCAGCCCCTGGTCGAGCATGGAGTCGGCGACCTTGACGAAGCCGGCGATGTTGGCGCCGACGACGTAGTTGCCGGGCTTGCCGTATTCCTTGGCGGTTTCGTAGGCGCTGTGGTGGATGGCGACCATGATCTGGTGCAGGCGGGCTTCGACCTCCGTGCGGGTCCAGTTCAGGTGCATGGCGTTCTGGGCCATTTCGAGGCCGGAGGTGGCCACGCCGCCGGCGTTGGCGGCCTTGCCGGGACCGTAGAGCACCTTGTTGTTGATGAACACGTCGACCGCCTCGGGGGTGGAGGGCATGTTCGCGCCTTCGGCGACGAGCTGGCAGCCGTTCTTGACGAGCGCGGCGGCGTCGGCGCCGTTGATTTCGTTCTGCGTGGCGCTGGGGAAGGCGCAATCGCAGGGGATGCTCCAAGGGTTTTGGCCTTCGAGGTACTGGGCGCCGAACTTCTTGGCGTATTCCGCGATGCGGCCGCGCTTGACGTTCTTCAGCTCCATCACGAACGCGAGCTTCTCGGCGTTGATGCCGTCCTTGTCGTAGATCGAGCCGGCGGAGTCGGAGAGGCTGACGACCTTGCCGCCGAGCTGGTTGATCTTTTCGACCGTGTACTGCGCGACGTTGCCGGAGCCGGAGACCGTGCAGGTCTTGCCCATGAAGGTCTCGCTGCGGGTCTTGAGCATTTCTTCGGCGAAGAACACGCAGCCGTAGCCCGTGGCCTCGGGCCGGATCAGCGAGCCGCCCCATTTGAGGCCCTTGCCGGTCAGGACGCCGGTGAATTCGTTGCGGATGCGCTTGTACTGGCCGAACATGTAGCCGATTTCGCGGCCGCCGACGCCGATGTCGCCCGCGGGCACGTCGGTGTGCGGGCCGATGTGCTTGCACAGTTCCGTCATGAACGACTGGCAGAAGCGCATGACTTCGTTGTCGCTCTTGCCCTTGGGGTCGAAGTCGGAGCCGCCCTTGCCGCCGCCCATGGGCAGCGTGGTCAGGGAGTTCTTGAAGATCTGCTCGAAGCCGAGGAACTTCAGGATGCTGAGGTTGACGGAGGGGTGGAAGCGCAGGCCGCCCTTGTAGGGCCCAATGGCGCTGTTGAACTCGATCCGGAAGCCGCGGTTGACGCGGTAGTTGCCGGCGTCGTCGATCCACGGCACGCGGAAGATGATCTGGCGTTCGGGTTCGACGATGCGTTCGAGAATCCGGCCGGCCTCGTACTTCTTGTGGCGCGCGACGACGGGCTCGAGGGTTTCGAGGACTTCGCGGGCGGCCTGGAGGAATTCCGGTTCGCCGGGATTGCGGGCTTGCAGCTGGGTCAGGACTTCTTGGACGTAGCTCATGGTTGGCCTTCCTTGGATTCGGTCGGGCAGGGGAGGTTAAACCTTCTACCCGGTAATTTCTTGCCGCAAAAATGAAGCCGATCATCTGAAATATGAACAAAAATGTAGATTGATTTTTCATAATACGGCAATATTGCCATATCAATGAGTTCAAAAGGCCAGATTAACGGCATCTGGACGGCAGTTGAAAATGGCTGCCGGTCTCCAGTTTTCCCTGACTCCTGTCTCCTGACCCCTGTCCCCTGAAATGAAGCTGACCTCCGAAGAAATCCAGCAACGGATCCTGAAAGTGCTGCATCGGCTCGGGCGCCCGGCCGGATCGTCGCAGATTGCGGAACTCCTGCGCGGGTGGGGTTTGGATCTCAGCGAGCGCAGCATCCGGCTCTACCTGCTGCAGCTCGATGCCGCCGGTTTGACGCAGCTGGAAAGCCGGCGCGCGGGGCGGTCGCTGACGTCCAAGGGGCTCGCGGAAGTCGAGCAGGGGCCCGCGATCGAACGGGTGGGGTTCATCGCGGGACAGATCGACGAACTGAATTTTCGCATGGGCTTCCGCCTGCGCGCGGGCATGGGCACGCTGGTGGTGAACACGACGCTCCTGCCGGCGCGGGACGAAGTCGCCGCGCTGGACGTGGTGCGGCCGGTGTTCGCCGCGCGGCTGGGCATGGGCTCGCGCCTGCTGGTGCTGCGGGCCGGGGCGGTCTACGACGTCGCGCGCGCGGCGGTCGTCCCGCGCGGCAAGATCGCCTTGGTCACGGTTTGCAGCGTGTCGCTCAACGGCATTTTCCTGAAGGAAGGCATTCCGATCACGTCGCGCTACGGCGGGTTGCTGGAATTCCGCCACCGGCTGCCGGCGCGGTTCACGGAACTGCTGGCCTACGGCGGCACCACCCAGGATCCGCTGGAGCTGTTCATCCGGGCGAAAATGACGAGCGTGCGCAAATGCGAGCAGACGGGCAACGGCCTCGTCGGCGCGAGCTTCCGCGAGTTCCCGTCCGTGGCGCTGCCGGCCGTGCTGAAGATCCGCGACCAGCTGCGGCTGCTGGGGCTCGACGGCATCCTCGCCGTCGGCGTGCCGGACCAGCCGCTCTACGGCATTCCCGTGGGCGAAGGCCGGACGGGCCTGGTCGTCCTGGCCGGGCTGAATCCCGCGGCCGCGCTGGAAGAGGCCGGAATCGCCGTCGAAAACCGCTCGCTGGCCGGCCTGCTCGACTACGTGAAGTTCCCGGAGTTCCGCCACCTGAACATGTGGACGAGGCGCGGGGAGTGACGAACAGCCGAGTATTCAGGAGTCAGGATTCAGGATCCAGAATGGAATACTCCTGAACCCCGAACCCCGAACCCTGAACCCCGCCCCCTGAACCCATCTCAGACAGGCATGCGCGCCTTGCCGGCACCGGTGGCGGCAGTGGCGTAGGCGGGGGGGATGTCGCGGGCGTGGCGGACGTCTTCGATGGTGTAGAACGCGGCGGGGTCGAACTCGCGCAGCAGCGGCTGGAATTCGTCGAGGCGCTTGCGGGGCATGAGCGTGACGAGCACGTGGACGGGGCCGCGCGCGCCATCGGCGTCCTGGCGGGTCACGCCGAACCCCGCGGCGGAGACTTTCTGCATGAAGTCGGCGACGGGCTTGGTCGTGATGACGCGGACGAGCGACCAGCCGACGGCGAGGCGCTCTTCGATGAACATGCCGACGAGCGTGCCGCAGGCGAAACCGGTGGCGTAGGCGACGTAGGTGAAGAACTGCCGGTCGCCGGACAGCACGCGCGACACGACGCTGATCCAGATGAGCACTTCCACGAACCCGCAGGCCGCGGCGAAATATTTCCGGCCGCGGGCGATGAACGCGACGCGCAGCGTGCCCATGCTGACGTCGGCGATGCGCGCGACGACGATGAGCAGGAATGGCCAAAGCAACGACATGCGGGGAAGATACGGGGCGGGCGCGGCGGATGCAAGCCCGGGTGGGCGGGAGCACCGGCTATAGCGTCTCCAGATTTGTTGTGGCCGGCCCCGGTGGGGCCGGGGCTGTTTCTTTCGTGGCCGGCCTCGCCGAGGCCAGCTACATCAAAACCATGAACGTCCTAGAACTTCGCGCTGGCGACCAGCTCGGCGTAGCGGCCGTTTTTCGCCAGCAGTTCCTCGTGGGTGCCGGATTCCGCGATGCGGCCGTCCTCCAACACGAGGATCAGGTCCGCGTGGCGGATGGTGGAGAGGCGGTGGGCGATGATGAACGCCGTGCGGCCTTCCATCAGCTTCTCGAAGCTCTCCTGGATGGTGCGCTCGGTTTCGGCGTCCACGGAACTGGTCGCTTCGTCCAGGATGACGATGCGGGGATCCTTCAGGATCATGCGGGCGATGGACAGGCGCTGGCGCTGGCCGCCGGAAAGCTTGATGCCGCGCTCGCCGACCGGACTTTCGTAGCGCTCTGGCAGGGATTCGATGAAGGCATCGACGTTCGCGAATCGCGCGGCGTCGCGGATGCGCACGGGATCGATCTGGCGCCGGGCAAAGGCGATGTTCTGCGCCACGGTGCCGTGGAACAGGAACGTTTCCTGGAAGACGATGCCGATGGCCTGGCGAAGCGATTCCAGCCGCACGCCGCGGATGGGCTCGCCGTCGATCAGGATGCGGCCCTGCTGCGGCTCGTAGAAGCGCGGCAGGAGGGAAACAAGGGTGGTCTTGCCGGAGCCGGTCGAGCCGACGATGGCGATCTTGCTGCCGGCGGGGGCGGTGAAGCTGACGTCGCGCAGCACGGGGCGGTCGGGTTTGTAGCCGAAGGTGACGTGCTCGAAGCGCACTTCGCCGCGCTTGAATTCCACGGTCTGCGCGGCGGGGTCGTCCTGGACTTCCGGGGGCAGGTCGAGAAACTCGAAAACCCGCTGGGTGGCGGCCAGGCCGCGCTGGATGACGTCGTAGAAGCCCACGAGCTGGTTGACGGGGTCGAAGAACCGGCCCAGCAGCGGGATGAACGCCAGCACGGTGCCCAGCGTGACGTGGCCCCAGCCGAGGACGACCAGCGCGCCGCCGCCGACGCCGATCAGCAGCAGGGCGACGTCGCGCGTGCCGTAGAGGATCTGGTGGTTGAGGCTGAACACGCGCATGGCCTTGTGCACCAGCCGCGCCTGCGCGAGGTTGGTGCGCAGATAGGCGCGGCGGGCGGTGGGTTCGCGCTCGAAGGCCTTGATTTCGCGGATGCCGGCGATGTTTTCCTGGATCGTGGCGCCGATGACGGACTGCTGCTCGCGCATGTCGCGGTAGATCGGCCGCAGGTGCTTGCGCACGCGCTGGACGGCCGCGTAGATGACGGGCAGCGGCAGGAGGGTGAAGAGGAACAGTCCGGGGCTCAGGCCGATCATGATCAGCGGCACGGTGAGCAGATGCGTCGAGGCGTAGAGCAGGACGTAGGAATCGCGCAGCATCTGCTCCATCTGGTCGGTGTCGCCGACCGCGCGCGTCATGATGGCACCGGTGCGCTCGGCGTCGAAGTAGGAAATGGGCAGCTCGTGGAGGTGTTCGTTCACGCGGTGCTTCACGTCGAGCATGATGCGCTGGCACACGCGGGTGCCCAGCCGCCACATGAACACGCCGATGGCGTTGGCGGCGACGATCAGGACCAGCAGCGCGGCGAAATAGCCGGCGGACCAGACCAGTTTGGCGCGGGCGTCGGGCAGGAACGGCGCCAGATCGAAGACGCGGCCGAAGAAGGAAAACGTCCCGCCGCGCACCACGCCGTCCATGTACCACGCCAGGCTGGCGGCGGGCAGAAGGTTCAGCACCGAGTTCAGGAAATAGCACAGGTAGACCGCGCCGAGCTGGCGGCGGTAGGGCCGGACGAACTCCAGCGCGCGGCGCAGCAGGCGCAGGTCCGCGCGGGCCGAACCGGCAGAGGCCGAACCGTCAGGCGGTTTCATGGAGTTTGCCCTCCACGCACATCCGCAGGGAGTGGTAGTCCGCCTTCCACGCGTGGCCTTTCATGCGGCTGAGCGCCACGCCGTTGCGGTCCACCGCGCTGAACACGCCGCCGTCGGCGTCCAGGAACTGGTCGAAATAGAACTTCGCCGTGCGCCGGAAGGCGTCGCCGTAGGGTTCGCCGAACAGGCGCGCGCCGAGGCCGAAGCCCTTGACCGCTTCCGACTGCGTCCAGAAGCTGGCGGCGCCGGCGCAGCGGCGTTCGGCCAGATAAAACTGGTCCACGAAGGCGCCGTTGTCCTGCACGGCGTGATGGAGCGCCTTCTCGAGAAGGGCGCGCTCGACCGTCTCCGGCAGTTCGGCGCCGGGCCATTCGCGGAAGAAGCCGAACCACTCCAGCCCGTGCGCGAGCGAGGCGTAGGCGCCCGGGCGGCGGTCGGGATCGTGGAAACCCGCGCGGAACGCGTCGAGCGTGACTATTTCGGCAGGATCGAGGATCCGCGCGAGGAAAAAATCGCGCACGGCGAAGGCGCGGTCGCCCAGCTGCGCTTCGAGCCCGGCGTCGCGCAGGCAGACGACGGCTTCGAGATAGTGAAGCACGTTGTTGCCCGCGAATTTGCCGATGGGGGCGAAGCCGCGCCCGCCGGTGCCCCAGCAGCCGAGCACGCCGTCCGCGCGCAGGTCGTCGCCGACGGTTTTTTCTTCGATCAACCGGAACAGCCGCCAGGCTTCGTCGCGCACGTCGCCGCGGCCGGTGGCCTGGGCGTAGCGCGCCATCGCGATCACGACGAACAGGTTCATGTAGGTATCGAGGCCGTCGGGACAGAAGAGCTGGCCGTCCACGAGCGACGTGTACCAGCCGCCGGGCGTGCGCAGGATCTCGGTCATGAAACCGTACAGGTGTTCCGCGGGTTCGCGGCAGAATTCCAGGCCGGCGCGAAGGCCCTCGGCGTAGTTGTAGAGTTGCCGCGCGTGGATCAGCAGGACGCGGTCGGGCGAGGGGATGACGGTGCCCGTGGCGTCGATCAGATGGTGCAATCCACCGCGCTCCCGGTCGCGGCAGCGGTCCCAGTAGCGGAGAATGCCTTCGAAATGCCTGTGAAAAGCGTTTTTCTGGTTCATCGGGAGCCATTGTCCCACAAACCGGCCGGGGGGCAACAACGGAATGGCGGCTGGTCATCCGGTGCGGCGCGTGGCATAAAGAGAACAAAGGATCGAACCCATGGAACTCAAACGCGCGCAAGCCATCCGGCATCTGGAAGGGCAGGACGTCCCGGCCATCGTCCAGGTCTTTTTCGAATTCAACCATCTCAAGGCGCTCTATCGCCAAGGCTGGCTGCGGCACGGCATTACCAAGGCCGATTGCGAGACCGTCGCGGAGCATTCCCTGGGCGTGGCGCTGCTGGCGCTGTTCCTCGCAGACGAATGTTTTCCCGAACTGGACAAGTCCAAGCTGATCCTGATGGGGCTGCTGCACGACTTCGGCGAGATCTACGCCGGCGATATCGTGCCGGGCAAGATGTCCCTGGAAGACAAGCACGAGCTGGAAAAGGCGTCCGTCGAGCGCGTGTTTTTGCGGTTGGCGAAAGGCCGGGAGTATCTGGCGGTCTGGCAGGAATTCGAGGAGAGCCGCACGCCCGAGGCGCGCTTCATGAAGGAAATCGACCGGCTGGAAATGGCACTGCAGGCCAGCGTCTACGAGCAGGAAGGCCTGGCCGAACTGGGCGTGTTCTTCGAGTCCGCCGACAAGGCCCTTTCGACGCCGAAACTGCGCGAGATTTTCGCCGCGCTGCGGAAGATGCGCGCGGCGGCGCGTTGAAAGCGGGCCGCACGGCCGGATCGATTATTTCGCTTCCGGAGCTTCGGCTTCCGGGGCGGGTGTGGCGATTTCGCGCCGCGGCGCCTTCCAATCGGGATCGAAAGCGCTGTTGAGCATGCTCGCCAAGCGGACGCCGGCCTTCTGGAACTGCTCGGCCACGATGGGAACTTGGGCGTCGATGTAGTTTTCCCGCGTCAGATCCATGCCGGGACGGGCCCATTTGTAGGGAAACTTCTCGCCGTTGGTCATGCGGTAGGCTTTTTTGCGGGCAATCCAGTAGCTATCGACGGCCCAGTTCATCACGTCGTCGTGCATCCACAGGCGAACTTGGTCCGAGGTGATGTCCTTATGCAGGGCGCGGGAGACGTCCTTGGTTTTGCGGCCAGCGACCAGCTCGCTCACGAGATATTCGTCCCAGACGCTGTGCAGGCTGGCCGGATAGTCCAGTTCGCTCTCCGGGCCGAAAGCATAGTTCTGGCCCGTGAACGAATTGACCGGCAGCATGTTGCCGCCTTGGTCGCCATAGCGGGAGGCGCAGTGCATGGGCTGGTGCACGTCGCCCACGAAATGGACCAGGAAGCGCAGGGCGTCCAGGCGGCGCTCGCCCTCCAGCTTGCCGCCCTTCAATTCGTCGCGCCAGCGGAGGATCTGGGTGACGATGTCGTCGCCGTCCTTGGGGGTTTCCAGCTTGAAGTCGTCGTCGTACCACATGCCGGCGTCGAAATCGATGTAGTGCCAGCGGCCGTTGCGGGGATACGAGGCGTCGTATTCCTTGTCGCCGCGGATGGTGTCGGGCCAACTTGCGACGTCGTAATCGCCCAGCTTGTAGGTGCCCAGCACGTCGTCCACGGCGGCGCGGGCGGCGGGGGTCAGATAGCGCAGCGCGATTTCAGCGACGATTTCATGGCCTTCGGGGCCCCACGCCTGGGCGTGCGGCAAAACGGCCAGGCCCAGGACGGCGGCGAACAGGAGGGATATGCGGATAGGTTTCATCGGTTTTTCTCCAAGGGTTTCAGTCTACCCCGAAAATGCGGAGAAGCAACGCCGCGGGCGATTGTTTTTTTAGTCGGCTGCCGTCGCGTCGCGGCCGTCAAGGCGCCGGATCGGAGGCGGGTTCTTCCGCGGCGGCGACTTCCGCGGACTGCGGCTTCTTCTTTTTGGCGGTTTGGGCCTGTTTGGCCTTGCGCCAATCGATGAGCCGGCGCTGGAGGTAATCGTTTTCGAAGCGGGTGATGTCCACCTCGTAGTCGAAGCCAGCGGCCAGCGCGCCCTGGTTGCCCATGATGGCGACCTTAATGTTCGCGAACTGCGCCGGCTCGAATTTGCGCTTCGGGTCGTTGGGATCCAGGATCTTGACGCACGTGCCGGACGCGATGCAGTCCGCGAAGCGCTGGATCTGGTTGCGGCTGGAGACCGCCTTGCGGTTGAGCTGGTCGGAGACGACGGCTTCGTAGACGATATCGGCGCGGTTTTCGGCCACGTTCCAGATCGCGACGTCGATTTCGCCCAACGTCTTGTTGGTGGCGTCGTGGTAGGTCAGGTTGCAGAGCGCGCGCGATTTCTTCGGGTCGTTGCGGGCGTTGTACTGCATGGTGGCCAGCGTCTCGAGAATGGTGCCGATGCTGCCCCATTTGGGGGTGTCGAGATCGCGCAGCTGCTCGAAATATTTCTGGATCAGCGGCCGCCGCGCTTCGGCGATGGAGGCCGGCCAGAGGGTGATGACATCTTCGACGGGCAGCGATTCGTCGCGCCAGGAAGCCGCCAGGTTCGCGGGGGCCGCCGGGGCCGGTGCGGCGTCGGCCGACTCTTCCGTTGCGGCGGCGGGATGGGCCCGGACGTGCAGCAAGAAGGTGACGGCCGAGACGAGCAGCACCGCGGCGGCGGCGATGGCCGCCGGCAGCGCCCAGCGCGGGAACGCCGCCGCCGGCGGCTTGGCCGTCACCGGCGTGATGGGCAGGGTGGAGGTGCGCACCGGCGGGCCGTGCGGCGGCGTGGGCATCAGCCGGATCGTGGGCGCCGGGGCCGGCGCGCCGACGCGGAAGGAGGTCTGCCGGATGGCGCCGGGCAGGACCTTGCGCAGCGCGGCGAGCGCCGCCGCCGCGGAGGGATAACGGTCGTCCGGGGCGTAGGACAGCGCCTTCATGACCCAGTCGCTCAAGGCAGCCGGCAAGTCGGGTCGCAGCTCGGACAGCGGCTTGACGTTGTGCTGCAGGTGGCTGGTGATGAGGTCGGGGACCGTTTCGCCTTCGACGGCGCTGTGGCCGGAGAGCATGTAGTAGAAGACGCAGCCCATCGCGTAGATGTCGGTTCGGGCGTCGAGCGGCTGGTGGCGGAGCTGCTCGGGGGCGATGTAGAGGATCGAGCCGTAGATGGACTTGTTGCCTTCCATGCTCTGCACGGTCGGCTGGGCCACGAAACGCGCGAGGCCGAAATCCAGGATCTTGTATTGCCACGCCCCGCTGGCGAGGCGCGTGCGCATGATGTTCTGCGGTTTCAGGTCGCGGTGGATCATCCCGGCCTGATGCGCCGCGATCAGCGCTTCCAGCGTCTGCTGCGCGGCGTCGGCGAACTCGTCCACGCCGAACGGAGCGTGCTTGACGACGGCGTCGAGCGTCTCGCCGTCCACGAACTCGGTGATGACGTAGGGGCCTTTGTCGTCCACGCCGAAATCGTGGATCGTGAGGATGTTGGGGTGCTGGATCGCGGCGAGGGTCATCGCCTCGCGCCAGAGGCGCTCGGTGCCTTCGGGATCGTCGAGCATGGGTTCCGGCGGACTCCAGCGCTTGACGGCCACGAACCGCTGCAGCTGGAGATCCCAGGCCTGGAAGACCGATCCGGAACCGCCCGAGCCGATGGCCCGGCGGATTTCGTAGCGTTCGGCGATCTTTTCGGTGGAGGCGGCGTTCGCCGCGTCGGGGGCCGGATCGTTCTTTTTCACGCCGCAAAGACTAGCGGGAAGGTCCCCGCCTGTCGAGTTCGGAGCGTACTGGAAAATCGGAACCGAACCTGCGGCTTGAAGAAATCGGGGCGGCGGGATTCGAACCCGCGACATCTAGTTCCCAATCCCGACACCCGCCGAAAGGCGGCGGGGTCGGGACTACCAGGCGAAACGCTGCCAGACGGCGGCTTCGATCTGGTTGTCGGACCCCTGAATCCAGCGAACAACGGTTTTGCGGCTCTTGGATTGCTTGATTTTTCGTTCGAAGACCAGTGCTTCGGTGCGAGAGGCCGTTGGCAAGTAGAAAACCATGACCCAGTCGGCGGCGCGGCGCGTGAATCGCTGGTGACCGGCCAAATGGTGCTCAAGCCGTTCGTTCGGGTCCGCCGATTCCCCGACGTAAAACCGGTCGAGTTGCGGGCTGTACAGGATGTAGACGAAGTGCATGCGGGGGACAGGAATCGGGGCGGCGGGATTTGAACCCGCGACATCAAGGTCCCAAACCTTGCGCTCTACCAGGCTGAGCCACGCCCCGTCGCTAAATTGTCAAAACTCTCGGGCGCTCTGCCATCCCGACACCCGCCGCCAGGCGGCGTGGTCGGGAACGCCCCGTCGCTAAATTGTCAAAACTCTCGGGCGCTCTGCCATCCCGACACCCGCCGCCAGGCGGCGTGGTCGGGAACGCCCCGTCGCTAAATTGTCAAAACTCTCGGGCGCTCTGCCATCCCGACACCTCCCGATCCCGCCGACCAGGCGGGAATCGGGATGGTCGGGAACGCCCCGTCAATGATTCGCACCCTGCGCGAACGGCGGTTCCGCGTCAAAGAAAAACCTCCGCTTGCGCGGAGGCTTCCGTTTTCAAGTGGCGGGGTCGACGGGACTTGAACCCGCAACCTTCGGCGTGACAAGCCGACGCTCTAACCAAATTGAGCTACGACCCCGTGGCTCAAAAATCACGCAGAAGATAGCGGAACCGGGGAGGCATGCAAGCCGAAAAATGGGACCGGCGCAACTTTTTGCGGCCGAATCGGCAAGGAGGGCGCCGACCGGCTATTTTCCGCCGCGCTGGCGGACGACTTCGTAGAGCAGGATCGTGGCGGCGGCGGCGACGTTCAGGGAGTCGGCCTGGCCGAGCATGGGGATGCGCACCAGTTCGTCGGCCTGCGTCATCCAGGCGTCGCTCAGGCCGAACTGTTCGGCGCCGACGACGACGGCGATGGGCTGGGTCATGTCGACTTCCGTGTAGTTCTTGGTGGCGTGCGGGGAGGCGGCGAGGGAGCGGATGCCGTTCTTTTTCAGCCAGGCGAGAGTTTCTTCGGTGCTGGCTTCGGCGACGGGCACGGTGAAGAGGGTGCCGATGCTGGCGCGCACGACGTTGGGGTTGTTGACGTCCGTGCAGCGGTCGCAGACGACCAGTGCGTGGGCGCCCGCGGCGTCGGCCGTGCGCAGCATGGTGCCGAGATTGCCGGGCTTTTCGATGTGCTCGCCGATCACGACGAAGGGATTGGCCGGCAGTTTCAGGTCGGCCAGCGTCCGGCGGATCTGCGGACAGAGGGCCAGCAGGCCTTCGGGGCGGTCGCGGTAGGCGATCTTCATGAAGACCGGCTCGGAGCACTCGAACAGCGGCACGTTCTGTTCCGCGCAGCGGGCGACGATCGTGGGTTCGTTCTTCCCCTGGTAGAGCGCGGGGCAATAGAACAGCTTCAGGATGGGCACGCGGTTGTCCAGCGCGCGCTTGACCTCGCGGTAGCCCTCGACGATCAGCAGGGCGTTGTCGTCGCGGTGCGAGCGCTGCCGCAACTTGACGACTTCCTTGATGCCGGCGTTCTGCAGGCTGGAAACGATCTGGGGGATGGAAGGCATGTTCGGAATCTCAATATCCAATACTCAATGTCCAATTTCCAATCATCAAATGAATCCCTGAACCCTGAACCCTAACTCCTGTCTCCTGACCTACGATTTCCACGATTTTTTGCGCGGGGAGAGGCCGACGAGGTCCACGGAGCGGGCCAGGCCGTAGAGGAAGTAGAGGATGGTCAGGCGAAGGAAGAGGACCGGCGAGTTGGCGCGGTCGGCGATGAGTGCGGCGGGGCCGGCGGTGACGAGAACGAGCGGCGCGGCCAGGAAGAAGTACCACGGGGAAAACAGCAGGCCCAGCGCGACGGCGAGGGGCACGAGGCACAGGGCGCCGAGGAAGGCGAGGGAAAAGAAGATGGCGTTGGCGCCGGCCTTGCCGCGCGAACTTTTCAGGATCGTGCCGTAGGCCTTGCGGTTGGCGTGCCAGAGCTGCTGGCGATAATACTGCCGCAGGGTGGCGGGCTCGCCGAGGTGCGTCACGCGCAGGGACGGCAGCGCGGCGACTTCGGCGCCGGCCTGCGTCGCGCGAAAGGCGAAATCGGTGTCCTCGCCGGTGGTCAGCGTTTCGTCGAAGGAAGGCACGACGCCCAGCAGCGCGCGGTTGAAAAGCATGTTGCGCGTGGTGATGAGGCGGAAGGCCTCGACCGTCACCGGTTCGCCGCCGCCGGCCGCCGCGGCCGGATTCTTGTGGTGCCAATGGGCGTGCCAGGCGCGGTGGATCCAGTTGCCGGTGGCGGGGGGCGCGACGGGATAGCCGATCAAGACGGGCGTCGGCTTGAGTAGCCACGGCGCGGCATGGACCAGCCAATCCTTGTCGGGCATGCAGTCGCCGTCGAGGAACGCCAGGGCGGTGCCGCGGGCGGCGCGCAGCGCGTGGTTGCGGCAGACGGGGATCGAGGCGCCCGGGTGCACCTGGCATTCGTCGAAGCCGGCCTCGCGGGCGGCTTCGACGGTGCCGTCGCGGCTGCCGCCGTCGATCAGGATGGTTTCGAGGCTCCAGCCATCGGGCAGGTGCAGGTGGTTCAGCGCCGCCTTCAGGCCGGCCACGTGCTTGGCCTCGTTGAGGGCCACGACCATCACGGATAAAACGTGCTGCGCGCTCATGGCTTTTTCGGCAGCTGGTTGGCGGCCCACTGGGTCTGCGACGCCATGCCGAGGAGGATCTGGACGTCTTTTTCGGTCAAGGTGCCGCGCGACAGGATGCGACGGATGCCGAGCATCATGTGGTCGGCCGTGTCGTTCGTCATGAAGCCGATGTCGAGCAGGGCCTTCCGCCACTTCGCGAACATGGCCTCGCGCATGGCCGAGGGGCATTCGGCCGAGCGCTCCTGCGGCGGCTCGAACATGCCGGAAGCCGCGAACAGCTCGTAGGCGCAGACCATGACCGACATGGCGACGTTGAGCGACTTGTAGGCGTCCGACGACGGGATGCGGATGAACTGCGTGCACAGCGCGAGATCTTCGAGCGACAGGCCGTTGTCCTCGGAACCGAACAAGATGGCGACGGGGGTATCGAGCGCGGCTTCGAGCAGGCGCGGGGCCCATTCGCGTGGGGTTTTGGAGTGGTCGCGATAAAGCCCGCCGCGGTTCGAGGTGCCGGCGACGAGGCCGCAATCGGCGACGGCTTCGGCGGTCGTGTCGAACACCTTGCGATTCGCGAGGACGTCGCCCGCGTGGCAGGCCATTTGCTGGGCTTCTTCCATATCCATGCCCGGCCGCGGATCCACCAGCACGAGCTGCGAGAGCCCCATGTTCTTCATGGCGCGGCAGACGGAGCCCACGTTGCCGCCGTAGACGGTGTTGACGAGGACGATCCGGATGTGGTCGAGCGGGGACATCGCCGGGAATGATAGCGGATGGGGGACGGAAGACAACCGAAGAGAAGCGGGGCGGGGAACGGG
The DNA here is from genome assembly GCA_938003985.1 of uncultured Verrucomicrobiota bacterium. GTDB lineage: Bacteria > Verrucomicrobiota > Kiritimatiellia > CAIQIC01 > Lenti-01 > Lenti-01. Next base: position 10,087 of record CALKWZ010000077.1, on the reverse strand, counting down.
AGGTCGGAGGTCAGAGATCGGAGGTCGGACAGGGAACGGCAGAGGGGGGGTGTTGCGCCGGGATGTCCGGCGCGGCGCGTCTTTTATGTACTACGTAAAAATCGGACCCGAAAATGACGTAGAACGGAAATAGCCGAGTGTCGAGCCCAAGTCCCGCAGACGCGGAACGCCGGGCGAACGCGAGGTCTATAGCGCCGCGCTTGGCGCGGCGAGCGAGCTAGGCTCCGCGAGCGGAGCGGCAAAAACTTTCGCGGCGTTTTACGTAGAACGTAAGAACTTTGCGGCGCGGACAACCGCTGAACCGTGAACCCTGAACCGTGAACCTCTGGCCTACTTCTTCGCGGCGGCGAGGGGCGGGTGGAACTTCTTCATCCAGGCGAGCTGGACGATCATCATGACCTGGTTGGTGGACCAGTAGAGCGAGAGGCCCGAGGGGAAGGAGTAGAACATGAAGGTGAAGAGCACGGGCATCATCATCATCATCTTCTGCTGCTGGGGATCGCTGGTGGGGGTCATCTTCTGCTGCAGCCACATGGTCACGCCCATGAACAGCGGCAGGATGTTCAGCCCGAACGGCAGGACGTCCTTGAACAGGTTTTCCGGCGTGGAGAGGTCGGCGATCCACAGGAACGACGAGAAGCGCAGCTCGATGGCGCCGCGCAGCACGACGAAGAGGGCGAAGAACACCGGGATCTGGATCAGCATGGGCAGGCAGCCGCCCATCGGGTTGATCTTGTGCTCCTTGTAGAGCGCCATCATCTCCTGCTGCTGCTTCTGCGGATCGCTCTTGTACTTCTCGCGCACGGCGGTGATCAGCGGCTGGATCTCCTGCATGTGGCGCGTGCTGACCATGGACTTGTGGTTGAGGGGCCAGAAGACGATGCGGATGAGGAACGTCAGCAGGATGATGGCGACGCCGTAGCTGTAGGGCCAGACGTGGGCCTGGATCCAGACCATGACCTTGAGGATCCAGATGCCGACGACGCGCCAGAACCCGAGCTGGAGGATGTCTTCCTGGTGCGGGCCGTTGGCCTTGAGTTCGGTATAGACCTTGGGGCCGACGTAGAAGGTGGCGGTCTGCTCGAGCGTTTGGCCGGCCGCGAGCTCGTAGTCGGGCATGCGCAGCTCGGCCGCGACGCGTGCGAACGGAACGCTCGTGCGCGGGAAAATGCCCATGAACGTCGAGCGGACGGGCTCGCCGCGGGCGGTTCGGACGAGGCACTGGTCGGCGGAAGCATCGACCGGAGTGAGGATTTGCACGAAGTACTTGTTCTTGACCGCGGCCCAATCCACGTGGAGCGGGGTCTGCTTGCCGTTGCCGCGACCGAAGCTGAAAAGCCGCACAAAGAAATTGACCGGAATGTCGCTTTCGAAAACCGTTCGCGGAACGGACTCTTCCGATTTCGGGAACCAGCTTTCGAATTGGGCGGCCCAGTACTGGACCTTGTCGCTGCCGGTGAGGGTGTCCACGCCGAGGAGCGGGGTCTGCTCGTCTTTTTCGCCGGGGAGGTGTTCCATGAAGCCGGACTGCAGGCCGTAGCCGTCGAGGGCGACCGGCGCGCCGGTGGGGTTTTCGAGCTTGTCGGCGAGCCGCACCTGGTAGCCGTCGCCGAGGACGAGCGTGCGGGTCAGGACGAGGCCGCCGGGCAGGACCTTGCGGTAGGTGACGGAATCGTCCGTGGAGGCGGCGAGTTCGAACGCGGCGCGCGGGGCGAGGCCGGGATAGCCGATCGGGGCGGCGGCGGGCCGGTCGGAAAAATCGAACGTGACGGGGACGTCGGAACCCTTGACGGAGGGATAGCCGAGGATCGCGGCGCGGACGACGCCGGCGCCGTGCGTGGAGGTCGTGATTTCCAGGCGTTCGTTGCCGAGGGTGGTCAGGACTTCCATGGCCTTGTCTTCTTCCGCGGGGGCGGGGGCCGGTTCGTCCTTCTTCCAGGTGGCGGACGTGACGCCGTCCGCCTCGGGCGCCGGGGCGGCTTTCTCCGCCTCGGGCGCGGCCAAGGCCGTATCGGCGGGCAGGGCGGGGGCTTCGGCCTTCGCGACGGCGGCGGGCGCCGGCTTGGCCTTGGGCGGGAAGATCTTGGAAATGAACTTCCGGTCGAGGGTCGGATAGGCCAGGAACAGCGCGAAAATCAGGACGATCGGAATCAGGTCTTGTTTCTTCATTCGGTTTTGCTCGCTAAATCACTTTTCTTGGGCGGGACGGGGTCGAACCCGCCGGGGTTCCACGGATGGCACCGGACGATCCGCCGGAGCCCTAAAAAAACGCCGTACCCTACTCCATGGACGCGGATGGCTTCCAGCATATAATTCGAGCACGACGGCTCGAACCGGCAGCAGGCGCCGAACGCGTGCTTGAGCGTTTTCTGGTAAACGCGGATCAGGAAGCAGAGCGAAGCGGCGACGGGATTCATGTCGCGGCGGGGGGCGTCAGGCCGGCCTGGGCGGCCAGCTTGCGCAGTTCGGCGACGACGGCGTCCCACGGCGCGTCGAGAATGGAGCGGCGCGCGACGAGCACGACGTCGTCGGTGCGGCCGGCGAATCCGGCGCGCTGGCGGCGGAACGCTTCGCGCAGGCGGCGCTTGGCGCGCGCTCGCTCGGGGGCGTTGCCGACTTTCTTGCTGGCCACCACGCCGAGGCGCAGCGAGGCGTCGGGCCCCGACCGCAAAAAAAGCACCATGAAGCGCCCGTGCCAGCGGCGGTCCTGGGCGTAGGCTTCCTCGAACTGCCCCGGACGTTGCAGGCGCTGCTTGCGGCCCAGCGTGGCGCGGACGCAAAACGCCTGGCGTTTCTCCGGGGAGGCGGGAACGGCCGGGCGATCGCTGCCGGGTTGCATGGGAAAACTCGTCCCCGGCGCGGGGGCGAACGGGAATTTACTTCCGGTCGCTGACGGTCAAGGACTTGCGGCCCTTGGCGCGGCGGCGGCTGAGGACCTTGCGGCCGTTGGCCGTGGCCATCTTGGCGCGGAAACCGTGCTTGCGGGCGCGCTTGATCTTGGAAGGATGATAGGTCGGTTGCATGTGCGGAGCCTTTCTTCTTTAAATTGAAGGGCCGTGTTGTGCCCGTTTGCGGCGCGGAAGTCAATCCCTTAATGCGATTTTAACCCCCGCGCCGGCGCCAATGGACTTGCCAAGATGGCGGAGCCGACATTACCTTTTCGGGCAATCGAAAACAGCGCCGGCCCGTGCCGGCCAAGGAGAAACAAGCATGAAGAAGACGGCGAAAATCGCGGCGGCGTTCTGCGCGGCGGGCCTGCTGGGCCTGGCGGCGGCGCACGCGGAAGGCAACCTGCGTTACTCGATCACGGTCACCAAGTTCGCGAACGAAGCGGGCTGGTCTGGCCGGTGGGACGTCGGCGACGGCTTCACCACCATCATGACCGACGCCCTCCAGCAGAACGGCAAGTTCATCGTCCTGGGCGATTCCGAGATGCGCCAGGAAGCGATGAAGGAACAGGATCTGGCGGCCAGCGGCCGCATGGCCGGCGGCAACAAGGCGCCGCAGGTCGGCCGGATGACGCCCGCCCAGCTGCTGGTGCGCGGCTCGATCACCCACGTGCAGGACGAAACCACCGGCGGCAGCGGCGGCCTCAGCTTCCGCGGCATTTCCGTCGGCGGCTCGAAGGGCAAGGCCGAGGTCAACATCACGATCTATCTGGTGGATAGCGAGACCGGCCAGGTCAAGGCGTCCCAGAAGGTCGTCGGCCAAGCCGGCCGGCGCGGGCTGAGCGTGGGCTACAGCGGCAGCGCCTTGGGCGGCCTCGGCGGCGATCTCGCCGGCTTCCGCAACGACAACGTCGGCAAGGCCTGCGAAGACGCCGTCGTCCAGGCGGTCGAATTCCTCGAGAAGCAGCTTGAAAGCATCCCGTGGGAAGCGTCCATCATGCTGGCGGGCGCCGACAAGCTGGTCATCAACCGCGGCACCCGCGAAGGCGTGGCCGTCGGCCAGAAATTCAAGGTCGGTTCCACCGAAGAGCTGGTCGATCCCGACACCGGCGAAGTGCTCGACGTCGAAATCAAGACCCTCGGCACCACGGAAGTGACCGAAGCCAAGGAAAAGATCGCCTATTGCACGCCCGTCGAGGGCGCGGAAAAAGGCATGAGCGTCCTGCCCGCGAACTGAGCCGGTCCCGATCCGATCCAGGCCGCCGGGTTTCGCGAGGGACCCGGCGGTTCCGTTCTTCGCCTCGCGCAGGAGATCCCACCATGGAAAACGAAATCGTTCCCGCCGTTCCGCCCGCGCCCGCCGCCGACGCGGCCGTGCGCCACCACTATCCTTTGGCCGTCCGCAAGGCGTCGCTCGGCGCCGCCTTCGGGCTGTTCATGAAAACCATGCCGTACGCGCTGGCGCGCTTCGGCATCCTGGTCGTCGTGTCGCTGGTCACCATCGTCTGGGCGCTGATCACGTTCGGCGGCGCGGCCTTCGCCGGCGAGAAGATCCACCCGATCGTCGGTTGGGGCTGGTTCGCGGTCGGCGCCGGCGTCTACGGCTGGGCCTGGCATTTCGTCGTCCGCTACGCCCTCTACCTGATCAAGTGCGGGCACGTCGCGGTGCTGACGGAACTGGTCACGCGCGGCGAAATCGGCAACGGGGGCGAGGGGATGTTCGCCTACGGCAAACGCATCGTGACCGAGCGCTTCGCGCAGACCAACGTGCTCTTCGCGATGGATCTGCTGGTCGAAGGCGTCGTGCGCGCCTTCAACCGCACCCTCGACTGGGTGGCCAACCTGCTGCCCGTGCCCGGCATGCAGGGGCTGATGAACATCGTCAAGGCCCTGCTGCACGGCGCCTCGACCTACGTCGACGAAACGATCTTTTCGTATCTGCTGGCCCGCAACGAGACCAATCCGTGGCGCGGCGGGCAGGAAGGGTTGATCTACTACTGCCAGAACGCCAAGCCCATCCTCAAGACCGCCATCTGGGTGGTGGTGCTCGACAAGGTGCTCACCGTCGTGCTGTGGGCGATCATGCTGCTGCCCGCGCTGCTCGTGGCGAAGCTGTTCCCGGAAGGCTCCGCCGCGATCTGGGCGTTCGGTATCGCCGTGCTGTTCGCGGCCAACGCCCGCAGCGCGTTCCTCGAGCCGCTGTTCCTGATCATGGTCATGACCACCTTCCACGTCAGCGTCGAGAACCAGCCCATCAACCTCGAATGGGACGCCCGCCTGACCTCCCTCAGCGGCAAGTTCAAGGAACTCAAGGACAAGGCCGCCGCATGGGTCTCCGGCAAGCCCGCGCCCTCCGCCGCCTGATGCCGTCCCCGCTCGTTCCCGCCGCCGGGCTCCGCCAAGGATCCCGGCGGTTATTTCATGGCGGGTTGCGGCCTGGGCCCGTTGGCGCAACCTCCGGGCGGTCCACCGGTCTCCCCGGGGATGCCGTTAACCTGGGTGGCCGTCCGCCGAAAAGCAAAACCCCGGAACGGTTCGTTCCGGGGCTTGCGAGATGGTAGAGGCGGAGGGGCTCGAACCCACTGCACAACCCAATAAAATCAATGGTTTCGCAGGGGGGTGGACACCAGAATGGACACTCACGCCGGAGCTTCGGGAAATCGTCGCCAAGTGGGATCGGCTGCCGGAATCCCTGCAAGTAGCGATGTTGGCGATTGCCCGCGCGGATGACGGTTGCGCCACGCAAGAGGGGGGCAGGGGGCGCAAGCGCCCCCGAGCCCGTGCGGATCGGCTGGAAGGCGGGCAGGCATGAAAGCGCCCCGGAAATATGCAACGCCGGGTTGCAAGAGCCGCCCACGCTCGCTCGCATTCAAAGCGGATCGATGGTGCATAACCGTGTCGCTACGCATGGGCGAGAGCGCGGGCAATGCCATGCAAGAGCCGAAGCTGCCACCGTCCCGCGCGGAAGCGCGGGGCGGGGGTGGCTCGGCCATAACCTTGTTCATACCTAAACAATTTTACACGGTGGAGTGATCCGGTATGGGCATGAAGTCAAAAATCGCGTGTGAATTTTCCATCGCGCGTATCGAGAATCCCTGCCTGTGGACTTTCACTATGCCGGTCTGGCTCGAACCGAAAACGGCAGCGGCCTTATGGGCGGGATTGGCACGGGATCTTGCGAGAAAGGTCGGAATGTACGGGATTCGGGCGTTTGAGCCGCACCCTAAAGGGCATGGTTTGCATGTTCATGCCGTGGTGTCGGGATGGTTTCCGGTTGACTCTGTACGATACTACGCAGCGCGCCACGGGTGGGGGCGGATTCATGTCTGCAAAATCAAAAAGGGCGCCGGGGTGTACATCGCCAAGTATCTCAACAAATCGAAACGGTATGAGGGTTGGAAGGGAATTCGCCTTTGGGGCGCCTTTGGGCAGAAGAATGCGAGGGATTGGAAGCCCTCAAAGGTAAAAGACATCGAGTGTGAAAGTCCTACGATTGATCTTTACCGCAAGTTTGCCGCGCATGTGAAGCCGTCAAGCCGGGCAGCCCGCCATAAGCTTTGGAAAAGATCGCAATTGGTTCACCTGGCCGTGCTGAAGTATGAGCTGGTGCCGGCATCGCCCGCGCGTCGGTTGAACATGGGGGGCAACGATCTTTGGTCGTGCTCTGACACCATAGAAATTTCTGCCGGTATGCCGATGATCAGGTTTGAACCTGCAGAGCCGTTCGCCCGCATCGCGGGATGCGGCGGGGAAAATGTGCCGTAATTCAGTTGACAACCAATGACAACTATGTAAACCATACGACCATGAAAGCAATTCAAGACATCGGCAGACAGTTGGTGGAGCACGCGGAAAACGCGGAAACATTCAGCGTCCGGCGCGGAATCGTGGAAGAATTGTTCCCGTTCATCTTCGAGGCTTCAAAGCGCATGAGCCTGCGGGCCATCAGTCGCTGGTTGGCGGCGGAACAGCAAATCCGCTTGAGCCCGCAAGCCATCGCGAAAGCCATGCGCGATCCCGGGAAATACTGGGTGCGGGCATTGGAAGGTGTCGAGCCTGCGGTTCGGATCGTTGCTCTGGCGCATGACGTCGATCCGGCGCAGCTTCTGGCCGAACCGAACGCCTTGGAATACGTGCAGGCAGGGCCGCCGACATTGTCCAATCCCGACGGGGAAACCTTCCGTCGCTATGACGAGGCCCTGCGGGAAATCGTGGAGTTCAAAAACGGAATGCCGAAAGACGCCTTGCGGGAATGTCTCGGCTTTGTCGGTGTTGTTTTCGGTGAGGAAAGACAGAAGAAAGGGGGAACCCATGAAAGAAAACGAACAGGGAAAAAGCATTGAGTTCATGACCATGCGGGAAGCCGCCGACCTGATGCGAGTCAGCGTTCGCACGCTATGCCGCTACATCGACGCAAAGCTGATTCCGTCCTGCAAACTGCCGGGGCGGCGTTTGGTCAAGCGCGCCGACATCGTGCAATTCATGGAAGCGAAAATCGCCTGAGGCCAGCCCATGCCCATGTTCAGCGTGTATCGCCGCAAGCGCCGGGTTCCAAGCGGGAAGATCGTCAAAGCGCAAACCTACACGGGGCGCTTCACGCTGGAAGGGGATTCTAAACCGCGTGTGGTGCCGCTCAATTGCCGGGATGAACAAGTCGCGCGGCAACGCCTGCGGGAAATCGTCTTGCGGGCCGAACGGGAACGCGCAGGACTGGCCGTTCCGATGGCGCAAAAGGAATGCCTTGCGCGTCCGCTGGCGGAATTGGTCGATGAGTTCATCGCGGAAAAGGCGCAGCTCGGGCGCGCGGAAAGTTATACCCGCATTTTGGCCGGGCGTTTGGGCAAACTCGCGGAGGAATGCGCTTGGCGTACCTTGCGGGATGTTTCCGCACAGGGGTTTATGGACTGGCGCGCGTGCCGGGGCGATTCGCCCAAAACCCTCAACGAATATCTGCTCGGGGTGCGCGGGTTGCTGGAATGGGCGAGCAAGCGCCACCGGCTGCCGCGGTTGCCGAATCTGGACGGCGTGGAAATGATCGACGAGCGAGGCCGGGAAACCTTCGAGCGCCGCGCTCTGACGCCCCAGGAGGCGCGGAAGCTGCTGGAGGTGGCTCCGCCTGGTCGCCGGCTGATCTACGTCTTGGCGCTGTCCACGGGGCTGAGGCGGGCCGAATTGGATTCGCTGGTGTGGGGCGACGTCCATCTGGATACGGAAACGCCGTATTTGCGGGTGCGGGCGACATACACCAAAAACCGGAAAGACGCCTTTCTCCCGCTGATACCTCAAGCCGCGCAGATCCTGCGGGCTGCCCGTCCGCAGCATGCGGCTATCGATCGGCCGGTGTTGCCGGGAGGGGTGCCGCGCAATCGCCGGGCCTTGCGCCGGGATATGGAAGCGGCGGGGATCGCGGTCATGGACGCCAACGGGCGGAAATTCGACTTCCACGCCCTGCGCACGACGGCATGCACTTTCCTGTTGCAGTCCGGAGAGCCGCCGCGCATCGTGCAGGAAATCATGCGGCATTCGGACATTCGGCTGACGACAAAAAATTATGCGGACATGTCGCGCGCGCCTTTGCGCGAGGCCATGCAGCCGCTTGGGCGTCTGTTGTCGGGGGCTGAGGGTGGGGGGTGGACACCAGAATGGACACTAACCGAAGGCAATTCGTGTCATTTGGCGTCCGAAGCTGTCTTGCCGACTGAAAATGGAAAATCCGCGAAACACCCAAAAAACATTGGGAATTTCGCGGATTGTCGCCGCGTGTCAGAGTCTGACGCGCTTCCGAAGATGGTAGAGGCGGAGGGGCTCGAACCCACGACCCACTGATTAAGAGTCAGTTGCTCTTCCAACTGAGCTACGCCTCCATCTGAAAAGCGTCGGCATCCTACTCCAGGCCGCCGCGGATTCAAGTCTTTTTTGAGCGCTTTTTTTCGCGGATCTGCAGGTCGGGATGGGTGGACGACACGATGCTGTCCGCCGGCACGCTTTCCATGAGGAACACGTTGGAGCCGACGATGGAGCGCGCGCCGATCACCGTCTCGCCGCCGAGGATCGTGGCGTGGGCGTAGACGATGACGCCGTCGCGCACGGTGGGGTGGCGCTTGATGTGCTTGACGGGCATGCCGTCGGCGCCCAGCGCGAACGACCGCGCGCCGAGCGTGACGCCCTGGTACAGCTTGACGTGGTCGCCGATCTCGGTGGTCTCGCCGATGACGACGCCGGTGGCGTGGTCGATGAAGAACGCGCGGCCGATGCGGGCGCCGGGATGGATGTCCGTGCCGGTCTTGGTGTGGATCCACTCGCTCATGATGCGGGGGATGATGGGAACGTTGAGCTTGTAGAGCTCGTGGGCGAGGCGGTGCGCGGCGATGGCCAGCAGTCCGGGATAGGACAGGAGCACTTCCGCGAAGGTCAGCGCGGCCGGATCGCCGTCGTAGGCCGCCTGCACGTCGGCGATGAGCAATTGGCGCACGCCGGGCAGCGTGTCGAGGAACGCCTTCAGGATGCGGTCGGTTTCGCGGTCGAGGTTGTCGATCTTGGGCGGGCGGGCGCCTTCGACGCGCGCGGCCTCGCCGATCCAGCGGTAGGGCAGGGCGCGGCGGATTTCCCGGCGCAGCAGGCGCCAGGCCTCGCTCAGGCGGCGGACCAGGAACACGCCCAGATCCGAGCCGTCCACGGGCGTGGCGCTGATCTTGCCGGGAAACATCGCGTCCAGCAGCACGCGCAGCGCGTCCACCACGTTCTTCGGCGCGGGACTATGCGTCAACAGGCCGTCCGGCGCGTCCGTGTCCTTCAGGTTGAACAGGCCGGCCAGCGCGTTGGCGGTCTTGCAGATTTCGGCTTCCGGCGCCCCCGCCGTGCAGCGGGAGGCCGATTTCGCAGGGGGTTTCTTCATGGGCAGGTGATTTGAGCTGTACCGGGTGTGCTTGAGGAGGACGAGGCTGAAAGCACACCGTTGCCGGCGGAAGTGCGGGTGACTGTGATGGATTTTCCGCTTGTGGCGGACAGGCTAACATTTGTAGCAGTACAGCTCCAAGTATAGGTGCCATTGCCGCCGTCGGCAGTGAAGCCCTTGGTTTGGCCATTTGCTGAAAAATTCCAACTGTCAGGATCTATGGTGACTTGAGTCGAGTTGGTGACGATGGGGCTGTTGGTGGCGACGGGGGAGACGGTGGCCTTGCCGAAGATGCTGCCGGCGA
>CALKWZ010000076.1 GCA_938003985.1 uncultured Verrucomicrobiota bacterium | reverse complement strand
CCGTGACTGGAGTTCAGACGTGTGCTCTTCCGATCTGCGGTCGCGCGCCGCGGCGTCGCCCAGCAGGCGCGCGGCGGCGGCGGCCAGTTCGGCCGTGTCGGCCACCTGCACCCAGGCGCCGGCGTCTTGGAAATCGCGCGCGACTTCCGCGAAGTTCTCCATGTGCGGGCCCACGAGGATGGGCTTGCCGTCGCGCGCGGGCTCGATGGGGTTCTGGCCGCCGGTCTGCGTCAGGCTCTTGCCCACGAAGACCAGATCGGCCGCGGCGTAGAAGCCGCGCAGCTCGCCGGTGGTGTCCACCAGCAGCACGTCGGGCCGCGCGTCCGGCGGCGGCGCGCCGTCGGGAAACCGGCTGCGCTGGACGACGGACAGTCCGCGCGCGCGGATGGCCGCCAGCACCTCGTCGCGCCGTTCGGCGTGGCGCGGCACCAGCGCCAGCAGCAGGCCCGGATGGCGCGGCTTGGCCGCGCGGTAGGCGTCCAGCAGCGCTTCTTCCTCGCCGGCCCAGGTCGAGCCGCCCACCCACGTCGGCTCGCCGGAGCGTACGCCCAGCGCCGCCAGCACGGCGCGCGCGCGGACTTCGGCCGTCGGCGGCGTCGCTTCGAGATCGTACTTCGCGCTGCCGACCACTTCGAGCCGGTCGGACGGCGCGCCCAGCGCCAGCAGGCGGTCGCGGTCGGCCGCGGTCTGCACGCAGAACCAGTGCACTTCCGGCAGCAGGCGGCGCGTGACGAAGCGGATTTTCCGGTAGCCCCGGAACGAGTGTTCGGAGATGCGGCCGTTGACCAGCACGGTCGGAACGCCCTGCCGCCGCGCGTGGCGGATCAGGTTGGGCCACAGTTCGTTTTCGATCAGCACGACGGCGGCGGGCCGGATGCGCCGCAGCGCGCGCTTCACCACGCCCGGCACGTCCATCGGGAAGTAGAGCGTGACGTCGGGCGCCTTCACCTTCGCCAGCGCCAGCGCGTGGCCGGTGGAGGTGTTGGTGGTCAGCACGAAGCGGACGGCCGGATCGCGGCGGCGCAGTTCGGCCATGAAGGAAAACGCCACGGCCAGCTCGCCGACGCTGACGGCCTGGATCCAGATGGGCCGGCCGGGCGCGTCCAGCCGCGCGGCCTCGGCCGCGCCGTAGCGCCCGAAGCGCTGGGCGAAATCCCGCGCATAGCCGCCGCGGCGCAGCATGCGCAGCAGGAAATGCGGCAGCAGGCAGGCGAAAGCCACCGGAAACAGCAGGTTGTAGATCCACCAAATCACGAAACGATCCCCTTGTTCATCTGCAGGACGGGCAGCAGGACCGCCAGCGCGATCAGCGCCACGAACAGGCCCACCGCCACGGTCAGGCCGATTTCCAGCACCAGCATGCCGCGCGACGCCAGCCGCTCCCAGCGCTGCTGGAAGCGCTGCGCGGCGTTGTCGAGCAGGCCGATCAGGTTGCCGCCGGCCTCGCCGGCCTGCACCCACGCCGCCAGCGAGGGATGCAGCGGGCGGATGCCGCGGATGACCTCCACCAGCGGCTTGCCCTGCCCCATGGCGTCCGTTTCGCGGCGGGCGCAGTCGGCCAGCCACGCGCTGCCCGAAGCCCGGCCCGCCAGCGGCACGCTTTCGATCAGCCCCACGCCGCGCTCGAGCAGCAGCCCCAGCACGCGCACGAACCGCAGGCTCGCCAGATTGCGCCAGCCCGCGCCGACGAGCGGCAGCGCGAAGATCCGGCGATCGACGCGGAGGCGCAGATCGGCGTCGGTCCGCAGGCGACGGCGCAGGGCCGCCCCGCCCGCCACTCCGCCCGCCGCCAGCAGCAGCAGCGTCAGCCCCAGCGCCCGGCCGCTGCCCAGCAGCACCCGCGTCAGCAGCGGCAAATCCAGTTGCGCCTCCGCGAACATCCGCCCGACCAGCGGCAGCATGAACGCCAGCACCAGTCCGCCGATGATCACCGCGAGCGAGACGACGACCGCCGGGTACAGCAGCGCGGTCGCCAGCTTCTCGCGCAGCTTTTCCTGCTCCTCGAGGAAGGTCGCCAGGCGCGCGAGGGCCTCGGCCATGCCGCCGGTGCGCTCGCCCACTTCCACCACGGCCTGCTCGAACGGCGTGACCTGGGCGGACGCCGCGGCCAGCGCCGCGCGCAGCGATTGGCCTTCGCGCACGGCGTCGCGCACGGCCGCCAGCAACGTGCGGGCCTGGTCCAGTTCGGGCGCCTGCAAGATGACGTCCAGCGCGGGCACGAGCGCGACGCCGGAGCCCAGCAGCGCGGCCAGCTCGCGGTAGAACATCGTGCGGACGTCGGCGACGAACGCGGATTTCGATGCGGCGCGGCGGGCGGCGGAACCGCCGGCCGCCTGGAGGGTTTCGGGCAGGATGCCGCGCGCGGCGAGGCGCTTGCGGGCGTCCTTGGGATCGGCCGCTTCGATCAGGCCGCTCTGCGGGCGGCCGGAAGCGTCGTAGCCTTTGTAGGCGAAAGTCGTCATGCCCCGATCCGGCCCCCGCTAGTCCCGGCGCGCGCCCGCGGCCCGCAGCACTTCGGCGGCGGACGTGGCGCCCGCGAGGATCTTGTCGACGCCGTCGGCGAGCATGTCGCGGAAGCCCGCCGCTTCCGCCAGGCGCCGCAGTTCCGCCGGCGGCACGTTCAGGCGGACGGCTTCGGCGACGGCCGGCGTCACCGCCAGCAGTTCGTGGATGCCGGTGCGGCCCTTGTAGCCGCCGAGACATTCCGCGCAGCCGTCCGGCGCGGCTTCCCACGCGGTCCGGCCGGCGAGTTTCGGCTGCCCCAGCCAGCCGGCTTCTGCGCCGGTCAGCGTCGTTTCGCGCCGGCAATTCGGGCACAGGCGCCGCACGAGGCGCTGGGCCAGCACCGCGCGCGCGGCGGACGCCAGCAGGTACGGCGCGATGCCCATGTCCACCAGCCGCGTCACCGCCCCCGTCGCGTCGTTGGTGTGCAAGGTGGTGAACACCAGGTGGCCCGTCAGCGAGGCGCGCACGACGATTTCCGCGGTCTCGAGATCGCGGGTTTCGCCGACGAGCACCACGTCCGGATCCTGGCGCAGGACGTGCCGCAGGCCGCGCGCGAAGGTCAGGCCGATCTTCGGATGCACCTGCATCTGGCCGATGTCCGGCAACTGGTATTCGATGGGATCTTCGATGGTCAGGACGTTGAGGTGGGCGGTGTCGAGCTCGCGCAGCGCGGCGTAGAGCGTGGTGGTCTTGCCGCTGCCGGTCGGACCCGTCACCAGCACGATGCCGTGGGGCGCGCGCAGGATGCCGCGGAATTCCTCGAGCATGCCGGCCGACATGCCCAGCTCGTTGAGCGTGAAGCGCGTGGATTCGCGGTGCAGCAGGCGCAGGACGATGCGCTCGCCTTCGGCCACCGGCACGCTGGACACGCGGACGTCGATTTCGCGCGCGCCGACGCGGACGCGCGCCACGCCGTCCTGCGGCAGGCGCTTTTCGGCCAGGTCGAGCTTGGCCATGACCTTGAGCCGCGCGATCAGCGCGTTTTCGAGCGGGCGCGGCGGCGGCGGCTGGGCATAGAGCAGGCCGTCGATGCGGTAGCGCACGGCCAGGCCGTCGGCGAACGGTTCGACGTGGACGTCCGAGGCGCCGCGCTTGACGGCCTCGAGCAGGATGCCGTTGACGTAATGCGCGACGGGCGCATCGGCGCTGCCCGCCAGCAAATCGTCGGCCTCGCGGCGCAGGGGCGATTCGGGCGCGGCCGCGGCCGCCGCGGGCGCGGCGGCCTCGTCGGGCCGGCCGGCGCGGCGGAAATAGCAGCGGTCGATCGCCCGCTGGATTTCGGCGGCCGGCGCGGAAACCCAGACGGCTTCGGCGCCCAGCAGCAGGGCGAGATCCTCGTAGGCCTGGAGCGCGCCGCCCGGAGCGCCGGCGATGGTCACCTGCCCGTTGCGGCGGAACGGCACCACCCCGTGCCGGCGCACCCAGTCGACGGGCACGGATTCGATCAGCGCCGGATCGAGCCATTCTTCCTCGATGCGTTCCAGCGCAGGCAGGCCCTGGGCGTCGGACGTCATCGCTTGCCGGTCCTCCGGACCTTCTTCTCGGCCGCCTTCTGGCGCTCCTGCTCTTCGCGCGCACGTTGCGCTTCGGCCTCGGGCGCCGGCTCGGTCAGCACGGTTTCCGCCGCGGGCAGGCTGGCGGTTTTCTCCAGCCGGGCCTTCTCCTGCTCGGCCAGCTGCATGTCGGTCACGATGCGCGGCGTCACGAAGATCAGCAGGTTGGTGCGCTTCTTGGAATCGCTGGTCGAGCGGAACAAGGCGCCCAGCAGCGGAATGTCGCCCAGCAACGGCACCTTGGTGGCGATCTTGGCCGAATCCTCGCGGATCAGGCCGCTGAGGATGACCGTGGAGCGGTCGGGAATGGTCACGGTCGTCTTGACCTCGCGCTTGGCGATGGTCGGCGTGTACTTGAGCGCGTCGCTGCTCTCCTCGACCACCGACTCGATGCTCGGGTTGAGGTCGAGCTGGATCTCGCGGTCGGGATTCACGTGGGGCGTCAACTTGAGCTTGATGCCGACGTCGAGCCGTTCGATGTTCTGGATGTAATCGCGGTCGGAACCGGAGCCTTCGACGGACGACTTCAGGATGGGGATGTTCTCGACGACGCTGACGGACGCCTCGAGGTTGTTCTGGGCCCACAGGGGGATGTTGGACAGGATCTTGAGGTCGCGGGTGCCGGCGACGGCCTGCAGATAAAGCGGTATCTGGTTGTAGACCGTGCCGTCGGGTCCCTTGAACGTGCCGCTGAGGATGCCCATGGCCAACCCCTGCGGGAAGGCGCCTTCCGTCAGCAGGCCCATCATCGAATCGCTGTCGCCGTAGCGCGAGCGGCCGAAACCGCCGGTGCCGCTGCCTTCGGGCTGGTCGATGCCGAACCACTCGACGCCCAGGTCGAGCCCCTGCTCGAGATTGACCTCGGCGATGAGCACTTCGACGAGCACCTGCTGCGGCACGACGTCGAGCCGTTCCACCAGCCGCCGCACGTATTCGAAATCCTGCGGCGAGGCGTCCACCAGCAGCGCGTTGTTCGGCACGCTCGGCTCGATCGCGATGTCCCGCTCGACCGGCGCGCCGTCCGCCGCCGGCGCCTTGCCCAGAAGCGCGTTCAGGCTCTTGGCCGCTTCTTCCGCCGAGAGGTACTTCAGGAAGATCGCGTTCAGCCGCCCGAAGCCGTGGGGATTTTCCACGTCCATCATCGCGATGATCCGCTTGGTCTCGGCGATCTGCATGGGCAGGCCCACGAGGATCAGGCTGTTGGCCTGGGGCGCCGCGACGACGGTGAAGTCCGTCGGCAGGTCGCCGAGGCCGCCGGCCACCTGCTGCATGTGGCGGTTGACCTTGTTGACGGCGCTGTCGGCCGCGCCGAACGTCGCGCGCAGCTGCCGGGCGACTTCCTCGGCGCCGGCGTGCTTGAGCGCGACGACCTCGATCGCGCTGCCGGCGCCGGGCCGGTCGATTTCCGCCACGAGCGCTTCCAGGCGCGCGACGTTCTCGGCCGTGTCCGTGACGATCAGGTGGTTGCCGGGGGCGAACGCCTCCAGCGCGCCTTCCTTGCCGCCGCGCACGAGCGGCTCGAAGCTCTTCTTCACGTCGGCCGCGGCCACGTTCTTCAGCGGGATCAGCTTGGTGACCAGGCCGCCGCCGACGCCGCTGCCCGCCGGCAGCGCGGGCCCGCCGGGCATGGCCACGACCCGGTAGACGCCGTCGCGCTCGGCCACCGTGTAGCCGCTGGCTTCCAGCGTGCTCAGGAACAGGGGATACACTTCCGCGACCATGACCGGTCCGGGCGCCAGGATCGTGATCTTGCCCGTGACGCCTTCGGGCACCACGAACTTCTTGCCGGTGAGCTTGCCGACGATCTGCGTGACGAGGCGGATGTCCGCCTGCTCGAAGCTGAACTGCACCAGGCCGCCGCCGGCCGAAGCCGTGACGGCCTCTTCCGCGGCGTAGCCCGGCGCCAGGATCGGCGCCGGATCGGCCCCGCCCCGGTCGGCCGCCGCGGCGACGGCCGCGCCGCACGCCGCGACCAGCATCCCGACCCGCCCCGCCCAATTCCGCCGCCGTGTGTTCATCGGGAGATTCCTCGTTCGCTCGTGCGGATGAAATCGGCGAACTGCCGGATTTCCGGCAGGTCCGGCAATTCCGCCGCGATGCGCTCCAGCGCCTTGTCCGTGGTCAGATCCATCCGGAACACGATCTTGTAGGCCGTTTTCAGCGCCTGCTGGGCTTCGGCCGACACGCCGTGCCGCTCCAGCCCGACCTTGTTCGGGCCATAGACCTTCAGCGGATCGCCGTCGGCCATCATGAACGGCGGCACGTCCTTGACCGCCTTGGTGGTGCCGCCCAGGATGCTCATGCGGCCGATGCGCACGAACTGGTGGATGCCCGTCAGGCCGCCGATGATCGCGTCGTCCTCGACGATCACGTGCCCCGCCAACGTCGCGTTGTTGGCCATGATGACGCGGTCGCCGACGAGGCAGTCGTGCGCCACGTGGCAATAGGCCATGATCAGGCATTTCGAACCCACGCGGGTTTCGCCGCCGTCGAACGTCGCGCAGTTGAGCGTGGCGCACTCGCGGATCACGGTGTTGTCGCCCACGGCCAGGCGCGGCGCGCCGCCCTTGTACTTCAGGTCCTGCGTCTTGCCGCCGACGCTGGCGAACGGCCAGACCTCGCAACCGGCGCCCAGCGTCGCGTGGCCGTCCACGCTGACGTGGGAACGCAACGCCACGCGGTCGCCCAGGCGCGCGTGGGGGCCCACGCGGCAAAAGGGGCCGATCGCCACGTCGACGCCCAGCTCCGCGCCGGGTTCGACCACCGCCAGCGGATGGATCGTCGTGGCCATTATTTTCCCCCGCCGAACATCATCGTCGCCTCGCAGGCCAGCTCGCCGTCCACCAGCGCGCGGCCTTCGACCTTCGCCATGCCCAGGCGCAGCTTCAGGAACTTGATTTCCATCCGCAGCTGGTCGCCCGGCACCACCATCCGGCGGAATTTCGCGCCGTCCACCCCGAGGTAATAGGCCACCTTGCCCTCCGACCCCAGCACCTTGTTGAGCAGGATGCCGGCCGTCTGGGCCATGGCTTCGAGCTGCAGGACGCCCGGGAAGATCGGCTGCCCGGGGAAATGGCCCTGGAAACACGGCTCGTTCGCCGCGACGTTCTTGAGCCCGACGATCCAGTCCTTGTCGTTGCACTCCACGATCCGGTCCACCAGGATAAACGGGTACCGGTGCGGCAGGATGCCCAGGATGTCTTTCGAGTCGTAAATGGTCGCCATCGTGTTTCCTCCACTAAAACCCTTGGACATTACCATCCCCGCCCCGCATCCGACAAACCCCAAAACGCGCCCGTGCAAATGGCTTGAAATCCGCCCGCGCGGGCTCTCTAATGCACGCCGCACCGCTGGTCGGGTGGCGAAATTGGCAGACGCGCCAGCCTTAGGAGCTGGTTCCGCAAGGAGTAGGGGTTCGAGTCCCCTCCCGACCACGTCCCCGGCCCGGACGCCGCGCGCGGTTTTCCACCGGTCGGCGCGTCGCGGGGATTGCGCTGCCGGCCGCGCACCTGCTACAGTGCGCCTGGAAATCGAGAACCATCCGCAAAGGAGCACGCCATGAGATCTGTTCGGTTGGGCATCTTCGCCGCCTTGTTGCTCGCCCTCGTCCTGCCGGGAACGGCTGGCGCCGATCAGGCGGCCGGGCAAGTCCAGGCCTGCGCCCGCGGCACCTTCACCCTCGACCAGGACGGCACCCTGCGCCTTTTCCACCTCTCCGCCCGGCAAACCATGTACGAGCCCGTCACCTGGCGGCCGACGGTCGGCGACAAGGTGGACGTGACCTTCGTCGTAAACAAGGGCCAGCTGGAAGTCACCCAGGCCAAGCTGGTCGAGGCCGGCCCGAGCACCATCGCCGATCTGGCCAGCCCCGCCGTCGTCACCATCGTGGAAAAAGGCAAGTCCGGCATCATCGGCCAACTGGAATCGGGCCAGGCCGTCAAGTTTTCCTCCAGCCGCCGGACCCAGTGGGAACCGGCCGGCTGGCTGCCCATGACCGGCGAAAAGGCCGTCGTGGAATTCCAGGCCGTGCGGGAACGGTTCGGCTTCGGCGTGCTGTACGACGCCACCCGCATCGCCAAGAAAACCGAAGTTCCGGCGGCAGAGGCCCCTTGACGCGCGCGGCCCCCGGGCGCATACTTCCGCCATAGAGGGAGACGCGCATGAAAAAAGCCTTGCTGGTCCTGTTGACGGTCCTGATGGCGGCGGCCTTGGCCGGCTGCGAAGACTACGACGAGCAGCCGCTCGAATTCATCAACTCCTCTTCCTACACGATCGTCGTCACCTCGCTGTCCATCGAATGGACGGGCTTCGCCCTGGCCCCCGGCCAGCGGCGGAAAATGACCGGCATCCGCGACGTCGACTACGCCTGGGAGCCGGACAAGTACGTCAAGCTCGGCTTCGCCTCGACCGACCGCTACGTCGTGTTCGTCGACATCGAGCGCGACGAAATCCAGTGGGAGTAGCGCTCCCGCTCCGCGAACCGGAGGCTGCGGCCTCCGGTTTTTTCGTGCCCGCGTCCGGCCCTTTTCGGTGGCGTTTGGCCGGCAAGTCGGTATGCTTGTTTCGTATGTCGCGATCGCTCCGAATCTGGTTCCCGGCCCTCTGCGCCGCCGCATGGCTGGCCGCCGGAACGGCCGCGCGGGCCGCTGGATCCGAGAACTTCAACAATTTCCCCATCACGGGCAGCACCTACACCAACGGCACGTTCGCCGGCCAGGACAGTTCCACGTGGACCTTCCACCAGTGCCGCGGCGACAAAATCATCGGCCCGCCCCGGACCCCCGGCCTCCACAAGGGCCAGACGCCCGCCGCCCACGTCGTTTCCGGCACCATCGCCGGCGGTTGCGGCACCCTCTCGTTCGACTGGATGAGGATGTTCGCCAGCACCTGCGATTTCGACATCTTGATCAACGACGTCGTCCGCTACACCATCACCGGCGGCGTCCAGAACGTCACCAACCACGTCGTCGACCTGCCCATCCACGTCGGCGGCAATTTCACCCTCAAGATCCAGCAGGGCAGTTTCTCCGCCGGCCAGGTCGCCATCGACAACCTCGCCTGGACTTCCTACGGCGGGGCCGCGCCGGAACCGCCGGCGCTTTTCTTCGCCCCCGACACCAACTTCGTGCTGACCGCCTACAGCAACCTCGTCCAGCTCACCGTCACCGCCACCGAACCCAACGTCGACGACGTCCGCCTGTGGGCCGCCGGCCTGCCCGCCGGCGCGACCTTCGCCGGCGCCACCGGCGCCGCCCCGCTCGTTGCCGCCTTCTCCTGGCGGCCCACGTCCGCCCAGACCGGCACGCAAGAAATCGCCTTCTACGCCGGCGACAAGGACGGGACCAACTCGCGCACCTTCACCGTCGACGTCACCCCCATCTATCCCTACTACCACTACGCCCTCGGCCTCACCGGCACCGCCCTCCGCGCCAAGCTCCATGAAATCGTTTCCCTCGGCACGCGCCAGCTCAACGACACGCAGGAAAACGACGCGATGAAGGTCCTGCACACCGATCCCGCCAACCCCGACAACGTCCTGCTCCTCTACAACCCCACGTCCTCCCTCCCCAAATCCGCCTACAACAACGCCCCCAACGGTTGGAACAAGGAACACGGCTGGCCCGAATCGCGCGGCCTCGGCAACGACGGCCCCGACCAGGTCGACGTCCACAATCTCTTCGCCGAACACATCGGGGCCAACGCCCTCCGCGGCAACCTCTACTTCGACGAAAGCGATCCCCTCGACCCCGGCTACCGCGCGCCCGCCACCAACGTCGCCCCGCTGACGTCCATGGATTCCAACTCCTTCGAGCCGCCGCCCGCCTCCAAGGGCAACGTCGCCCGCGCCATCTTCTACATGGCCACCCGCTACGACGGCACCGCCGACAAAACTTCCGCCCTCTGGTTCTCCGACGATCCGTCCCATACCAACTCCATGGGCAAGCTGACGACCCTCCTGCTCTGGCATGCCCTGGATCCCCCCGACGCCTTCGAAAGCAACAAGAACGACCTCATCTACTTCAACTACCAGTCCAACCGCAACCCGTACGTCGACCATCCCGAATGGGTCGAGGAAATCTTCGGCACCGATTCCGACGGCGACGGCGTCACCGACACCCACGAAATCATCGCCGGCACCGCCACCAACGACCGCCATTCCGTCTTCGCCGCCACCCTCGCGCCCACGGAAATCGTCTGCGGGGCGCTCTCCTCCGGTTCCGTCTGGCGGCTCTACGAAGGCCAGTACGGCAGCAACGACATCGTCTGGCGCCAAGTCGCCGAAACCAACCGCCTCCAGTCCGGCACCCTCCGCTTCCCCGTCGCCCCCACCGGCGCCGCCACCTTCTACCATCTCCGCGCCCTCCGCCCCTGAACCCCTCCGCAAACCGAAAGCCGACCATGACGCAGCGAATTCCGGCGACGATTCTTCTGGCGCTCCTGTCCGGAACGGTTCCGGCCCTGGCCCAGGATGCGCCGCCGGATTCGGCCGCGCCGCCGGCCGCCGCGACCCGCGCCGACGAACTCGATGCCCGGTTCGGCCAGGCCGATCTCTTGATCCGGCAGATCAACCGGATGGAGCCCGGCCCCGAAAAAAGCGCGGCGACGGAAGAACTGCGCGACCTGCTCGCGGACGTCGACGCGGCCTACACCGGCGCAGAAAAGGCCGCTTCCGCCCAGCGCAAGCTGGACAGCCTGCGCGACGCGGTCGAGCGCCAGCGCCAGCGGCTGAAACAGGCCGGCATCGCCATGGCGCAGGCCAAAAACGCGGAACCGGCGGACCTGGCGGCCATCCAGGCCACGGGCAGCGACTACACCCTCCAGGAAGCCATCCTCAAGGCGCTGGAAGAAAAAGAGCGCAAAGAAGCGCGCCTCCAGTCGCTCGGCACCTCCGAAGCCCTCCGCCTCATGCAAGAAGTCGAATAGCGCCTTCGCGACATTGGTTATTGGATATTCAGACTCTCTCTTCCGCCCTCCAAGACCCCCACGGGCTTGCCTGCCGGACGAAGCCTTGGCGAAGTCTGGCCCCGTGGGTGAATCAGGTCCGATCACCCCCAACAGCCCAGCAGGAAAACAGGAAACACACAGGAAAACAGGACGAAGCCCTCCATCCCCTCCTGTTTTCCTGCAAATTCCCCGTTTTCCTGCTGAATAGCCCCTTTTTCTGCCCGCCCAAGCCCGTTGCGAGGCGTTTTTTCGCGTTTTTTTGCCTCCGCGGGCCTCATCCAGCCGAAAATGGACCGCAAATTCACGCAAATGGACCTTTTCGGCCCCCCCCCGCTTTCAGGCCGTTTTTCACCCCTCATTTGCGTCCATTTGCGTTCATTTGCGGTTAGAAATCCCCGTTTTCGGATCCAAACCCGAAATTTCGCGTTTTTCGCGCATTTCGTAGTTTCCAACCCGTTTTTGCCGTATCCAGGCCCGTTGCGAGCCATTTTCGGCCCTGAAAACGCCCTCCGCGGTCATTTTCGTCCGAAAAATGCCTCCCGCGAGCCCCCTTTTGCGAAGGAGGCATTGCGCGGCGCCCCCAAACCGGCATAAAGCCTCCTTCGCGCTCGGTTCACGCCGGCCCGCCCGCTCCCTATTCCCCAAGCCCGCAGCCCGTTGCGCCATTGACCCACCCCCACCTTTCCGCTATCCTTTTGCCACTCAGGAAAATTCACCCCGCCACGTAAAGCCTCCTTGAAGGAGGGTGAATAAAACTGTTGGCCACAATTATGAATAACACTTCTATTGTAGCGAAAGCGCTCGCCTCTTCGACGGGGGAACGCGGCATTGCGCGATTTTTGAAGGCAAATCCAGAATTTCTCTATTGGGCGTTTTTTGACTGTGGGGGACACGCGCACTATGTATTGCCAGAATTTGGCATTGGAAAATCGCTTAGATGCGACTTTATGCTTCTTCAGGGATATTCGACTGGCTGGAAGGTTCACTTCCTTGAGCTAGAACCAATTGACGACGCCATATATAATTCTAAAGGTATCGAATCTCCACGACTCCGGCATGCGCAAAAACAAATCGGCGACTGGGCAAGATATGTACATGCTAATCCAACAGATTTTCGGAATCAGCTTGCTGACGCAGCGCGAACTACCGACGTGTTCAATAAACCACGTGACAAAGAACCCCTCACCTTCTCTGGCAAGTATCTACGCGATCCGCGTACATATATAACCTACAAGTACTATATTATGATCGGTCGTAGAACGGCACTGTCAGAACAAAACGACATAATCCGATCCAGTTATGGATATGAACATGATATTGAGATCATGACTTATGACCGATTATTGAGCACTGCTAAACGATATGATGACATGCAGTATATGATCGTTGGGAACAAAAAAGGGCCAACAAGCGGGTCCAGCGTACCCGCCACAAGGTGTCGGGTCCGCTGACCCGTGACGTGAAGCGAAGATCATGAAATACAGACCGGCAATTGCGTTGGCCTTGTGCGTGTTGCTATGCGCTTGCGCGTCCGCAGAGCACAGACCATATCTGAAGCAAGAGATCGCAGCCTATCGGGGAGATGGTCAGATGAAAGACATTTCCCTTCGCTTCCTCTGGTACAAGATCAGAGGCTACCAGATATCCTTCCCGTCCTTCCCTCTCAACAGCCCCACATCCGAAGAATACACGCTCGCCAACCTGCCAACTCTCCCCTATTGCGGGCTTTACTTGGGGATCAACGGCCCGAAGGAGAAGACGAATGTTGGGCACTGGAACCTCACACTCCTGGGCACTGCAGGCGACTCTCTCCGGGAAGTCAGCCTGAATACGGATCAAATGATCTGGGCATCCGGGTCGCGGGACGATTTCAATCTGTACGACCTCGACAAGAGCTTCTTCGATCCCCAAGACAAACAGGCGTACACAGTCCGAATCAAGTTCACGCCCTCCTCGTCAAACACGGTTGGCACAGGCGCACTATTCATCAGATGCGGAGGACAAATCTAGGAACACCCAACCACGCCTCGTACCGTATTTCACCCCGCGTAGACGCAGACTGAAAACGGTGAAGGTGGAGTTCGATAGGAAAAAAGAAAATGAGCGAACCCGAAAGTCGAATCGCTTGTCCGCACTGTCTTGAGAGAAACGAGGCGGAGCGCGATTTCTGCGTGAAATGCGGGGCGCCGCTCAGCGCCATGTCCGTTACCGGGCCGTGGGAGCGGATTCAGTCGGAAGGGTTTGCCTACCGGCAGGCCGTTTCCGGTCCGCCGAAGACGATTGTCCTGGTCGGGATGTGGCTGCTCTTTGGTCCTGTTTTCATTGCCGCGCCCGTCGTCGGCGCCCGGCTTGTCTCATGCCGGCCGGAACTCGATCCGCGGACGTGGGGCGGCTTGGCTGGCGCAACCCTGCTCTGGTGCATCTCGGCCGCACTTCTGTTTCGAGTGACGAAGAATTACGTCCACCGCAGGAAAAATGCCGCGCCAGCGGGTCCAGGGTGCCCGTCGCAAAATACCGGGTCCCCTGCCCCCTGACGCGCTGCTCTCGCGATGAAGGCAAGGCTGGCGATTTGGGTTGGATGGATGCTCGTGGGGGCCGCCGTGGCGGCCGCGGAGCCAGCCGGCCGCCCGGCGACGTGGGCTCGGCCCTTGGCGCTGGAGGGCGTGCCCAACCTCCATGAAGTCAGCGCGCAGCTTTTCCGCAGCGCCCAACCGACGGCGCAGGGCATGCGGAATCTCAAGCAGCAGGGCGTCGCCACGGTCGTGTGTCTCCGGTCTTTCCATTCCGACCGCGATGAAATCGGCGACACGGAACTGGGGCTCGAACAGATCGACATGCGGCCGTGGCATCCGGGCCGGAAGGAAATCGTGCGCTTTCTACGGATCGTCACCGATCCGGCGCGCACCCCCGTCCTCGTCCACTGCCAATTCGGCGCCGACCGCACCGGCACCATGTGCGCCTTGTACCGCGTCGTGGTGCAGGATTGGTCGAAGGAAGAAGCCATCCGGGAGATGACCCAAGGCGGATTCGGCTATCACAAGGCCTGGCAGGTCTTTTCGAGCTGGGTCGCCGGCCTCGACGTCGAGGCCATCCGGCGGGAAGCCGGAATCGCGGTGGCCGCCCAACGACTGGCCGGCAAGCCGGCGTCGCCCGGGAACTCCCCATGACCGCCCCTGCCGCCAGGAATGGCTTGAGTCTCACGGCCGCCGACGCGCAGGCCGCGCGGGGGCCGATCGCCTCGCTGATCGGCAAGTCCGAAAAGGCCCGACTAAAATTGGCGCCGACCACCTGGCAATACCGGATGCTGCAAGACAACCTCCGGGCACTGCGCCTCGCGGAAGCGCTGCTGGAGGACCGCACGGATGCCGCAACGGAATTCTCGCCGGACGATTTGCGGGCCGCCCTCCGCGCGCTGGCGGCCATGGCGGCCAAGACCGAGCCGGCCTTGGCGAAATTCCGGCCCGGCACGGCTCCGCACTCGCTCTCCCGCAACCGGCTCCAGGCGCTGCGCACGGCGTCCGCCCGGGTCGAAGCGGAATTGGCCAAGAACCAGGATCGGCCGTGAACATCCACGTTTCCGCAAGCAAGCAACCGCAATGAACGGACCTTGGGCAAGCGTGTTGGGCTGGGTCTGGACCGGCGTCACCGTCCTGCTGGGCGTTGCTTGCTTGGCGGCGGCCGTCACGGCATTCGCGTTGGCGGCCAAACGGAAACGGCCGGCGTTTCTCGGTCTCGGCACCGCCTTCCTGCTGGCCGCGGCCGCGGCGGCGCTGGCCAACCCGATCGCAAACATGATGATCTTCTGCCGGGCGAGCGACCAAAACGCCGAACGGCTGGTTGCGGCCATGCGGTCGCAATGTCCGGTCGGTCACGATGCCGGGGATTTCATCGTGCGTTTCGGCCGACCGGCCCGCGTCCATGCGGGCGGCGCGCGGGAAATCTGGATCTACGACCCGAATCCGTGGTGGATGATCGGCTGGACGA
Source organism: uncultured Verrucomicrobiota bacterium (assembly GCA_938003985.1). Taxonomy (GTDB): domain Bacteria; phylum Verrucomicrobiota; class Kiritimatiellia; order CAIQIC01; family Lenti-01; genus Lenti-01. Next base: position 64,839 of record CALKWZ010000076.1, on the reverse strand, counting down.
CGATCGAAATCGGCGTCGCCAGCAACAGAATCGCAGGCCACTGGCTGGATGATTGAGGTGAACCCATGATTGCAATGCTGGTTATTCTCGGCGCGTCGTTCGGCGGTCTGGTCGCGTTTTGGATCGCCACGGAAAACCGCGGATCGAAGCGAAAGCGCATCGCCCTCGGGCTTCTGGCCATTTTCATCTCGGTGCCAGTCGCGAGCACATTGTCGGTCGCCTTGACGCAACTGGACGATCAATCCTATTACGCGGCGGCGGTCCGGGTCTTGCTCGATGAAAGCCTCGCCGCCCTGGACGCCCAAGAACCCGGGTTTGCGGCGCGGCTCCGGGACTTCCGGAAGTCGCAACGGCTGACCTATGAAACGCGCGGCGATCTGCTGGAAAACGCGCGCCGGTTCCACGACGAAGGCGTGCGGTTGAGGGAAGCGCGCCCCGAACCTTGAACGGGCAGCCGAAATACATCGACGCGAACCAAGAGGAATACGAGTGACAACGAATCCCGGAAAACGTCCATGAAAACATTCACCGTTGTGGTCGTGATTCTCATCGGCGTCCTGTTTGCTTTGGCCGCTTTCGCGGCACCTGATCCGACCTATGGGAAGGGACCGGCCGTCCTGGCGGCAGCCGCCGCGGCCAGCCTGCTGGTTCTGGTTTACTTCACGACGTACGGTTGGTTTCGGAAAGACCCCTACGTCCTGGGAGCCTTGATGTTCCTTGCGCTGGATGCCGGGATCAAGTTGGTGCGGCTGTCGGTCGCCGCCAACTCGTTCGGCTTCGTCTGGGGCGTGGCGATCGTCCTCGGCGGCGCGGCCCTGCCCTTGGCGATCTTCGGCGCGCTCCGGATCGCCTACGTTGGCCTGTCCACGCGAACCGATCCGTTCGACCGGCCGGCGAAAAACGCGGATTCCGATTCATAGCCGGTTCCGCCGGGGCCGGTCTTCGAACGAACCGCCGCCGGCCTCAACGAGGCCAGCCACAGCGAACTCGGAAACGTTCCGGTCATGTTGAGCGGAGGCGCACCGCGCCGGAGTCGAAACATCTCCGCTCCAATCCCCCGACGGGGTCGTCGGGGGCTCCAAAGGCGGAAATCCGGCGGCGGTTTGGAGCCGGGACGCCCTCGTCCCGGTTGTCCCGGTCTTGGCCCCTACTCTTCGTGGAAGACGACGGCCTCGAAGACGGTGAATTTGGCGCGGGGGTCTTTCCAGGCGTTGCCGGGCAGGCCGGCCTTGCGGGACAGGTAGGTCAGCGTGGTCGCCAGATCCCACCCCTGCTCCGGCGCGACCTGCGGCAAAAACACCGCCGAACGCCCGCCCAGTTCGAGCACCATGCCGTGCCGGCCGATCTCGATGTCGTCGTACGACGCCACGGGCACCGGCGGCGTCAGGGCGCTGATCTCGATCTTCGTCTGCGCGAACTCCCGCGCCGTCAGCGGCGGGAAGCGCGGATCTTCGAACGCCGCGTCGTGGGCGTGGTCGACGACGACATCGGCCAAGGGGCGCCGCGGGAAGATTTCGCCGATGCACCCGCGCAGCTCGCCGCCGATGGTCAGGGTGACGAAGCCGCCCATTTTCTGTTTCAGCGCCGGCGTGCACAGCGCGTCAGGGTCGTCGGCCGAGAAAGGCTCATTCTTCAACGCCCGCCCGATGACACTGCGCGCCAAGGCCAGCAGGACCTTCTTGTCCGTTGCGGTCAGTTCGGCGGCCTGCTGCGCCGCGGCCGGGGCCGCGGCTGCTTTTTTCGCGGGCCGGCCGGAACCGTAGAAGCCGATGCTGGCGTAGCTGACGGAATTGCGCCAGTCGCCGGTGCTGCGCCCGGACGTGTCGTAGGCGATTTCGCGGGCGGTGAATTTCTCGGGCAGCATCCGCAGCAGGACGCCGATGGAATCCTGTCCGCAGATCGTCGCGCCGGTTTTTTCGCAGTAGGCCGCGAATCCGTCGGCGTCGCCGGCGACGATCTTCGCGATGGCGCCGCCGTCGAGCTGGCGCAGCTTGGCCTCCACGTCCGTGCGGAACGGCACGTAGCCGAAATTGGGACCGTAGTGGGTGAAGTCGGAGCTGACGACCAGAGCGGTCTTGCCGTCGAGCAGTTCGCCCAGCGCCGCGGCGACCTGCTCGCGGACGCCGTCGTCGAGCTGGCCGAGGGTGACGGGGATCAGTTTCCAGTCGCGCCCGGCCAAGGCGACCTGCAGGAGCGGCAACTGCAGCTCCACGCTGTTTTCGCCGCGGCGGGTGTCGGCCCGGTCCACGAAGAGCGGGTTTTCCATCAGCGCGGCGATGGCGGCGACGTCCAGCGGGGTTTCGCCCAGCGGCGAGCGGTAATGGGTTTCGGTCGCGGGCAGGCTGGCGCGGTTGGGCAGATGCACGCGGTGGGAAAAGCCGATCACCACCACGCGCTCCAGGTCCTTGCGCGCGGCCAGGGCGCGCATGCCGACGGCCGCGCAAGGCCCGGAATAGGCATAGCCCGCGTGCGGCACGACCACGGCGAAAATGGCCGGATCGGATTCCACGCGCGCCGCCGCGAGATAGCCTTCCAGTTCGGTCCGGAGGCGGCCGGGATCCGCGTCGTACCACGAGCCCGCCAAGGTCGATTCCATGCAGGTCTTTTTCATGGGAGCCTCCTCTTCGCGCGCGCAGGCGTTGCCCGCCAGCAGCAGCGCGACCGCCATCCAGATGCTTCTATTCATTGCGCAAGGCCTCCGCCGGCGGAAGGCGCGCGGCCATCCACGCCGGCCCTGCGGAACAGCCTAACGCAAGTCCCGCGGCCAGCGCCAGCGGCAAGAGCCGGGTTTGCGCCCCGAATTCGAACGGCAGCGGGAAGCGGCTGCCCCAGAGACGCAGGGCGATTTCGGCCGCGAGCAGGCCGGCCACGGCCGCGGCGCCCGTCAGCGCCAGCGCCTCGGCCACGAACAGGCCGGCGATTTCGCGCCGGCGCGCGCCGAGGGCCCGGCGCAGGCCGATTTCCGCAACCCGTTCGCGCACGCCCGTCAACAGCATGCCGGCCAGCGTGGCCGCTCCCAGCAGCAGGCCCAGCGCCCCGCCCGTCCCGGCCGTCCAACCGATGGCCCGCTGCCAGCGGCGGACGCCCCGCAGGAGGGTTTCGGGCGTGGTCCACTCGACGCCGTCCGCGCCGAGACCGGGCTGGGCCAGCAGGGCCGCGATGCGGCGCCGGAGCGCCTCGGGCGCGGTTCCCGGCCGGGCCCGGAACAGCAAGGCATCCACCCGCGCCAAGGCGTCGGCATCGGCCGTTTCGAACGCATCGGCGGTATGGGGCACGAACACGGTTTCCGGCGCAAGACCCGGCACGGATTCGCCGCCGGCCGCGAACGTGCCCACGAGGCGATAGAGTTCCGGACCGACGGCGATCGTCTCCCCCGTCCGCCAGCCGCGTTGCCGGCACAGTTCGACGGGCGCCACGGCGTGGCGCGCGCCTTGGCGGACGTCGAGTTCGTCCAGCGCGCGGCCGGACGCCCACCGCCAGCCGCGCGCGCCGGCCAGTTCGCCGTCGGCCGCGGCCACGGCGAAATCCACGCCCGGAATCGAGGGCAGCGTCTTCACGCCGGACACCCACGCTTCGGCGCCGAGGTTGGCGCGGAAGAAATCCACCTGCCGGCGGTTCCAGCGCGGTTCGGCGGCGCGGGTCAAGACGACGGAGCCGGCGCCGAACGAATCGACCAGTTCCCGCGCCTGCCGTTGCAGGGCTTCGAGCGTCGCCAGCAAGACCGTCACGGCGAACAGGCCGAGCGCCAGGCTGGAAAAGGCCAGCCCCGCGCGGGCGGGTCCCGTCCGCACGCCGGCCCACAGGTCTGCCGCGAATTTCCTCAAGGCAGGCGCACCTCGTCGCCCGCGGCGAGACCGGAAACGATCTCGATCCGGGTCGCGTCGGCCAGGCCCGTTGCGACGGACACTTCTTCTCCCGACGCCCGCTGCACGATGGCGGTCCCGTTGCGCCACGCGACGGCTTCGCGCGGCAGCCAGAGCGCATCGGCCGCTTCGCCCGCGGCGACGTCGGCGCGCACGGTGATGCCCACCGGCAGCGGCCGCGGCAACGGATCGAGCGCGATCAGCACGGGGAAGAACTTGCGCCAGGCGGGCTGGCCGGGCCGGGACTGGGCCATGCCGCCGACGCTTTCGACGCGGCCGGTCAACTGGACGTCGGGAAACGCCTCGGGGACGGCCGCGACGGCGCGTCCGGGCTGGATCCACGGCAGCTCGGCCTCGCCCACGTAGCCGCGCACGACGTGCTCGGCGGGATCGGGCAGGCACAGGAACGCCTGGTTGTGGTAGAGCGTGTCGCCGACGTGCGCGACGCGGTACTCCCCGCCCACGGGCAGCGGCACCAGCGTGGCGGTGCCGGCCACCGGCGCGCGCATTTCGCACAGGGCCAGCTGGCTGGCGGTGAAGTCGCGCTGCCGCTCGGCGGCTTCCAGCGCGGCGCGCGCCTTGGCCAGGCGCGCGGCGTGGACGTGCTTTTGCGTCAGTTCGAGCCGGACGTCGAGCTGCTCGCCGCGCGTTTTCAGCGCGGCGATCTTGGCTTCCTGCTGGGCGACTTCTTCGGGCGCCATCAGGCCGCGCCCGGCCAGGTCGCGCACGGATGCGAGGAAGCGCTCTTCGGCTTCGAGTTCGGTCCGCGCGTCCAGGCGCTTGGTTTCCAGTTCGAGCAATTCGAGCGGGAGTTCGGCCTTCTCGAGGCTGTCGAGCTCCTGGCGGGCGCGGACGAGTTCGTTTTCCTGGCGCGCCAGATCCTGCGCGATCTGCGAGGCGTCGAAGCGGGCCAGCAGGTCGCCCGCCGCCACGCGGGTGCCTTCGGGCACGAGTTCGGCCAGCACGGCCGAGCCCTGCACGCCGACGGATATCGTCTCCACGCGGCGCGCTTCCAGCTCGCCGCGGAACGGCAGGGCCATGCGGACGGGGCCGCGCGCCGTCGCCGTCGTGCGCGGCGCCTCGGCGGCGCCGCGGCCGCAGCCGGCCAGGGCCAGCGCGGCGAGCGCGCCCGCGGCCAGCCGGTTAATCGTCGTGTTTCGCATGGTTCGTTTCCTCGCGCAGGATTTCCCGGGGCGCGGGCACCAGCGTGCCCAGCGCGTGCAGCAAGCGATAAGCCGCGACGGAGGCGTCGCGGCGCGCGGCCAGTTCGGCCAATTCGGCGGCGCGGCCGTCGGCTTCGGCGTCGGAGACCGAATCCGCGCTGGCGCGGCCGGCATCGAAGAGCGCCCGCGCCAGTTCGGCGCGGTTCGCGGCCAGTTCGCGGTTGCGCGCGGCCAGTTCCAGCGCGGCGCGCGTGCGGCGATAGGCGGACCACGCGGAGTTGACTTCCAGCGCCAGGCGGTTGCGGACGATGTCGGCGACCTGCCGGCGGGCCTCGACGTCGATTTCGGCGCGGGCGACGTCGAGCCGCGCGCCGCGCAGGTTCAAGTCCACGTCGGCCACGAGGCCGACGAACCAGTCGTCCTGGTCGAAGCGGCCGGCATCGCTCCACTCCTCGCCTTCGCCGAAGGTGGACTGGCGGGCGGTCAGCCGCAGATCCGGCAGGAGGTTCCGCCGCGCCAGCAGCGCCTGGCGGTCGGCGGTGGCGACGTCCTGCAAGGCCTGGGCGACGTCGGGCCGCTGGTCCAGCGCGACGGCCAGCGCGCGTTCGGCGTCGCTCCCGCCGAGGTCGAGCAGATCGGGCGGCGCCAGCCGGAACGCGGTCTCCAGCGGCAGGCCCAGCAGTTCGGCGAATTCCTGGAACTGGACCGCGAGCTGCGCGCGTTCCGTCTCGAGGCGCAGGGCGGCCTCGCCGCGCTGGAGATCCATGCGCAGGACTTCGGTGCGGGTGGCGCGCCCCTGCCGCTCGCGGGCGTCGGCCAAGGCGTAGAGCCGTTCCAGGCGGTCGGCGAAGGCTTCGTCGCCGGCGATCTGGTGGCGCAGATAGATCAGGTTTTCGAACAGTTCCGCGACGGCGACGGCCAGCGCCGAACGGTCGCGTTCCCAGGCGCGGCGCGCGGCCAGCAGGGTTTCGTTGGCGACCGCGACCGGCTCGTTGCGCACGAGCGGACCGAAATTCCGGAACAGGGGTTGCTCGACCTCCAGCCGGATCTCCCCGCGGCGGTTCGCCGGCGCCTCGTCCACTTCGATCTGCTGGGCGAGGGCGGCAACGGCCACCCGCGTGCCGTAGGGCCCCGTGGCTTCGGCCGCGAGACCGGCGCGGGCGGTTTCGGAATCCGATCCGGCGCCGACGGAGCCCGTCGGCGCGACCCGGAAGCCGCGCACGGTTTCCCGCGCGCGGTCCGCCGCCAGGCGATAGCCTTGCAGGTCCAGCGCGCCTTTCACGAGCCGGCGGTTGTGCTCCAGCGCGCGCGCGACGGCGTCTTCGAGGGTCAGCGGCAGGGCTTCGCCCGCGGCGGCCCCGGACGCCGCGGCCGCCAGCGCCAGCGCGGCCGCCAGCGGCCGGAATGGAAATCCGTTCCACATGGGGCGCATCCTAGCGGTTTCCGGCGGCGGGGAAAACCGATTTCCGGGGCCGTTTTCCGGCGCGCGCCGCGGCGGACGGCGGCGGGGGGAAAAGATTGATTCGGCCGGGGCCCTGCGGGTAGAGTGGCACCGGAACTGAACGACCATGGCGGGCGCGGAAACATTGATCGAGGCGGACAATCTGGTCCGGCGTTTTCCCCGGTGCGAAGCGCTGGGGGGCGTGTCGTTCCAGATCCGGCGCGGCGAGATCGTCGCCCTGCTCGGCCCCAACGGCTCCGGCAAGACGACCACCCTGCGCATTCTGGCGACGGCGCTCGCGCCGACGGACGGCCGCGCGCGCATCGCGGGCTACGACGTGACGTTCCAGTCGCTGGCCGTCCGCCGCCGGATCGCCTATCTGCCCGAAAACGTCCCCCTTTATCCCGAAATGCGCGTGGAGGAATACCTGGCGTTCCGCGGCCGGCTGCGGGGGCTGCGCGGCGCGCGCCTGGCGGAACGCCTGCGCGACGCGGTCGAGCGCGGCGGCCTCGGCGACGTCCTGCGCCGCGCCATCGGCACGCTGTCGCGCGGCTACCGCCAGCGCGTCGGCCTGGCGGACTGCCTGCTGCACGAGCCGGACGTCCTGCTGCTGGACGAGCCGCTGGCGGGCCTGGATCCGGCGCAAGTGGACGCCGTGCGCGCGCTGCTGCAAGGACTGGGCCCGGACCGCTGCGTGCTGTTTTCGACCCACGTGCTGGCCGAGGCCGAGCGCCTGTGCCACCGCGCGCTGATCCTGAACGCGGGCCGCCTGGCCGCCGCGGACGCCCCCGCCCGGCTGGCGCAAGCCGGCGAAACCACGTTCGCGGAGGCCTACCGCCGCTTGACCACGCCGCTGCCGCTGGTGCGCAATCCCGGCCAACGGAGGGGCGCATGAACGCGTTCTTCCCGCTCTGGCGGCGCGAGCTGGCGACCTACTTCCGCACCTCGATCGGCTACGTCGCCGGCACCTGCTTCCTGGCGATCGCCGGCTTCGGCTTGTGGCGGCAGGCCGCGCACCTGGCCCGCAGCGCGGCCGAGGGCGATCTGGTCCAGAACCTGTTCGGCACGCCCGTCTACTGGCTGGCGCTGCTGGTCGCGACGCCGCTGCTGACCATGCGCCTGTTCGCGGAAGAGCAGCGCGCGGGCACGCTCGAAACCCTGCTGGCCGCGCCGGTGACGGAAACCCAGGTGGTGCTGGCCAAGTTCGCGGCCGCCTACGCCGCGTTCCTGCTGCTGTGGCTGCCCACCCTCGCCTACGCCGCCATCCTGCGGCAATGCGGCGCGAACCTGCCGCCGGTGGACTGGGGCCCCGTGGCGGCGGCCTATCTGGGCACGGCGCTGATCGGCGCGTTTTTCGTGGCGCTGGGACTGCTGGGCTCGCTGCTGACGCGCCACCAGGCCGTCGCCGCCATGGCGGGCTTCGCGGCCGCCGGCCTGGCGCTGGCCGGCGGACGCTTGCCGTTCTACGCCCACACCGCGCCGTTCCGGGAATTCGCCGCCGCCGTTTCGGCGACCCGGCACATGGCCGATTTCGCGGCGGGCATCGTGGATACCCGCGCCGTGGTCTGGTACGTCGGCGGCACCGCGCTGGCATTGTTCGCGGCCGTCCGCATCCTGGAGGCGCGCCGCCTGCGCTGACGCCATGGCCGACCACGCGCCCATCCTCCACCTCTCCGACCGGGCCCGGCGCCGGCTGCTGCGCGCCAACGTCGCCGCGGCCATCGGGCTGGGCGTCGCGATCTTCGCCATGGCCAACGTCCTGTCGGGCCGCCACTACGAGCGCTTCAACTGGAGCCGCCGGCCGTTCGCGCGGCTGTCCGACGCCAGCCGGCGCCAGCTGGAAGCCGTCGCGCAGGACGTCCGGTTCGTCGCGCTGCTGCGGCCGGACCACGAAGCCTACCGCGCCACGGAAGCGCTGCTGCGGGAATACGCCGCGCGGGCGCCCAACGTCGCCGTCGAATTCGTGGACCCGGACCGCGACCGGGCGCGCACCGAGCAGCTCGTCGCGCAGTACGGCTGGACCGGCGGCGAAGGCGTCGCCGTCGCCATCGGCGGCCGCCACCAGATCGTGCCCGCCGCCGATCTCGTCGAGTACGCCGCGGCCGCCGATCCCGACGATCCGCCCCGCCGGACGTTCCGCGGCGAGGCGCTCTTCGGCCGCGCGATCCAGGGGCTCGCGCAGGCCGCGCGGCCCGTCGCCTGTTTCCTCCAGGGCCACGGCGAGCGCGCGCCCGACGACTTCGACCGGCACGCGGGCTATTCCCGCATCGCCGCGCACCTGCGCGACGCCAACCTCGACGTCGAGCGGCTCGATCTCGGCGAAAGCAAGACCGTGCCGAACCGCTGCGCGGTCCTGATCGTCGCCGGCCCCGTCCGGGAATTCGCGCCGTTCGAGATCGCCCTCCTGCGCGACTATCTCAACCGCAAAGGCCGGCTGCTCCTGTTGCTGGACGCCCGCACCGCCACGGGGCTGGAACCGCTGCTGCGCGACTGGGGCGTGGAGCTGGGCAACGACGTCGTCGTGGACGAAGCCCGCACCCTCAGCGGCCGCGAACTCCACGTGTCCGCCTATCCCGCGCACGCCATCACCGCGCCCTTGCAGGGCCTCGCCAGCGTCTTCTTCCTGCCGCGGTCGGTGCGCGCCCGCGACCCCGAACCCGGCGCCGACAAACCGAGCGTCGCTCCGCTGGCCACCTGCTCGGCGTCCGGCTGGGCGGAGTTCGATCCGGACGATCCGGCCGCGCACTTCGATCCGCAGGTGGACCTGCCCGGGCCGCTGCCCGTCGCGGTCGCCGTCGAGCGCGGCCCCGTGCCGGGCGTCCACGTGCAGATCCGCCCCACCCGCCTCGTGGTCGTCGGCGATTCCGATTTCGCCGCCAACGGCGGGCTCATGGGCGCCAACGCCGACTTCTTCCTCAACGCCGTGCGCTGGCTGCTGGAAAGCGAAGGCGGTTTCGCCGCGGCGCCCGCCGCGTTCGAGGAACTCCGCCTCGTGCTCGACGCGCGCCAGTTGCGCCAGCTCTTCTGGATCGCCGGCGGCGCCCTCCCCGGATGCGTCGCGGCGCTGGGCCTGTGGGCCGTCTGGCGCAGGAGGCGCTGAGCGATGAGCTTCCGCCTGACCGGCATGTTGGCCCTCGTCGCCGCCGCGCTCGCGCTGCTGATCGCGTTCGCGGACCGCGACGACGAAACCGCCCGCGCCCGGCTCGAACAGACCCGCCGCGCGTTCCGCTTCGATCCCGCGCGCGTGGACGGCCTGATCATCGAGACCGACGGCCAGGCCATCGAGTGCCGCCACGACGGCCGCCGCTGGCGGCTGGTCCGGCCCATCGCGGCGCGCGCCGATCCGCTCGCCATCGCCCGCCTGCTGGGCGCGCTGCAGGAGCTGCCGCGCGGCGACGTCCTCCTGCCGCCCAAGCGCGCCGGCAATCCCTATGCGCCCTACGGCCTCGACGCGCCGCGCGCGGCCATCGCCCTGCTCTCCGGCACCGCCACCAACCGCATCCTCATCGGCCGCCGCACGCCGCTGGGCGACGGCGTCTACGTCCGCCAGTCCGAACAGGCCGGCCTCGTCCGCCTCGATCCCGCCCTGCTCGGCCTGCTGCCGGCCGGCGCGGAGGCGCTGCGCGACCGCGCGCTGCTGGCCGGCGCGCCGGCGGACATCGACCGCCTCGACGTCCGCGGCCCGGGGGGCTACCTCCAGCTGGCCCGCGCCGAACACAACGGCTGGCGCCTCTACCAGCCTTTCGCCGCCCGCGCGGATTCCGCCAGCGTGGCCGCCCTCGTCGAAAAACTGCTGGCCTGTTCCGTCGTCCAGTTCGTGCAGGACGGCGTCGGCGATCTCGCCCCCTACGGCCTCGACAGCCAGAGCGCCGTCTCCGCCGTGCTCAACACCGACGCCGGCGACGGCTCCCAGGTGCTCGTCCTCGGCGATCCCCTGCCGAACGACCCCGCCCTCGTCTATGCCCGGCTGCAAGCCGAGAATTCCATCTATGCCGTCCCGCGCGAGGTCCGCCAGGCGCTGCTCGTCGCCCCCGACGAATTGCGCGACCGGCGCCTGCCCGGCCTCGATCCCGACGAACTCCGCGGCCTCCGCGTCGAGGCCGGCGAAACCGCCCTCGAATTCCGCCAGGACGACGGCGCCTGGCGCATCGTCGCGCCCCTCCGCGCGCCGGCCGAGGCCGAGGCCGTCCGCGACCTCCTGCGGTCCTGGGCGGACGTCCGCCTCGGCGCCTTCGAAAACGCCGCAACCTCCGCCCCGCCGCCCGAGTGGACCCGCGAAATCCGCCTGACGCCGCGCCGGGACCGCGCCCCCGACGTCGTCCTGCGCGTCGCGCCGGTGCCGGACAACCCCGACGCCTGCCGCGTCGCCGTCGAGGGCGAAGCCAGCGTCGCCGTCGCGGCCCCGGCCCGCCTGCTGGATTTCCCGCTCGATCCCCGGCCCTACCGCGCGCGCGACGTCCTCGAACTCGCGCCGGCCGACGTCGACCGCATCCGCATCGCCGCCGGCGAAGCGACCGTCCAGATCGACCGCGATCCCAGCACCGGCCAATGGGTGCCGGCCGCGCCGTGGCTCGACGGCCTGCTGGCCGCGCTCGCGCCCCTGCGCGCGGAAAGCATTTTGCCGGCCGCCGCCGAGTTGCCGCCCGCCGCCTTCGACCCGCCGCATCTGGTCCTCTCCGTCCGGCTGCGCGGCGCCAGCGGCATCGCCGCCACGTTGACCGTCGGCGCCGAAACCGCCCCCGACGGTCCGCGGCTGGCCACCTTGCGCGGGCGCGATTTCGTCTTCACGCTGCCGGCCTGGACCGTCGCCGCGCTCACGCCACCGGAAAATCCATGAAGCCCCTCCGCATCCATCTCGACGCCCACGTCCACGTCTATCCCTTCCACGACCTGCCGCGCCTCCTGCGGGCCGCGCTCGACCGCATGCCGCGCCGCGCGCCCACCGACCAGCGCGTCCTCGCGCTGGCCGAACGCGCCGACTGCGCGTTCTTCCAGGCCCTCGCGCAGGACGAAATCCGCCTGCCCGGCGACCGCTGGCGCGTCGTCGCCTGGGACCCCGACGGCGGCGTCAAGTTGCGCCATCTGCCCGACCACCGCGACGTCTGGATCCTCGCCGGCCGCCAGATCGTTTCCGCCGAACGCATCGAAGTCTGTTCCCTCTGCAGCGACGAACCCCTCCCCGACGGCCGGCCCGCGCGCGAAATCGTCCGCGCCATCCGGGCCGCCGGCGGCCTGCCCGCGCTCGACTGGGCGCCCGGCAAATGGCTCTTCGGCCGCGGCCGGCTCGTGCGCGAACTGGTCGCCGAATTTCCGCCGGAACAGCTCGTGCTGGTGGATACCTCCCTGCGCCCGTTCGGCTGGCCCGCGCCGCGCCTCTACGCCCAGGCCCGCCGCGCCGGCCGCGCCGTGCTGGCCGGCTCCGATCCCCTGCCCTTCGCGGGCGAGGAAGACGTCGCCGGCTCCTATCATTGCACCTTCGAGATTCCGGCCCCCGCCGATCCGGCGCGCCTCGTCGCGCCGCTCAAGGCCGCGCTCGCGACCGGCCGCGTCGACATCCGCTTCGGCGGCCAGCGCGGGACGCCGCTGGACGTCTTCCGCCGGCTGCGCCGCAACGCGCAGGAGAAAAAACAGCCATGATTCCGGAAATGCCGCGCGTCCTGCTGATTTCCCCGCAGCCGTTTTTCCAGTGGCGCGGCTCGCCCCTGCGCGTGCGGTTCAACGCCCAGGCCCTCGCCGAACTCGGCTACGACGTCGATCTGCTGACGATGCCCGTCGGCGACGACCTGGCGATTCCCGGCGTGACCCACCACCGCGCGCCCAATTTCATCCGCGTCCAGGATCTGCCCATCGGTCCCTCGGCGCCCAAGGCCCTGCTCGACGTGGCGCTCTACTTCAAGGCCGCCGCCCTTGCGCGCCGCCGGCATTACCACGTCATCCACGGCATCGAGGATGCCGGCCCCATCGCCGCGGTCCTCGCCCGCCGCCACGGCGCCAAGATGATTTTCGAGAAGCACTCCGACCCCGCGTCCTACAAGAAGGGGTTCGTCCGCAACCTCGTCATGGCCGCCTATCGCCGCGTCGAGCGCTTTTCGATCCGGCGCGCCGACGCCGTGATCGGCACCGGCCCGGCGCTCGTCGCCCAGGCCCAACAGATCGCCCCCGGCAAACCCGTGCACCACGTCTTCGACATCCCGTCCTCGCTCGTGGAGCCCGATCCGGCGAAAACGCGGGAAGCCCGCGCGCGCCTCGGCCTGCCGCCCGGCGCGGTGCTCGCGCTCTACGTCGGCTCTTTCGCCGTCTACCAGGGCATCGACCTGCTCTTCCACGCCATCCCCGCCGCCCTGCGGCAACATCCCCACCTCTATTTCGCCGTGATCGGCGGCAGCCCGGACCAGGTGGCCCTGCGCCAGACGGCGCTCATGGACGCCGGCCTGGCCGAGCGCGTCCTGTTCCCCGGCCACATCCACCCCGACGAACTGCCGCACGTGCTGGCCGCGGCCGACGTCCTGCTGTCGCCGCGCATCGCCGGCGGCAACACCCCCCTCAAGCTGCTCGACTACCTCAAGGCCGGCCGCGCCATCGTCGCCTGCGACAATCCCGCCAACCGCCTGATCCTCGACGAAACGACCGCCCGGCTCGTCGCGCCCGATTCCGCCGCGTTCGCCGCCGGCATCGTCGCCTTGGCGAACGACGCCCCGTTGCGCGAGCGCCTCGGCGCCGCCGGGCGCGAGTTGCACCGCACGACGTACAACTACCGCGAATACCGCCGCCGCCTCGCCGGCGTCTACCGCCAGCTCCTCGGCGCCGCCGCCGACGTCTGCCGCAACCCCGACGCGCTCTGATCCGCCCCCGCGGATTTTTACGTGGAACGTAAATACGTTCCGCGCGTTTAACGTGGAACGTAAAAAACGTTGAACGGGTTTTACGTCGTACGTAAAAAGTTTTTACGTACGACGTGAAAATCCGGCGGGCGGCTACTTGCCGCCGCGGGCGCGGCCGGTGGAGCCGCGGACCACGAGCGAGGTCGGCAGCAGGTCGCTGCATTCCGCGATCTCGCCCTTGACGAGCTGGAGCATGCGGTTGCAGGACTCGATGCCCACCTGGTAGAGGTCGTGGCGGACGGTCGAGAGGCCGGGGTTGACGTAGGCCGCCAGCTGGATGTCGTCGACGCCCATGACGGAGACTTCCTCGGGCACTTCGCGGCGGTTGTCGGCCAGCCAGCGCATGGCGCCGATGGCCATGCGGTCGTTGGCGGCCATGATGGCGGTCAGGTCGGGCATCTGGGCCATGAGCTTGGCGGCGGCGGCATAGCCGCCGCGCTGGCTCCACTCCTCGCCGCCGTCCACCCAGGCGACCTGCGCGCTGCCCGCGGGCCAGCCCTTGGCGACCCGGACGAATTCGTCGCGGAACTGCAGGCCGGTGTGGGTGTTCGTGCCGGCGATCAGGCCGATCCGGCGGTGGCCGAGGCCCAGCAGGTGCTCCGCGGCGAGGCGCGCGGACGCCGCGTAGTCCACGCTGACGTAGTTGAGCTTCTTGCCGGGGAAGAGATGGTTCACGAGCAGGAACTTGTAGGGGCCGTTCTCGAACACGCTGAGATAGTCGGCGTGGATGTCGGAAGCGATGAACAGCATGCCGTCGGCGCGGCGGCTGGCCAGCAGCTTGAGGTATTCCTGCGACTTCACGAACTGCGCGGTGGCGATGTCCAGCAGGATCTTGTAGCCCTGCGACGTCGCGCGCTCGTAGATGCCCGAGATCAGTTCGCCGAGGTAGATGTCGGAAAACACGCGCGTGAGGTTCGGCACCACCACGCTGAGCGTCTTGCTCGACTTGGAGGCCAGCCCGCGCGCGGCGCTGTTCGGGAAGAAATTGTACTTTTTCACCACCGCCATGACGCGGTCGCGCGTGGCCTGGCTGATGCGCGGATGGTTGTTCAGCACCAGCGAAACCGTGCTGAGCGAAAAACCGCTTTCCTTGGCGATGTCCTTGATGGTCCTGCGTTTCATCGGGGGCTCCTTCGGTAGGTTGATAGGCGCGAGTGTCCGGTAAACCGCTCGACGGCGCAAGTAAAATGTAGCGCATTTTACCGGTAAAACGCACCGGACGGTTTTCCGGAACGGCGCGGGAATCAGCGGGCCGCCGGCCGATGCCGCAGGGCGCGGCCGGCGACGTCCGCCAGCACGACCAGGGCCAAAACGAACAGCACGGCGCTTAGGCCGCCCACCAAGGGACTGCCGCCCTGCGCGAAATTGCGCCAGACGATCTGGCCCAGGGCCAGCAGCGTGGTGACGAACATGAACACCATCGGCAGGAACACGAACCAGGCGGTTTTCCCCTGCCGGCGCAGCCAGCCGTGGACCATCAGCAGCGCCAGCGCGCCCATGAGCTGGTTCGTCGCGCCGAAGGCCGGCCAGATGGCCTTCCAGGCCGGCATCATCGCCCCGCCCGCCCCCGGGATTTCCCGGAACACGACGAACGCCGGCAGCGCCAGCACGATCAGCGTCGTCAGCACCCGGTGGGAAACGGTCTTGGCGTCGATGCCGGTGAGTTCCTGCAGCATGATGCGGCTCAACCGCGTGCAGGTGTCCAGCGTCGTCAGCACGAACGTGCTCACCGCCAGCATCGCGAACGCCCGGATCCAGCCCTGCCCCACGCCCAGCGGCGCGAAGAAGCGTTCGAGGCCCTCCGCGAAGATCGCCGGCGGCGCGCCCGCCGGCATGTCCTTCAGCGTCATCACCGTCGCCAGCGCCAGCAGCCCCAGGACCGCTTCCACCAGCATCGCGCCGAGGCCCACGCGCTTGGCGGAGCTTTCCTTGTTCAGCTGCTTCGACGTCGTCCCGCTGGCCAGCACGGCGTGGAAGCCGCTCACCGCGCCGCAGGCGATCATCACGCACAGGGCCGGATAGATGAAGCCGTCGTTGGGCGAGCTCCAGGCCTTGAATGCCGGCCAGGCGATCTCGGCCCCGCCCGTCGCGGAGCCTACCAGCAGGCCCAGCGCCCCCCCGACCAGGCAGGCGTAGAGCAGGAACGAGGAGAGGTAATCCCGCGGCTGCAACAGCGCGTTCACCGGCAGGATCGACGCGGCCAGGCAGTAGACCATCAGCACCAGCGACCAGAAATACTTGTCCGAGCCCAGCACGGCGGGCACGACCGCGGGCGACAGCGGCAGCAGTTGCCCCAGCCACAACCCGGCGAACACCAGCGGCAGCGCGATCAACGTGGCGCGGCGCAGGGACACCCGCCAGCGGTTCAGCATCCGGCCGAAGAACACCGCCAGCAGGATGTAGAAGACCGAGGCCGTCGCCACCACGCCGCCGACGCGCGGACCGTCGGGCACCGCGTCGCCCCGCGCCAGCGTCGCGGGCGCGAAGGTCGCCGCGGTCATGTCCAGGAAGACGATGATGACGTAGATCAGCACCAGCAGGATGAAGAGCAGGAACAGCCGGTAGGTCAGCGGCCCCATCGTCGTGCGCCCGATTTGCGCCAGGCTCTGGCCCTTGTTGCGCAGGCTGGCCATCATGGAGGTGTAGTCCTGCACGCCGCCGACGAAGATCACGCCCAGCACGATCCAGACCAGCGCCGGCCCCCAGCCGAACAGCAGCGCGGCCGCGATCGGCCCCACGATCGGCCCCGCGCCCGCGATGGAGCTGAAATGGTGGCCGAACACCACCGCGTCCGGACCCGGCTCGTAGTCCACGCCGTCGCGCAGCGTGTGCGCCGGCGTCAGCCGCTCGTCCATCGCGTCCAGCTTGCGCTCCATCCAGCCGCCGTAGATCTTGTAGGCGGCGAAAAACAGCGCGCAGCAGCCCAGGAACATCAGACTCAACATGGCCAACCCGCTTTCCTTGGAAAAACGCACGCCATTCTCCCCCTTCCCCGCCGAAAATCCAGCGCATTTTGCCCTGCGGCCTGTGGCCCCGGCGGCATGCCTGCGCGAAAATCCAGCCTGAAGGCTGGACTACGAACGAAGCCCGCACGCCGCCCACGCACCACCGTGCCCCTCCCCAACCTTGAACCTTGAACCGTGAACTCTGAACTCTTCTCCCCTTCCCCCCGCCCCCCAACCTTGAACCGTGAACTTTGAACTCTTCACTCGTAAACCCAACCCCCCTTCTTTTGACTTGCGCCGGCGGCGCGGGGCGGATAGGTTTCGCGTGCCATTGAGAATGCCGGAGTGGCGGAATGGCAGACGCACCAGACTCAAAATCTGGCGCCTTCACGGGCGTATGGGTTCAAGTCCCTTCTCCGGTACCAATTGCGATGTTTCGGATTTGCTGTAGCCGGCCCCGGCGGGGCCGGAACGGCCGGAATCCCGGGCTCGACGGCCGGGATGCTTGAAATCTGAATTTAGCCTGTTGCGGAGAGGTGGCGGAGTGGCCGATCGCGCCCGCTTGCCCGCCCCGCTGATGACAGCGGGGCGAGGCCTCGCCCCGGCCTTGGCCGGGGCGGGGAAAGCTCTGTGATATGAGTTGATGTGATTTTGCGGAGAGGTGGCGGAGTGGCCGATCGCGCCCGCTTGGAAAGCGTGTGTACCTCAAAAGGGTACCGAGGGTTCGAATCCCTCCCTCTCCGCCATTTTCTGAGCCTCCCGACCGCTTCCCCTCGTTGCCACCGCGAGAGCTCGTTCTCCGGGAATCGCGACACGCGGTTTCCGCTTTTCAGCATCCGCGCGGCGCGCTAGACTTCTCATCCGTATGAAACGCAACGCCCAGCTCGTTTGCCAGCACCTCGAAAACATCTCCCGCGCAGCCCTCGAGGAATACCAGAACATCATCCGCCAGTACGTGCGGGGGCGCCACGGCATCTACGTCCTCTACCGCAAGGGCAAGCTCTACTACGTCGGCCTCGCCACCAACCTCCGCAACCGCCTCAAGCAGCACCTCCGCGACCGTCACGCCGACTCCTGGGACCGCTTCTCCGTCTACCTCACCATCGGCGACCGCCACTTGCGCGAGCTGGAAGCCCTCATCCTCCGCACCGTCAAGCCCGCCGGCAACAAGCAGAAGGGACAATTCGCCCGGTCCAGCGACCTCCGCCCCATCTTCCTGCGCGACATGAAGCGGGATTTCGAAGATTCCGTTTTCGACATGCTCACCGCGCCCGATCCCGCTCGCCGCAAAGCCGCCAAGGAACAGAAAGATGGCCGCACCCCGCCCCTCGCCAAATACGTCACCACGGCGTTTCCCCTCCGCGCCCATTTCAAGGGCAAGATCCTCAAGGCCACCGTGCGCCGCGACGGCACCATCCGCTACGCCGGCAAGCTATACAACTCGCCCTCGCTCGCCGCCGCCGCCGCCTGCAAACGCCCCACCTGCAACGGTTGGGAATTCTGGAACTACCAGCGCGCCCCCGGCGACTGGGTCCCCCTCGACGCGCTGAGAAGCTAGCGTTGAATGTCGAAGAACAGGTTGTGCGCGCGTTGGCCCTGCGGGTGTCGTCCGCCATCGCCCGAAAAACCGCTCGTGAGCTACGAAAATTGACCGATTCCCTTGCACTTGGCGACGACACGGGTCTCAAAAACACGTGGGAAGAGGTTTGCGTCCAAATCCAATACGAGCAGTCCGTCTTGTGGGACGTCTACGAGCATACGATCGATGCCCTCATTCTTGCCCACGTCGAGAAGCTGGAGCAGTACGAGATGATCGCCATCTGACTCCAAACAACCGAAGGCATCGACTGGCAAGTCGATTGTGAAGATCAGGCAACTCCGCCCTTCTCAACCGGCGAAATCGTTGAATACGTGCGCGGCATGCACCTGTTCGAGCTTGCCGGCAAATATACCAATCGGAGAATCCTTGATTACCTTGATAATGCAGTCAGGCGGGATTGATATACACTCGGCAACAGCATCGCGCAATTTCACCTCGTACAAACTCGCCCCCCTCAACGACTCTGCCTTCTGGACCTACGAACGCACCCCTGGCGACTTCCCCCTCGATGAGCTGCGCGCCTATAAACATCTCCGGTCATCAGTGGCCGTTAAAATTCGTCGAATGGGCCAAGGCCTTCAACGCCGTAGAGTTTTTCGGCTTCCCAGTTGATGGCTTTTTCGATCACTTCCAGACAATCGTTGGGGCCTGCCAGCAATAATCCTTGGGCGCTGGGCTGCAAATAATCTGGCCCATCCGCACGCAGCCGCGCACTAATTACGCGAACACGCGCAACCAAATCATTGTCGGGGGATGTTCCCGAAAACTCATGCCGTTTTGCGGCCATCGCAAGCGAGGCCAGTTTCGCAAGCGAGTCCTGTTGCCTCTTATTTGGCATCACAATGGGCATCTGACGCAAATTCCCGATTTCCCACTTTTGCGTGTGTTGAACGAATCGCATCTTGAAGTAACTGAAGACATCGCTGTTAAGAATCGCCACGAATGCTTCAGCCGAAAGAGTGCTTGGTAACGGAGTAAGCCTCATACTATCGGCATCAAATACGCATGGCTCTTGGAACCTTGATTTAAGCGCGACATGATTAGCTACGGCGGTCCATGTAACACCTGGAAGGAAAAAGAATCGATGACCCTGCCAGCGTGCAGAATTATCTGTTGAGAGCCAATCCACAGATGATTTTGACCAATCGCAAAAGAGCGGTTCGTTGTCCAGCCACCGGCTTCCTTCGGGGTCCCCCTTCCGGAATGGGACATATTGGGCGCGGCCCAAAAGGCCATTATAAATCGCGGCGATTCGCGGAGCGTCAGCCGGATCGGAGTAGTCTTCACTAGATCGCAAGCCTATGGCTTCTTTAGGAATGCGCTGCGACGGTTTCCTCACGGCGTTTTCATGTCTGACCCAAAGCTGCAGGTGCTGGCAAAGCTCGCAGAAATCCGCGTCCGAAATGGTCTTGGCCTTGCGACAGTCCGAATGGGCCACAAAATTCCCGCCAATCTCCATCTTGTCGTCCCAAAAGCCCATGAATTCCGACCGTCCCTGCCAATGCACAAGGAGTTCCGCCTTGCGGCGCAAGAAGGAATAGGCGAAATCCTCTGCCCCGGCAACGAGGTCCGGCGGCGCAATGCGGAAAAGGAAGGTTCGGCCCAAGCCCAGTTGGGCGGGCGTGAATCGCTCGCGAAGACCATGCACGGCGGCTTCCCATGCGGGCCGGTTGGCAGTCGGTCGAGCGGCGTCCCCACCCGCTTGTTGCAAAAGTTCGCGGAAAGTTGATCCAACCCGTTCGTTCGCCAGCCAAGAGGCAGACCATGCCCGCGACTTCTCCTTGATTTCCTCTGCCTGCGGGGTGCCGTCGAGATAGGCTAGAAAACGGGCGTTGTTGGCCGTGCGCATTCCTTGCCCACCTTCCGCCACAAGCCCGACTAGCGAGATGTCGCCGGGGCGCAAGGTGCGGTGATAGGCTTGGATTTCAGGAAGGTTGGCGCTGAATTCGCGAGAGTCTTCAATCTTCTCCCACCATTCCGCAACAAGCTCCTTCACATTGGCGTTGAAGCGGTCGAAAAGGTGCAGAGTGCCAGGACGGGGCTCGAAAAATACCTTTTTGTGGGCCGCGGCATGCAAGGAAAGCGGAATTTCATGAAGCCGCAACTCGGCCACCGTGGCATGGAAGACATCGCCGAACGGCGTCAGCGTTGCGGGTTCATTCCATGCAAGAGCATTGGTTTGCGACAGTTTTTCCAAGTTCTCATCGGGCACGGTGCGAGTACCGTCGGGTCGCTTGCGGGGCCTGGCTTGAACAAAGCGGAAGCGATGGTTTGCCTCGGGCACCTGCTTGCGGGCAACGAAAACCGCTGCGTCTACCGTGGCATCGAAGGGATCGCATTGACCGAGCCAGTCGAGCGAATTCCTCTGGAGTATTTCTCGCATGCGGAACTTGGAGGCCAGCGTAAAGAAAGTGTCCGATACAATGAACCCGAACCCGCCGCCCTTGCGCAGTAGTTGGAAACCAAGATCGGTGAAATGGACATAGAGGTCTTCCAGATAGCCCGCGCGTTTTTCCAAGGCATCGCGCATCTTGCGGTTGCCAATCTCTTTCGCCGTGTGGATGGACACATACGGGGGATTGCCGAGAATGGCATCGAATCCGCATCGGTTCGGGGGCGATACCTCCCCGCTTTCGTCGTAGAAAACATCCGGGAATTCCAACCGCCAGTGGAAGGGCATCAGGTCCGCCTTCTTCGACGCTAGCGCTACAGCAATGGAATCCAGGCGCCGCTTGGCATCTCGCTTTTCTGGTCCTGTAAGAGTCTGGTCGCCCAGCAACAGACGTGCAACGGACAGATATTCCATCTCGACCAGGGGCACTCCATCCAACATGGAAATCCAGAGGTCCGACAGATCAAGGAAAGGTTTTAGCCGCAACCTCAAATCCTTCCATAGCCGTTCCTTATCCTTCACGGCTTCCATTTCCGTGCTAGGTTGCCTTTCGATGGCAAGCGTGTCGCGGATAATGCCGGAGAGAACGTCGTGAAGCCTTTCCCCGAGATCGAACGTCTCCTGTCCATCCGGCGCCAACTTGAGCTCATCGGGGGCGACCGACAGCAAGGCATTGCCTTTTCGCAAGTGGTGGTCTAGGAAATTGAGGGGTTCGTCGGCCGCGATGCAAGTCAGCCACAGCGAGAGTTTCGCCAACTCGACTGCCATGGGATTGACATCTACGCCATGGATGCAGGCCTCTACGACGCGGCGGCGCCAATAAGCCTTCTCCGCCTGTTCCTGGGAAATTCCGGGGGCCACGGGAATCTTGCCGCGCGCGATAATTTCTTCCCGGCTGATTTGGCCTTGACCCTGACCAATGATTTGCATCGTCATCGGCTGGGTCGTGGGATGGCTCATGATGTGGTCGGCCAGCCATTCCGTCGCGCGAACCAGAAAATGGCCGCTGCCCATGGCGGGATCGACGAGATTGAGGTTGAGCACGCCGAACGCGAAAGAATTGTCCCGTTTTCGCTCCTCTGAACGAGCCTGCAAGGCTCGCTGGACGTCGGGCGACCGCTCGATTTCTGACAGCAACGGCAACAAGGTTTCGTTTACGAGGAACTGGACGATCCAATCGGGCGTGTAGAATATCCCGGAGCGATGGTTTTCGCCGTTCTCGTTCCGCAACTCAAGGCGATCTTCGACTTTTTCGAAGTGCGCGCCCAGCAGGCCCTCGTAGATGTCGCCGAGCTGGCGGACTTCCAGCGTGCTGTAATCAATCGCTTCCCGAGTGCTGATCTGTCGTTGAGCCTCGCGGGAACGAGCGGGCGGCTGGACATATATCAATTGCCTGAGAATATCGGCCAAGTCCCGGTCCCCGATCCGCCAACGTCCAATTTCTTCGTGCGCCCGCAGACTAAACAACCCGCCGTTGTAGCGGGTGACCTTGAGAGACGCATTTCGCGAAGGAAACGTGCCGTTAATCAGCTCAAACAAGTGCAGCAATTCCTCGTATAGCTGGCAAAACGCATTGTCTTGATAATGGGAACTGTCGCGCAACTTGCCAGCCAAGCGGGCCAAGGAAAAATCGTTTAGATAACGGCGATTCGCCCCTGCGCCATACTCGCGAACGGGCAGGAGCCCCCGGCTCTCCGCATAGAGAACAAACAAAAGGCGATATAGAAAGACCAAGGAAACTTCGTAGACCTTGGGGTAATCAGCCTCGTGCAAGCCGTTTTCTTCCCGATTTGCGAACGCAGTGCCAAGGTCTTCAAGAACGCCAAAGATGCGCTTGCGTAGATTTAGCTCTAGTTCGCCCTGCGCCCGCAACGACTGCTCGCGCACGGAATCGAGAAAACAAAGGCCTTCCGGCGAGCGATCAAAGGCGGCAGCCCGGAAAAGCGTGAAGAAAAGCCTGAACTCGTCCTCCGTACACAACTGGCCATCGCGAACGAGATGGAAACTGAAGTAGGCCCCCACGGCGGATTGTTCACAGTAAAGACGCCATTCGTCGCCGTTCGTGAGGATGGCCCAGTCGAAGAACCGATGCCCCGTCGCGTCTTTCGCGTGATTCAAATAGTCTTGGATTTGCTGGCTAGGGAACCAACCCGGGGTTTCTCCGGAGGACATCCGGTCCAAAGGGTGCCCCCATTTCTTAGCTTCCAAGACGGTGGCGCTAAGCTGAAATAACTTCACGGCATCGGCACGCGATGCCTCCATGAAGGCTTGCTCAGTGGTGACAAGACAATAGTCCGGACGCTTCCGGGTCTCCATGCTGCTCGGCATAGATTGCTGGGGAATCCGATGCCAGCCGAGCGAGTCCAGGACAGGTTCGAGAAAAGTGGAACAGGTAAAGGCTTCATTCTGCCTTTTAAGAGCCACGCCGTGTTGCCGATACAACCGGCAGACCAATTCATAAGCGACCGCCGCATCGGATTGGGCGGCGAAAGATGGCGACTGCTCCAATTGTCTTAACAGGTAAGCGAGAGAAAAGACGCCGTTGGTTTCAGCAGGCCCAGCAAAAGTATCGCCCGTCAGGGCCAGATTGAGTTGACCTTCAGCGTTTGCGATCTGCTTTTTCCTCTTCGACATAGGGGGGGGCCTTTTATTGCGGACGCGGCCTTATTTTCCGGTTTTATCGCCGCAGTTCGCCGAGGCTTCCGCTACGATTTTCTTCGCCGGCAAATCGGGCTCGGCATCAAAGAAGCTGACCGTCGGCAAGTCAAGCGCCGGAAACGGGCCGTTGTGCATGGCATCTCTTAAAATTTGCCGGGCAGAACTGTATAGAATTGAACTGCCATTTATCTCCACCAATTGCTGCGCTTTTCCGACCGGATACTTTGGATGAACCTCGAAGTGGCCCACCACTGTGACCGAAAAGTTGTAGGGCGTGTTTTTGTCCGGCCCAACGTTCTGCTGCATCTGCAGGATGACTTGCCAAAGTCTTCCGTCGAACTTCTTGGATACCGGCTTTGCCGTCGAATCGATTTGCAGATCACCAAACAGCAGGGCGTTCGGTTTCTTTTTGTCGTATTCGGGATTCGCCGCAATCATCAACCCCGTAACGAAGTATCCATGGCACTTAAGCGGCGCCAGTTTTGCTTTCATCGGGCTCTCCCAGAGTTGGTTTAGGAGTCTGATAGGAAACCCCTGCTTTTTGTTCGGGCATCTCCCATCGTCCAAGCTCATCGAGCGCCGGCATCTGCCGCTTGGAGCGGAGATAGCCGACATCGATTTTGCCCTCGTGGAGGGCGCACAGGAGAAGATTCATGGATCGGGACGGCCGCTCCGCACCGGTTTCCCAGCGCGTCCAGGTCTTTTCCCCCAACTGCAGCAACTCGGCCATCTTCTTCTGGGTCATCCCGATGGAATTCCGCAAATCCCGCAATTGCTCCGGCAGCAGAATTCCGAGGTGCCGCGCTTTGACCGCATCCAGAATCTCATGGGCCGTTCCATCCAAGTAGATTTGGCCCGTCTTGGGATCCTTCCAGGCGGGAACCTCCTGCATGACGGTTTCGGCCACGCCGTAGCCGGTGGCATTGGGAATGAACACCGGCTGCTTCGTGGTGATGGCCATCCAACCCGGGACAGGCGGGGTTTTCCGTTTCTTCATAATTTCTTCCCTTTTCGCGGAACGTGGCTCGAAAAGATGATGACTACGTCGCCATTGGGCAAGAGCCCGATTTTTCCGTACATCTGTCGTTTTTCGTAGTGGAACCAAAACGCATAGGCTTCGCAGGGCGGATCCATATCCGTGACATGTTTTCCGACAATGCCATCGACATCCAAAGCCCGGGCCATGGCTTCAGGGCGGTCATGCCACCAACTCTCCGGAAACGTGCTTTCCCAATCATTTTTCGACTCTACCGTGCTGATAATTCGAGTCTTGTCGCCGCTTCGAAGCACCTTGACAACGGCTTTTCGCCATGCGGCCGGAATCGGTTGCTCATAGTTTCTGCTCATGAGAGTATCAATTGATACCGATTATGCAAGATAATAATTATAACTCATTATTGCCGTGCCTGTTGGCAGATATTCCGGCAACTAGATCCATGTCTTTTGAGAATGAACCGGATTTTCTTTCATCTCAAATCTGATACTAGCAGGCATTGGGCGAGAACACCAGTAAAAGCGTTGAATGAAAGTTATGCGGAAAATTTCCACAAAATGACGCATAAGTTTACTGTCTTATAATTTCGTGGGGGCGGCACAGGTTTGTATTCTGGAATTTTCGTCGCATCACGAGCGCCCGTGGCGAGCCGCGGCGCCCCCACCCCGGCGTTTCGGTTGCGGCGGGGGCGGGGACGGCGGGTGGGTTTCGGCTTGCCGGGGGGCGGGCGAGGCGGCTAGGTTGAGGCCGTGAGCCGGGGCGTTCCCATTGCGTTGCCGTTGCCGGAGGGGTTTTCCGTCCGCCAGGCGTTGGCGTGCGTGCGGCTGGTGGAGGCGGCCTATGGGCTTTATCAGCAGTGGTCGGATGCCGGGAAGCCGCCGCCGAGGGCCATGCGGTTCGCGCTCCCCGCGCTGGGGGATCTGGTTTTCGAGGAGCCGTTCTGGCGCACGCTGACCTATCGGACGGCCCGCGCATCGGGCGGCAAGGGCGGGCGGCGCTACGTGACCCGCACCGAAACCACCCCCGCGGGCGTCTGCGCCCGCGCCGGCCGCCGCCTGTACGTCGCGTTCCGCGGCACGCAGAGCGCGGGCGAGAAGATTTCGAACTACATGGCCGCGCGGCGGGACGCCGTTTTCGACGATCTGCAGGGCGGCCACGTGCACCGCGGCTTCCACCGGTGCTATGAATCGGTCCGGCCGGCGATCCGGGCCTTTCTCGAAGCGCACGCCACGCCGGAGTCGCGGATCCGGGTGACGGGCCACAGTCTCGGCGGGGCCTTGGCCGCGCTCGCGGCGATGGACGTCGCCACCGGGGGCCTGCCGTACCGCGCGCTGGAGGTGTTCACCTTCGCCGCGCCGCGGACGGGCGCCGCGCGCTGGGCGCGGCATTTCGCGCGGCAGCGCCTCGCGGCCTGGCGGATCGCGAACCGCCGCGACGTGGTGACGAAGGTCCCGCCCGAATTGCTCGGCTATCGCCACGTGGGCGGACCGATCGAATTCGCCTCGGCCGACGGCCAGCCGCCCCACAGCCTGGATCAAACCTACCTGCCCGCCCTGCGCGCGGCGCGGGGCGGGATTTAGAGCGGTTCAAGATATCATGTAGCTGCAATCAACCCCCGACGTGGGCGTCGGGGGCTCCAAAGATGGATCGAAATGGAGCCGGGACGCCCTCGTCCCGGTCTTTGTCTTCCATAGAGGGCTTCGCACGACATTCTTGGAAATGCTCTAGGGGGGATTTGTTGTAGCTGGCCTCGGTGAGGCCGGGGCTGCCACGTATCGGAGTGGGCTGTTTCGCCCATGGCCGGCCCCCAACGGGGCCAGCTTCAGACAATCGAAATCCGTCCGAAGAATCCGCCGGGGCAACAAAAAGCCGCACCCGGGGGTGCGGCTAGTTTCGCGCTGGGCGAAGGCGGCCTATTCGGCCTTGGGGGCGGCTTCGACCTTGGCCGGAGCCGGGGCCTTGGCTTTTTTGGCTTTGGCCTTTTTGGCCTTGGCCTTGGCTTTGGCCTTGGCCGGGGCTTTGGCTTCCGCGGCTTTCTTCAGGTCGCGCTTCTTCATCTTGCGGATTTCCTGCAGGCGCGCGGCGGAATCCTTGCGGCGCAGCGGGATCTTGCCCGACGTGCCTTCCCAGTTGACGACGGTCTGGCCGCTGACGTTCGCCAGCGCCGCGAATTCAGTCTGCGTCAGGCCCAGACGCAGGCGCAACTTGCGCACGCCCTTGCCCGTGATCCAGAAGCCCTTGCGGCCGTCGTCGCCGGCGGCGATTTCCGCGGGCTGGACCGCCAGCGGCAGCGGGCCGCCCCGGGCCAGGGCCCGGCGCAGGTCCGCCACGTCGCGCTGCAGCGCGGCCACCTGGCGGCGCAGGTCGGCGATCATGCCGCGCCGCGACGCGCTGATCCGCTGGACGGGCGCGACTTCCTTTTTGATTTCCTTCCGGGCCAGCCGGGCGATTTCCGCTTTCAGTTCCTTCATGAACGATGCCATGGCATTTACCTCTCTTCGATGCGTATTGAAAAATACCGCTAGATTTCGAAGGCCCAATCTAGTGGAACCCACCGGACGGGTCTAGCGGAAAACGCCAGAAAATGAAGACCGGCAGATCGCCCGTTGTTTAGGATTCTGTTTGGATGCCGAATGCGGATGCGGCGCCGGCACAAAGCGAACGGCGCCCCGCGGGTGCGATCTTCCGTTCAATCCTTGCCGGCCAACGCCTGCGCGCCGATCGCCGCCGTCGTGCCCGTCATGATGCCGGACCCGAACAATTGCTGCGCCCAATCCGGGAAATGCGCCAGCAGCCGCGGCTCCAGCGTCACCGCCAGCCCCGCCCCCAGGCCCGTCGCCACCACCAGCGAACTCTTGCGCCCGATGCCGTTCGCGCCCATCAGGCGGATGCCCGACGCCGCCACCGTGCCGAACATCACCAGCGTGGCCCCGCCCAATACCGCGCGCGGCACCAGCGTGAACACCCACGACACGGCCGGCACCAGCCCCAGCACCATGAGGAAGACGGCGATCCACAGCCCCACCCGGCGGCTCGCCACGCCCGTCAATTGGATTACGCCGTTGTTCTGGCTGAACGACGTCGTCGGGAACGACCCGAAGATCGTCGCCAGCATCGAATTCAGTCCGTCCGCCAAAATGCCGCCGCTGAGGCGCTTTTCGTAGGTTTCGCCTTCCGTCGGCTCGTCGGACACCATGCTCGTCGCCGTGATGTCGCCGATCGTCTCGATGGTCGAGGCCAGATACATCAGCGCGACCGGCAACGCCCACTCCCACCGGAACGCCAGCGGGATCCGGAACGGCACCGGCGCGAGGAACCACGCGCCGTCCCACGGCGGCACCCGCACCGCGCCCAGCAGCGCGGCGACGGCCGTCCCGGCCACGATGCCGAACATCAGCGCCCCCATCCGGCACCACGGATTCCCCATCCGGTTCAGCCCCAGCACGACCGCGGCGGTGAACGCCGCCAGCGCCACGTCGCGCGGCGCGCCGAACGTCCCGCCCTCGCCGCCGCCGATCTGCATCGCCGACACCTTGATGAGCGTCAGCCCGATCAGCGTGATGACGATGCCCGCCACCAGCGGCGTGATGATCCGCCGCATCCACGGCAGCACCTGGCTGAAGCCCACTTCCGTCAGCGCGCAGACCAGCCCCATGCCCATCATCAGCCCCAGCATCTGCTCCGGGGAATCCCCGCGCGCCGTGCCGGCCGCGGCCATGCCCGCGAAGATCGCGATGAAGCTCGAACTCGTGCCCTGGATGCTCAGCAGGCCCGAGCCCAGGGCGCCGAAGCGGTGGATCTGGATGAACGTCGCCACGCCCGAGATGAAGAGCGACGCCCCGGCCACCTGGCGCGTCAGCGCCGGCGGGGCCCCGCACAGCCCGCACACGATGAGCGCCGGCGTCACGATCCCCGCGAAGATCGCCAGCAAATGCTGGAAGGCGGCCCCCAGCGCCACCCGCAGCGGCGGCTTCGATTCCAAGGCGAACAAGACGTCCGACGGTCCCACGTTCGGCATGCGCATGCGATTTCCTCCGCGTTGGCAACCATCATCCTCGCCTGTCCCGCCCCGCACAACGGAAATTTGCGGTCGCATGGCGTTCTTCGGCGCAGGTCGCGCCCGCCACCATCTCATGCAGGACTATTCGTGCTGCCGGCCCCGCGAGCGTAACCTTTCGCGCCGAAGCGGCGACTTGTGGGAATGAGCGAAAGAATATCCCCGGAGAAACCGACATGAAAACCAGCCTCACCACCAAGCTCGTCGCCGTCGGGGCCGCCGCCGCCCTGGCCCTGCCCCTGACCGCTTCGGCGCGACACCACCACCGGTCCGGCGACGTGTTCGCCGGCGCCGTGATCGGCGTGATCGCCGGCGCCATGCTCGCCGGCGCGGCCCAGGCCGAAACCGTCTACGTGGCGCCGCCGCCGCCGCCGCCCCCGCCCCCGCCGGTCTATTATTACTACCAACCGGTGCCCGCGCCGGTTCCGGTGCCGGCCCCGACGCCGTATTACGGGTATTATGCCCCGCCGCCGCCCTGCCATCGCCGCCCCCACGGACCACGGCCCGGCTGGTATTGAGTTTCCGCGCGCGGCGCGACGGCATGAGAAAGCCCCGGTCGGCAGGCCGGGGCTTTTCTTTGCGATGGATCGGCACCCCCACGGCCTTGCGCCGTGGGTGGCCAAGTTGGCTCCCCCACGGCGCAAGGCCGCGGGGCCCGCAACCCCGAGAATGCGGCCGCTCAGTGCATGCGGCCGGTGGCGCGGGTCACGTAGGCGAACCGGTCGCGGATTTCGTCCGTGAGCTGGTTCCACGTGAAGCGCCACTGCCAGTTGCCGCCGGCGACGCCGGGGGTGTTCATGCGGGCTTCGGAGCCCAGGCCGAGCAGGTCCTGCAGCGGCACGACGAAGGTGTTGGCGTTGGAGCGCGAACCGAGGCCGATCAAATCCCAGTGGATTTCGCGGCCGTCGGTCCCCAGGTAATCGAGGATCATCTTGCGCTCGGCGGCGATTTCCTCGGCCGTGCGGGTGCTGCCCGGGCCCGCTTCGCTGCGGAACCAGCCGACCGTGGTGTCGTTGTCGTGGGTGCCGGTGTAGACACAGCAATGGGCGGGATAGCTCTCGGGCCGGAACTCGGCGGCGCGATCGTCGTTGCCGAAGGCGAACTGCAGGATGCGCATGCCGGGGAACTCGAACCGGTCGCGCAGGGCTTCGACGGGCGGCGTGATGACGCCGAGATCTTCGGCGATGATCGGCAAGGCGCCCATGCGCCGCAACAGAACCTCGAACAGATGCTGGTCGGGCCCCTTGACCCACTTGCCGCGGATGGCGGTGGTTTCGCCGCCGGGGATTTCCCAGAAAGCCTCGAAGCCGCGGAAGTGGTCGATGCGGACGATATCGACCAGTTCGAAGATGCGGCGCAGGCGGGCCATCCACCAGTCGTAGTCCTGGGCCTGGTGGGCTTCCCAGTTGTAGAGCGGGTTGCCCCAGAGCTGGCCGGTGGCGCTGAAGTAGTCCGGCGGGACGCCGGCGACAACGCTGGGCTGGCCGTCGGGCTTGAGGAAGAACAGGTGCGGATGCGCCCAGACGTCGGCGCTGTCGTGCGCGACGAAGATGGGAATGTCGCCGACGAACTGGATGCGGCGCGCGGCGGCATAGGCCCGCAAGCGCTTCCACTGGCGCTCGAAGAGATACTGGACGATCTTCACGGCGCGGATTTCCGCGGCGAATTTTTCGCGCGCGGCGCCGAGGGCGGCGGGATCGCGCCGGCCGAGTTCCGGTTCCCACTGCGTCCACGGCACGCCGCCGTGGGCGTCCTTCAGCGCGGAAAAGAGCGCGTAGTCGTCGAGCCAGTCCGCGCTGCGCGCGCAGAAGGCCGCGAATTCCGCCTGCATCTCGGGCGAGGCCATGTCGCCGAAGGCGGCGCAGACTTTCGCCAGCACGGCGAAGCGGGCCTGGATGACGGGGCCGAAGTCCACTTTGTCCGCCGGGAACGCCGGGAAATTCTTGAGCTGGGTCTTGGTCAGCAGCTTGTCTTTGAGGAGCAGGTCGAAGCTGATCCACAGCGGATTGCCGGCGAAGGTCGAGGGCGACTGGTACGGGCTGTCGCCGAAGCTGGTGGGCCCGAGCGGGAGGATCTGCCACAGGTGCTGGCCGGTGGCCTGCAGGAAGTCGACGAAGCGGTCCGCTTCGGGACCGATTTCGCCGATGCCGTAGGGACCGGGCAGCGACGTGGGATGCAGCAGTACACCGGACGCTCTTGGAAATTTCATGCGCGAATCACTCCTCCGACCCGATTGGTCGAACCGCGAATATGGCAAAACGCGCGCGGTTTGTCGAAGCGTTTTATCGGCGGCGCGACGAAAACGTGCCTGGGGGTCGGATCCGATTGCGGCGGCTAGGGTTCCGACAGCCGGACGCGGACGTCTCCGAACCAAGCGCCGAGCGAGTCGTTGGTGACGACCATGCCGGGCACGCCCCACCCCAGATTGTTGGTCAGCATGGGGGTGAACAGATTGGTCTTGTAGAGCAACTGGTAGAAGCGCCCGGTGCTGGCCGGGAACGAGAACAGGATCTTGCCGGTGGCGTTGCTGGCGCCGGCGCGCACGTAGGTGCCCGAGAGTTTCAGCACGCTGTTGGAACTGTCCGGCGCGGTGTCGGCCACGTACTCGTCGTAGGTGGTCATGCCGTCGCCGTCGTCGTCGGCCGTTTCGTCGTAGCGGCTGTCGCCCGGATCGAGTTCCTGGTCCTGCAGCCATTGCACGAAAGGATCCGCGCCTTCCGCGGCGATCGTCAACGTGCCCGTGGCCGCCCCCTGATAGTTGGCTTCCGCCAACGTCGCGACCACGGCATAGCTGCCCGTGGCGGTCGGCGCGGACGCCGAACCGTCGTAGGTCACGGCCGCGTTGAGGCCGACCGGATCGGTGGTCACCGTCGCGCTCTTGGCGTAGCCGTCGTAGACGTGGTACAGGCCGGACAGCGCGACCGTCGCGGCGGCCTTGGCCACGACCAGCGTGCCGGTGGCGGCGCCCGCGTAGTTCGCGTCGGCCACGGTGCCGGTCACGGCGTAGCTGCCGGCCGCGGTCGGGGCCGTCGCCGAGCCGTCGTAGGTCAGGTTCACGCTCAGGCCCACCGGTTCGGTGGTCGCGCCCGCGCTCCTGGGCGTCCCGTCGTAGGTCTGGGCCAAGCCCGTCAGCGTGACCGCGGCGGCGCCCTTGGCGATCGTGAAGGTATCGGTCGCCCCGCCCTGGTAGTTGGCCTCGAGGACGGCGGCGACCACGGCGTAGGAGCCGACGGCCACGGGCAGCGCGGCGGACCCGTCGTAGGTCAGGTTCACGGCCAGGCCTTCCGGTTCGGTGGACGCGACGGCGGCTTTGCCCGTGCCGTCGTAGGCGGCCGACAGGCTGTCGAACGCCACCGAAGCTTCGGCCTTGGCCACGACCAGCGTGCCGGTGGCGCCGCCCTGGTAGTTGGCGTCGGTCACGCTCGCCACGACGGTATAGCTCCCCGCGTTCGTGGGGGCCGCCGACGAACCGTCGTAGGTCAACGCATACGCCACGGCCGGCACGCACGTCGCCGCCGCGGGCCGCGCGGCGCCGTCGTAGGTCTGGAGAAGGTCCGTCAACGTCACGCCGGCCGCGGCCTTCGCGATCGTCAGCGTGCCGGTGGCGCTGCCGGTATAGCCGGCTTCGATGACCGTGGCCACCACGGTATAGCTGCCGGCGTTCGACGGCGCCGCATAGGACCCGTTGTAGGACACGGCCGTGGCCAACCCCGTGGGCGAAGTCGTCACCGTCGCGGTCTTGGCCGCGCCGTCGTAGGTCTGGGACAGATTGGACAGCGAGACGTCGGCCTGGGACATGCCCGCGTAGGGCAGCACCACGACGTCGTCGACGTTGACGCGGTGGCCGGCGGTGCCGTCCACCATCTTGAGGCGCAGATAGGCCGACTGGGCGACGCTGATCGTGTTCGACAGGTAGGCGAACGTGCCGGTGATGCCGTTGGCGACCACGTTGGTGTGGGTGGTCCAGTTCGTGCCGTCGGTGCTGGTCTGCAGGGCGAAGGTGCCGGCGGTGTCGGAACTGAACATCGCGTAGTTGAAGGCCACCGAATGGATGCCGTTGGAGAACGGCGTCAGGCTCTGCACCACGCCGTTGGTCGTGGCCGCGGCGCTCACGAAGCGCAGGCGGATCGAGTTGGTCGTGCCGCAGCCCGAGTTCTTGACGTCGGTCGCGGTGCTGCCGCGGTAGGCGTTGTCGAGGAACCACTGCGTGGGGTTGACGGCGTTCAGGGTATTCGTGTGCGGTCCGTAGACGGCGCTGGGCACGCCGCCGCAGTCGAAGTCGACGACGTACGGATCGCCGATGGCGGTGCCGCCGCCGCCGGCCGGCTGGATGACCACGGCCGAGGCAAACACGTTGGTCGTCCCGACGTACTGGGCGTTGCCGGTCACCGCCACCGTGGCGTCGTAGACCCCGACGGCCACCGGAAGGGATGGCGAATAGGCCACGGACCAGGCCAGTCCCGGCGTCACCGTGAAGGTGTTGGTGTGAACCTGGCCGTCGTAGTTAACGACGAGCGCCTCGTCCAGCGTGGCGGCAGCCTGCCCGTCCGCGATCGTCACGGCGTTGCTGAAGACGAAGGTGCCGCCTTGGTAGTGGCTGTCGCCGGTCACCGTCACCGTGGCGTCGTAGGTGCCCGGGTCCACCGGATTCGTCGGCGCGTAGCTCACCGTCCACGCCAACCCCGTCGTCACCGCGAACGTGTTCGTGTGCAGGAGGCCGTCGTAGCCCGTGGAGATCGGCGCGGCCATCTCGCAGGTGGCCACGCCCTGGGTGATCGTCACGGAATTGGGGTAGACGAACGTCCCGCCCAGCAGGTAGTCGCCGTCGGGGATGACGACCGTGGCGGTATAGGTGCCGATTTCCACCGGATTCGCCGGCGCATAGGTCACCGCGTACGGGATGCCGGCCGGCGTGACCGTGAACGTGTTCGTCTGGGCGGAGCCGTCAAAGGCGGCCGCTACCGCCGCATCGAGCGCGCATTCCGCCTGGCCGGTCTCCGGCGGCACGTAGGACGTGATCCAGACGTTGTCCAGATTGGCTTCGTCGCGGGTGCTGCCGCCGGTCCACGTGATGCGGAAATCCACCGGGCCGACGACGTTGACCGTGACCGCGTTCGTCTTCAGGGCCGTGACGTTCAAGGTGCTGCCCGTGGTGATCGTGGTCCATCCGGAACCGGCGTCGTATTCGGCCTTGAAATTCAAGCCCTTGTCCGTCCCGTAGCGGGCGTAGGCGATCCGGAAGTCGCCGATGCCGTTGGTCAGCGTCCCTTGCAGGTAAATGCCGCCGACGGTGCCGCGCAGATGCACGCCCCGCTCGCCCTCGATGCGGTTGTTCACGTCGCTGGTTGAAACCACCAGCGCGTTGGAGATCACCCACATCCGGCCGGCGATCGACTTGGGCGTGTAGTCCGTATACGTGTCTTTCAGGGCCGCATCCTCGAAATCGAGGTTGATGTTGCCGGAATAGAGCGGGTTGGGATCCTCTTCGTTGGGGATGCCGTCGCCGTCGGCGTCCGGATCGCACGCGTCGCCGATGCCGTCGCCGTCGATGTCCGATTGGTTCGCGTTGGGCAGATACGGGCAGTTGTCGTTGGCGTTCAGGTCGCCGTCGCCGTCGATGTCCGCATCGCAGGCGTCGCCCTGGCCGTCGCCGTCCGTGTCGGTTTGGGTCGGGTTGAAGGTTTCGGGACAGTTGTCCACGTCGTCCAGGAACGCGTCCAGATCGCCGTCGCCCGGCGCCATGATGATGCTGCCGCTTTGCTGCTGGGCGTTGAGCGCCCCCGGCGTAGCCGTGGCGTTGGCCCACGTGCCGTTGGTCGCCATCAGCACGTTGTTGGGCGCCTGCGGGGTCGTGTCCGTCGTCGAGTCGGTCCCGATTTCATGCAGATAGTTCTTGCTGCCGGGCGGCACCTCTTTCGACACGGTGGCGGGATCGTCCACGCCGATGTCGTACGTGGCGCCCAAATAGACCACCGCGTCCAGGATATTGCTTTGCGCGTCGTAGAGGATGAGGCCGTCGCCCGAATTCAGCAACCCGCCCGGCAGGATGAAATCGGTGTTGGCGACGTAGTTGGAATTCTGGGAAACGACCGCGAAGCCCAGCGGCACGTCGCCCACGGCCAGCACGCCGTCGTCCGGCACGACGAAGGCCGGGAATGTGAAGGTCCAGACCGGCCCGTCGGTGGCGTCGGCGCCGTTGCGGTGTTCGATCCGGTACCCCTGCAAATCGAGCCCTGCCGGCGCGACGAGTTCGATGAATTCGTTGGTGTCCGTGCCGTTGCCGTCGGACTGCACTTCGTTGAACATCGGCTTCAGGTTGGTGGACGAGCCGAAGACCGGGAAGGTGTAGGCATTGGTGACGGTGGCATTGGTGTGGAGCCCTTCCGGCCCTTGGAACGAGAAGCGCACGTAGTAGTCGAGCACGTCGCCCTGCTCCTTCGAGACGTTGAGCTGGGGCGTCCGCCAGACCGTGCCCTGGTTGGTCATGGCCGCGCCGATCCAGCTGCCGCCCGCCACGCGGAAGACGCCCGTCGCGGCGAGGTTGGAGGCCAGCATGTTCGGGGTGATGCCGACCGAGATGGCGAACGTGTTCGTCGCCCGGGGCGCCGCGGGATCGAGCGCGGGCCCGGCGGACACGTAGGCTTCGGCGGCGGCCAGGGCCTGGTGCCAGCCCGGCGTCGCGTTCGTGTAGGACACGATCGTCCACTCGTTGGAATCCCACGTCGCGAGCGGATCGCTCACCCCCGCCTTGCGGGCGGCGGCCTTGTCCGTGAACGTCCAGGCGCCGGGCACGGCGCCAATCTGGCCGAAAACGTCCGAGACGGATCCGTTGGGCTTGATCAGCGCCACCGTGTCGTTGCCGTTGAGGGAGCCCACGATGCCGGCCGTCTGGTCCGGGGTCAGCCCCCAGTAGGTCTGGAAGCCATTGGTCGAGGTCGCCACCACGTGGGTGCCGCCGCCCGCGATCGTGCCGCTCAGCGCGATCTTGGTCGGGTTCGTCGAGCCGTTCAGGTACACGCCCAGCTCGTAGCCCGCCAGATCCAGCGCGGAGCTGCCGGAATTGCAGATTTCGACGTAGGTGCCGTTCGTGGCGGAATGGTCCACCACTTCGCTGAGGATGGCGACCGGCGTGATGCCCGGCACCGCGTCGATCAGGTGGAAGTCCGCGAACAGCATCCGGTGGTCCGAAGCGTCGTAGCTGGTGGTGCTCGGCGGAACGGGTCCGGGCTTGTAGAGGCCGACGCCCGGGCCGTCGAATTCCGCGTTGTAGATCTCGCCCGTCGGCGCCCCGTAGGCGCTGTTCATGATTTCGTCGCTGAAGAGGATGTAGTCGAGGCGGTAGCGGCCGCTTTCGGTCACGTAGTAGTGCGTCCAGGTCAGGTTGGTGCCCGTGTGGACCGGGTTGATCCAGCCCATGTCGACGTAGGACAGCCGCTCGGTCGGATACTTGCTGTAGGGCAGCGTCCAGCTGGCGTTGGTGTTCCACGGGATGTCGAACCCGTCGTTGAACGTGGCCGTGGTGTTGCCGAGATCCTGGTCGACGGACAGATAGTAGGCCTGGTCGAAAAAGTCGTTCTGGGTCAACCCGATGTCGTCGTTGAAATCGCCCATGATCGCGTACTGGACGTTTTCCGTGGGGTTGGAAGCGACCAGGCGGTTGAAGTATTGGACGGTGCGGTAAATTTCGAACGCGCGCTGCAGGCGGGCGGATTTGGTCGTCGTGCCGGCCTTGTTGTGGGTCGAGGCCACGTAGAGGGGATACAGGGCGCCGGGCACTTCGATCTTCGCCACGATCGGCCAGCGCATGATTTCCACGGCGGCGGGATCGTAATAGGTTTCCTTGATCAGGTCCGTGCCCGTGATGGGATACTTGCTCCAGACGCCCGTGCGCATGGAGTTGTCGAGCGAACCGCCCGTCGACATCGCGTAATACGGATAGCCCAACTGGGCGGCCAGCGCGATCCAGGCCTGCATGTCTTCGTCGGCATACAGTTCCTGGAAACACACGATGTCCGGCTGCACGCGCCGGAGGGTGTTCGACACCGCCACGTAATCGACGTCGTTGGTCGTGCCTCGGTCGTCGTTCGTATCGAGGCCGAACGCCACGTTGAAGTCCGCAATGCGCACCTGCACGGCCTGCGCGGAGACCGCCGCCAGCCCCCATCCCGCCAACAGGCACAAGCCCAGACGAACAAACTTGTTCTTCATCGCCGCTTTGTCTCCTCAGGACACAATTCAACCGACCCCTTCTTGTGAGGGATTAGCGGATAAAAAGTACGCCTCCCGGGGAGGAGAATCAAATACAATCTTAACAATTTATGAATGCGAGATTGCGTCTAGGCTTGCGCGGCCAACTCATCCCGGCGACTGCCGGCCGCTTCCCAGGCTGCCAACTTGGCCGACAAGGCGTCTTCGATTTCCTTGAGCCGCCGGCCCGCCGATGCCCGGTCTTCAAGAGCGGTTTCTGAAGCTGCAAGCCTCTCGTGCAGAATGGACTGTTCGCTTTCGAGCGCCGCGACGTCCCGCTCCAGCGCCGCCACTTCTTTTTCGGCGCGGCGCAGATCGGCCTTGAGCGCCTTGCGGTCGCGCATGGCTTCGATCCGGGCGGCCTTGGCTTCGTCCAGCGGCTTATCGGCCGCGGTCGGGGCCGCCCCGGCTTCCTGGGCAATCTTTTCGCGGTAGTAGTCGTAGCCGCCGGCGAACCGCCGCACCCCGCCCCCGTCGGGCGCCACGGCCACGATGCCCAGCGCGACGGCGCGCACGAACTCCACGTCGTGCGACACGAGCACGACCGTGCCCTCGTAGGCGGCGATGGCGTCCTGCAAGGCTTCGCGGCTTTCCACGTCCAGATGCGTGGTCGGTTCGTCCAGCAGCAGCAGGTTCGGCGGCCGGATCAGGATCCGCGCGAAGGCCAGCCGGATGCGTTCGCCGCCCGAGAGCACCTCCACGCGTTTTTCGGCCGCTTCGCCCGAAAAACCGAACCCGCCCAGCAAGGTCCGGATTTCCGTTTCGGACGCGTCGGGCGCGACGGCCTTGAGAATCTCCAGGCAGTTGCGCGTGCGATCCATCGTGTCGGCCGATTCCTGGCTCTGGTAGCCCGGCACGACCAGATGGCCGGCCGTGCGCCGGCCCTCGCCCGGCGCCAGTTGCCCGGCCAGCAGGCGCAGCAGCGTCGTCTTGCCCGCGCCGTTGGGCCCCACCACCGCCAGCTTTTCGCCCTTCTGCACGGCCAGGTCCACGCCGCGGAAAATCCAGTTGCCGGGCTCGTAGGCGAAGCCCGCGCCTGCGCAGCGCAGGACTTCCTGCCCGCAATGCGGCGGCGGGGCCAGCCGGAACCGCGCGCGGCCGCGCGCCACCTCGACCGTTTCGGTGCGCTCCATTTTCTCGAGCATCTTGATCCGGCTCTGCACGCGCGTGGCCATCGTGTTCTTGGCCCGGAACCGTTCCACGAAGCGCTCGATCTGCTCGCGGCGGCGGTCTTCGTTCGCTTGCCGCGCCAGGGACACCTCGCGGCGCTTCTCGCGCTCGACCGCATACCACGAGTAGCGCCCCGGATAGCGCGTGACGCGGCCGCCGGCCACTTCGAGCGTGGTTTCGCAGAGGTGTTCCAGCAGATAGCGGTCGTGGGAAATCATCGCCAGCGTGCCGCGGAAATCCTCCAGCCGCCGCCGCAGCCATTCCACCGCCGGCAGATCGAGATAGTTGCTCGGCTCGTCCAGCAGCAGCAGATCGGGCTCCGCGATGAGCGCGCGCGCCAGTTCGGCGCGCATCTGCCAGCCGCCGGAAAATTCGCCCAGCGGACGCCGCAGGTCCGCCACGCGGAAGCCCAGGCCCGTCAGCGCCGCCGCCGCGCGCGCGTGCAGATCGTAGCCGCCTTGCGCCTCGAACTGGGTCTGCAAGTCCCCCAGGCGCCGCAGCAGCGCGCGCGATTCCTCGGCTTCGTCGCCCGCCAGGCGCGCCTCGACGTGGTGGATCTCGGCGCGGATCGTCTCCAGATCCGGCGCGGCCTTCTCCACGTAGGCCTGGATGGGCGTGGCCTCGTCCCCCGGCGCCAGTTGCTGGCGCAAATGCCCGATGCGGACGTCCTTGGCGCGCGCGACCGTGCCGGCATCCGCGTCGCATTCCCCGACGATCAACTCGAAGATCGTGGACTTGCCCGCGCCGTTGGGGCCGACGATGCCGATGCGTTCGCCGGCCAACAAACGGAAATCCACGCGGTCGAGCACGATTTGCCCGCCGTAGCGCTTGCTGACTTGCCGGAATTCGATCATCCGCCCGGACGCCGGGGTGCCGCCGTCAGGCCTTCGGCGTTTGGCGGACGACCTGCTGTTCGCTGGCCGCCAGCAGGCGGTGCAGCTCCTGCGGATCGTCCGTGCCGCGCATTTCCAGCAGCAGGCTCGTTTGGTGGCACATCATGCACAGGCGCGCGAGCACGTGCAGGTGGATGCGGTCGTCCTGGCTGCAGATCAGGAAAAACACGTCCGTGGTCGAGCCGTCGGGCGAACCGAACGGCACCTGCGCGACGGTCTTGCCGACGACCACGAAGGAATCCTCGAACATGTAGGGCTCGTGGTTGCGCGGATGCAGCAGGGCCAGGCCGCCGGAGAGCGCCGTGGAACAGAGCTTCTCGCGCTCGACGAGGCTTTCCAGCAGTTCGTCGCGGTAGCACAGCAGGCCCGTGGCGTCGGCCAGATCGACCATTTCGCGCAGGACCGACGATTTGGAGCGGCAGGTCAGGCCCGCGCGGATCCATTCCGGTTTCAGCAGGGCGGGCACGATGGCCGCGTCTTCCGACAGATCGTGGTATTTCGCCGTGCTGCGCCGGTGGAAATCCGCCAGCTTCTCGGCGCTGGATTCCAGCAAGTTGCGCGAGGCCCATTCGTCGAGCGCGTGGTGCCGGAACGTCAACCGCGCGCCCTGGCGCTCGCAGGGGATTTCCCCGCGCCGCGCCAGTTCCGCCACGCGGTCTTCCGGCAGATGCAGGAATTCCGCGGCTTCGGCGAGATTGAAGAACCGGAACGGCATGGCGCGCTTTCCGCTGCGGCTAGATCCCCAGCAGGCCCGTCGCGAACGCCAGCAGCATGGCCAGCGCGCAGGCCAACAGGCCCGCGGTGAATTTCGGGAAGGCGCTGCCGTCGGCCCGGCGCCGCAGCTGCTTGGAATAAAACGCCGTCGCGCCGGCCGCGATCGTCAGCAGCAGCATCGCGCCGAAAAACAGCTGGTTCTTCCACAGCGTGGCCGCGGGCCCCGCGCCGGGCGAACCCGACCCGCCGATCGCCGCCTTGCCCACCAGCGGCAATATCATGCATTGGAACAGGAACAGCAACCCGAACAGCACGGCCAGCGTCTGGCCCGTCGCCGGCGCCGCCAGCCATTTCCGGAATTCCTCGGCGCCGGAAATTTCCGCCGGCGCGCCCTTGCGTTGCGTTTCCTTGTTCATGGGCGGACATTGTCCACGTCCCGGCGCGCGGTTCAAGCAAAAGGCGCCGCGGGCGGCCCCGTTCTTTGGGCTTCAAACCGGCCGCCGGCTGCGCTAGGCTGAGGATCGAAAGGTACTCCGCCCATGCGCAAACGCCCCTTGAACGTCTTGATCCTGCTCGGCAGTCCCCGCGAGGACGGCAATTCCACCCGGCTGGCCTTCGCCTTCGCCGACGCCGCCAGCCGCAACGGGCATGCCGTGCAGTCCGTCCGCCTCTCCGCGCTCGAGTTCGCGCCCTGCGACGGCTGCGGCGACTGCTGGCCCACCGCTTCCCGTCCGTGCGTCCTGCGGGACGACCTGGACTCCGTCTATCCCCTCCTGCGCAAGGCCGACGTCCTCGTCTTCGCCACGCCGCTGCATTTCTACGCCTGGTCCACGCCGCTCAAGAAGCTGACCGACCGCCTCTATTGCCTGAGCCCGCAGTTCCAGCGCAATCTCAAGGGCAAGCGCTCCGTCCTGCTGGCCGCCGCGGCCGACGACCGGCCCGCCGCGTTCGCCGGCCTGAAGGCCACCTACCGCCTCGTGGCGGACTACCTGGGCTGGAAACGCCTCGGCGAAGTGCTCGTCGGCGGCCTCGACACTCCCGACGACGTCTCCCGCGCCGGCCGCGCGCTGGCCCGGGCCGACGCCCTCGGCGCCCGCCTCGGCTGAAGCCGTCCGTTGCCGCCGCGGCCCGGCCGTGGTATGTTCTCCCCTCGACCGCCACAGGAAAACCGAATCCCCATGAATGCCCCCGTCATCCGCAAAGCCTCGTTCCGCGACGGCCCCGCCATCTTCCAGCGCATCAAGTCCCATCCCAACGAGCTCGTGCCGCGGCCGCTCAGCGACATCCTGCTGCACATCGACCGCTTCCTCGTGGCCGATCTGGACGGCGAGATCGTCGGCACCGCGTCGTGGGCCGTGTTGCCCGAACTGGAACCGGGCCGGGCCCCGTCCATCGAGATCCAATCCGTTTCCGTGCGCGAGGACTTCCAGAAGCAAGGCCTCGGCCGGCAACTCGTCGAAGCCGCCATGGCCCGCGTGGCCGAATTCCAGCCCGACCAGATCATCGTGCTGACCTTCACCCCGCCGTTTTTCGCCAGTCTGGGCTTCGTGCCCGTCTCCAAGGAAAAGCTGCTCTACAAGCTCTACAAGGGCTGCATGAACTGCGCGAAGTACGACAACCCCCTCACCTGCCCCGAAGTCGCCATGGCCTTCGATCCGCGCCAGCTCCCGCCGGGAAAGAATCCGTGACGGCCGCGCCGCTCCGCCGCCTCGCGCCGGTTGCGCTGCCGCTGCTCCTCGCCTTGCCGCTCGCGGCCGGGGCCTGGTCCGGCCAGCAGCATATCCAAATCAACAAGGCCGCCGGCCGCAACGCGCCGGAGGAAATGGCGGCCTTCCGCGATTTCGCGCGCCCCATGGCGCTGCCGGGCATCTATCCCGACCTCTGGAAGGAAAGCGATCCCGACGAAGGCCCGCGCCACTACTTCGAACCCGACCGCCTGCCGCCGGGCACCGACATCCGCGCGCTCCCGCCCGTGCAGATCGAGGCGTTCCTGCAGATGGACGCCATCCCCGCCGAAATCGGCATCGCGCCGTGGACCATCGTCGAGCTCCTCGGCCAGATGACCGACGCCATGCGCACGAACAACTGGACGTGGGCCGCCCAATGCGGCGCCGCCCTCAGCCACTACGCGGCCGACCTCCACATGCCGCTGCACTGCACCCGCAACTTCAACGGCCAGGAAACCTGGCAGGTCGGCGCCCATGCCCGCATCGAAAGCGACATGACCAAGGCGTTCTTCCGCCCCGATTCCATCCAGCCCGCGCCCGCCGCCTATCTGGAAAATCCCTTCCGCGAAATCATGGGCTGGGTCGAGCGATCCGCCGCCCTCGCGCCGGTTTTGTTGCGGGCCGATCTCATCGCCAAGCGGGCCGCCAACGGCCGCATCGACTCCGAGACCTATTACCTGCGGCTGTGGGAACTGACGGGCGACCACGTCGTCGCGCAGATTTCCGACGCGGCCACGCATCTGTCCTCCCTGTGGTACACCGCGTGGGTGAACGCCGGCAAACCCGCCATCCCCGCCCCGCTCGACGAACTGCCGACCTACTCCGTCCACTCCGGCGTCGGCATCGACCCGGCCAGCGAAGGCGGTCCCGTCGGCGCCGTCCGCACCCGCCAGAACCAGCGCTACGACACCATCCTCTGGTCCGTCATGGGCGGCATCGCCCTCGTCGTCGTCGCTTCTTCGCTCTGGCGCGGCATCCAGGAACGCAAAGCCAAGGGACCGTGAAGCGCACCCGTCTCGACGTCCTGCTGGTCGCGCGCGGCCTCGC
This sequence comes from uncultured Verrucomicrobiota bacterium, assembly GCA_938003985.1. Taxonomy (GTDB): domain Bacteria; phylum Verrucomicrobiota; class Kiritimatiellia; order CAIQIC01; family Lenti-01; genus Lenti-01. The sequence continues at coordinate 23,047 of CALKWZ010000076.1, read as the reverse complement.
CGAAAGCCGCGAAAAGGCCCAGCGCCTGATCTTGGCCGGCGAAGTCCTCGTCGCCGACGCCCCCGCCGCCAAGCCCGGCCACGAGTATCCCGCCGACTGCGAAATCCGCATTCGCCGCCCCGAGCGGTTCGTCGGCCGCGGCGGCCTCAAGCTCGAAGAAGCCTTCGCGCGGTTTCCGGTGCTCACCGCCGAAAACAAGATCTGCGTGGACGTGGGCGCTTCCACCGGCGGGTTCACCGACTGCCTGCTGCAGCACGGCGCCGCCAAGGTCTACGCCGTCGACGTCGGCAAATCCCAGCTCCATTCGCGGCTGGTCGCCGATCCGCGCGTCGTCGTCCTCGACGGCTGCAACGCCCGCCATCTCCAGCCCGGCGACCTGCCCGAAATCCCCGAGCTGGCGGTCACCGACGTTTCCTTCATCTCCCTGCGCCTGATCCTGCCGGCCATCGACCGCCTGTTGCGGCCGGGGGGCGAAACCGTCGCCTTGATCAAGCCCCAGTTCGAGGCCGGGCGGGAAGAGGTCGGCCACGGCGGCGTCGTCCGCGATCCCGCGTTGCGCCTGCGGATCGTCGAGCAGATCCGCGATTTCGGCGTCCAGACCCTCGGCTGGCACTGGCTCGATTATTGCCCCTCGCCCATCCAAGGCCCCGCCGGCAACGTCGAATTCCTGAGCTACTGGCGCAAACCGCCAGGTCAGGGTCAGACCTAGACAATAGACATTGCGGATGTATCTCGTTCTGAATAATCATGTTAATATTTCCAGTCCAATAAATAATCTTTCAAATTAAGTTTGCATTCCTTTATCTCATTAACCCGATTGTCGTTACGATTATAATGTCTATTGTCTAGGTCTGACCCTGACGATTGCCGCTACGAAATCGGGGGTTGCGCGCAAGGCCAATTGCGGGGATAGTTCCCTCCCGGATGATCCGGATATGCCCATGAACGTCGGAATTTTCGCCAACCTAGCCAAACCGGCCGCCGAAGCCACCCTCGCGGACCTCGCCGCCGCCGCGCGCGACCTTCAGGTCCAGCTCGTCGTCTGCGACCGCGAAACCGCCCGCCTCCTGCCCGGCGCCAAACTCGTCGCCCCCGCCCGCTTCGGCAAAGCCGTGGACCGGATGCTGTCCCTCGGCGGCGACGGCACCGTCCTGCAGGCCGTCCGCGCCCTCGGCGGCGCCGAAGCGCCCATCCTCGGCATCAATCTCGGCAACCTCGGCTTCCTCACCTGCGTGCCCGACGTCCATGCCGTCGACGCCCTGCGCGCGCTCGTCGCCGGCGGATTCGAAGTCGTCCGCTACCCCCTGCTCGAAGCCCGCCTCGTGCGCGGCGCCAAGCGCCGCCGGATCGCCCGCGCCCTCAACGACGTCGTCCTGGGCTGGGGCACCTCCCCCCGCGCCACCATGATCGAGGTCGAAGTCGATCGCCAGCCGGTCGCCTCGTTCGTCTGCGACGGCCTGATCGTCGCCACGCCCGTCGGCAGCACCGGCCATGCGCTTTCCGCCGGCGGCCCCATCCTGCACCGCGAAACCCCGGCGCTGGTGATCGAGCCCATCTGCCCCCACACGCTGAGCAACCGGCCCGTCGTGCTGCCCAGCGACCGCCTCGTCGCGCTGCGCATCGCCGACCGCCGCAAGAAACTCCTGCTGTCCGTCGACGGCCAGTCGCATGGGTGGCTGCAATGCGGCGACTGCCTGGAAATCCGCCAGGCGCCCGAAAGCGCCTGCTTCGCCCATCTGCCCGGCTACTCCTGGTTCCAGCTCCTCTCCCAGAAGCTCCACTGGCGCGGCTCCAGCGCCGACCCGAAGTGATGGCCGCGAATCGGCGCCGACGTTTTCGTCGTTTTCCCGTTGACCGTTTCACCGGATCAGGTTAAGTTTTCGAGGAAGTGAAGGGCCTCTCCGGCCTTCGCCAGTTGCTCCGAGGAACGGCGGAATTTGGCAACGACCCACATAGACGGAACCGCAAGGAGGCCGTTGATGAATCGCAATTTGCCGCGGCATATCGTTTGGATATGCTCGTTCCTCGTCATGTTCTCGGCCGGCGCCGCGGACTCGACCCCGGTCGTGCCGCACCCCTTCCGCATGCCCACCGCGAACACCCAGTTCAAGAACGTCACGTTCGTCATTTTCGACACGGAAACCACCGGATTCAGCCCTGCCAACGACCGCATCGTCGAAGTCGGCGCCGTCAAGGTCCGCGACGGCCGCAAGCTGGGCGAAAAAACCTGGCTGATCAATCCCCAGCGCTACATCCCCTGGTACGTCCAGAAGGTCCACAACATCTCGCCCGAGATGCTCAAGGACTGTCCGACCTTCGCCGACATCTATCCCGAATTCCTCGAATTCATCGACGGCGCCGTCCTCATCGCCCACAACGCCCCCTTCGACGTCCGCTTCATTTCCGCCGAAGCCAAGCGCAACGACATGCCCCCGCCCAAGAACGCCGTCCTCGACAGCCTTGTCCTCTTCCGCACCTGGTATCCCGAACTCAAGTCCCACACCGTCTCGGATCTGATCGACCTGTTCGAGATTTCCACCGACGGCCTCCAGGCCCATCGCGCCACCGACGATTCCCTCTTCGTCTACTACGCCATCCAGAAGGAAATGGACCGGCGCAGCGACCAGCCCCGCTTCAGCGAACTGCTCGAAGGCGCCGGCAAGGTGCTCCGGTTCGCCGGCGAATGATCCCGTGACGCCGCTCCTGCGCCTGGGAACCGGTTTGCTGGCCGCCGCGCTGGCGGCGCCGATCTTCTGGCTGGCGAGCGACTTCTTCTACGCCCGCCACGTCCGCGCCCGCGCCGCCCGCCACGCCGGCCATGCGTCCGTCGAACCCTTCGCGCTCAATCCGGCCGGCGCGCCCGCGCTGCTGCTCGTCCACGGCTTCGCCGACGGTCCCGCCGTCTTCGCGAAGCTCGCGCCCCTGCTGGCCGCCGAGGGCTGCGCCGTGCGCGCGCTGCACCTGACCGGCTTCGGCGGCGGCCCCGACCGGATGGCGGACGCCACCCTCGCCGCCTGGCGCGCCGATCTCGACGGCGAAATCGCCGCCCTGCGCGCGGAGAATCCCGACCGGCCGATCTGGCTGGTGGGCCACTCCCTCGGCGGCGCCCTCGCGTTCGACGCCGCGCTGCGCCCCGCGAACCGGATCGCCGGCCTCGTCCTGCTCGCGCCGCTCGTCGAGGTCTCCCCCGCCCGCAGCCCCGGCCTTTCCCCGCGCCAATGGTTCGCGCTCCTCGACCGCCTGCTGGTCTTCACCGACGTCGTCGAATCGCGCCTGCCCAAGGACCTGCGCGACCCCGCCGCCCGCGCCGACTACCAAACCGACAAATTCATCCATCGCGCCGCCTACCGCGCCCTCTTCGCCGCCGTGGACGCCGTCCGCCCGCGCGCCGCCGAGTGGCGCGGGCCGCTCTACATGGCCATCGCCCCGTCCGACCAGATCGTCGATGCCGCGGCCACCCGCTTCTTCTTCGCGGCCACCAACGCCGCCCCCGCGCGGCTGACCGAGAGCCACGCCGCCGGCCACGTCCTGCCGCTCGACTACGGCCACGACAAGCTCGCCGCCCGGATCGCCCGCTTCGTCCGCGAAACGCCCCCGCCCGCCGCCCCCTAGGCGCGGTTTTTACGTAGCACGTAAAAAGTTTGCCGGATTTTTACGTAGAACGTAAAAACTTTCGGCGCGTTTTACGTAGTACGTAAAAACGCTGCGGCGCGGGCCGGCGGCGGCATTTCCGCATTGCCGCAGGCCGCGCGGCGGGGTATTTTCCCGGGCATGAAATCCTTGGTCATCCTCGGCTCCGGCCCGGCCGGCCTGACCGCCGCCATCTACGCGGCGCGCGCGGGCCTGGCCCCGCTCGTCCTCGACGGCCCCGCCCCCGGCGGCCCGCTCGTCACCACCCCGCTCATCGAGAACTATCCCGGCTTTCCCGACGGCATCCCCGGCTACGAGCTGATGGACACCATGCGCAAGCAGGCCGAGCGTTTCGGCGCGCGCTTCCAGGGCGCCGAAGTCGTCCAGTTCGTCCCCGCCGCCGGCGGCGGCGCGGACCTGACATTCGCCGACGGTTCGGCGCTGCGCGCGGACGCCCTGATCATCGCCACCGGCGCCGGCCACCGGCCGCTGGGCCTGCCCGGCGAAGCGGAACTGGCCGGCCACGGCCTGTCCTACTGCGCGACCTGCGACGGCGCGTTCCACCGCGGCCAGCCCATCGCCGTCGTCGGCGGCGGCGACACCGCCATGGAAGAAGCCCTCTTCCTGACCCGCTTCGCTTCCCGCGTCCATCTCATCCACCGCCGCGACGCCTTCCGCGCCTCGAAGATCATGGCCGAACGCGTGCTCGCGAACGCCAAGATCGAAGTGCACTGGAATTCCGTCGTCGCCGCGCTCGTCGATCCCGCGCAGGGCAAACTGACGGCCCTGAAGCTGCGCGACGTGAAGACGAACGCGGAAAGCCTCCTCGAGGTCGGCGCGCTGTTCGTGGCCATCGGCCTCGTGCCGGCCAGCGCGCCCTTCGCGGGCGTGTTGGAGACGGATCCGAACGGCTACCTGGTCGCCACGGGCGTCCGCACGCCGCTGCCGGGCGTGTTCGTCGCGGGCGACGTCGCCGATTCGCGCTACCGCCAGGCCGTGACCGCGGCCGGCGAGGGCTGCCGCGCCGCCATCGAAGCCATGCACTACCTGGAAAGCCTCGGCGCATGAGCGACAAATCGCGCAAGCTGACGGCCCAGGAAAAACGGATCTATCTGCGGCTGCTCGCCCGCACCCGGCCGTACGCCGGGCGGCTCGCGCTGGCCGTGGTCTTCGGCATGCTGTTCGGCGGGTCGGTGTTCGGCCTGCTGTTCTCCGCCAAGGGCGGCATGGCGCAGGTGTTCGGCGGCCGCGCCACGCGCCTGCAGGAATCGGCCGACGCCTGGCTCCAGAGCTGGTACGGCGGCAACCTGGACCACGACCTCTTGCTGACCGTGGCCGTGCTCGCGGTGCTGCTGCTGTTCATCGCGCTGCGCGGCGCCACGTTCTTCCTGAGCAAGTACCTCATCGAATGGGTCGCCCAGCGCGTCGTCATGGTCCTGCGCAACGACCTGTTCGGCAAAATCCTGCATCTGCCCATGCTCTACTTCACCGGGTCGCGCACGGGCGAGCTGATGTCGCGCACGCTCAACGACACCCAGCTCATCGAGCGCGGCATCACCGAAGTCATCTGCGACCTCGTCCAGCAGCCGTTCGTCCTGCTCGGGGCGGCCACCTATCTGTTCTTCATCGACCTGCGCCTCGCCGCGATCAGCCTGGCGGTCTTCCCGGTCTGCCTGCTGCCCATCGCCGTCTTCGGCAAGCGCGTCCGCCGCCACTCCAAGGCCGGCCAGGAGCGCATCGCCGACCTCGCCAGCATCCAGCAGGAAGCCATCGGCGGCGCCGCCATCGTCAAGGCCTTCGGCACCGAGGACCGCGAACAGGCCCGCTTCGAGAAGCACAGCTTCGATTTCTTCCGCCGGCAGATCAAGATCACCGCCTCCAAGGCCGCGATCAATCCGCTCATGGAATTCTTCTCGGTCCTGGCCGCCTGCGCCATCCTGCTCTACTCCCGCCACGCCGGGCTGGAACTCTCCGACATCATCCTGTTCCTCGGCTCGATGGTGCTGATGTACGACCCCGTCAAGAAGCTCTCCCGCGTCCATCTCGTCGTCCAGCAGTCCAGCGCGGCGGCGGAACGCATCTTCGCCATCCTCGACATGGTCGACAACGTCGCCGACCTGCCCGGCGCCGGCCCCTTGGCCGGCCCCATTTCCGAAATCCGCTACGAGGGCGTGTCGTTCACCTACGGCGCCGGCAAACCGCAAGTGCTCGACGGCATCGACTTCGCCGCGCGCTCGGGCGAGCTCGTCGCGCTCGTCGGCGGCTCCGGCTCCGGCAAAACCACGCTGGTCAATCTGCTGCCGCGCTTCTTCGATCCCGTCGCCGGCCACGTGCGCCTCGACGGCCGCGACCTGCGCGAGTTCACCCTCGAAAGCCTGCGCCGCCACATCGGACTCGTGACGCAGGAGACCATTCTCTTCAACGACACGGTGTTCCACAACGTCGCCTACGGCGAACCCGGCGCCACCCGCGAGCAGGTCGTCGCGGCCGCGAAAAAAGCCCACGCCCACGACTTCATCCAGGCCATGCCCCAGGGCTACGACACGGTCATCGCCGAACGCGGCCTGCTGCTCTCCGGCGGCCAGCGCCAGCGCCTCGCCATCGCCCGCGCCCTCCTGCGCAATCCGCCCATCCTGATCCTCGACGAAGCCACCAGCGCCCTCGACACCGAATCCGAGCGCGCCGTCCAGCTCGCGCTCAACGAGGCCATGCAGGGCCGCACCGTCTTCGCCATCGCCCACCGCCTCTCCACCATCCAGCGCGCCGACCAGATCCTCGTGCTCGACCGGGGCCGCATCGCCGAACGCGGCCGCCACGCGGAGCTCCTCGCCCGCGGCGGCATCTACGAACGGCTCTACCGCATGCAATTCGAAAACCAGGCGCCCGACGCCGGCGTTTCCGCCCCATGAAAAACGAAGAAACCCAGCTCCTCCAGGCCCTCTGCGCCATCGACGATCCCGCCGAAATGCGCCGGGTCCTCGCCGACATCCTGACCCGCTCCGAATACGTCGCGCTGCTCAAGCGCTGGACCATCCTGCGCCTGCTGCGCGCCGGCCTGCCCCAGCGCGAGATCGCCCGGCGCATCGGCGGCTCCCTGTGCAACGTCACCCGCGGCGCGCGCCTCATGCGCCGCAAGGACTGCGCCTCCGGCGCCCTCATGGACCGCCTCGAACGCGGCCTCGAAGCCAACAACGGCTGAAGAGACACATCGGCCGTTGAAATCCCCGGCCTTCGGCTTTATGCTGGTCCGCATGAAAACCGTTCTTCCGTTGCTGGCCGCGCTTTTCGTTTCAGCCGCGCCGGTGCGCGCGGCGCCGCCGGCTCCCGCGCCGGACGCCCCGGTCTACGTCGTGCCCGTCCGCGGCCAGATCGAAGGCGCCCTGCTCTACGTGCTGCGCCGCGGCATCGCCGAAGCCGAACGCCGGAACGCCGCCGCCATCGTTCTGGTCATGGACACCCCCGGCGGCACGCTGGACGCCGCCGGCGACATCGTCCGCTCCATCCAGCGCGCGCAACCGCCCGTCTACACCTTCGTCGAAAAGGACGCCTTCTCCGCCGGCGCCATCATCGCCCTGGCCACGAAAGGCATCTTCATGGCCCCCGGTTCGGTCATCGGCGATGCGCTGCCGATCCTGATGACGCCGTTCGGCGGGGTGCAGGAAATGTCCGAAGGCCTCGAGGAAAAGGCCGTTTCCGCCGTCGCCGCGCTCGTCCGCTCCGCCGCGCAGAACGCCGGCCACGATCCCGAACTGGCCGAAAAAATGGTGCGCCGCGAACTGGAATACAAGATCGGCGACGAGGTCATCAGCCCCGCCGGCCGCCTGTTGACCCTCACCGCCGAAGAAGCCGCCCGGCCCGGCAAAGACGGCCGGCCGCTACTCTCCGCCGGCACCGCCGCCGACGTGGCCGCCGTGCTGCGGCAGCTGGGCCTCGCCGGCCATCCGCTCGTCGAACTGGAAATCACGTCCACGGAAAAGATCGCGCGCCTGGTCGCCGGCGCCGCGCCGATCCTGATGATCATCGGCTTCCTCGGCCTCTACATCGAATTCAAGACGCCCGGCTTCGGCCTGCCGGGCATCCTCGGCGCGGCCTGCCTGGCCCTGTTCTTCTGGGGCCACCACATCGCCGGTCTGGCGGGCATGGAAGACCTGCTGCTCTTCGCCGTCGGCCTCGCCCTGATCCTCGTGGAAATCTTCCTCATTCCCGGCTTCGGCTTCGCGGGCCTGTTCGGCATCGCGCTGGTGTTCGTCTCGTTGCTCGGGGCCATGGTGCGATTCGCGCCCGGCAGCGAAAGCTGGGTGCCGGTCTGGACCGACTTGCAACTCCCCATTTTCAAGACCGGCGTGGCGCTCGTCGGCACCGGCGCGGGCGCCCTGCTGCTGGGGCGGTTCCTGCCGCGCAGCCGCCTGTTCGGCCGGCTGGCCCTGTCTTCGGCCACCTCCGCCGCCGCCGGCTACACGGCCGCGCCCGATGCTTCCGCCCTGGTCGGCAAAACCGGCACGGCCCTGACCGCCTTGCATCCCGCCGGCGGCGCCCGCATCGACGGCGAACGGCTCGACGTCGTCACTTCCGGCGAATTCCTCGACGCCGGCACCCCCGTCCGGATCGTCGAAGCCCGCGGCAACCGCATCGTGGTCGCCAAAACTCCGGCCGGCTAGCGGCCCACCGCGGCGATCGCGGCTTCCAGGCAGCGGCGGATCATGTCTTCCGGCGGCGGCGGGATCAGCCCCGACGTCGCCAGGAATTCCAGCGCCCGATGCGCCTCCGCGATGTCCTTGCGGGCGCGCGCCTCCACCTCTGCCGGGGATCGTTCCCGCCGCGCCACGCCGTCGCGCGCGGCCTGCCGCGCCACGGCCGCCGCGGTCTCGGAGAACACCCCGTCGTCGGTCATCAGCGGCATGATGCGGTCCGGCGCCAGTCCCTGCCGCTCCGCGTAGCCCGCGATCGTCTTGGCCGCGGCGATGGCCATCGCGTCGGTGATCTTCCGCGCGCGCACCAGCAGCGCGCCCTTGAGGATCCCGGGAAACCCGAGCGAATTGTTGACCTGGTTGGGAAAATCGCCGCGGCCCGTCGCCACCACCAGGGCCCCCGCCGCCTTCGCCGCGTGCGGATAGATTTCCGGCACGGGGTTCGCGCAGGCGAACACGATGGCGTTCTTGGCCATGCCGCGCACCCATTCCGGCCGGATCACGTCCGGTCCGGGCTGCGAGAGCGAAATCAGCACGTCGGCGCCTTTCAGGGCCGTCGCCATGTCGGCGATCCGGTCCGGATTGGTCGTTTGGCAGATTTCCCACTTGCGGTAGAAGCGCGGGTCGGCGGCGACGTCCGCGCGGCCGGCGTGCAGCCCGCCGCGGGAGTCGAACATGGCCACCCGGGCCGGGTCGGCCCCCGCCTGCAGGATCAGGCGCGCGATGGTGGTGTTCGACGCCCCCGCGCCGAAAAAGACGAGGCGGCACTGCGCCAGTTCCTTGCCGGCCACTTTCAAGGCATTGAGCAGGCCCGCCAGGGTCACGCAGCCCGTGCCCTGCGCGTCGTCGTGCCAAACCGGCACGTCGCAGCTTTCCCGCAGCGCGTCGAGCACCCGGAAGCAGTTGGGCTGGCTGATGTCTTCGAGATTCACCGCGCCGAACGACGGCGTCAGGCGGCGCACGAAATCGATCAGGATTTCCGGATCGTGCCGGCCCGCGGCGTCGCGGCTGTCCATGCAGATCGGCACCGCGTCCACCCCGCCCAGCACCTTCATCAGGAAGGCCTTGCCCTCCATGACGCCGAGGCCGCCGGGCGGCGACACGTCGCCGTCGCCCAGCACCCGCGTGGAATCGCTGACCACCGCCACGACGTTGCCGCGCCACGACAGCTCGAAGGACTCGTCCGGATTGTCCCGGATGCCCGTGGACACGGCCGACACTCCGGGCGTGTACCAGGCGTTGAACCACTGGAACCCCGGCAGCGGCGCCCGCGGCAGGATCTGGATCTTGCCGCCGTAGAAGCGGTGCGCCTCCAGCGCCAGGGCCTTGAAGAAGGCCGTCTTGCCGCGCGCCGCCTGGGCTTCGTCCCAGTGCGGCGGGAACTGCCGCCCGATGTCGTCCAACCGAATGTCCATGCTGCACCGTTTCCCGGCCGGGGCCGGATGGTAAAAGAACCGGTTTTGTCGCCAAAACCGGTTCGCGAAGACGGCCAAAGGGCCGCGGGGGTCTAGAACTGGGCGACCAGCCGGCCCATGCCGTAGTAGTCTTCCTCGAGGCCATCCGAGCCGCCGAGATAGCCCATGATGCTCAGGCTCTTGTTGATCCGATAGGCCAAGCCCAGATGGCCGCGCATCGCGAAGTCGTCGTCCGGATCCGCGGCATCGTCCCGGACCTGCACTTCGCCGAGGATGCTCGACCGCTCGTCGAGATCCCAGATCAGCGACAGCGCGCCGGCCACCAGATTGTCGCGGTCGTCGTCGATCGCCGGTTCTTCCGCCGCGGCGCCGTTGAGCGTGTAGCTGACGTCCACGGCCCAATGCAGGACGTCGTGCATCGTCGTGCCCACGGAAATGCCGAAGCGCCCTTGGCCTTCGCCCGCGCCCAGGCCCTTGTCCTCGTCGCCCGTGGAGAGGATGGCCGTCGCGTGCGGAATGATCCAGGCGTATTCGAAGATGTCTTCGTAGAACAGGAATTCCGTGCCGATTTCGACGTCGCCGAGGCCGCTTTCGTCGAGATCCTCGTCGGAGTACCCGGCGTACGGCACCGCCGCCAGCAGGGTCAGGCGGTCGGTCAGGCCGAAACGCACGCCCGGCGTCACGAAGTAGCGCTCGATATCCGCGTCGGCGCCTTCCACTTCGAACGACGAACCGCCGCCGGCCAGCGAGAGTTCGGGTTTCAGGGCCCCGGGGAATTTGTTTTCCTTGGTGAACACCGTGCGCATCGGATCCGCCCACGCCGCCCCTGCCAGAACGCCCAGCGCCGTCGCGACCCACAACATCTTTCGCAGACTCATCATCGCTTCTCCTTCGTTCGACGGCGCGACCCCGCACCGCAGGTTTATGATTTGGGTCGGATCATACTCCGTCCCCCCCCGCCCGCGCAACCCCCGATTTGGACGGATCCGCCTGTCCGGCCCGCGGCTAGAGCTTCAGGCTTTCGGCGATGGAATCGCAGACGTGGTCGAGGGCTTCGGGCAGGAGCCCGGCCACGTTGATGCGGCCGCCCTTGACCATGTAGATCGCCTTCTGCTCGCGCAGGAATTCCACCTGGGCGTCGCTCAGCCCGCTGTAGGAGAACATCCCCTTCTGGCGGACGATGAACGAGAAATCCATGCCCGTCTTGCGCTGGGCCAGGCCGTCCACCAGCAGCTGGCGGTTGCCGGCGATGCGCGCGCGCATGGCCTCGACTTCCTGCAGCCAGAGTTCGCGCAACTCGGCGTCGTCCAGCACCATGCGGGCCAAGGCGCCGCCGTGCTTGGGCGGGTTGGAATAGACCGTGCGGACGATCCGCTTGATCTGCGAGAAGGCCGCGCCCGCCGCCTGGGCGCTCTCGGCCACCAGCAGCAGCGCGCCCACGCGCTCGCCGTAGAGGCCCATGTTCTTCGAGAACGACGAGGCCACCAGCGCTTCCGGCACCTTCTGCAGCACCGTGCGCAGGCCCGCGCGGTCCTCGGCGACGCCGTCGCCGAAGCCCTGGTAGGCGAAATCGAAGAACGGGAACCAGCCGGCCCGCGCCGCCGCGTCGGCCACGCGCGCCCAGCCGGCCGCGTCGACGTCCGCGCCCGTCGGATTGTGGCAGCACACGTGCAGCAGCACGACGTCGCCCGCCGGAACCGTCGCCAGCGCCGCGACCATCGCGTCGACGTCCACGCCGCGCCGCGCGGCGTCGTAGTAGGGATAGAACTTCACGGGACAGCCCGCGGCGCCGAACACGCTCTTGTGGTTGTCCCAGGTCGGATCGGGCATCCAGACGGTGCCGCCCGGCCGGAAAGTCTTGAGGAATTCCGCGCCGATGCGCAGGGCGCCGGTGCCGCCGGGCGTCTGCGCCGCGGCGACGGCGTTCAGCGCCAGCCCGTGGAAGTCGGCCCCGAACACCAGCTTGGCCACCGCCTCGCCGAATTCGGCCGGGCCGGAAATGGGCATGTAGCCCTTGGACTTCTCCGTTTCCCACAGCAGGCGCTCGGCGCGCTTGATGCATTCAAGCACGGGCGTCGTGCCCTTCTCGTCCACGAACACGCCCACGCCCAGGTTCACCTTGAACGGACGGGGATCTTTGCGGAACGCTTCGGTCAGGCCCAGGATCGGATCGGCGGGTGCGGGTTCAATGCCGGAGAAGAACATGTCAGCCTCCTGTGGTTGGCGGGGGGTTGGCGGTTGCGGTGGATCGGTTCGTTTTCTTTAGGGATAGTACGCTTCGACCCAGGGCCGGATGGTTTCGTCGCCGACCTTGGTGATGCGCATCTCGCGCTGCGCGTTCTCGACGGAGTCGGACGCGTGCGCGGCGTTGACCATGATGTCCTGGCCGAATTCGCGCCGGACGGAGCCCGGCAGCGCCTTGCTCGGATCGGTGGGGCCGAGGATGCTGCGGATGCGGGAAATCGCGTTCGGGCCGGCGTAGACCAGCAGCAGGCAGCGCAGGGTCCCGGGCTTCGCCTTTTCTTCGTCGACAAGCCCTTCGCCCCAGCGGCCGGTCATGAACTGGACGATCTGGTAGAACTGGTTGTCGCCGAAACGCGGCCCCAGCAGGTCGCCGAGCGCGCCTTTGACATCTTCCGAGATCTCCATGCCCAGTTCCGCGGCCACGGCCTTGGCCGCGCGTTCGGCGACCTTGCCCTTGAGCTTTTCGCGCAGGACGTCGCGCACCGGGCCGTAGAATTCTTCGGCCTCGGCCACCGTCATGCGGTGGATCTTGGCGCCGACGATCCGCAGGCCGGACCGGGAGAAGATGTCGATGATCAGGCCGGGCCGCGCGCTGGCGAAGCGGAAGTTGTCGGGCTTGAGGATCACGAGGGCCTCTTCGAGGGTCGCGCCCTGGGCCACGTCGCCGGCGGTGTCGACGATCCCGCCGCATTCGACGCTGTATTTCGCCCACAGCTTGAGGGTCTCGCCCACGGCGTGGACGTTGGGCCCGATGAACACGGCCGGCTCGAGGTACTTCACGGCGCCGGCCAGATCGAGGATGTAGTCGCCGAAGGTGTCGCGCACGCTCTCGCCGCTGTTGGTCGGGCGGATCGGGCCGGTCACGTCCTTGACCAGCTGGATCGCGTTTTCGCCTTCGAACAGCAGCATCATCACGCGGCGGCGGTGGCCCGTGGCCGGCTCGGGGCCGTACTCCCGCTCGACGTAGTCCGCCAGCAGCGGCCGGATCAGCGGGTCGATTTCGAGGTCGCCGCGGATCTGGGCCGCGAAGGACGCCGCCAGCTTCTCGTTCGGCGCGAACATCCGCGCCGCCACCAGATCCAGTCCGGTGCGGCTGATGTAGCGGGCGATGACGCCGCCGGTGCGCGACTTGGACACCGTGTAGGGGTTGATCAAAACAAATGCCAGTTCCTTGGCCATGGGGTTCTCCTTTTCCTTGAAATCCGTCGGCCTAGGGCGCCGACATCGCCTCGATCAGCTTGCCGAGCTTGTCGCGCTTTTCCTGCAGCTCGCGCTTGCGGGCGCGGGCCTGCTCCACCACCTCCGGCGGGGCGCGGCCGACGAAATTCTCGTTCTCGAGGCGCTTGCTCGCGGCCAGCAGTTCCTGTTCCGTCTTCTGCAGCTGTTCGGCCAGGCGCTTCTTCTCGGCCGCCACGTCCACGTGGCCCGCGAGCGACATGAACAAGGTGCCCAGCGGCGTGATCACGCTGGGCATGGCCTTGGCCGGCGTGAAGTCGGCTTCCACTTCCAGCTTGTCCGCCTTCAGGTACGGCAGATAGGCCGCGCGGTCCGCGCGGACCCGCTCGCCGACGGCGGCGTCGGCCGGCCGCAGGACGAAATCGGCCGTCTGCGCGGGCGCCAGGCCGTAGTCGGCGCGCAAGTTGCGCGCCAGCCCGATGGCGGCGTGCTTGGCGTCCACGTAGGCGACGGCTTCGGGCTGCACGCCCCAGGAAGCCAGTTCTTCCTCGTCCAGCGCTTCCGGCCAGGGGGCGACCATGATCGACTCGGCCAGCGCCGCGTAGCCCATCCCCTGCCACAGTTCCTCGGTCAGGAACGGCATGATCGGGTGCAGCAGGCACAGCGCGCGCGACAGCACGTAGTGCATGACCTTGAGCGTTTCCGCCTTGCGGGCCGCGTCGGCGCCGTAGAGCGGCGGCTTCGCGTACTCGACGTACCAGTCGCAGAACTCGTGCCAGAAGAATTCGTAGATCGCCTTGGCGTAGTCGTTGAAGCGGCAGCGCTCGACGTGCTCGTCGCAGGCGGCGATCGTCTTGTGCAGCAGGGCCAGGATGTGCTGGTCGTCCGCGGTCAGCAGCGCCGGATCGAACCGCGGCTCGCGCACGTCGGGCGTCTCCCCGCCGGTGTGCATCTGCATGAAGCGCGCCGCGTTCCAGATCTTCGTGCCGAAGTTCCGGCCCAGCTCGAACTTTTCCTTGGAAATGTAGACGTCCTGCCCCGTCGCCGTCAGGGCGATCAGGCTGAAGCGCAGCGCGTCGGCGCTGTAGTCCGCGATGATGTCGAGCGGGTCGATGGAATTGCCCAGGCTCTTGCTCATCTTGCGGCCCTGGTTGTCGCGCACGGTGCCGTGCAGGTACACGCGGCGGAAAGGCACGTCGCCCATGAACTCCAGGCCGGCCATGATCATGCGCGCCACCCAGAAGAAGATGATCTCCGGCGCGGTGACGAGGTCGCTGGTCGGATAGAAGAACTTCAGGTCGTCGTTCTTCTGCGGCCAGCCGAACACGCTGAAGGGCCACAGCCACGAGCTGAACCAGGTGTCCAGCACGTCCGGATCCTGGTGGAACCGGTCGGAACCGCAGCGCGGACACTTCTCCGGCTGCCCCTTGGTCGCCCACTCGTGCTGGCAGTCCGGCGCGTCGCAATAGAACACCGGAATGCGGTGTCCCCACCAGATCTGCCGGCTGATGCACCAGTCGCGGATGTTTTCCATCCACTCCAGATAGGTCTTGTTCCAGCGCTCGGGCACGAAGCGGACGCGGCCGTCCTTGGCGGCTTCGATCGCCGGCCGGGCCAGCGGCTTCATCTTCACGAACCACTGCGGCGACAGGCGCGGCTCCACCACCGTGTGGCAGCGGTAGCAATGCCCCACCGCGTGCTGGTGGTCGTCCACCTTCACGAGCAGGTTCGCCGCCTGCAGGTCGGCCACGATCTTCTGGCGGCATTCCTCGCGGCTCAACCCCTGGTACGGACCGGCGTTCTCGTTCATCTCGCCGGTCTCGGTCATCACGTCGATCATGGGCAGGTCGTGGCGCCGGCCCATCTCGAAGTCGTTCGGATCGTGCGCGGGCGTCACCTTCACCGCGCCGGTGCCGAACTGCGGATCCACGAAATCGTCCTCGATCAGGGGAATTTCGCGGTCCAGCAGCGGCAGGACCAACGTCTTGCCCTTGAGCTTGGCGTAGCGCTCGTCGCGCGGGTTCACCGCCACGGCCGTATCGCCCAGCATCGTCTCCGGGCGCGTCGTCGCCACCGTCACGAACTCGTTCTTGCGGCCGCCCTTCACCGGATAGCGGATGTGCCACAGGTGGCCGGCCTGGTTCTCGTGCTCGCTCTCCTCGTCGGAGAGCGCCGTGCAGCAGCGCGGGCACCAGTTGATGATGTACTCGCCGCGGTAGATCAGCTTCTTCTCGTAGAGGCGGATGAAGACCTCCGCCACGGCCTCGCTGAGGCCCGCGTCCATCGTGAAGCGCGTCCGGTCCCAGTCGCACGAATTGCCCAGCTTCTCGAGCTGGTTGAGGATCGTGCCGCCGTACTGTTCCTTCCAGGCCCACACCCGCTGCAGGAAATCCTCGCGCGGCATGTCCCAGCGGCTCTTGCCTTCCTTCTTGAGCTGGCGCTCCACCACGTTCTGCGTGGCGATGCCCGCGTGGTCCGTGCCCGGCACCCACACGGCGTTGAAGCCCTGCATGCGCTTGCGGCGCACCATCACGTCCTGGATGGATTCGTTCAGGGCGTGGCCCATGTGCAGGATGCCCGTCACGTTCGGCGGCGGGATCACGATGGCGTAGGACTGGCCGCCCCGCGCCGCGTCGGCGCGGAAAAAGCCCTTCTCCTTCCACCAGGCGTACCACTTGGCCTCGATGGCCTTCGGATCGTAGTTCTTCGGTAGCTCGGACATGATGGCGCGCCTTATTTCTCCCCCGCCTGGCGGCGCTGTTCGTCGAGGAACAGCTTGTATTCCACGCTGTCCACGAGCGCCTCCCAGGAAGCCTCGATGATGTTGCCGCTGACGCCCACCGTGCCCCACCGGTCGTGGCCGTCGGACGAATCGATCAGCACGCGGGTCGTCGCCTGCGTGGCGGTCTCCGGATCCAGGATGCGCACGTGGTAGTCTTCCAGCACCACCGAATCGATGGCCGGATAGAACCGCCGCAGCACCTTGCGCAGCGCGACGTTGAGCGCGTCCACGGGGCCGTCGCCCTCGCCCGCCGTCAGCTCGGCCTGGCCGTTCACGCTGACCTTGATGGTGGCCGTCGTCGTCGCCTTGCTCGCGGCGTCCGCCTTCTGCACCACCACGCTGAACCCCTGCAATTCGAAGAACGGCACGTGCTTCTTGAGCACCTTCTGCACCAGCAGCTTGAAGGAGGCGTCCGCCGACTCGAAGGCGTAGCCGTTCTTCTCCAGATGCTCCAGCTTGCGCAGGACGTCCTTCACCTCCGGCGAATCCTTCTGGAAGACCAGGCCCATTTCGCCCGTCTTCAGGCGCACGTTGCTCGCGCCCGACAGTTCGCTCATCAGGATGCGCCGTTCGTTGCCGACCGCCTCCGGCTCGATATGCTCGAAGCTCTTGGAGACCTTGCCGACGGCGTCCACGTGCATGCCCGCCTTGTGCGCGAAGGCGCTCTCGCCCACGTAGGGCCGGCTCTTCAGCGGCCGCTGGTCGGCGATCTCGTCCAGCAGGACGGACACGCGCCGCAACTGGTCCAGCCGCGGCCCGCAGGTCAGCGCGAAGCCCAGCTTGAGCGCCAGCGCGGGGATGATCGAGCACAGGTTGGCGTTGCCGGTGCGCTCGCCGTAGCCGTTGATCGTGCCCTGCACCATCCGGGCCCCGGCCTGCACCGCCGCCAGCGAGTTGGCCACCGCCAGCTCGGAATCGTTGTGGGTGTGGATGCCGATCGGCGCGCCGGGGAACCGCGCGGCCACCCGCGCGGCGGTCTCGGCCACCTCGGAGGTCAGCCGCCCGCCGTTGGTGTCGCACAGCACCAGCGCGTCCGCGCCGGCTTCCGCCGCCGCGGCCAGCGTCTGCAGCGCGTAGTCCGGATCGTCCCGGTAGCCGTCGAAGAAATGCTCGGCGTCGTAGATCACTTCCTTGCCGTGCTTCTTCAGGAAGCGCACGGAATCGGCGACCATCGCCAGGTTTTCCTCCCGCGTGGTCTTGAGCACCTTCTCGACGTGCAGCAGCCAGCTCTTGCCGAAGATCGTCGCCACGGGCGCGCCCGACTTCAGGATCGCCGCCAGGCCCGCGTCCTGCGAAGCCGCGACGCCCGCGCGCCGGGTGCTGCCGAACGCCGCCAGCTTGGCGTGCTTCAGCGGCACCGAGCGCATCGCCTCGAAGAACTCCATGTCCTTCGGGTTGGACGCCGCGAAACCGCCCTCGACGTAGTCGATCCCGAACTCGTCGAGGCACCGGGCGATGCGGATCTTGGCCGGCACCGAGAAATTGATGCCTTCGCCCTGCGCGCCGTCGCGCAGGGTCGTATCGTAGACGATGACCTTGTCCATGCGGTTCTCCCGGGCCCCGGCGGGCCCCGTTGGGGGCGCAACGCCCCGGCTACTTCTTCTTCGCGGCCGTTTTCTTGGCCGCTTTCTGCTTCGGCGCGGGCTTGGCCATGCCGAACGCGTCGTGCAGCGCGCGGACCGCCTGGTCGGCGTCCTGGGCGCGGATCGCGACGGAAATCTTGATCTCGGACGTCGAGATCATCTCGATGTTGATCTTGTTCGCGGCCAGCACGTCGAACATCTTGTAGGCCACGCCCGAGTGGCTCTTCATGCCCACGCCGACGAGGCTGACCTTGGCGATGTCGCCGTCGAAGTTCAGGCCCGCGGCCCGGATGTCCTTCACCAGCGGTTCGATCGTCCGCTTCGTCTTGTTGATGTCGTCCTTCGCCACCGTGAAGGAGACGTCGGTGACGCCCGCGGCGCTGACGTTCTGCACGATCATGTCCACGTTGATGTTGGCGGCGGCCAGCGCCTTGAAGATGCGCGCGGCCACGCCCGGGGTGTCCGGCACGCCCAGCAGGGTCGCCTTGGCCTGGTTCTTGTCGGCGGCGATGCCGCGGATGATCATCTGTTCCATTTGCTTATCCTCCTCCCGCACCAGCGTGCCGGGCTTGACCTCGAAACTCGAAAGCACTTCCAACGTCACGCCGTAGTTCTTCGCGAACTCCACGGCGCGCGACTGCAACACCTCGGACCCGGCGCTCGCCAGTTCCAGCATCTCCTCGTAGGCGATTTCGTCGAGCTTGCGCGCCGACGGCACCACGCGGGGATTGGCCGTGAACACGCCGTCCACGTCCTTGAGGATCTGGCAGCGGTCGGCCTTCAGCGCGGCCGCCAGCGCCACCGCCGTCGTGTCCGACCCGCCGCGCCCGAGCGTGGCGATGTCTTCCGCCGGATTGGTGCCCTGGAAGCCCGCCACCACCACCACGCAGCCCTGGTCCAGATGCTTCCGGATGCGCTTGGGGTCGATGGCTTCGATCTTCGCCTTCAGGTGCGTGCCGTCGACCCGGATGCCGGCCTGGTGGCCGGTCATCGAGATCGCCTTCACGCCGCGGGCGTGGAGCGCCATCGTCAGGACCGCGCTGGAGGCCATCTCGCCGGTGGCCATCAGGCTGTCCATCTCGCGTTCGTTGGGTTCGGGGTTCACCTGCTTCGCCAGCGCGATCAGGTCGTCGGTCGTGTCGCCCATGGCGCTCACCACCACCACCACCTGGTTGCCGGCTTTCCGCGTGTCGTCGATGCGCTGCGCCACGCGGCGCATGCACTCGGCGTCCGCCACGGAACTGCCGCCGTATTTCTGCACGTACAAGGCCATCTTCGGGTCTCTCCTGTTTTGGGGGTCCTATTCGAAATCTTCGATGCGGTAGGCCACCGCCGGGCAATCCACCACGCCGTCGAGCGCGGCGATTTCCGCCAACGCCGCCGCGATCTCGCGCTCCGGCGCCGGGCCGGTCACGAGGATCACGGGCACGTAGGCCGCGCCCTTGGCCGCTTCCTTCTGCATGACCGAATCGATGCCGATCCGGTGCGCGCCCAGCACCGTCGCCGCGCGCGCCAGCGTGCCCGGCTGGTCCTTCATGGACAGCCGCAGGTAGTGGCGCGCCACGATCGCGCCCGGGTCGCGGAACGCCACCGGCGTTTTCGCGTGCACGGCGCTCAGGTCGCGCCGGCGGCCGCCGGCGCGCAGGTTCAGCGCCGCGTCGGCCAGGTCGGCCACCACCGCGCTCGCCGTCGCCGCGCGGCCCGCGCCGCGCCCGTAGTAGAGCGTGGTGCCGACCACGTCGCCCTTCACCAGCACCGCGTTGAACACGCCCGACACCGCCGCCAGCTGGTGGCTGTGCTTCACCAGGGTCGGCTGCACGCTGGCCTCCACGCCGTCGGCCTCGCCGCGGATGATCGCCAGCAGCTTGATGCGATAGCCCATTTCCGCCGCGTAGGCGATGTCCGCCTGCGCGATGCCGCGGATGCCCGCCACGCGCACCTTCGCCAGCGGCACGTTGCAGCCGTAGGCCAGCGACGCCAGCACCGCCGCCTTGTGCGCCGTGTCGTGGCCGTCCACGTCCAGGCTCGGTTCCGCCTCCGCGTAGCCCGCCGCCTGCGCCGCCTGCAAGACCTCGTCGAACGGCAGGTGCTCGTCCTCCATCCGCGTCAGGATGTAGTTGCAGGTGCCGTTGAGAATGCCGTAGAGGCTCTGGATGCGGTTCGCGCACAGCCCTTCGCGCAGGGCCTTGATGATCGGAATGCCGCCGCCGACGGAGGCTTCGAACAGGATTTCGGTGTTGTGCGCTTCCGCCGTGCGGTGGATTTCCTCGCCGTATTCGGCCAGCAGCTTCTTGTTCGCCGTCACCACCGGCTTGCCCAGCTGCAGCGCCTGCAGGATGAACGCCTTCGCCGCGCCGGTCCCGCCGATCAGCTCCACCACCACGTCCACGTCCGGCCGCGCCACCAGCGCCGCCCCGTCCGTCGTCAGCAGCGCCGGATCGATCTGCACGCCGCGGTCCGTCTTCACGTCCAGATCCGCCACCCCGCGCAGCGCCAGGCGCACGCCCAGCCGTTCCGCCAGCAGATCGCCGTTCTTCGCCAAGGTTTCGACCACGCCGGCCCCCACCGTGCCGAATCCCAGCACCGCCACTCCGATTTCTTTCATTTTCGACATGAAAAACGCTCCAAGCTCTTTTCAAATAAGAAGTGCGAAAGAATACCGCCCTTTGGCCGAAAAACAAGTCCCAAACCCCTGTTTTCTTCGGATTCCACTCTCCCGGACGCAGATGGGAGGCATGCGCACGCCACAAGTCCCGCCGCAAGTCCACCGCCGGATGCGGAAACCCCGCCGCGACCGAATCGTCGCAGCGGGGCGCAGGACGGAGGTACTGCTCCGCCGCAGGAAAACCGCGTCTATTTCTGAAGCGCGAACGTTCCCGACGCGCCGCCGTTGTTGGGCGTGACGCTTCCCTGGAAATCGTTGACCGACGCGTTGACGTGGCCATCCCAGACCTCCCGATACCCGGCGGCGGCTCCGGCCAGATATTGGAAGTTCAGCACGACGTGGTCGCCGCCGCTGACGTTGCCGCTGACCTTGCCCGACGCGCTGATATCGGAACTGGTGAACGTCCCCCGGACCACGTCCGCGGCGTCCTGGGTCAGGCTCACTTGGAAGTGGGCGGTTCCGCCGGGCAAGTTCTGGGGCCCGTTCCAGTTGCCGGCGACGTTGGCATTGGCGGAAACCGTGGGAGTGGTTCCGCCCGTCGTGGTTCCGCCCGTCGTGGTCGTGCCACCCGTCGTGGTCCCGCCCGTCGTCGTGGTTCCGCCCGTCGTCGTGGTTCCGCCGCCGGTCGTCGTCGCGGCCGTTTCCGCGTCGTCGCCATCGTCGTCGTCTTCGCAGCCCACGAACCCCAGCATGGAAACGCCCAACGCGATCGCCATCAGCCAAGACCAACGCTTCATCGTCGCTCCTCGGGTGGATCCCACCCCTTCAAGTCGCCGCTGCGCGCCGCGAACGTCCGTTCGCGAATTTTCGGCAGCCGCGCTCTTGATGGCACCAAAGAGTGGGGGATATGCCCCTTGGAATCAAGCTCCGCGCGGCCCCCGCCCACTCTTTTCGCTCCCCCCACGAGCCCCCCCGCCTCGGACTGCCGACCTCGGATCTCGCGGCCGTTCAAACCGCCGTCAACGCCCGCTCGTTGCCGTTCTTCTTGAGCATGAACCAATTCATCGGCAGCCCCAAGAGCGCCTTGACCAGCCCCTGGCCCACGAAAAACAGCAGCACCACGCCGATGCTCAGCGAGGCCGCCACCAGCTTCTGGGCGCTGCGCGCGCCCAGCCCGCTGATGAATCCCGCGCAGACCGACGACACCAGCATCCCGCACGTCAGCGCGAAATTCACCAGCGTGCCCAGCCCGCCGCCCAGCGGACCGGCGGGCTCGGCCGGCGCGCCCGCCGCCCAGCCGACCGCCACGTTCAGCGCGCCCAGCACCGTCGTCCCCAGCAGCAGCGCCACCATCAGATAGCCCCCGCAGAAGCACGCCACGGCCGTCTTCGTGCGCTTGCGCACCGGCCGGGAAAACAGCAGCCGCGGCCCGTGGGCCATCAGCGCGCGCATCACCCCGTAGGCCCAGCGCATCTGCTGCCGGAACAGATCCCCCGGCGTGTGCGGCGTCTCGCACGAGCAGGCCAGGCCTTCCAGATATTCGATCCGCCGCCCCGCCGCCAGCACCCGCAGCGAATAATCCACGTCTTCCGTCAGCGCCCCCACCGTCCAGCCGCCCAGTTCCGCCAGCAGGTCCTTGCGCACCAGTTCCGCCGAGCCGCAGAACATGCCCGTGCGCGCCAGCCGCTTCATCACCGGCAAGATCACCGCGTGGATCACGTTCACGATGCCCGCGCCCATCAGCGTGCTGTAGTTCTGCCGGGCATTGGCCACGCGCCACGACGCCTGCACCCCCGCCAGTTCCGGATCCCGCGCCGCCGGCGCCGCCAGCCGCCGCAGGAAATCCCGCTCCGGCAGGAAGTCCGAATCCAAAATCAGCAGGTAATCCCCCGTCGTCCGCGCCAGCATGTGGTTGAGGTTGCCCGGCTTGTAGCCCGCGTTGCGGCCCCGCCGGCAGACCTCCGCCCGCGGATTCTCCCGCGCGAACGCATCGATCGCCGCCGAGATTTCCGGCCGGTTGCTGTCGTCGCCGATCAGGATCTGCAGCCGGTCCGCCGGATAATCGAACGCCAGGCAGCAGCGCGCGCAATTCAGCGCCGCCAGCTCGTTGTAGGTGGGAATCTGGACCGTCACCTTCGGCCAGCTTGCGCCCGCCGGCAGCCCTTCCTCCGCCGGCCGGTGCCGCCGGAACGCCAGCGCCGCCGCCGTGAACGCGCAATACACGCCCGACAGCGCGCAGGTCGCGGCGATCGCCGCGTCCAAAACCGTTCCCAGACTGGATTGTATGAATTCCAACATGCCTCGGCCCTCCGGCCGCAAAATGACGCCGCTTTTCCGCCTTTTCGCCGCAAATTGCAACAAAAATCGCGAAAACAACCGCTTCACCGCCCCCCGGGAGCCCGCCAGACGCCCGCCCGGCCAGAAGACCCCCAACCCAAGCAGGAAAACACGAAATTCTCAGGAAAACAGGAATAATCCGTAGCCTGCGCGCCTGTTTTCCTGCTGAAATCTCCCGTTTTTCGCCCGCCCAGGCCCGTTGCGAGCCATTTTTCGGCGTTTTTTGCCTCCGCAGGCCTCCTCCGGCCCCGCCAAAACGACCGTCCAGCGCCAATACCCCCCGAATAAGCAGGAGAACAGGAAACACACAGGAAAACAGGATCAAGCCCCCATCCCTTCCTGTTTTCCTGATGAAATCTCCCGTTTTTCGCCCGCCCAGGCCCGTTGCGATCCGGTTTTCGCCCCCGAAGCCCAAAAACAACCGCAAATGAACACAAATCCACGCAAATGTATCTTTTCAGACCTCTGACCTCGGACTTCGGATCTCGGGCATTTCCCATCCTGCTTTCCTGAAAATTTCCTGTTTTCCTGCTGAAATCTCCCGTTTTTCGCCCGCCCAGGCCCGTTGCGATCCGGTTTTCGCCCCC
>CALKWZ010000075.1 GCA_938003985.1 uncultured Verrucomicrobiota bacterium | reverse complement strand
ATAATAGGAATAGTTCTCGCTGTAGAACTTGTAGTCGTAGGTCGTGCCCGCGCTCAGGCCGGTGTTGGTGTAGGCCGTGCCGCTGCCGTTGTAGACGACCGTGCCCGAACCGATGGCGTTGCCGACGGCATAGGCCGTGCCCTGGGTCGGCTCCGTCCAGGAATCCGAGGACCGCTTGCGCACGATCATGACGTTGTGGCCCTGCGCATCCTTGCTCCAAGCCAGGTCGATCTGCGACGCCGAAGCCGCCGTGGCATCTTGCCCGGAGGGGTCGTTCAGCGCGTTGACCGTGAAATAGGCCATGGAGGACGGCGGATAGGTCGTGCTGTCCGTCCAGCCGCAGGCGGAAGCGGAGGTATAGGTGTCCGGCCCGCTCTCGTTGGCCTGGCAGATCAGATACCAATTGCCCGTGCTCGTGAACTTGAGCCCGCCGATGTCGCGGCGCACGCGCTTGTTGGAGCCGCTGCCGTCTTCGTACCAGTTCGCCACGCCCCAGTTGTAGCCGGTGCCGTTGGCGGCCGTGCCATAGCCCACCTGCGCGTAGTTCCAGGACGGCTGGCCGATCTCGAAGTTGACGTGCCAGGGCGATCCCAGCGAATCGCCGAGATAATAGCTGGCGATCGGCTGGCCGCACGTCAGCGGATTGATCCAAATGGGATTGGTGGCCCGGGCGTCCGGCGCCGGCGCCAGCCCCAGGGCCGCAATGGCCAGCCCCAGCCCGCAAATCGCCGGAATCCGGCGCCGTTTTCCGATCAGCTTCGTTGTCTTGTTCATGTGCGTTCCCCTTCCCGGGCGCGTGGCGCGCCTGCGCAGGACTTGTTTTCTACATCGAATCCGGACCCGTCCGATCCCTCCGCGTCCATTCCTTGAAAACTATAATTAACCGTTTCCCCGGCGCCGGCAACGGAATTTTGATATGGTTTCGGTTAATCGCGGCCCGCCGATCCGGCGGCGCCTCCGCCCCGGCGGGCGGGCCCGGGCGGGGGGCTGTTTTTGCCCTTGCATCCGCCCGCCCCCCTCCGTATAGTCCGGCCTTCAATCAACCAGAAGACAAGCAGCAAAGTTGGATCAAACAGTTATGATGGACAGCGCAGTCAAAGCGGCGATCAAGCAGGAATATCAACAGCACGAGAAGGATAGCGGTTCCGTGGAGGTCCAGGTGGCCCTCCTGTCCAAGCGGATCCAGGACCTGACCGCGCATCTCCAGACCCACAAGGGCGACCACAACTCGCGCCGCGGCCTGATCGTCATGGTCAGCCAGCGCCGCCGGTTGCTGGACTATCTGCGCGACTCGGATCTCGCCCGCTACCAGAAGCTCATCGAGCGTCTCGGCCTGCGCCGCTAGTTTCCCCGGGGGTTCCGTTTCCCCCGCGGGGGAGCGTCCATCCCCGTCCGCTGGCGGCCTCCGCGGCCGTGGACGGACCGAGTCTTTTCTCTTTCCTTTCCTCGTGCCGCGCCGGAATCCCCGCCGCGCCGCGCCTCCGCGCGCACCGAAGTACCAAGCCAGAAGCAGAAGAAGAGAAGAAGCAAGGAAAGCAGAAATGAAGAACACCACGTCCGTCAGCGTCGCCCTCGGCGAAAAAACCATGACGTTCGAAACGGGCCTGTTGGCCCGCCAGGCGGCCGGCCAGGCCACCTGCCAGCTCGGGGAGACCATGGTCTTCTCCGCCGTCACCACCACCTCCAAGCCGCGCGAAGGCATCGACTTCTTCCCGCTGCAGATCGAATACCGCGAGCGCTTCTACGCCGCGGGCCGCTTCCCCGGCGGCTACTTCAAGCGCGAAGGCCGCCCCACCGAGAAGGAAATCCTCACGGCCCGCGTCACCGACCGCCCCATCCGCCCCCTGTTCGCGGAAGGCTTCTTCAACGACGTCCAGATCAACAACGCCCTCATGACCGCCGACGGCGAGAACGAGAGCGACATCCTCAGCATCAACGCCGCCTCCGCGGCCCTCATGCTCAGCGAACTGCCCTTCCTGGGCCCCCTCGGCGCCGTGCGCGTCGGCCGCCTCAACGGCCAGTTCGTCCTCAATCCTTCCCATGAGCAGATGAAGACGTCCGACCTCGACCTCGTCTACGTCGGCCGCCGCGACCTGCCCATGATGATCGAAGGCTCCGCCCTCGAAATCAACAACGCCGACATGGTCGCCGCGATGAAGTTCGGCCACGCGGCCGTCGTCAAGATCTGCGACGCCCAGACCGAACTGCGCGCCAAGATGGGCCTGCCCCCCAAGACCTTCGAAGACAAGGGCCAGGATCCCGGCCAACTCGCCAAGCTGCGCGAAATCGCCGGCAAGGACCTCGAAGAAGCCCTCTTCACCGTCAAGAAGCTCGAGCGCCAGACCAAGATGCGCGCCGTCTTCGACGCCGCCTTCGCGAAGATGAAGGAAGCCTACGGCGAAGAACTGATGACCGAAAACAAGTTCAAGATGCTCTTCGACGTCGTCGAAATCGAGATCGTCCGCAAGGGCGTCCTCGAAAAAGGCAAGCGCATGGACGGCCGCGCGATGGATCAGCTCCGCCCGCTGCTGGCGGACGTCGCCCTCCTGCCGCGCGTGCACGGCTCGGCGCTGTTCTCCCGCGGCGAGACGCAGGCCATGGCCGTCGTCACCCTCGGCACCGGCCAGGACGAGCAGGAAATGGACGGCCTCACCGGCGGCGAAACGACCAAGCGCTTCACGCTGCACTACAACTTCCCGCCCTACTCCACGGGCGAAGTCAAGCGCCTCGGCGGCCTCAACCGCCGCGAAATCGGCCACGGCGCGCTCGCCGAGCGCTCCATCGAGCCGATGGTGCCCAAAGACTACCCCTACACCGTCCGCGTCGTCTCCGAGATCATGGGCTCCAACGGCTCGTCCTCGATGGCCTCCGTCTGCGTGGGCACCCTCGCCCTCATGGACGCCGGCGTCCCGATGAAGAAGCCCGTCGCGGGCATCTCCATCGGCCTCGTCACCGGCGCAGGCCATAAGCCCGTCCTGCTGACCGACATCCTCGGCGCCGAAGACCATTGCGGCGACATGGACTTCAAGGTCGCCGGCACGCGCGACGGCATCACCGGCTTCCAGGTCGACCTGAAGATCCGCGGCCTCGACTGGGATCTCGTCGCCGGCGCCTTCGACCGCGCCCACGCCGCCCGCCAGAAGATCCTCGACACGATGCTCGCGACCCTGCCCGCCCCGCGGCCGGAGCTCTCGCCCTACGCGCCGCGCATCGTCGTCGTCAACATCAACCCCGAGAAGATCGGCGCCCTCATCGGCCCCGGCGGCAAGAACATCCGCCGCATCACCGAGACCACCGGCACCCAGATCGACATCGAGGACGACGGCAAGGTCTCCATCTTCTCCAACAACAAGGAGAACCTGGACGCCGCCCTGCGCGAAGTGTCGGCCCTCACGGCGGAAGCCGAAGTCGGCAAGATCTACCGCGCCACCGTCACCGGCATCAAGGACTTCGGCTGCTTCGCCGAATTCCTACCCGGCCAGGAAGGCCTCGTGCACATCAGCGAACTCGCCGACTTCCGCGTCAACCGCACGGAAGACGTCGTCAAGATGGGCGAGGAAATCTGGGTCAAGGTGCT
>CALKWZ010000074.1 GCA_938003985.1 uncultured Verrucomicrobiota bacterium | reverse complement strand
AGACGCTCCAGCCGGGGCGGTAGTAGTAATAGTAGGCCGGCGGCGGGGGCGGCGGCGGCGGGTAATAGCCCCAGTAGGGCGGGGGCGGCGGGGGCGGCGGCGCCCAGTACCAGGACGCATGGCCGTGCGGCCGGCGGCCGTGCGCCGGTCCGGGGTGGGGATGGCGCGAGCCGGACGGACCGCGGCGCGAATCCACGGCACAGGCGGCCGCCTGGTTGGGCTTGAGCTGCGGGGCGGGGCGCTGCGCGGGCGGCCGGGCCGACGCCGCCAGCGGCGCGAGGAGCGCGACGACGGCCGCGGCGGCCAGGATTTTCTTCCATTCGTTCGTTCTCATGGTAAGCCTCTCCTTTCGACGGGATTTCGCTTTCACTCCCCACGGTCGTCCGGGGCGGCGGATCGGTTACGTGTTCCGGCCGGAATGCCGCGTCTGGGCGCAGGCGGGCTTTGGCCCCCACGGCCTTGTGCCGTGGGCCTGCCCTTCGAAGCCATAGCGAAGGAGGGAAGCCAAGTTTGCTCCCCCATGGCGCAAGGCCATGGGGCCCGCCGATCCTCCAGCGAAAGTCGGGACTGCGCCCCCCACGGCCTTGTGCCGTGGGAAGCCAAGTTTGCTCCCCCATGGCGCAAGGCCATGGGGCCCGCCGATCCTCCAGCGAAAGTCGGGACTGCGCCCCCCACGGCCTTGTGCCGTGGGAAGCCAAGTTTGCTCTGCCCCACCACGCAAGGACTTCGGCGAGCTCAGTCGAGTCGTGGCGGGGCCCGCCTGAATCCGGATCGCGCCCCCTTGGGGCCCGACCCCGCAAAATGGATGGCCCCGGCGGTTGATTTCCGCCGCGGGAACTTGCATAGTGCGAGGCCTATCGTTCGCAGGAGAGGTGGACATGAAGAAAGCGCTGGTCGGAATCGGGTTGGGTTGGGCGTTGGCCGCGGCGGCTTCGGCGGGGTCGCTGACCAACCGCGCGTTCGATGCCTACTTCCTGGGCTTCGAGACCGATCCGGCCATGGACTACGGCGGGGCGTCCGTCGTCAGCGTCCACAGCCTCATCAGCCGGGGCATCAGCCGGGTGATGCCGATTTCCTACGTGGCGCCGGCCTACGAATTCTTCTTCGCGGCGGGCCTCTCCACGTTCCAGCACGAGGTGTTCGGCCACGGGTCGCGCGGGCGGGAATTCCGGCTCCATCCCGAATACGCCTTCGGCATCGATTTCTCGGGCGGGACGGGCCTGAACAAGGATCCCGAAACGATGGAGCAGATGCTGGCGATCGCCGCGGGCGGGACGGAGTCGGACTCGATCCTGGCGCACCGCGTCCTGCAGGATCTGTATGCCGGCGACGGCACCGACGCCTCGAAGATCCCGCTGATGGCCATCGCGAAGCTCGATTTCAGCCTGTATTGCCTGATCACGCACGATCCGGGCGATTCGCGCGAGGATTTCACGGACGACTACACCAACGGCAACGACATCGCCTATTGGCTGATTTCGCGCCAGGCGCAGCGGCGCGGCGGCGATCCGGCGGCGGTGTGGGACCACGACTACGTCGTGGATTTCCGCGATCCGCTGCTGCAGGACAACTACGACGACGTGCGGGCGGCGGCGATCTGGAACCTGGTGGATCCGGCGGCGCTGGCGGCGATGTACGGCTATTTCGCCGACCACGTGTACCGCGGGCGCACCCAGGTGCGCCCGCCGGTCGTGCCGCTCGGCGGCGGCTTCGGGCTCACCGCCGGCACGCGCGCGTTCATGGGGCTGCAGGACGTCACGCGCTTCCTCGATCTGTATCTGGTCACCCCGGGCCCGCTGGTGAACGTCTACGTGCGCGATCTGGACAGTTCGACGGACCGCACCTACGGCGCGGGCGGCGGGCTGCACCGGATTCCGCTGGGGCCGCGCGCGGCGCTGTCGCTGCAGGCCGATTTCTGGGAAGAACCGGAATCCGCGGAGCAGCTCTACGCCGGCACGGGCTGGAACGTCCGCGGCGAACTGTCGTTCATGGTGGGCGAGTACGTCGGGCTGGTCGGCAAGCTCGGCGGCAAATCCGACGGCTTCTTCCCCGGCACGCCGCTGGCGGACGGCGTCTACGGCGGCGCGGGCTTGCTCGTGACGTTCTAGGCCGTTGCGGGCGGACTCGGCCGTTCGGAGCCGGCGCGGCTCAGGCGGAATTAATCTCTAGTACCAGTGCCAACCGCAGAAATCGCACTCGTGCATGCCCGAGTGTCCGCTGGCTTTGCCGCAACTGCCCCCGCAGTCTTGCGCGCATGACCGGCCGCAGCTGCCTTCGGTGCCGGTGCAGGCCGTCAGCAGGGTGCCGGCGGTCGCCAGCCCCAGCAGCACCGCGAGGAAGATCCGAACGGAACGCTTGGTCATCGGAGGTCTCATGGGTTGTCTCCTTGTGTTCGGCCGGCCGGGCGTCCGCCGTTCGGGACGTCCCTCCGTCCATGAAAATCCTGCTCCCGCGGGGGCTGGGGAATCAAGGCGGGAATGATGAAAAATGCACGTGGATCGCGGCCGGCGGGCGGGGCGGAAAGGCGCGAACCGCTTCCAAACGCGGGGCTTGACCCGGTTTGCCGTCTCCCGCACAATGCGCGCGAAATTTCTTCCGCGGGCGTAGCTCAATGGTAGAGCTCCAGCCTTCCAAGCTGGCTACGTGGGTTCGATTCCCATCGCCCGCTCCACCTCCCGGCGCTCCATGCCGATCCTGCTGAAAAACCTGACCGCGACCGAGTTGCACGCCGCGCTGGCGCCGCTGGGCGTTTCGCCGCGGCTGGCGCGGCGGCTGCAGGCGGCGGCGCTGCGGCGCGACGAGTTTCCCGCCGACCTGCCGGAGGTGTCCGGCGCGCTGCTGGAGCGGGTCCGCGCCGCCGTGCGGCTGCCGCGGCTGGAGGTCCTGGACCGGCGGGTTTCGCCGCGGGACGGCTTCGCGAAATATTCGTTCCGCGGCGCGGGGCCGGAGCCGTTCGAGGCGGTGGAAATCCCGCTGGCGCACCGGCCGGGGCAGGAGAAAACGATCGTCTGCGTCAGCTCGCAGGTGGGCTGCGCGCTGGGCTGCGCGTTCTGCGCGACGGGCCGGATGGGCTTCGTCCGCAATCTGGAAGCCTGGGAGATGGCGGACCAGGCGGTGCAGGTGGCGGCGCGGGCGCGGCATCCGGTGCGGGGCGTCGTGTTCATGGGGATGGGCGAGCCGCTGCTGAACCTGGACGCGGCGCTGCGCGCGGCGCGGATCCTGAGCGAGCCGTGCGGGCCGGCGATCGCGGCCAAGGCCATCAGTTTTTCCACGGCGGGCGTGGCGGCGGGCATCCGGCGGTTCGCGGCGGAGCGCTTGCCGTACCGGTTGATCGCGTCGCTGACGAGCGCCGACGAAGCACGGCGGCGCGAGCTGATGCCGGCGGCGGCGCCGCTGCCGGAGCTGCGGGACGCGCTGCGCGAGTACCACGCGGCCACGGGCCGGCGGATCACGCTGGCCTGGACGATGATCGCGGGCGTCAATACGCGCGAAGCAGACGCGATCCAACTGGCGGAGTGGGTGCGCGATTTGCCGATCACGCTGGACCTGATCGACGTGAACGACGCGACGGGGCGGTTCCGGCCGCCTGCCGCGGAGGAATTGGGGGCGTTCCGCGACGCGCTGCGCCGGCACCTGAAAATGCCCGTGGCGCGGCGCTACAGCGGCGGGCAGGACGTCCACGCGGCGTGCGGCATGCTGGCCGGCGGGGCGGCGGGCTAGAGCAGAATGGCTTGTTTCCTAGCCGCCGGAGAAGACCGGCACGAGGTCGTGCCGGCTCCAAACAGCCTGGTAATCCTCGTCTATGGAGCCCCCCGACGACCCCGTCGGGGGATGACCAACGGCCATCGTAGATCAGAATATGTTTTAGGCTTTGGGCGGGGGCGCGTACTTCCGGGCGGGCAGGAAGGCGAAGAGGGCGAGGCCGATCAGGAAGAGCGCGATGGACGTGACCTGGGCGACGTCGAGCGCGAACCAGGACTGGCGTTCGTCGCCGCGCAGGTATTCGAGGGCGAAGCGCACCGGGGGATAGAGCAGGAGGTAGAGGGCGAAGACGGCGCCGTCTTTCTTGCGGCGCGGATAGGCGTACAGCAGCGCGGCCCAAATCGCGAGCAGGGCGGCGGATTCGATGAGCTGCACGGGGAACAGCGGGATGCCGGGGAAGAGCTTGCCGGGCTCGCAGACGGGGGGGTAGGCGATGCCGCAGAGATGGTCGCCGGCGGGCCGGCCGTAGCAGCAGCCGTTGAGGAAGCAGCCGAGGCGGCCGAGGGCGTGGCCGATGGCCAGCGCGGGGATGGCGAAGTCGGCCAGATGCCAGACGGGCACGCGGTGGTGGCGGGCGAAGAACACCAGCGCCGCGCAGGCGAGGAGGAAGCCGCCGTAGAAGATGAGTCCGCCCTGGTCGATGCGCACGATCTCGAGGGGCGCGGCGCGGTAGTAGGACCAGTTGGCGACGACGTAGGCGAGGCGGGAGCCGACGATGCCGCCGGCCATCAGCCAGAAGCCCAGATCGGCCGCGAAGCCCGGCGGACGGGTCTCGCGCCGCGCCAGCCACAGCCACGTCAGGATGCCGGCCAGGAACCCCAGCGCGGCCAGGATGCCGTAGCTGTAGATCTCCTTGCCGAACACGCTGAACAGGATGGGATGCATCGTGGAGGACCGTAGCAGGCGCGCGCGGACAAATCCAGCGCGGAACTGGAGAAAACTCGACGAACGTGCTAGATTATTACGCTATGGAAAAGGGTGTCACCATGTTAAGCGACGTGCTGCGGCACGCCTGGGCGGTGCTGGGCGAGATGGCGCCGTGGGTGCTGGGCGGGTTCGCGGTGGCGGGCGTGCTGTCGCTGTGGCTGAACGCGCGGGCGGTGCGGGAGCATTTCGGCGGGGGCCGGTTCGGGGCGATCTTGAAGGCGGTGGCGCTGGGCATTCCGCTGCCGGTGTGTTCGTGCGGCGTGATTCCGCTGGGGGCGTCGCTGCGCAAGCACGGGGCCGGGAAGGGGCCGACCGCCGCGTTCGTGATGAGCACGCCGCAGACGGGCGTGGACAGCATCGCGGTGACCTTCGGCATGATGGGAGGGCTGTTCGCGCTATTCCGGCCGCTGGCGGCGCTGGTGTCGGGCGTGGCGTGCGGCTTCGCGGTGGAAGCGGTGGACGGGGACGTGCCCTCCGCGGCCGGGCTGGCGGAGCCCGAGATCGAGGCCGAGACGCGGCCGTGGTGGGTGCGGATTTTCCACAACGGATTCATCGTGCTGCCGCGCTCGGTGGGCGGCGCGCTGCTGCTGGGCGCGCTGGTGTCGGCGGCGGTGACGGCGCTGGTGCCGGAAAACTACGTGGCGGAACGGATCGCGAGTCCGCTGCTGCAAATGGTGCTGACGCTGGCGATCGGCATTCCGATGTACGTCTGTTCGACGGCGGCGGTGCCCTTCGCGCTGGGGCTGCTGGCGGCGGGGCTTTCGCCGGGCGCGGCGATGGCGTTTCTCGTCGCCGGACCGGGCGTGAGCGCCGCGACGGTGCTGGCCGTCTGGAAATTGCTGGGCGGCCGCGCGACGGCGGTCTACGTGGCGGTGCTGGCGGCCTGCGCGATCGGTTTCGGTTTGCTGGTGCAGGAGCTGGTGCCGCCCGGCTGGACGCCGCCGGGCGCCCGGCTCGTGGACGCCCACGCGCATTGCGCGACCGGCCTGCCGTGGCACGTGCACCTGCGGGCCGCCGCGCTGCTGGCGGTCGTGGCCTGGGCCAAGTGGGGTCCGCGGAAGCCCGCCCGCGCCTGAAACCGCGCGCGCCGATTCCCGCCTTTTGGGGCTAGGCAACCGGTCCGGGAAGGCTTATGCTTTCCGTAGAAACCGGGAGGTACGTCATGAGCGGGATCAAGGTGAGGCCGGCAACGGCGGCGGAGGCGGGGCGGATCGCGGATTTCAATCGCGCGCTGGCGCTGGAAACCGAGGGGGTTGCGCTGCATGAACCGACGGCGATGGCGGGGGTGGTCGCGCTGATGGGGCATCCCGAGCGCGGGTTCTACCTGATCGCGGAAGCGGACGGCGCGCCGGCGGGGTGCCTGCTGGTGACCTACGAGTGGAGCGACTGGCGCAACAAGATGTTCTGGTGGATTTCCAGCTACTACGTGAAGCCCGAGATGCGGGGCCGGGGCGTCTACGCGGCCATGGACGAGGCGCTGCAGCAACTGGCCGCCCGCGAAGGCAACGTGTGCGGGTTCCGCACCTACGTCCACAAGGACTTCAAGCCGGCGCTGGACGTGTGCCGCAGCCTCGGCATGGTCGAGAAGGAATACGTCGTCTTCGAAGACCTGCTCTGAGGCCGGATCAGGCCGACGCGGGGGTGTGCAGGCGCGTGCCGGCGGCGATGCGCGCGGGAGTGGCGGTGGGATTGCGCAGATGGACGGCGCCTTCGATGCGCACGTGCGCGCCGAACCGGATGTCGCCGTCGATCCGCAGCGATTCGCACTGCAGCAGCGACGGCGCGCCCTGGGCGAAGCGCTCTTCGAAATCGGCGATGTTCTTGTAGAAGCGCGGATCGAGGACGATCGCGGGCGGCGGGCCGAAGCGCTGCGGATGGAGCGCGACCTGGTGTTCGGGGCCGAGGGTGTAGAGATCGGAGCGGACGGCCAGCAGGTCGTTGGTGGTCTTGACGGGGGCGAAGCGCGAGCGGGGCACGACGAGGGCGGCCGCGTTTTCGAAGCAGGCAATGGCCGAGCCCATGGCGGCTTCGAGCTGGACGACGGCGGGCGAGTCGGCGCGGACGGGATCGACGGTCTTGCGGTTGACGATCAAGGGCAGCGCGGGCAGGCCGCCGCAGCCGGCCAGCATGTCGCGCAGCGCCTCGAGATCGAGCCACAGGTTGTTGGTGTTGAACACGGCATGTTTCCGGACGTCCTGGAAATCGGCGGCTTCGTCGGGCGGGCACTGGGCGGACTCGCGCAGGAGCAGGCGCCCGGTGGCGCGGTCGCGGGCGAGATGTCCGCCCTTGCGGTCGCATTCGGTGCGCGCGGTGACTTCCATCAGGAACGGCAGGCGGCGGGCGGCGACGTGGGCGAGGATGCCCATGTGCAGCAGGGCGCCGAGATTGTCGGAATTGGACACGAAGGCGTAGCGGAAGCCCAGTCCCAGCAGGCGGTCGAGCAGGCCCGTGGTCTGGAGGGCGTGGTAGATGTCGGCGTGGCCCGGCGGGCACCACTCGAGGGCGGGGTTCTCGGGCCAGTCCACGGGGCCGCGGGTGGCGACGTCCAGCTTGGGCACGCGGTGCTGGCAGAAGGACAGCGGCAGGCCGCCGGGATTGCCGAAGCCCGGATGCTTCTCCGCCAGGGCGGCGAGGGAATCGGCGTCGGTGGAAAAGCTGTTCATCAGCAGCAAGGGCAGGGGCGCGCGGCAGCGGCGGCGCAGGAATTCGACCTGGCGCACGACGACGTCGAGGAAGGTCAGGCCGTTCTTGGCGACGATGAGCGACTTGGCGCGCTCGAGGCCCATGCTGGTGCCGAGGCCGCCGTTGAGCTTGACGAGCACCGTGCGGCCGATGGCCGCTTCGCCGGCGGGATCGAATTCGTCGAGTTCCTCCAACCGCGGCAGGCGGCCCAGCGGCGCCAGATCCGCGCCGGGAATCGTGCCGAGTTCGCCCGCGCACCAGCGGCGCACGTTCTGCAGGAAGGCGTCCACGACCAGCGGCGGAACGTCCGCGGCGGCCATGCGCCGGCGGATTTCGGCTTCGTTGGGACGGAGCGCCATGGCGGACCGCTCCGGCCTAGGGCGCGGCGGCGGGCAACTGGGCTTCGACGGCGGCGCGCAGCTGGGCGATCTTTTCGTCGCGCTCGGCCTGCTGGGTCTGGTAGACGCGGACGACTTCCGCGTCGCGCTGGCGCCGGGGCAGCGCCAGCAGCGGATCCACCGGCAGGAAGGCGGCGACGCCGGGATGCAGCTCGCTCAGCAGATAGGTCGCGGTGCCGCCTTCGAACAGCACCGACACCTTGTCGCCTTCCACGCCGGCGACCACGGCGTTCTTCCGCAGTTCCTGGCCGTCGGGGCCGGGCAGGACGGGGAAGACGATCTTGCGGCCCTGCACGCCTTGGCCGGGGCCGACGTCGGTGACGTCCGGCGCGACGGGCAGGTCGTTCTTGGCGGCCTGGACGACTTTGGCCATGTGGCCGCGCAGCAGGCGCAGGCGGTCTTCCGGACTGTTTTCCAGCAGGCGCTGGCCCACGCGGCCCAGTTCGCGGGAAAGTTCCTCGGTTTCCGCGACGGCCGCGAGCGCGGCCTGGGCCAGCTCCCGGGGATCGTGTTCGGGCTGGGCGGCCAGTTCGCCTTGCAGACGCTCGATTTCCGCGCCCTGCGCCAGGTTCAGGGCCTGGGCGCCCTGGACCGCTTCGCGCAACGGGGCGAGTTCCTCCGCCTGGCGCTCGAAATCGCGCGCGCGGGACCAGAGGAAGAGATTCGCGCCGAACAGGCCGAGGATGGCCAGGAGCGTTGCGGCGGCGCCGGCGGCCTTGCGGATCCGGTGGGACTTGGGCAATTCGGGAATCTGGAGGGGATTGCCGCACTCGGGGCATTTGACGATGAATCCGGCGCCGCCCTCGTCGACTTCGAGGTTGTGGCCGCATTCGGGGCAATCGAAATTGATCAGCGCCATGGTTGCCTTCTTTCCGCGCAGGACAGCCTGCACCCGTCAATATAGGCGGCGTCCCCGGCCGCCGCAAGCACTTTGGCGGGGCGGAAATCCGTTGCGCGGCGGCGGCGGGACGGGTATCGTCCCCGCATCATGAAAAAGCGCAAAGCCATCGTGGCGCGGAACACGCGCGAGACGCAGATCCGCGCGGAGCTGGACGTGGACGGGAACGGGCGGTACGAGATCGAAACCGGCCTGCCGTTCTTCAACCACATGCTGGAGCTGCTGGCGAAGCATTCGCTGTTCGACCTGCAGCTGCGGGCGACGGGCGACCTGGCGGTGGACCACCACCACACGGTGGAGGACGTCGGCCTCGCGCTGGGCGACGCGCTGAACCAGGCGCTGGGCGACCGCCAGGGCATCGAGCGCTACGGCTTCAGCCTGATGCCGATGGACGAAACGCTCAGCCGCGTGGTGTTGGACCTCGGCGGCCGGCCGTACCTCGTGGTGGAGATGGCCAACAAGAAGAAGAAGATCCTCGATTTCGAGCTGAGCCTGCTGGTCGAATTCCTGCGCGCGTTCGCGACGCAGGCGCGCCTGAACCTGCACGTCCGCCAGTTCTACGGCACGGACGCGCACCACGCGTGGGAATCGGTCTTCAAGGGCCTGGCGCGCGCGCTGAAAGCGGCGTGCCGGCGCGATCCGCGCGTCAAGGGCGTGCCGTCGAGCAAGGGAATTCTCTGACGCGCATGATCGGCATCGTCGATTACGGCATGGGCAACCTCGGGAGCGTGGCGAACGCGCTGGCCTTCCTGGGCGCGCCCGCGCGCATCCTGGCGGCCCCGGCCGAGATGGCCGGCTGCGGCGCGCTGATTCTGCCGGGCGTGGGCGCATTCGGCGACGGCATGGCGAACCTGGCGCGGGCGGGCTACGTGGAGCCGCTGCGGGAATGGATCGCCGCGGACCGGCCGCTGCTCGGGATTTGCCTGGGCCTGCAGATGCTCTGCGTCGCCAGCGCGGAATCGCCCGGCACGGCCGGGCTGGGGGTCATCCCCGCGCCGATCGAGAAATTCGCGCTGCCGCCGGAGTGGAAGGTGCCGCAGATCGGCTGGAACCGCGTGCGCCGCGCGCCGGGCCGGGACGAGTGCCCGCTGCTGCGCGGCCTCCCGGACGGAACCTATTTCTATTTCGTGCACTCGTTCTATCTGCCGGGCGCGGCGGGCTGGGACGCGGGGCGGACGGACTACGGCGTCGACTACACCTCCCTGGTCTGGCGCGGCCGCACCGTCGCCGCGCAGTTCCACCCCGAAAAAAGCCAGCAGGCGGGGCTGCGCATGCTGAAGAACTTCGTCGAGTGGAGCCAGGAGTAGGCGCGATGGGCGAATTCACGATCTTGCCGGCGGTGGATCTCAAGGGCGGCCAGTGCGTGCGCCTGCGGCAGGGCCGCGCGGACGACGCGACGGTCTACGGCGACGATCCCGCGGCGCAGGCCCGCGCCTGGGCGCAGCAGGGCGCGACGTGGCTCCACGTGGTGGATCTCGACGGCGCCTTCCAGGGCCATCCGGCCCATCTGGACGTGATCGGGCGGATGGCGGCCGCGGCGGGCATCCCCGTCGAATGCGGCGGCGGCTTGCGGACGGACGCGGACCTCGACGCGCTGCTGGCGCGCGGCGTGCGCCGCGCCATCCTCGGCACGCGCGCGCTGGAGCGCGTGGACGAACTGGCGGCGCTGGCGAAGAAATACGGCGACCGCCTGGCCGTGGGCATCGACGCGCGCGACGGCTTCGTGCAGGTGAAGGGCTGGACCGAGACCTCGCGCACGACGGCCGTGGACCTCGCGCGGCGCGCGGCGGCCGCGGGCGTGAAAACGATCATCTACACCGACACGGCCACCGACGGCATGCTGCGTGGACCCAATTTCGCCGGCAACGCGGAGGTCTGCGCCGCCGTGGGCCCCGGCTGCGCGATCATCGCGTCCGGCGGCATCACGACGGCGGACGACGTCGTCCGGCTGCGCGCGCTGGGGAAGGCGAACCTGGCGGGGGCCATCGTGGGCAAGGCGCTCTACGAAGGGCGCACGTCCATGGCCGAACTGCTGGCCGCCGCGCGCGCCTGAGTCCGGGCGGCCGCCGGGGGCGGATCAGAACAAGTCGGCGAACGCCAGGGCCATGACCTGCGTGCCGGCGTCGTTGGGGTGCAACCCGTCGGAGTTCATCAGGCTGCGCTCGGTCGCGGCGACGCCGGTGGCCGGATCGGCCGGGCCGGCGAATTCCCGCTCGAGATCCACGCAGCGCACGCGCAGCTCCTTCGCCAGGGCGCGGATGCCGTCGTTGAGGACGTCGGTCCGGCCGGCGAACGCGCCGTGGCTGCCGAAGGGGAGCGGATAGGTGGCGAGGACGGGGACGACCTGGTTCTGGCGGCAGAGGCCGACCATGTCGCGCAGGGCGGCCAGCGTGCCGTCGGCGCCTTTGCCGTGGATGCCGTCGTTGACGCCGTAGAGGATGAGCATGAACGCGGGATGGAACCGGTCGATCACGGCTTGCGCGCGGCCGACGCTTTCCCGCGCCATCGTGCCGTGGACGCCGGCGTTGACCACGGTTTTGCCGACGAGCGGGCCGAGGCGGGCGGGATAGGGCGCACAGGAGCACACGTTGCCCTGGGTGATGCTGTCGCCGAACGCGGCCACCACGTTCACGTCGTTGAGGCCGGGCTGGCCGTTGGAGAGCTTGCCGTCGCCGTCGTCGCAACCGGCCGCGAAGCCGACCAACAGCGCGGCGCCGAACCATCGGAAGCGGCCAGCGGCGGCAGGGAGTTTCACGGCCGGCGAACCGGGCGGCTCAGAAGAGATCGGCGCAGGCCAGCGCGATGATCTGCGTGCCCGCGTCGTTGGGGTGCAGGCCGTCGGGCTCCATCAGGTTGGCATCCGTCAGGGGCCATTCGGCGAAGAGCGGATCGGCCCCGGCGGAAAATTCCCGCTCGAGATCGACGCACCGGATGCCTTCCATCTTGGCGATGGCCCGGATGTTCCGGTTGAGGGCGATCGTACCGCCCGCGAACAGGTTGTGGCCCGCGATGGGCCGCGGGTAGGTCAGCAGGACCGGCACCACGTTGTTCTGCTTGCAGATGAGGACCATCTGGTTGACGGCGCCCGAAACGCTGCCGGCATCGCCGCCGTGGATGATGTCGTTGATGCCGTACAAAATGAGCATGAAGGCGGGGTGGTACTTGTTGATGGCCTCTTGCGTGCGCCCCACGCTGTCGCTCGCCCGGCTGCCGCCGACGCCGGTGTTGTAGACGATCTTGCCGATCAGGCCGGACAGGCGCCCGGGATACGGCGCGCAGGCGCATTCGCTGCCTTGGGTGACGCTGTCGCCGAACGCCACCACGACGTTGAGGTCGTTGTTGCCGGGATTCTTGTTCGACAGGCCCGAGTCGCCGTCCGATCCGCAACCCGCGAGGAGAAACGCCCCCAGAAAAGCGATCGCACCCGAAAACGAAACCCACTTGCGCCCAGTTTTCATGCTTCATCCCTCCGCAGATATCTACATATCTGGTTGGAGCATACGAAAATGGAACCGAACGTCTAGGCGAAAACGATGAAAATCACGTCAAACCCGCCGTCAGAACAAATCGGCGAAGGCCAAGGTCAGGATCACGGTTCCGGCCTCGTTGGGGTGCAGGCCGTCGCCTTCGTAGAGCGCCGGATCGGCGGCGAATTCGCGCTCGAGATCGACGCAGAAAATGCCGCGGGCCTGGGCCAGTTGGCGGATGCCCTCGTTGAGGAGCAGGGTGCGTTCGGCGAAGCCGAGGTGGTTGCCGATGGGCTGGGGATAGGTGGCGAGGACGGGCACGACCTGGTTGGCTTCGCAGATGTCGAGCATCTGGCCGAGAGCGTCCAGGACGGACGCCGCTTCGGCGCTGGCGATGAGGTCGTTGACGCCGTAGAGGATGAGCATGAAGGCGGGGTGGTACTTGTCGATCGCTTCCTGGGTGCGCGACACGTTTTCGATGGCGCGGCTGGCGCTGACGCCGGTGTTCAGCACGGATTTGCCGACGAGGGCGGCGAGGCGCCGGGGATAGGGCTCGCAGGCGCATTCGCTGCCGCGGGTGATGCTGTCGCCGAACGCCACGACGACGTTGAGGTCGTTGTTGCCGGGATTCCGGTTTTCGAGCCGGTCTTCATCGGGGCCGCCGCCGCCGCAACCGGCCAGCAGGAGGGGCAGCAGGGCGAAGCGGGCGAGGCGGACGAGGGCGCGGACGTTCATGATGCGGGTTCCTCCGGTTGGCATGGTGCGGGCAGAGTACGCAATACCGGAACCGATTTCCAGTCCTTTGCGCTTCGGGTTCCGAAAAATGTGGCGCGCCGCGGAAGCGGAGTGTTTAATGCCCCGCATCATGAATTGCGGCGGATCCTGGGTCGAAGTGGATTTGAACCGGCTGCGCGGCAACGCGACCGCCATCCGGTCCGCGCTGCGCGGCGCGGACCTGATCGCCGTCGTGAAGGCCGACGCCTACGGGCACGGCCTGGCGGCGGCGGCGGCGGCCCTGGCCGGCGCGGGCGTGCGACGCTTCGCCGTGGCCTACGTCGCCGAAGCCGCGGCCGTGCGCGCGGCGGCGCCGGCCGCCGAACTGATCCTCGTGCTGGGCGCGGCGCAAGCGGCGGACGTGCCGCTCATGCTGCGCGACCGGATCGTGCCCGTCGTGGTTTCGGCGGAACACGCGCAGGCGCTTTCCGCGGCGGCCGTGGCCGCCGGCGGCCGCCTGTCCGTGCACCTCAAGCTCGACACCGGCATGGGCCGGCTGGGCTTCGTCGTGCCCGCCGAACTCGACCAGGCGGCGGCCGCCGCGCGCCTGCCGGGCCTGGACGTGCAGGGCGTCTGCACCCATTTCGCCATGGTCGAGCCGGAGCGGAAACCGACCGCGGCCAAGGGCCAGGCCGAAAAATTCCGGCAGGCCCTGCCGGCGCTCGACGCCGCGGCCGGCCGGCGCCTGTTCCGGCACATGTCCAGCAGCCGCGCCGCGCTGCTGCTGCCGGACTGCGACCAGGACGCCGTCCGCGTGGGCATCTCGCTCTACGGCTACGGCTCCGCCGATCCCGCCCAGCGCTTCGCGACCGTCCCCGTGCTGCGCTGGAAAACGCGCGTGCTCCAGGTCAAGACGGTGCCCGCCGGTTTCGCCGTGGGCTACTACGGCAGCTACCGGACGCCGGCGCCGACCGATCTGGCGACGTTGAGCTGCGGCTATACCGACGGCTACCAGCGGCACCTCGGCAACAAGGGCCACGTGCTCATCGGCGGGAAACGCCGGCCCGTCGTCGGCCGCGTCAGCATGAACTGGATCTCCGCCGATCTCGGGCCGGCCAGCGGCGTGCGCGCCGGCGACGAAGTCGTCCTGATCGGGGAACAGGGCGGCGACGCCATCTGGGCCGACGAACTGGCCAAGCACTGCGGCACCATCCCCTATGAAATCCTGACGGGCATCTCCCGCCAGATCGAACGCCGCTGCGTCGGCTGAAAGGACCCCGTGAAGATCCTGATCGCTTCCCGCAACGCCCACAAGATCCAGGAAATCCGCGAAATCTTCGATCTGCCCGGCGTGGAATGGGTGTCCACGGCGGAATTTCCGGATCTGCACGACGTGATCGAGGACGGCGACACCTTCGAGGCCAACGCCCTCAAGAAGGCGACCGAACTGGCGCGCGCGACGGGCCTGTGGGCCCTGGCGGACGATTCCGGGCTCGAAGTGACCGCGCTGGGCAACGCGCCGGGCGTCTGGTCCGCGCGCTACGCCGGCGAGCCCTGCAACCACGCCAACAACAACGCCAAGCTCCTGCGCGAACTGGCGGGGAAAACCGACCGTTCCGCGCGGTTCCGTTGCGTGGCGGCCTTGAGCGATCCGGCCGGCCGCGCCGAGACGGTCTCGGGCTCCTGCCCGGGGCGCATCGTCGACGCGCTGCGCGGCGCGCAGGGCTTCGGCTACGATCCGCTCTTCGTGCCGGACGGCTACGACCGCACGTTCGCCGAAATGGGCAACGCGCAGAAAAACCAGCTGAGCCACCGCGGCCGCGCGCTGGCGCTGGCCAAGGAAAAGTGGGGCGCGCTGATCGCGGCGGGGGCCGCGGCGTTCCCGCGCTGAGCGGAAAACCGGCACGGGGTCGTGCCGGCTCCAAACAGCCGCAGCCTTCCCGGCTTGGGAGCCCCCGACGACCTCGTCGGGGGACTAAATGCGCTAGCTCGGCAGCGCGCCGGACCGGACCAGCGCCGCCACGAGCGCGAGATTCGCCGCGTTGAAGATCGCGTGCATCGCCATGGGCACCCACAGCGTGCCGGTGCGCGCATAGGCCAGCGACAGCGCCACGGAAAACGCCGCCAGCGCCGGCAGGCTTTCCAGGCCGTGCAGCGCCGCGAAGCCCAGCGCCGTCAGCGCCACGCCGGCGGCCGCCCCCGCGTGCCGCACCAGCAGCGGCAGCAGCAGGCCGCGGAACAGCGCTTCTTCCGCGACGGGCGCGACGATCACGGCGAAGAACACGAACCGCGCCTGCTCCCACGCCGTATCGGTCTCCAGGAACAGCGCGACGGCGTGCTGGAAGGCCGGCTCGCGGCCCAGCAGGTTCAGCCCCAGGTTCCAGGCGAACCCCAGGAACCAGATCAGGGGCAGGATGGCCA
Source organism: uncultured Verrucomicrobiota bacterium (assembly GCA_938003985.1). GTDB lineage: Bacteria > Verrucomicrobiota > Kiritimatiellia > CAIQIC01 > Lenti-01 > Lenti-01. The sequence goes on along the minus strand of CALKWZ010000074.1, from coordinate 89,827 downwards.
GCCAGCGCAAGGCGGCCTCGGCCAGCACCGTGCGCGGCGCGGCCCGCGCGCCCAGCGCCTGCGGCTTGCCGCGCATCCGCCAGAGGATGGCCGCCAGCAGCGCGATCTGGAACGCCAGCACGTCGTAGAGCAGGGCGGGGGGCGCGAACCGTCGCAGGAACTGCGCGGCGGCCAGCACGAACACCACCGCCCACAGGTCGCGCGGCCGCCACGGGCTGGCCGCGGCGAACTGCGCCAGCACGAGCGGCCACGGGGTGGCGCCGCGCCGGCGCGCGGCGAGGTGGAATCCGGCGGCGAACCCCGCCGCCAGCAGGACCCCCAACCCGGCGACGAGCGCCGCCAACCAGGTCGCGTGGGCGGCCGCGGGCATCAGGCGCCGGGCGACGCGCAGGTCTCGCGGATCGCGTAGATCGGCTTGGCCTGCGATTCGTGGTAGGTGCGGATCTGCACTTCCGCCAGCAGGCCCATCGACAGGAACTGCATGCAGAAGGCCAGCAGCATGAAGGGCGTGATGACCCAGAACGGCCGCTTGATCAGGTAGAGATGTCCGGCCGCGCCGAAGCCGAAGAGCCGGTCGAGCGCCACCACCAGCAGCATGAGCGCCGCCGCGCCGCCGAAGCCGAACGCGATCTTGCCGAACAGCTGCATCGGCCCGCCGGTGAACCGCAGCAGGAACTTCACCGTCAGCAGATCGAGGATCACCCGGAACGTGCGCCCGATGCCGTACTTGGATTTGCCCGCCAGGCGCGGGTGGTGCGTCACGACCACTTCGGCGATGTCCCCGCCGACCCACGAGCACAGCGCCGGGATGAACCGGTGCATTTCGCCGTAGAGCCGCACGCCTTGCAGGACGTCGCGGCGGTAGGCCTTCAGCGTGCAGCCGTAGTCGTGGAGCTTCACGCCGGTGATGTTCGAGATCAGCCCGTTGGCGATCATCGAGGGCAGGCGGCGGTTGAGGAACGGATCCTTGCGGTCCTTGCGCCAGCCGGACACCACGGCGTAGTCGTTCTTCTCCATCTCCTCCAGCAGGCGGGGGATGTCGGCCGGGTCGTTCTGCAGGTCGGCGTCCAGCGTCACGATCACGTCGTTCTGCGCGGCGTCGATGCCCGCGGACATCGCCGCGGTCTGGCCGAAGTTGCGCCGGAAGCGGATCAGCCGGAAATGCGGATAGGCCGCGCAGGCGGCCTTCAGGTGGTCCCAGGTGCCGTCGCGCGAACCGTCGTCCACGAGGATGATCTCGTAGGCGCGGCCGATGCCCGAAATGGCCGCGTGGAGCTTCTGCGCCAGGGCGGCGACGTTCGGCTCTTCGTTGTAGACGGGAATGACGACCGAGAGGCTCGCGGGAGAAGAAGTTGTCATGCGCGCAGTATGGCGCAACGGCCCCGGCAATTCAAGCGGGGTTTGTTTTGACAGGGCCTTTTGCGGGATGCTACAAGCGGGAGCCATGTGGGCGGCCTGTCGGACGCCCGCCGTGAGGAGTTTTCCATGGCCAAAGTCGTTCTCGAAAACGTGTTCAAGATCTATCCCGGCGACGTCGTCGCCGTCCACGACGCCTGCCTGGAAATCCAGGACCAGGAATTCGTCGTGCTCGTCGGGCCCTCCGGCTGCGGGAAATCCACCACGCTGCGCATGGTCGCCGGCCTCGAAGACATCAGCAAAGGCACCATCTCCATCGACGGCAAGAAGGTCAACGACATCCCGCCCAAGGACCGCGACATCGCGATGGTCTTCCAGAACTACGCGCTCTATCCGCACATGAGCGTCTACAACAACATGGCCTTCGGCCTGAAGCTGCGCAAGTATCCCAAGGCCGAGATCCACAAGCGCGTGATGGAAGCCGCCGAAATCCTCGGCATCGTCGACTACCTCGAGCGCAAGCCCAAGGCCCTCTCCGGCGGGCAGCGCCAGCGCGTGGCCGTCGGCCGCGCCATCGTCCGCAAGCCCAAGGCGTTCCTGTTCGACGAGCCGCTCTCCAACCTCGACGCGAAAATGCGCGTGCAGATGCGCGCGGAAATCAGCAAGCTGCACGCCCGCCTCAAGAGCACGATGATCTACGTCACCCACGACCAGATCGAGGCCATGACGATGGGCGACCGCATCGTCGTCATGAAGGACGGCTGGATCCAGCAGGTGGACACGCCGCTGAACATCTACAACCGGCCCGCCAACCAGTTCGTCGCCGGCTTCATCGGCAGCCCGCCCATGAACTTCTTCAAGGGCCGCCTCGTGCGCGAAGGCAACGCCGTGTTCTTCGACGAAGGGAAGTTCCGCCTCGCGGTGCCCGAGCCCGCCGCCGGCAAGCTGGCCGCCCACGCCGGCCAGGACGTCGCGCTGGGCATCCGCCCCGAGCACGTGCACGAGCGCAGCGAGCGGCCCCAGGCCGATCCGGCCCGCGTGGTGCCCGCCACCGTCGAAGTCGTCGAAATGATGGGCTCCGAGGTCTATCTCTACGCCTCCACCGGCCGCTCCAGCTTCACCGCCCGCGTCCAGGCCGCCTGCCGCAAGCAGATCGGCGACGCCGTCGAAGTCGTGCTGGACATGGAACACGCCCATTTCTTCGGCGGCGCCGACGAAAAGGCCCTGCTGTAGTCCGGAGCGCGCCATGACCCTCGCCCTCAGCGAACTGATCCAGACCGCCGCCGTCATGGTGGCGGCCTACGTCGTGTTGACCGTCCTGGCGCTGTTCTTCAAGGCCGAAGCGGCCGGCGCCCGGAAGCCCGATCCCGCCGCGCCATGAAGCTCGGCGTCAACGTCGACCACGTCGCCACGCTGCGGCAGGCGCGCGGCACGACCTATCCCGCGCCGCTGGAAGCCGCCCGCCTGTGCGAGCGCGCCGGCGCCGACGGCATCACCATCCATCTGCGCGAAGACCGCCGGCACATCCAGGACGCCGACGTCGTCGAATTCCGCCGCGCGCTGCAGATCCCGCTCAACCTCGAAATGGCCAACAGCCCCGAGATCGTGGCCATCGCGCTCGCCGTCCGGCCCGCCGAAGTCTGCCTCGTGCCCGAACGCCGGCAGGAGCTGACCACCGAAGGCGGCCTCGACGCCGCCGGGCAGTTCGCCGCCTTGCAGCCGTCCGTCGCCCAGTTGAAAGCCGCCGGCATCGAAGTCAGCCTGTTCATCGAGCCCGATCCCGCGCAGCTCGACGCGGCCGTGGCCCTCGGCGCGCCCGTCGTCGAACTGCACACCGGCAAATACTGCGAGCTGGCCGGCCCCGCGCAGGCGGCCGAGCTGCGGCGGTTGGCCGCCGCCGCCGAATACGGCCATGCCCGCGGCTTGCGCATCAACGCCGGGCACGGCTTGAACTACGACAACTTGCCGGTCTTCCTCCGGACGGTGCCGCATCTGGAAGTCCTCAACATCGGCCACAGCATCGTGGCCCGCGCCGTGATGGTCGGCATGGAACGGGCCGTGCGCGAAATGAAAGCCCTGCTCGCATGAAATTCATCGCCTCGGAAACACTGCGCAAGGCCGAGGCCCGGGCGATCGCCAAGGACAACTCGCTGGCGACGGGGATGATGGAGCGCGCGGGCCGGGGCCTGGCCCGCGCCATCCACGAAATCGCCGTCCAGATGGACCGGCCCAGCGTGCCCGTCCGCTTTTTGGCCGGTCCCGGCAACAACGGCGGCGACGCCTTCGCGGCCGCCATCGCCCTGCGCGACGTCGGCCAGCCGGCGGAAGTCTGGCTGACCTGCCCCAGGGAAAAACTGCGCGGCGCCGCCAAGCAGTTTTTCGACGAAATGGCCAAGCTCGGCGTGCCCTGGCGCGAAGCGGTGGGCGAGCGCGCCTGGCAGCGCCAGACCGAAACGACTCTGGCCCCGCCGATTCTCGTGGACGCCCTGCTGGGCACCGGCGCGCGCGGCGAGCCCCTCGGCGACGTCCGCCGGGCCGTCGAATACGTCAACTCCAAGCGCCCGTTCTCCATCATCGTCGCCGCCGACGTGCCGACGGGACTGGATGCCGACACCGGCGTGCCGGCCGAATGCGCCGTCCGCGCCGATTTCACCGTCACCATGTGCCTGCCCAAGGTCGGCATGGCCGCGCCGGCCGCCCGCGAGCACCTCGGCTCGCTGACCTTGATCCCCATCGGCATTCCGCGCGAATACGTCGACGACATGGCCGATGCCAGCCCCGATCTGCGCATGACCTCCGTGATGGACGTGCGCCGGCTGCTGCCGCCGCGTCCGCGCGACGTCCACAAGGGCACCTACGGCACGGCGCTGCTGCTGGGCGGGTCCGCGCGCTATCCCGGCGCCATCGTGCTGGCGGCCGAAGGCGCCGTCCGCTCCGGCGTGGGCTTCGTCCGCGTGGCCACCGTCGAAAGCGCCACGGCCGCGCTCGTCGCGCGCGTGCCCGAAGCCATCGCCGACCTCCGTCTCGCCGCCGAGCCCGAGCTGGCCGGCGCCGACGCCGTGCTGGCCGGCCCCGGCCTCGGGCGCGGCCCCGACGTCGCCGCGCTCGTGGATTACCTGCTGCGGAAAACGCCCGCGCCGCTGCTGCTCGACGCCGACGCCATCAACGCCCTGGCCGGCCGGCCCGAAGCCGTCCGCGCCTGCGCGCAACCCGTCGTCCTGACGCCGCACCCCGGCGAACTGGCGCGGCTGCTGGGCACCGACGTCGCGACCATCCAGGGCGACCGCCTCGCCGCCGCGCGCGCCGCCGCCGAACGCACCGGCGCCATCGTCGTGCTGAAAGGGGCGGGGACCCTGATCGCGCAGGCGGGCCACCCCACGTGGATCAATTTGACGGGCAATCCCGGCATGGCCTGCGGCGGCTGCGGCGACGTCCTCGCCGGCCTGCTGGCCGGCCTGCTGGCCCAAGGCCTGCCGCCGTTCGACGCCGCCTGCGCGGCCGTCTGGCTCCACGGCAACGCCGGCGACTACGCCGCGCTGCGCCACACCCAGCCCGCCATGCGCGCCAGCGACGTCGCCGCCGCGCTCCCCGCCGCCTTCCGCTACGTCTCCCTGCGCTGATTCCGCCCCGGACCGCCAAGGTCAAGGCGCCGCATCGATCCCGTTGCCGAACGCGTTCATCGTTTCGGAAACGGTATTCCATTGCTGAATCCACTGGAATGCTTGAAGCCGGCCCCGCTGGGAGTCCAACAGGAACAAAAAACCGCGGCCGTAGTGGTTCGTGGTTTCCCATGCGCACAAATAGCGTTGATCGAATTGGGCTTCATCCGCATTCCACCACGCCGGCGCGGACCGGGAACTCCCGCCAAAAAGGGTCTGAAAGCCGGACAGGTGGACGTTGGTCGAGATGGACAAACTCGCGTTTGTCTCGCCAGGCTGCAGGCCGATGCTGCGGGCGCAGAGTTCGGCCAAGTCGGTCGACCCGGGTTGAACCGTCGCCATCAAAAACCGATAATTGGTGTCGAATGCGAGAAACCGGAAGGTCGCGACCTTTTCAGAAGAGGGGGGAATGGCGATCCATTTCGCCGTTTCGGTTTGGAGGTATTCAGCGGCCGAGCCGCCGCGAAGTTCGCAGCGTCCCGGCGAAAACAGGCAGCCGCCGAGGCCGAGATACCAGCCGGCCGCCAGCAACAGGAATAGGATGAACAGAGTTTTCATCTACATCGGGGATTCTGGCTGAGGCGCCTTGGCGTTTACAATCAGGAACCACTTGCTTGAAAATCAGTATTCAAATCCCATGTTATCCAAGTCTTCAACGGACAACAACGGGCCATACAAAACGGAGCCTTTGTTTGTTGTTGCATTAAGACCATAAAGCTGGAATCCAATGGCCCTTTTAAGCAGTTTGTAAACCCGGACATTGACCACTTGTTGTGCATCAGTTGCGGTGGAAGCGAGTCGCTTGCTTGAGATAATTGAAATGCGATTCCGCTCGCCTTCAATAAAATTCAATGCGTAGCAATAACGCCAGTCGTGAGTAGTTGGATACATATCGCGACTGAGAAGGCCGATAAATGCCACTTTTGATTTCATGATCAGCATGTTGTGCCGGATTTGCACTATGGCATCGGCAAATGCTTCGGTGATGAATTGCCTTCTTTGAAAATTGAAGGAAGCGGGAGGATAAGCGGCGCTCTCCAATACTTTCACCCGGATATCCAGATCACGGGCAATATATTCACCCCAGGCTGCGGCGGCATCGACAGAAACATCCTCAAAAGGGACGATATAGACATCGGGCATTAGGGTAATCGCAAGACGGAAGCCAATGGCGATGACCCCGGCTAGCAACAGTATTGCTATCAACGCCTTTTTCATGTTTCCAACGGTTGCATTGGGCCAGTCCGAGGTCGGCTTTCCGTGGCCGGGTGGCTTCTCCTGTGCGGCAAAAGAATATCGGGAAGGCGGGGATGGGTCAACGGCGCGCGGGGCGGCCGGCCGAACGGACGATTGGCGGGGCCAAAAACAGGTAGAAACGACGATCCCGACTCTCAAGAGAGGTCGAGACGAAATGCGCGAAATTGTGGCTGGAAACCGGTCAAAACCAACATTTTGGGCCGCCAGGAGGCTCCGGAGGGCTGGAAACGGCGAAAAATGGTTCAAAACGAGAATTTCAGCAGGAAAACAAGAAATTTCACGAAAACAGGAAGGGATGGGGGCTTGATCCTGTTTTCCTGTTTTGTTCCTGTTTTCCTGCTTAGTCGGGGGTTGTGGGGGCTGGACAGGCGTTTGGCGGGCCCGAAGATGTCCGCGGAGGCAAAAAACGCCGAAAAATGGCTCGCAACGGGCTTGGGCGGGCTGAAAACCGAGGATTTTCGAAGGAAAACGGAAATTTTGCGCCCGCAATGCCGATTTTGGGCCGGAAAACGCGAAAATCGCGGGTTTCCGGGCAGAAAACGTGCGCAACGGGCCTAATTTTTGCCCCAGCCGGGGAGGGCAGCGGCTTGGCGGATCCAGCGGGCCAGGCGGGCGTCGTCGGGCGGGTCGTTTTCGTAAATATCGAGATAGCGCACGTGGCGATCCTTGGAGGCGCCAGGCGGGAGCGGGCGCAGGTCGGCGCCGCGGAAGAAGGCGATTTTGACGTAACGGGTCAGGCAGTGGAATCCGAGGAACCAGCCCCGGCCGGCGACGCCGTAGAAGGGGGAGTTCCACCGCACGGCCTTGACCACGCCGGGGACGGTCCGCGCGATGAGCGCATCGAGGCGGCGACCGACCTCGCGCTTCCAACCGGGCATGGCCGCGAGGTAGGCCTGCACCGGGGCGTCGCCGTCGCCTTTGGCGATCTGCGGATTGCCGCCGGCGAGGAGCCTGGGCCGCGCGGCGCGGCGCGGGGTCGGTTTCTTGGGCTTGGGGCTGGCCATGGCGTTCGCTCCTGCGGCGGAAGCTACCACCGAGAAGCGGCGGGCGCGAATCAGTCCTCGCCGAGAGCTTCGAGGTCGGCGGCGTCTTTCTTGCGGCCGGTGGCGCGCTTGTTGCGGACGTATTCGGTCTTGCCGATGAAATGCACGGGGATGTCGCCGTAGTGGCCGGCCACGCGGTGGGCGCGGGCTTCTTCCCAACTGACGCCGGTCAGCGAGGTGAGCAGATCAATGCGGACGGGCGGCACGCCAAGCTGGACAACCCGGTCGGGCGTCAGGAAATCGCTTTCGGAAAGGCCGAGCGAGGCAAAACCGAAGTCGGCGAGGGCGGCGAGGACGGCGCGCGCGTTTTCGGGATCGGGGCGGACCAGCAGATCGATGTCGCCGGTGTAGCGGGGCGCGCCGTGGAACGCGAGGGCATAGGCGCCGACGACGAGATAATCAACGCCGTGGGAGTTGAACGACGCGAGCAGTTCTTTGAAGTCGGGGTGCGGGTCCATCGTGTTGTTTCCGGAGGAGTTCGACGGCAGCGAGACGGGCGGAAGGGGGTTGCCGCAGCCAATGGCGGAGGTCCAGCCGCGGGGCTTCGGAATCCCGGAGCGGACGACGGGATAGGACTGGCTGGATCATGTGGAAAGAATACCACCGGCACGGGGCGGAGTAAAGCGCGAGGGAGGGGCAAGGATGCAACACATCCAATGTCCAATTTCCAGCGGACGGAACGGCTGGAAGGGGAACGGAGGTTCAGTAATGGATTGACGTGGAGGGGGGCGGGGTTTTAAGAATTGGCATGAAGGTCGGGCCGGCCCGTGGTAAGGTGGCCCATCCATTTACGAAAAGGCGCAATGCGATGGCGGAGAAATACATTTTGGTCGAGGGGGCGCGGGAGCACAACCTCAAGAACGTCACCGTGCGGATCCCGCGCGGCAGCCTGTGCGTGGTGACGGGCCTCAGCGGCAGCGGCAAGTCGTCGCTGGCCTTCGACACGCTCTATGCCGAGGGGCAGCGGAAGTACGTCGAGAGCCTCTCGTCCTATGCCCGGATGTTCCTCGAACAGCTCCAGAAGCCGGAAGTGGACCGCATCGAAGGCCTCTCGCCGGCGATCGCGATCGAGCAGCGGACGGGCGCGGCGAATCCGCGGTCGATCGTGGCGACGACGACGGAAATCCACGACTACCTGCGCCTGCTCTATGCGAGCGTGGGGCACCAGCACTGCCATCAATGCGGGAAACCCATCGCGCGGCAAAGCGCGGAGGAGATCGTCAACCAGATCCTGAAGAAGCCCGAAGGCACGAAGGTGCAGCTGCTGGCGCCGCTGGTGGAGGGGCGCAAGGGCGAGCACGTCGAGGTCTTCGAGTCGGCGCGGCGGCTGGGGTTCACCCGCGCGCAGGTGGACGGCGAGATCGTGGAGATCGAAAACCCGCCGAAGCTGGACAAGCAGAAGAAGCATTCCATCGCGGCGGTGGTGGACCGCCTGGTGGTGGCGGACAAGATCCGCGGTCGGCTGACGGATTCGATCGAACTGGCGCTGAAGCAGGGCGAAGGGGTGCTGCACGCGCTGTTCCAGGAGCCGGGCGCGGGCGAGGCCTGGACGCCGCAGATGTTTTCGGAAAAGAACGCGTGCGCGGATTGCGGGATCAGCTTCGATGCCTTGCTGGCGCGGAATTTCTCGTTCAACAGCCCGTACGGCGCGTGCCCGAAATGCGACGGGCTGGGACAGATGCTGGTGTTCGACGAGGACCTCGTCGTGCCGGATCCGACGAAGTCCATCGACGGCGGGGCGATCGCGGCGTGGCGGCCGGCGGGGCGGCGGGAGGCGATCTACCGCAAGGGGCTGGTGCGGGCGCTGGCGAAGCATCTGGGTTTCGATCTGGCCACGCCGTGGGAAGAGCTGCCGGAGCAGGTGCGCCAGATCGTGCTGCACGGCTCGGGCGAAGAGGACGTCGAGCTGGGCTTCTGGATGCGCGGCGCGTGGCGGAAGTACCGCAAGCCGTTCGAGGGCGTGATCCCGAACCTGCAGCGGCGCTACGCGGAGACGGACAGCGACTACATCAAGCACAAGCTGGCGAACTTCATGAGCCGCCTGCCCTGCACGGCGTGCGGCGGCAAGCGCCTCAAGCCCGAGAGCCTCGCGTGCAAGGTCGCCGGCAAGGGCATCATGGAGGTCATGGCCTTTTCCGCGCGCGACGCGGAGGACTGGTTCGCGCACCTGCCGCTGACGGAGCAGGAGCAGAAAATCGCGGCGGAAGTCCTGAAGGAAATCCGCCAGCGGCTGAAATTCCTGTGCGACGTCGGGCTGGGCTACCTGAATCTCGACCGCGAGAGCGGGACGCTTTCCGGCGGCGAGGCGCAGCGCATCCGGTTGGCAACGCAGGTGGGGGCCGGGCTGGTGGGCGTGCTCTACGTGCTGGACGAGCCGAGCATCGGCCTGCACCAGCGCGACAACGAAAAGCTGCTGCGGACGCTGAAGGGCCTGCGCGACCTGGGCAACACGGTGGTGGTGGTCGAGCACGACGAACAGACCATCCGCGAGGCGGACTACGTCATCGACCTGGGCCCGGCGGCGGGCGTGCACGGCGGGGAAGTCGTCTTCGCCGGGACGGTGCCGGACCTGCTGAAATCGAAGACCTCCCTGACCGCGCAGTTCCTCAACGGCGAGCGGCGGATCGCCGTGCCGGCCGAGCGCCGGGCGCCGGGCGCGGACTGGCTGGAGATCTTCGGCGCGGCGGAAAACAACCTGAAGAACGTCGATGCGCGCTTCCCGCTGGGCCGGATCACGTGCGTGACGGGCGTCTCGGGCAGCGGCAAGAGCACGCTGGTGGACGACATCCTGCGGCGGGCGCTGTTCCGCAAGTTCTACGGCTCGAAGGACAAGCCCGGCAAGCACAAGAAGGTCGCCGGCATGCAGCACCTCGACAAGGTGATCGTGATCGACCAGTCGCCGATCGGGCGCACGCCGCGGTCGAATCCGGCGACGTACACCGGCGCGTTCAACGGCATCCGCGACCTGTTCGCGCAGTTGCCGGGCTCGAAGCTGCGCGGCTACGGGCCGGGGCGGTTCAGTTTCAACGTCAAGGGCGGCCGCTGCGAGAAGTGCAAGGGCGACGGCATCCTGAAGATCGAGATGAACTTCCTGCCGGACGTCTACGTGACCTGCGAGCAGTGCCGCGGGCGGCGCTACAACCAGGAAACGCTGGAAGTGAAGTGGCACGGCAAGAGCATCGCCGACGTGCTGGACATGACGATCGACGAGGCGCTGGAGTTCTTCGCGCCGGTGCCGACCATCGCGCGCAAGTTCCGGACGATGAGCGAGGTGGGGTTGGGCTACCTGAAGGTGGGCCAGCCGGCCACGACGCTTTCCGGCGGCGAGGCCCAGCGCATGAAGCTGAGCGCCGAACTGGCGCGGCGCGACACGGGCCGGACGCTCTACCTGCTCGACGAGCCGACGACGGGCCTGCATTTCGCGGACGTGGACCGGCTCCTGCAGGTGCTGTTGCGGCTGCGCGACGCGGGCAACAGCCTGATCGTGATCGAACACAACCTCGACGTGGTCAAGACGGCCGACTACATTGTGGACCTGGGACCGGAAGGCGGCGACGAAGGCGGCCGGGTGGTGGCCAGCGGCACGCCGGAGGAAATCGCGGCGAATCCGGCCTCGCACACGGGCGAATACCTGCGCCCGCTGCTGGGGCCGGCGGCGGCGAAACCGGCGCAGGCGAAGCGGACGAAAAAGAAGGCATGAGGATTGGACGGGCCATTTTGTGGATGGTCGCGGCGCTGGCGTGCGCCGCGCCGGCGCTTGCCCAGGAGACGGACGAAAGCGAGCCGCTGTCGACCGCGAAGCTGTCGGTCGAGGAAGCCGGCCGGCTGCTGGCGACGGGGCGTGCGGCCTACGAGGACGGCCTGTACCGGCTGGCGCGCCGCCGGCTGGAGGAATTGGTGGCGGGCGCGCCCGACAAGCGCCGCCAGGCCGAAGGGGCGCTGTGGCTGGCGCGGGTGCAGTTGGCGATGGAGCAGCCCGCGGACGCGCTGGCCACGCTGGAAACGCACGGCGGCGGGGTGCGCGCGCAGGCGCTGGCGGCCGGCTATGCCTTGGCCCGCGCCCAGGCGCGTTTCGCGCTGGGCCAGTTGCCGGAAGCCGCCGCCGAACTGGACGGGTTCCGCGAAAAATTCGCCGAGCAGGACGTCGCGCCCGCGGCGCTGCGGCTGCTGTCCCGGATTTTCGTGGCGCGCAACGACTGGCCGGGCGCGCAGGACGCCGTGGCCCTGATCGCCGCGCGCCATCCGGACAGCCCCGACGCGCCGGCCGCCGGCCTGGATTTGGCGACGGCCCTGGCCGCCGCGGGCCAGCCCGCCGCGGCCGAGGCGGCGCTGGCGCGGATCGAAACGAACTACGCGGGCCAGGTCTGGAGCGAGCGCGCCGCGCTCAAGTCCGTCGAACTGCAACTGGCCCAGGGCCGGCGGCCGGAAACGATGGGCCGCCTGCAGGACATGGCCGCGAACAAAAGCCTGCGCCCGGAAACCCGCGCGCAGGGCTACCGGCTCGTGGCCGAGGCGCTGGGGTCGGAATCGAACTATCCCGTGGCGCTGAAGATGATCGACCGCAGCGTGGCGGCGGCGGCCGATCCGCTGCAGCGGCTGGAGAGCCAGGTGGCCAAGGCGCGGCTGCTGCTGCAGTCGGGCGCGACGGAAGCCGGCCGCGAGCTGCTGCGCTCCGTGGCCGCCAAGGTGCCCGACGAAACCCGCGCGGCGCGCCTGCAAATGGGCTTGGCCGACGAATTGGCGCGCATGGGCCAGTGGGACGCGGCGGCGGCGGAATACCAGGTTTGGCTGGATGCGTTCGCGGGCGCGCCGGGCATGGCCCAGGCGCTGGCGGGGCAGGGCTGGGCGCTGTGGTCGGCCGGCCGGCCGGAGGAAGCCGCGGCGGCCTACGCCCAGGCGGTGGATCGGGAGACCGACGCCGCCCGCCGGCTCGAACTCTTGCAGAAGCTCGGCGATGCGCAGTTCGCGGCCCGCCGGTTCACCCAGGCCCAGACGGCCTATGCCGCGGTGCTGGGGGCGGCCCCGACGGGCAGCGTGGCCGCGGCGCGCGCGCAACTGCAACTGGCCGCCACGGAGCTGGAACTCGGCGAGACGGAAGCGGGCGAGATCCGCCTGCTGGACCTCGGCCGCGCCGGGACCGCCGCGGAATTCGGGCGCGCGGCGGCGATGCGCCTGGGCGCGCTCTACGAAGACCGCGGCGCGCTCGAAAGCGCGATCGAACAGTACGGCCGGGTCGTCGAGGCCTGCGCCGAACCGGAGCCGTGCGCGCAGGCCTTGCTGGCGCGGGGCCTGATCCGCTACCGCATGGGCGCTTTCGCGGCGGCCATGGACGATTTCACGCGGATCCGCGACCAGTTGCCGCAGACCCGGCCGGCGGAGCAAGCGGCGTTCATGCGCGGCTGGTGCTTCTATCTGCTCGGGAAGGACGCCGAGGCGCTGCGGGTCTGCGAGCAGTTCCTGGCGGACCATCCGGGCTCGGTCTTCGCGCCGGACGTCCGCTTCTGGCTCGGCGAGCACGCCTTCAACCGCGGCGATTTCGAGGCCGCGGAGCGGCGGTTCGCCGAAGTGGCGGCGGAGTATCCGGACAGCCCGCGGGCGGCGGACGCGCTGTACTGGGCGGGGCGGGCGGCGACCGCGCGCCGGAAATACCTGGACGCGAACGAGCATTTCAACGCGCTGATGGCGCGCTATCCCGACAGCGCCCGCCTGGCCGAGACCCTGCTGGCCCAGGGCGACGTGCTCAGCGAACTGGGCCAGTTCGCCTCGGCGATCCTGGCGTTCAACGAAGTCATCGTGAAGTTCCCGCAGTCGCCGGAAGCGCTGGTGGCGTGGGGGCGCAAGGGCGACTGCCAGTACACGCTGGGGCAGGAGACGGCGGCGCGCTACGAGGAGGCGCTGCTGTCGTACCGCACGCTGCTGGATTTCGCCGGGGTGCCGACGGACCTGCGCCTGCAGGCGGGCTACAAGGTCGGGCGCTGCCTCGAAAAGATGGGCCGCGCGGCCGCCGCGCTGGACCGCTACATGGACGTCGTCTATGCCTTTTTGCAGGAAGCCGCGCCGCCGGCGGAGGCGAACGTGTGGTTCACGCGCGCCGCGTTCGGGGCCGCCGCCTTGCAGGAAAACGCCGGCCGCTGGCCGGAAGCCGCCCGCATCTACGGCCGGGTGGCGGAATCCGGCGTGCCGGCCGCCGCCGAAGCCCGCGCCCGCATGGAGCGCATCCGGCAGGAGCACTGGACCGTCCCGTAAGGGGGCAAACATCCCCCCGACGAGGTCGTCGGGGGCTCCGCAAGAAAAGAATCCGTGGCTGTTTGGAGCCGGGACGACCTCGTCCCGGATGGATTCGGCGGCGCCGGAGCAGGTGGTTCCTGCCCTGCCGGATCTGAACCCGCCGTGAAGATGTCGGGCATGCACCGGTCCGCGCCCCGCGCGCCGCACCCGCGAAACCGCTTGCAAAAAGGGGGGCGGTTTTGCTTTCATCCGCCTCCGTGGACGCAACCCCCACGGAAAAGGAAAAACGTTTTATGTCCAAGAAAAACGCGAAAATCGTCGGCAACATGCTGATCGCCCAGAGCGGCGGCCCCACGGTCGTCATCAACCAGAGCCTGGTCGGCGCGGTGCTGGAGGCCAAGAAGCACAAGGAGATCAAGAAGATCTACGGCGCGCTGCACGGCATCAAGGGCATCCTGAACGAGGATCTGATCGACCTGGGCCGCGAAACCGTCGCCACGCTCAAGGCCGTCGCCCAGACGCCGTCGTCGGGCCTCGGTTCCGTCCGCAAGAAGCCCACGCCCGAAGATTGCGCGAAGATCTTCGAGAAGCTCCAGAAGTACGGCGTGCGCTATTTCTTCTACATCGGCGGCAACGACTCGGCCGAAACCACCCACATCATCAACGAAGAAGCCAAGCGCGCCGGCTTCGAGATGCATTGCTTCCACATTCCCAAGACGGTGGACAACGATCTGCGCGAGAACGACCACACGCCGGGCTGGGCCAGCGGCGCCAAGTTCGTGGCGCAGGCGTTCATGGGCGACGACCTCGACAACGCCGCGCTGCCGGGCGTGAAGATCAACGTCGTCATGGGCCGCCACGCCGGCTTCCTCACCGCGGCCGCCGCGCTGGCGCGCACCTATCCCGGCGCCGGCCCGCACCTGATCTATCTGCCCGAACGGCCGTTCGATCTCGAGAAGTTCCCGCAGCAGGTCAAGGAAGTCGTCGAAAAGCACGGCCGCTGCGTCGTGGCGGTTTCCGAAGGCATTTCGGACGCCTCCGGCCAGGCCATCGCGGCTTCGTTCACGAAGGAAGTGGACAGCCACGGCAACGTGCAGCTCTCCGGCTCCGGCGCCCTGGGCGACGCGCTGGCCAACCTGATCAAGACCAAGACCGACATCACCCGCGTGCGCGCCGACACGTTCGGCTATCTGCAGCGCTCGTTCCCGGGCGTGGTTTCGGCCAACGACGCCAAGGAAGCTTTCGCGGTCGGCCGCGAGGCGGTCAAGCTGGCCACCAGCAAGGACATCGACGGCAGCGTGGCCATCCGCCGCAAGAAGGGCAAGAAGTACCAGGTCTTTTTCGAGCGCGTGGAACTGCGCAGCGTGGCGAAGGAAACCCGCCACATGCCCGACGAGTTCATCGCGGCCAGCGGCTGCGACGTGACGAAGGCCTTCCTCGACTACGCCCGCCCGATCGTCGGCGACCTGCCCCAGATCGGCCGCTTCAAGCGGATCAAGGCGAAGAAGTAGGCTCAGAAGTACAGGAGTTCAGAAGTACGGAAGTTCAGGAGTCCGGATTTTCGGAGTGGGTTCCATTCTGAATTCTGACTCCTGAATTCTGAATTCTCTCCGCAGGAGGTCCCATGCCCCGCCGCAAACGACTCGACACGACCCCGGAATGGAAGGTCCTCAAGGCCCACGCGGCGGCGCTGAAAACCGCCTCGCTGCGGGACCTGTTCGCGGCCGATGCGGCGCGGGCGCAGGCGTTCTCCCTCGAAGTCGGCGGCTGGTACCTGGACTATTCCAAGAACCTGGCCACGGCCGAAACGATGAAGCGGTTGCAGGCGTTGTGCCCGATGGCCGACCTGCGCGGCGAGATCGACGCGATGTTCTCCGGCCGGAAGATCAACGAGACGGAGAAGCGCCCGGTGCTGCACGTCGCGCTGCGCAACCGGTCGAACGTCCCGATCCTGGTGGACCGCAAGGACGTCATGCCCGCGGTCAACGCGGTGCTGGAGAAAATGTCCGGCTTCGCCGACCTCGTGCGGGCAGGGAAGTGGCTCGGGTTCACGGGCAAGCCGATCCGCAACGTCGTCAACGTCGGCATCGGCGGCAGCGATCTGGGGCCGGTCATGGCCTACGAGGCGCTCAAGCCCTACAGCCAGCGCGACCTGACGGTGCGGTTCGTGTCGAACGTGGACGGCACGCACGTCGTCGAAGCGACGCGCGACCTCGACGCGGCGGAAACGCTCTTCATCGTGGCCTCCAAGACCTTCACCACGCAGGAAACCATGACCAACGCCGAGACGGCGAAGGCGTGGCTGCTGGAGAAGCTGGGCGACCCGGCGGCGACGGCGAAGCACTTCGTGGCGGTTTCGACGGCGGCCAAGGAAGTGCAGGCGTTCGGCATCGATCCGGCCAACATGTTCGAGTTCTGGGACTGGGTGGGCGGGCGCTACTCGCTGACCAGCGCCATCGGCCTGCCGCTGATGATCGCGATCGGCCCGGAGAACTTCATCCGCATGCTGGACGGCTACCACGAGATGGACCGCCACTTCGCGACGGCGCCGTTCGAGCGCAACGCGCCGGTGATCTTGGCGCTGCTGGGCATCTGGTACGGCAACTTCTTCAACGCGCAGAGCACGGCGCTGCTGCCGTACGACCAATATCTGTCGCGCTTCGCGGCCTACTTCCAGCAGGGCGACATGGAGAGCAACGGCAAGCGCGTCACCAAGACCGGCAAGATCGTGACCTACGAGACCGGCCCGGTGGTCTGGGGCGAGCCCGGCACCAACGGCCAGCACGCGTTCTACCAGCTCATCCACCAGGGCACGAAGCTGATCCCGTGCGATTTCATCGGGTTCTGCAAGAGCCACAATCCGGTAGGCGACCACCACGCCAAGCTGATGAGCAACTTCTTCGCGCAGACCGAGGCGCTGGCCTTCGGCAAGACGGCCGACGAATGCCGCGCCGAGGGCGTGCCCGAAAAGCTCGTGCCGCACAAGACGTTCCCCGGCAACCGGCCGACCAACACGCTGCTGGCCGAAAAGCTGACGCCGGAGACCTTCGGCCAGCTCGTGGCGCTCTACGAACACAAGATTTTCGTGCAGGGCGTCATTTGGAACGTCTTCTCGTTCGACCAGTGGGGCGTGCAGCTCGGCAAGGTGCTGGCCAACCGCATCCTGCCCGAGCTCAAGTCCAGGGACTCCGAGCTGAAGCACGACGGATCCACCAACGCGCTGATCCGCCGCTTCCGGGCCCGGTCCTGACGACCGTCTGCGCGCAAGCCGCCCCCGTTTTTTAGGGTTGCTGGGGCCGGGGGCGCCGTGTATCGTGGCGGGGCGTTTTCGTACTTCTATGGAGCAAAGGAAAAGCCATGGCTGAAGAACTGCAACACTTGATCGAGCGTATCCGCAAAGAAGGGGTCGAATCCGGGGAGAAGGCGGCGGAATCGCTGGTGGCCGAGGCGAAGCAGAAGGCGGCGAAGATCGTGGCCGACGCCCAGAAGCAGGCGAAGGACCTGGTGGCCAAGGCCGAGACGGATTCGGCGGCGTTCGCCGAGCGCGGCCGGGCGACGCTGCAGCAGGCGGCGCGCGATCTGCTCATCAGCGTCGGCGGCGCGATCGGCAAGGTCGTGGGCGGCATCGTGGAAGCCAAAGTCGGCGCGGCGCTGACGCCGGACCTGATGGCGCAGATGCTGCTCAAGCTGGCGGAAGCCTATGCGAAGGACGGCGGGGCGGGCGGCATGGTCGCGATGCTCGGCGAGGCCGACGCGGCGGCCGTGAAGGCGGCGTTCGCCAAGGAATACCAGAACAAGCTGGCGGCGGGCATCCAGATCGAAAGCGACCGGGAAATCTTCCAGGGCTTCCGCGCGGGCGCCAAGGACGGCCAGGTGTTCCACGACTTCACCAAGGAAGCGATCGCCGAATCGCTCGCGAATTTCCTGCGGCCGGAACTGGCGCAGATCGTCAAGAAGGCGGCGGAATAAGGGCCGGGGATGGGCGGCTACGAATATCTCGTTTCGTCGCTCCCGGCGCTCTCGCTGGAAGCGCCGCCGCCGTTTGCGCCGGCCGAGTTCCGGTTCAAGTGCCAGGGCGTCCTGAGCGACGCGGACCTCGCGGAACTGGATGCGGTGCTGGCGGGCCGGGCCGCGGACGGGCGGTCGGCGTTCGCGCAGGCCTGGGCGGCCGGCGACGCGCAGATCCGCAACACGGCGGCCAAGATGCGCGGGGCGAAGCTGGGCGTGGAGGCCAAGCCGTTCCTGAAGAGCCATCCCGGCTACGCCGTGTGGCTGGACAAGGAAACGTCCGACGCGCTGGCCAAGGCGAGCCCGCTGGCCCGGGAAACGGGGCTGGACGGCGCGCGCTGGAAATACGTCGAGGACCTGGCGCGCGCGGACGCGACGGGCCTGCCGGCGGTGCTGGCGTTCGCGGTGCAATTGACGCTGGCGGCGCGCTGGGCGGCGCTGCGGGAAGAAGCGGGCCGCGAACGGCTCGAGCAACTGGTCACCCAACTGGAAGAAAGCGCGGCCGCGGGCGGCGCGGCGGATTTCAAATAGCGAAGGCGGGCGAAGATGAGCGAAAACGTCGGTAGAATCGTAGGCATCAACGGCAACCTGATCACGGTCAAGTTCGACAAGCCGGTGACGCAGAGCGAAGTGGGCTATGCGCGCACGGGCCAGATCGCGCTGAAGTCGGAAGTCATCCGCATCCGCGGCGAGAACGCGGAACTGCAGGTGTTCGAAGACACGACGGGCCTGCGGGTGGGCGACCCGGTCGAGTTCAGCGGCAGCCTGCTGGCGGTGGAACTCGGCCCCGGCCTGCTGGCGCAGGTGTACGACGGGTTGCAGAACCCGCTGCCCAAGCTGGCCGAGCAGTGCGGATTCTTCCTGCAGCGCGGCACCTACCTCAAGGCCCTGGACCGCGCGACGAAGTGGGCCTACACGCCCCAGGCGCGCAAGGGCGACGAAGTGACGGCGGGCGACACGCTCGGCACCGTGCCCGAAGGCATTTTCACGCACCGCATCATGGTGCCGTTCCGCCTGGCCGGCAAGTGGCAGGTGGCGGAGACGGTCGCGGCGGGCTCGTACGACGTCGACCAGGTCGTCGCCAAGCTGCGCAACGAGCGCGGCGACGAAGTGGCGGTCTCGATGGTGCAGGAATGGCCGGTGAAGGTGCCGATCAAGGCCTACGCCGAGCGCCTGCGCCCGACGGATCCGCTGGTGACGAAGGTGCGCATCATCGACACGTTCTTCCCGGTGGCGCGCGGCGGCGTGTACTGCATTCCCGGGCCGTTCGGCGCGGGCAAGACCGTGCTGCAGCAGATCACCAGCAAGCACGCGGACGTGGACGTCGTGCTCGTGGCGGCCTGCGGCGAACGCGCCGGCGAAGTGGTGGAAACCCTCCGCGAATTCCCCGAGCTGACCGACCCGCGCACGGGCAAGAGCCTGATGGAGCGCACGCTCATCATCTGCAACACGTCGTCCATGCCCGTGGCCGCGCGCGAAGCGTCGGTCTACACGGCGGTGACGATCTGCGAATACTACCGGCAGATGGGGCTCAACGTCCTGCTGCTGGCCGATTCGACCAGCCGCTGGGCGCAGGCGCTGCGCGAAATGAGCGGCCGCCTCGAGGAAATCCCCGGCGAAGAGGCTTTTCCGGCCTACCTCGAATCCGTGATCGCGGCCTTCTACGAGCGCGGCGGCGTGGTGCGGCTCAAGGACGGCACGACGGGCTCGGTGACGATCGGCGGCACGGTGTCGCCCGCGGGCGGCAATTTCGACGAACCGGTGACGCAGGCCACGCTGAAGGTGGTGGGCGCGTTCCACGGCCTCAACCGCGAGCGTTCCGACGCGCGGCGCTATCCGGCCATCCATCCGCTGGACAGCTGGAGCAAGTATCCGGGCGTGGTGGACGCCCAGCAGGTCGCGCAGGCGCGCAAGACCCTGCGGCAGGGCAACGAAGTCAGCCAGATGATGAAGGTGGTCGGCGAGGAAGGCACGAGCATCGAGGATTTCGTGGTCTACCTGAAGAGCGAATTCCTCGACGCGACCTACCTGCAGCAGAACAGCTTCCACGACGTGGACGCCGCGACCGGCGCCGACCGGCAGAAGTACGTGTTCGCCAAGATCCACGGCATCCTGACGGCGAAGGTCTTCTTCCCGGACAAGGACGCGGCGCGCAAATGGTTCCTGCAGCTCACCTCGGTGACGAAGGACTGGAACCTGGTGCCGATGGACGCGGCGGAATTCAAGCAACTGGAGCAGCGCATCGACGCGATGCTGGCGGAGGTTTCGGAACATGCATAAGGTCTACCATCGCATCGAGCAGATCGCGGGCAACGTGATCACGGTCCGCGCCGACGGCGTGATGAACGGCGAGCTGGCCCAGGTGGTCGGCACGCTGGGCACCTCGCTGGCGCAGGTGATCCGCCTGGAGAAGGACAAGGTCTTCCTGCAGGTGTTCGCCGGCAGCCGCGGCATCGCCACGGACGGCCAGGTGCGCTTCCTCGGCCACAAGATGGACGTGTCGTTCACGGAAGCCCTGCTGGGCCGGGTGTTCAACGGCTCGGGCCAGCCGCGCGACAACGGGCCGACGCTGGACGAGAACCGCATCGCGATCGGCGGGCCGTCGGTCAATCCCGCCAAGCGCATCATCCCGCGCAAGATGGTCCGCACGGGCATCCCGATGATCGACGTGTTCAATTCGCTGGTCGAGTCGCAGAAGCTGCCGATTTTCGCGGCGGCGGGCGAGCCCTACAACGAGCTGCTGGCGCGCATCGCGCTGCAGGCGGAAGTGGACATCATCATCCTCGGCGGCATGGGCCTGAAGCACGACGACTATCTGCAGTTCCGCGACACGCTCGAGGCCAACGGCGCGCTCTCGCGCTCGATCCTCTTCATCCACACGGCGGCCGATCCGACGGTGGAATGCCAGATGGTGCCGGACATCTCGCTGGCCGTGGCCGAGCAGTTCGCGCTGCAGAACAAGCGCGTGCTGGTGCTGCTGACGGACATGACGAGCTTCGCCGACGCGCTGAAGGAAATCGCCATCACGATGGAGCAGATTCCCGCCAACCGCGGCTATCCGGGCGACCTCTATTCGCAGCTCGCGTCCCGCTACGAGAAGGCGGTGGACTTCGAAGGCGCCGGCTCGATCACGATCCTGGCCGTGACGACGATGCCCGGCGACGACGTGACCCACCCGGTGCCCGACAACACGGGCTACATCACCGAAGGCCAGTTCTACCTCCGCAACGGCCGCATCGAGCCGTTCGGTTCGCTTTCCCGCCTGAAACAGCAGGTCAACGGCAAGACCCGCGAGGACCACCGCACGGTCATGAACACAATGATCCAGCTCTACGCGTCCTACAAGGAGACGCTGGAGAAGCAGTCCATGGGCTTCCGCATGAGCGCGTGGGACAACAAGCTGCTGCGCTACGGCGAGCGCTTCGAGAAGGAAATGATGGACCTGTCCGTCAACATCCCGCTGGAAGCCGCGCTGGACCTCGGCTGGCAGATCATGGCCGACTGCTTCGATCCCGCGGAAACGGGCATATCCTCGAAACTGACCGAAAAATTCTGGCCGAAGGCGACCGCCTAGGAACGGACCGGCGATGGGCAAGGTCAAGAACACCAAGACCGAACTGAAGGCGCAGCGCGACGCGCTGAAGCGCTACCGCCGCTACCTGCCGACGCTGCAGCTGAAGAAACAGCAGCTGCAGATGGAAATCCGGCAGGTGGACCAGCGCGTCGCCGAGAAGAAGGCCGAGGAAGAGGCCGCGCGCGGCGCCTTGGCCGACTGGGTCAAGCTGTACTCCGAGCCGCTGGACTACGCCGCCTGGCTGAAGGTCGAATCGATCGAAGTCGAGCCCGGCAACATCGCCGGCGTGGCGGTGCGGACGCTCAAGGCCATCCGGTTCCAGCGCACCGCGCCGGATCTGTGGGCGACCCCGGTCTGGCTGGACGAAGGCCTGGCCACGCTCGAGCAGCTCTTCCGCCTGCGGATCGAGCGGCGCCTCCTCGAAGAGCAGCACCGGCTGCTGGCCGAGGAACTGCGCACGACCAGCCAGCGCGTGAATCTGTTCGAAAAAGTGAAGATCCCGGAATGCGCGGAAAACATCCGGCGCATCCGCATCTTCCTGGGCGATGAAAACACGGGCGCCGTCGTGCGCTCGAAGATCGCCAAGGGCAAGGGCGTGAAGAAGGCCGCGGCCGCGGAGGCGGCGGCGGAGGGGACGGCGGCATGATCGTCCAAATGAAGAAATTGACGTTGCTGTGCGTGGCGCACGACCGGGCCGCGACACTGAAGGAACTGCGGGAGCTCGGCGTCCTGCACGTGACCCCCGTGACGTCGCCCGCGAGCACCGGGCTCGAAGACGCCCGCGAGAAGGCCGCGGGCCTGCAGCGCCTGCTGGAAGCCGTTCCGGTGTCGGCGACGCTGCCGCCGACCGGGCGAGATCTGGCCACCGTCATCGCCGACGTCAGCGACCTGCTCGGCCTGCGCAAGGAGTGGCAGGAACGGCTCGAGTTCCTGAACGCCGAACTGGAGCGCACCGCGCCGTTCGGCGCTTTCGATCCCGCCGCCATCCGCGCGCTGGCGGCGAAAGGCGTCGTCCTCAAGCTGTACCGGGCGCCCGCCAAATCCGTTTTGCCGCTGCCCGCGGGCGTGACCGCCCAGAAAGTGGACGTCCGCAAGGCGGATGCCTATTGGGCGCTGTTCGCGAACCAGCCGTTCGATTGGGCCGGCGCGGAGGAGCAGAAGCTGCCCGATGGCGCGACGGACCAATTGCAGTACGAAGCCGAGCGGCTGGACGTCGGCTTGGCCGGCATCGCCGAGGAATTGAAGCGGACCGCCGGCGACCGCGCGCTGCTGGAGAAAGCCTTGGCCGCGGCCGTCGCCGACGTGAGGTTCCAGGAAGTCCGCGCCGGGATGGGGACGGCGGAAAAAATCGCGTTCGTGCGGGGCTTCGTGCCGGCGGATGCCGTCGCGCCGGTGCAGGCGGCGGCGCAGAAGCACGGCTGGGGCTTGCTCGTCGAAGAGCCCGGCCCGCAGGACGACGTGCCGGTCAAATTGAGTCCGCCGCGCTGGGCCACGCCGATCAAGGCCGTGTTCCAGGGCATCGACATCCTGCCGGCCTACCACGAGGCGGACGTCAGCGCGGTCTTCATGCTCTTTTTCTCGCTCTTTTTCGCCATGATCATCGGCGACGCCGGCTACGGCGCGATTTTCGTCGCGTTGACGCTGTGGGCGCGCAGGAAGCTGCCGACGGACGCGTTCCGCCTGCTGCTGACGACGAGCGGGGCCACCATCGTCTGGGGCCTCGTCACGGGCACGGTGTTCGGCATTTCGCCGGAAATCCTCGCCCGGGCGGGCTTCGACCAGATCCAGATCCCGTTCCTGACCGATCCGGCGAAGGCCGCCCCGAACGTCATGGGCCTGTGCTTCCTGATCGGGGCGGTCCACATCACCGTCGGCCATCTCTGGAACGTGGCGGAACTGGTGCAGGCGAAAAAGCTGAAGGCGCTGGAGCAGTTCGGCTGGGTCCTGACGACCTGGTTCATGTTCTTCCTGGCCGACAACATGGTGCTCAACGGCAACATGGTGGGCTATCTGCACCTGACGGACGCGCAAAGCGCGCTGCTGTGGAAGGGGCTCGGCGGCGCGATGGCCCTCGGCACGGCCCTGATCCTGCTGTTCATGATGCCGCCGAAGGAAATCAAGGACGGCTGGTTCAACCTGGCGCTGCTGCCGCTGAACCTGGTGGGCAACTTCACCGACGTGGTGTCCTACGTCCGCCTGTACGCGGTGGGCACGGCCGGCTTCGCGGTGGCCAACGCGTTCAACACGATGATCTTCGCCGGCGACAAGCCCTGGTGGGGCCTGGTCCTCGGCGCGGTGTTCGCGTTCCTGGCGCACACCTTGAACGTCCTGCTGTGCGTGATGGGCGTGCTGGTGCACGGCATCCGCCTGAACACGCTGGAATTTTCGAACCACAAGGGCATCACGTGGAGCGGGTCGGCCTACCGGCCGTTCGCGAAGCCCGAGGCGGCGGCATAGGAATCCGGAGAGTTTAAAAAAGAGGGCGGCGACGCCCGGAATCGAGGAGAGCGAACATGGATGCAGATACGATCGTGGCATTGAGCAAGGCGGGCGGGGCGGCGGCGCTGGGATTGGCGGCGGTGGGCTCCTCCATCGGCGCGGGATTGGCCGGTTCCTCGGCGATCGGCGCGTGGAAGAAGTGCTACGCCCAAAGCAAGGCGGCGCCCTTCATCCTGATCACCTTCATCGGCGCGCCCCTGTCGCAGACCATCTACGGCATGATCCTGATGGGCTGGATGGTGACGGCGGCGGGCGATCCGGCCATCGCGGCCAAGAGCTGGGCGACCATGCTGATCGGCGGCATCTGCGGCGGCCTGGGCATGGGCGTTTCCGCCTGGTTCCAGGGCAAGGCCGGCGCGGCCGGCGCCGACGCGCTGGCGGAAACCGGCCAGGGCTTCGGCAACTACCTGATGACCCTCGGCGTCATCGAAACCGTCGCGCTGTTCGTGCTGGTGTTCATCCGCTCGAGCTTCGCGGGCTAAATCCGCCGGCCAACGGGCCCTGCGGCAGCCGCCCTTTCCGCGAGGAGGGGGCGGCTGGCTTTTGGCAAGAAGTCAGAATTCAGAAGTCAGGATTCAGAAGGAACCCCGGCGGATGGCGTTGCTGAGTCTCCAGGACGTTTCCGTGCGGTTCGGCGGCCCGTGGCTGCTGGACGGCGCGACGCTCAACGTCGAGCGCGGCGAGCGGGTCTGCCTGCTGGGGCGCAACGGCGAGGGCAAATCCACGCTGCTGAAAATCGCGGCCGGACTGATTCCGCCGGACGCGGGCGAAGTGGTGCGCGCGCGGGATCTCGCCGCGGCGATGATGCCGCAGGTCGTGCCGGACGACTTGGCCGGAACGGTCCTGGACGCCGTGCGCCGGGGCGCGCGGCCGGAATGGGATGCCGGCCGCCGCGATCTCCAGGCCCGCAAGACGGTTTCGCTGATGGAACTGGATCCGGAAGCCGACTGCGCTGCGCTCTCCGGCGGCATGAAGCGGCGCGTCCTGTTGGCGCAGGCGCTGGCGGCGGAACCGGACCTCCTGCTGCTGGACGAACCGACGAACCACCTCGACGTGGAATCCATCGAGTGGCTGGAAACGTTCCTGCTGCGCTTTCCCGGGGCG
Source organism: uncultured Verrucomicrobiota bacterium (assembly GCA_938003985.1). GTDB lineage: Bacteria > Verrucomicrobiota > Kiritimatiellia > CAIQIC01 > Lenti-01 > Lenti-01. The sequence continues at coordinate 65,099 of CALKWZ010000074.1, read as the reverse complement.
ATCCTGTTCGTGACGCACGACCGGGCGTTCCTGCGGAAACTGGCCACGCGCATCGTGGAACTGGACCGCGGCCAATTGCGCTCGTGGGCGTGCGACTACGACCGGTATCTCGAGCGCAAGGCGGCGGCATTGGCGGACGAAGAGCGGCAGAACGCCGTCTTCGACAAGAAGCTGGCCCAGGAAGAGGCTTGGCTGCGGCGCGGCGTGAAGGCGCGGCGCACCCGCAACGAAGGCCGCGTGCGCGAGCTGTTGAAACTGCGCTCCGAGCGCGCGGCGCGGCGGGAACTCGGCGGCCCGGTCAAGGCCGCGCTGCAGGAGGCGGACCGCTCGGGCTACAAGGTCGTCGTCGCAAAAGGGCTGGGACGGCAATACGACGGCCGCTGGCTGTTCCGCGGGCTGGACCTGACCATTTGCCGGGGCGACAAGGTGGGCATCTTGGGCCCCAACGGGTGCGGCAAATCCACGTTGATCCGGACCTTGCTGGGCCAGGAGGCGCCGGACGAAGGGACGGTGGCGCACGGGACGAAACTGGAAATCGCCTATTTCGACCAGTTGCGCGCGGAACTGGACGAGGAGAAGACGGTCTTCGACAACGTGGCCGACGGCAACGAGAGCGTGACGGTGGACGGCCGGCGCAAGCACGTGATCGGCTATCTGGAGGAATTCCTGTTCACGCCGGAGCGGGCGCGCAGCCCCGTCAAGGTGCTGTCGGGCGGGGAGCGCAGCCGGCTGCTGCTGGCCCGGCTGTTCGCGCGCCCGGCGAACGTGCTGGTGCTGGACGAGCCGACGAACGACTTGGATCTGGAAACGCTCGAGCTGATCGAGAGCCTGCTGGTGGAGTACGCGGGCACGGTGTTGCTGGTGAGCCACGACCGCCAATTCCTCAACGAAGTGGTCACCAGCACGCTGGCGTTCGAAGGGGCCGGCGCGGTCAACGAATATCCGGGCGGCTACGACGACTGGCTGGCGCAGCGCAAAGCGGTTGCGTCCGCGCCGGAGCGCGCGGAACGCGCCGAGCCGGCCGCGGCCAAGCCGCGGAAGCTCGGCAACAAGGAACGCAAGGAGCTGCAAGAGCTCCCGGGCCGGATCTCCGCGCTGGAAGCCGAGCTGGACGAGCTGCACCGGCAAATGGCGGAGCCCGGGTTCTACAAGAGCGCTCCGGCGGAGATCCAGGCGGCAACGGTCCGCACCTTGTCGATTCCGCAGGAACTGGATCGGCTTTTCGCCCGCTGGGCGGAATTGGAGAGCGCCCCGGGATCCTAGTTGTACTCCCGTTTACATTAATTATTTAACATATAATTAATGCAATTTGGTTTGCCCAGTGCTAGAATCGTCTTCGTTGGATTGGGCGCCAGTTGCGAAACGCGCCGATCCGGCCAAGGAGAAAGCCATGAAAAGCGTCGCTTGCGGGTTGGGGGTTCTGGTGTTGGCTTGCGGTCTCGCCTGGAGTGAAACCGTTCCCGTCTACGACGTCGGCGTGGATCCGGACAGCGCGAACAAAAAAGTGACGGTCACCTATCGCATGGCGGAAACCAACGGCGGGGTGGCGAACGTCGCGGTGGACATTTCCGCCGACGCCGGGAACACGTGGGCGGTGCCGGCGAACACGTTCTATCCCGGCAGCGACGTCGGCCCGGGAATTCCGGCGGACGGCAGCCTGCGGCAATTCACGTGGGATGCGCGCGCCGATTGGAACAACCAGTATTCGACGCAGATGCTGGTCCGCATCAACGCCACGGCCGCCGAAGCCCAGAACGGAATCTACTACGTGTCGAGCACGAAGCTGTACCGCATGAATCTGGACGGCACCGGCAACACGCTGTTGTACGACGGCATGCCGAAATCCTGTTTCCTGACGACGGATGAAACCCACAACCGGCTGTTGTTCTCGACGTGGTTTTCCGGGTCGGCGGTTTGGGCCTACAACACGCTGCAAGGCGGTTCCGCCAGCCAGTTGCTGATCGGGCCGGGGTACAGCGGCGGGCAGGGGATCGCCTACGACCCGGCGGTTTCCACCATCTTCGCCGGGCTGTACTACAACGGGCTGTATGCCTACAACGAGGGCAGCGCCCAGGGCTGGAAGCGGATCGTGGCGTCCTCCCAGTTGTCGCCGATGATCGGCCAGCGCGGGCAGATCGAAGTCGATCCCGCCCATCAGCACGTCTATTTCCGGGCGGCCTACAACGGCACCTGCGACCAGTGCCGCTGGATTTGGCGCGTGGACTACACGGGGAGCAACCTGACCCAGATCGTCCGGGCCAACGGCGGCGACGCGATGACCCTCGACCTGGTCAACGGCAAGATCTACTTCTCCGACGAGCCGGGCAACGGGACGATCTACCGCTGCAACCTCGACGGCAGCGGGCTGGAGACGGTCATGACGGTTCCCGCCCCGTACGTCTTCTGCATCTCCCTCAAGTTGGACGTGGCCAACAACAAGATGTACCTGTGTCTGATCAACGATTACGTCAGCTGGGAGTACCGCGCCGTTGCCCGCGCGAACCTGGATGGCAGCGGCTACGAAATCCTCCGGGAATACAGCGGGACCGGGGAAGGGTACGCCTTCGACCTGTTTATCCGTTGAGGACGCACGTGAAAGCAGCGCAACCATGGCGCAGCGCGATCGGCGCAAGGAGCCGGCCATGAAGCGGGGCGGCAACCGGCTGGCGGCTTGGGCGCTGGCGGCGCTGGCGTGGTCCGGATGGGTTTCGGGGGTCCAGGGCCAGATCAGTCCCCTGTTCACGCTCGACACCCGCGTCTGGGCGGACAATCTTTCCGCCGTGTTCGCGCTGGACACGCGCGATCCGGACGTGGGAGCGGTTTCGGCCCTCTTCACGCTGGACACGCGCGGCGGGTTGTCGCCGCAATCCGGCTTGTTCACGCTGGACACGCGCGACCTGGATCGGTTCTACGTGCCCGAAAACCTGGCGCTCGCGGCCGAACAGCCTACGGCGGCGCGGGCCACGTGGGATTGCAGCGGCTCGCCGCTGGGTTTCGTGCTGGCCCGGCGCGAGCCCCAAGGCGAATGGGGGACCCGGCTCCTGACGAACGGAACGCTGCGCGCCTGGACGGACACGACCGTGTTGCCCGGACAGTTCTACGAGTACCGGATCGCGGCGACGTGGCCGGACGGCGTTTCGGACTACAGCGAGGTCGCCTGCATCCAGATGCCGTCGTTGCCGGCGGCGCCGCGGGCGCCGTGCGCCAGCCTGACGGAAGCGGGGTTGGTTGCGTTCACTTGGCAGGACGCGTCCTTCAACGAAGACGGGTTCGAAATCTGGCGCCGGACCGAGGCTGTCGGCGACTGGAGCCTGCTTGCGCAGCTGCCGTCCAACTCCGAGAGCCATCTCGACGGCACCGTGGCGGCGGGAACGCTGTATGCCTACAAAGTGCGCGCATTCAACGCCTGGGGCTATTCCGGCTTCAGTTCGGAATCCAGCGTGGCGACTCCGGACGACGAAGGCGGGTGCGGATTCCTCCTGCGCGTGGAGTCCGGAGACCTTGCGCTGGATGGCGCGGCGGCGACGCTGTTCGCCGTGAATCCGGCGGATGGCCGGGCGCTGCTGGCCGGGCAACTCTCCGCCTGGATCCGCAGTCCGCCGGGCAACGCCCATCCGGTTCGGGTGGTGTTGGGCTTCCGGAACGCGCAAGGCGCGGCCGTCGGATCGCCCGTGGAGCTGGCGAATTTCTATCGCGTGCCGGGTTGTCCGGGCTTGGCGGTGCCGGCGGAGGTGCCGGCGGCGTTCCGCGCGCCGGAAACCGGGACCAACGTGCTGTGGCTGGAAATGGTCACGGCGCAGCGCGACCCCGTGGAAGCGTTCGTGACGGAGCGCCATACCCAGGAATCGCCGATGCGCAAACGGCTGTTCGACGTGGCGATCCGCGCCGCCGTTCCGGCCGCGCGGGTCCGCGTGCTGGAAGGCGCCGGCATGCCGGGCCGCGGCATCGCGGTGCCGGTGGAAATGGTCTCGACGGGCGGCGAACGGCGCGTGGCGTTCTCGGTCGGATTCGGGAACGGCCTCGTTTGCACCGGCATCCTGGCCGGGGCCGATGCGCCGCAGGTTTTGGCGCAGCCGGTGCCGGACACGAACGGCGCGGTGGGCGTGATCCTGCAGGCTCCGGCCGAAAATCCGTTCCCGGCGGGAGCGAAGCACGTCGCGACCTTGCAGTTCCTGGCCGAGGAGGCCGGCGAATACGTCCTGCACGTCCAGGACGACCCCGTCGCGCGCGAAATCGACGGCCGCGGGACCGGCATCCAGTGGGAAGACGGGCGGATCGTCGTGGCCGCGACGGCCCTGGAAGGCGACGTTCATCCGCGTCCGCACGGCGACGGGGCCGTGGACGACGACGACGTCCATCTGGCCCTATTGTTCGCGCTGGGAGTGGAAACGCCGCTCGACGAGCGGGAATTCCAGCGGTTGGATTGCGCGCCGCTCGAGACCTGCGGCGATGGCCGGATCGACATGGCCGACAAGGTGGCGATCCAACGCTACGCGAAGGGGCAGGAAGTTCTGCGGGAAGCCTGCGGGCCGACCCATTCCGCGACGGGCGGCCTGCGCGGCCCGGCGGCGGCGCCGCTGGGCACGGCGCCGCGCTCGCTGGCGCTCGTCGCTCCGGAAAACGTGCAGCGGGGCCAATCCTTTGCGGTTCAGGTTGCGCTGGATGCGTTGGGCAACGAACGGGCGTTGGCTTTCAGCTTGGCGTTCGATCCCGATGCGCTGGCCTATCGGGGACTCCAGCTCCGCGGCGCGGCCACGAACGGCGTTTTCCTGGCCAACGAGGAACAGGCCGCTGCCGGCGCGCTCGCGTTCGGCGTGACCTTGGCGGAGGCCGCGGCTTTTGCCGCCGGCGAGCAAACGGTCGCGGAAATCGAATTCCAGGCGCTGGAAGGCAACGGTTCCGCGGAGGCGCTGCTGGCCTTCGCGGCGACGCCGGCCGCCTGCCGGGTGGCGGGGGCGGATTCCGTTTCCCTTGCGTGCGACTACCTCGACGCCGCGGTGCGATTGTTTGATTCGGCAAACGGTTCGGCGGCGGAGCCCCCGACGACCGGCTCGGCGGTGGCGTTGGCCACCAACCGCATCCGGGTCGCCTGGTCGTCCGTGTCGTGGGCGACGGGCTATCGCGTTCGCCGGAAACTGGGGAACGAGACGGCGTGGACGCGGCTGGTCGATTGCGACGAAAGCCGGACCGCGTTCGTGGACGAAGGGCTGCCGACGGACACGGCGTGCCATTATTTGGTCGCGTCGCTCAATCCCAACGGCGCCGAATCCGCTTTCCTCCGGTTGGACGCGCGGACGTGGTCGGATCTGGAACAATGGCGCAGCCTGTGGCTGGCGCAGGCCGAGAACGCGGGCGATGCCGCGGACGGCGCCGATCCGGACGACGACGGGCTGCCGAACGGCCTGGAGCATCAGCTGGGCACGGATCCGCTGGTGGCCAACTCCTACCCGTTCAATCTGGCGGAAGAAGAACTGTTCCCGGGCCGCCGCTCGGTGACCGTGACGTACGCCGTTTGGAACGCCGCGCCCGGCGGAGTGGGCTTCGATTTCACCGAGAATCTGCTCGGCTGGGCCGGGGTCGATTTGGCGCCGGTCGCGCTCCGGAACGAAGGGGCGGCGGACGTCATCAAGCTGCGCTTGCCGCAAGAGCTCGAGTCCAACCGCCGGCTGTTCCTGCGGATGCGGACCGAATAAGGTCGCCGGCTTCCGGAAACGCGTTTCCGCCGCTTGGCCCGCCTGAATCCGCGGCTTACTGGACCATCCTGGGGCGGAGGGTGGTTTTGGATTGCCAGCGGAAGCGGGAACCCGTTTGATGTCGGCATGAAATCCATTCAGGCGCAAGCGGCGGGAACGGGACAGCGGGGTTGGGCGCAAGGGCTGGGCCTGCTGGGCTTGTTCGCGCTGGTCGCGGTGCTGGTCTTCCATGCGCTGTGGCAGCCGGGAACGGTGCTGCTGAGCAGCGACGACAACGTCGGGTTGCTGCGCAGCAACCAGCGGATGCTGGAAAACTCCGGCGTGCATCCGTGGATGGGGGAAGCGTTGTGGGGCATGCCGGCGATGAGCATGGTGCGGCCGGGCTATTTCCTGCTGAAGGCGGTTTCGGCCGAGACGTTCATGAACGCCTACCACGGCTTGTGCCTGGCGCTGGCGGCGTGGTTCCTGGCGCTGTATCTGCGCGACCGGGGTTTGCGGCCCGCGGCATGCGCGTTCGGCGGGCTCGTGGCCTTCTGGGTCGGAACGAACCTGACGCTGACCTATGCGGGGCACGTGGGCAAATACGGGCTGATGCCGTTCCTGGCGCTGGCGGTTTTCGCGCTGGGCCGCTGGGGCGGCACGCGCAAGCCCGCCTGGGGCGTGGTGGCCGGCGCGGCCGCCGGCGCGATGTTCCTGGAGCAAGCGGACGTCGCGTTGTTCTGCGCGCTGCTGCTGGCGCCGCTGGGGCTGTTCGAAGCCGTGCGCGCGGCCGGCGGCTGGAAGCCGGCGGCGCTGGCGAAACAGGCCGGCGGCGCGGCGCTGGCCGCGGCGCTGCTGGCGGGCGGGGCGTCGCTGGCCGCCAAGGGTTCGGGCGTGACGGAAGTGCCGGGCGATGAGTCCCGGGAAGCGCAATGGGCTTATCTGACGCAGTGGAGCCAGCCGCCGGGCGAAAGCCTGGATTTCATCGCTCCGGGTTGGACGGGCTGGCGCAGCGGCGACGATAAAGGCCCGTATTGGGGCAAGATGGGCCGCAGCGAGGGCTGGGAGCAAACGCGCCAGGGCTTCATGAATTTCAAGCTGGAGAACGTCTACGTGGGCGCGGTGCCGCTTCTGTTTGCGGTGCTCGGCGTGGCGGCGGCGTTTCGGCGGCGCCGGGATGAACCGGGAACGGCGGCGGCCGTGTTCGTCTGGGGCGGGCTGTGCCTGGTGGCGCTGCTGTTGGCGTTCGGAAAGTTTTTCGTGCTCTACAAGCCGTTGAGTCTCCTGCCGGGGTTCGGCAGCATCCGCAATCCGAACAAGTTCATCCATTTCTTCCAACTGGCCTGGGGCGTGCTGGCGGCGTTCGGGCTGGAGGCCGCGCTGAAGCTGGAACCGCGCGCGGCGCGGAAATGGCAGTGGGGCGCGGGCATCGCCGCGCTCGTGTGCTTCCTCGCCGGACTGGCGTTGTGGGCGGATCTGTCGGCGGGGGCGGCGCGGCTGGCGGCGCTGGGCTGGGGGCCGGCGGGCCGGGCCATCGAATGGAACAAGGCGTTTGCGGTCACGTACGCGGGCGGCGCGTTGCTGGCCGGCGCGGGGATTCTATGGTTGCTGGGCGTCCGGGCGCGCCGGTTTTCCGGTTGGAGCGCTTGGTCGCCGGTCTTGGTGGTCGTCTTCGACGCGGCGGTGATCTTGGCGCCGCATTACGTGCAGACGATGCCGCCGGGCTACGTGGCGGACAACGAGCTGGTGCGCTATTTGAAGCGCGAGGCGGGGCACAACCGCACCGCGATGGCCACCAAGGACGGATTCTATAATTTCTGGCTGACCTATCTGTTCCCGTACCACGGCGTGCCGACGATCGAAGTCACCCAGTTGCCGCGTCCGCCGGCGGACTATGCCGCGTTCTGGAGCGCCGTGCGCGATCCGGTGCGCATGTGGAAGTTGGCGGCGGTGAGCCACGTGATGGCGCATGGCCAAGTGGCCGCGCAGTTGCTGGCGAATCCGGACTGGGCGCGGCAACTGGAATTGGCCTGGGCCTACCAGCCCTACGACGACGGCCGCGGCGGCGTGGCCGTGCGCAGCGTGAAGCCCTCTTTGCCGGCGCCGGAGGTCGTGCTGAAAATGAAGGACGTGCCGCCGCGGGTGGCCGCGGTCCGCTCGTGGCGCACGGTCGCGGACGACGAGGCGTTGCGGACGCTGGGCGATCCGACTTTCATCCCGTTCGAATCGGCGCTGCTGGCGCCGGGCCACGACGTGTGCGCGCCGCCCGCGGGCGATCCGGGTCCCATGCCGGAGATCGAAATCGAGCGGCTGATTCCGGGGCGCACCGTCTTCACCGTGAAGAACCATGGCCCGGTCGTCTTGCGCGTGGCGGAAAAATTCGATCCGAACTGGAAGGCGACCGTGAATGGACAACCGCGGCCGGTCGTGAGGGTCGATTACATGTTCCAAGGCGTGGCCATCGAGGAAGCCGGCACGCACCGGGTCGAACTGGTTTACCGGCCGTCGTCTTTGCCTGTTCTCCTGCAATGGATTGGAATATTGGCTGGGCTTGGGGCCGCCGGCTGGCTGGTTGCGACCGGGGGCCGAAAAGGGGCTGCGGCGTGAGCAGGGACCTGTTCGTCGACGTGGTGATCCCGTTTCGGCGCTGGGATGCCTGGACGGCGGAAAGTGTGCGCGCGGCGTTGGTCTTGGATCCTCCTTGCCGGCGCGTCACGCTGGTGCCGGATGCACCGCTGGAAACGGCGGATTGGACGGCCATCCGGCAGATGCCGGGCGCCGAGCGGGTCCGGGAAATGCCCAGCGGTCCGGTGAATCCCGGGCGCAAACGCAACGTGGCGATGGCCGGCAGCGAAGCCGACGTTTTTGGATTCGTGGATGCGGATGCGCGGGCCTGGCCGGATTGGCTGGGGCGGGGGCTGCCGCATTTCGCGGACGCGGCGGTCGCCATCGTCGGCGGGCCCAACCTGACGCCGCCCGAAGACGATGCGCGCCAGAAAGCCTGCGGCGACGTGATGGCCAGTCCGCTGGGGATGGGCGCGGCCTATATCCGCCATGCGCCGGTGTCCGCGCGGGAAGTCGAGGAATTGCCGACCTGCAACATGCTGGCCCGGAACCTGCCGGAGTTGCGATTCCGGCCGGAACTGGACACGTCGGAAGACATGGCCTTTTGCGGCTTGGCCCGCCAGATGGGCCAGCGCGTGCGCTACGACCCCGCCGTCCGGGTGTTCCACCATCGCCGCCGCCTCGGCCGGTCGTTTTGGCGGCAATTCTGCGATTACGGCGTCTACCAAGGGCGGCGGGCGGCGTGGAAGTGGCTGTGGCGCGCCGCGCCGCTGGCCTTCGTCCTGTATCTGGCCGGTTTGGCCGCGGCGCTGCTCCTCTGGCCGGCCGGGTGGCGCATCTGGTTGCTGCCGCTGGGCGGCTATGCGCTGGTCATCGGCGCGGAAAGCCTGCGGTTGGCCCGGGGCCGGCCGCGCGGGCTTCTGACGGCGATCGCATTTCCTTGCGCGCACGTCGCCTATGGCTGGGGCTACCTGCGCGGCTGGCTGGGGCGGTCCCGGCGGCTCCCGCTCTCCTGATCCCGCGGTTCCCGCATCGGCCGTACGGGCGCGGAACGCTGACCGGCGCGGGCCGGGGAGATTGTTTCCTTTCCGTTCAATTTTCTATCGACGGCCCAGTCGGGTTTTGAGAGAGTCAGTGCCGTTGCCACCCGCATGAGCGGCGTTGGATTCAACCTCAAGGACAGGTGCAGGATATGGCCAAGGTCAAAGCCGAAGAACAGGACAAGCAGCCCACCCTCGAAGCCGCGCCCGCCGCCGCGGCCGCCGGGGATCTTTCGGAGGAAATCGCGGGCTTGTCGGGCGCGCGCCCGACGACCGACGCGAACGTCTGGATCCAGATCATCGGTTCGGCGATCTGCACCGTGATCCTGTGCGTCAGCCTCCATTTCCTGAACCAGACCCAAAGCATCGGCCTGCTCAAGTACATCAACGGCCTGATCAACCAGCGCGGTCCCATTCAGTGGCTGGAACTGCTCAGCTTCTTCGTCATCGTCTTCTTCATCCTGCAGAAGAACCGGATCCTGAAGACGCAGATCCAGCACATCGCGGACGACACGGCGCAGCTGACGGGCGTCAACATGGAAAGCGAAGAAGAACTGCAGGGGCTGCGCAAGCGCATCCAGGAAACGGGCGGCGACAAGAAGAGCATCCTGCTCAGCCGTCTCGACCGCGCGCTGGGCCTGTGGGTGGCCACGAAGGATCTGGGCCGCGTGTCGGGCTGGATCGGGGCCGAAGCGACCCGCGACAACGTCATGTCGGACATGACGTTCACGATCGCGCGCCTGATGATCTGGGTGATTCCGATCCTGGGCTTCATCGGGACGGTGCAAGGACTGGGCGCGGCCGTCGGCGGGTTCGCCGACTTCCTGTCGGGTTCCGCGGAACTGTCGGCCATCAAAGGCGCCATCGCGCAGGTGACGATCAGCCTGGGCGTCGCCTTCGACACGACGTTCCTGGCGCTGATGCTGGTGACCCTGGTGCAGTTCCCGCTGACCTCGGTCATGCGCCGCGAATCGACCTTCATGGCCGACGTCGACGTCTATCTGGACGAACATTTCGTGCGGCGCCTGCCTTCGGCGGAACAGCAGACGATCATGATCGAAAACCTCGAAGATTCGATCGAGGCCGCGTTCCGGCGCTACATCCCCGATCCGGACCGCTACGAAGAGGTCTTCACGGTGTCGATCGAAAAGGCCGGCGACGAGCTGAAGAAGCAGTTCGACGAGCTGACCCAGCGCTACGTCGCCGTGCGCAAGGACGCCACCGACGAGGAAGTCAAGGCCTTGGCCGCGGCGATGGCGCACGCGCACGCCCAGGCGGCCGAAATGGCCGATCGCTACGCCGGCACCGCCCGCGAAATCCAGGCCACGCTGGGCGAAAGCCTCCAGAAGGCGGCCGGCGCGGCCGGCATCGTCGAGCAGCAGATCGCCACGATCGTCGAGCTGGGCGCCAAGATCCAGGAACTGCTCAAAGTGGAACAGGCGCTGGAGCGCGCCATGGCGGGCATCGCCGGCGCGGAAGATTTCCAGAAGTCCTTCGCCCAGCTGCGCGAGCATCTGGCGACCACCGACGAGTTCTGCCGCCGCCTGAGCAAGCCGCGCGTCATCACGCTGCACGAAGAAGTCGTTTCCTAGGGGCGGCAGACGGAATCCCGGCCATGCGCAGCGGTTTCCGATTTCGGCTTTTCCCGGTGGCCTGCGCCGCCGCCCTCGCGTGGGCCGCCGGCGCCTCGGGCCAGACGTTGACCGTGCGGTCGCTGGCCGAGGGCCTCCAGGAACCGTCCGGCGCGGCGGTGCATCCGATCACGGGCGACGTCTACGTTTCCGAAAAGGGCAGCGGCCGCATTCTCGTGCTGAAGAACGGTCGCCCGGAACCGGCCTTGGTTCCCGGCTGGAAGGTTTCGGAAATCCTGCCGCGCTGGGCCATCGCGCCGGACATGCCGATGGAAAAATGGATGGAACCCGTCCTCCATCGGCCGGGCCCGATCTCCATTTCCACCAACGGCACGCTGTTCGTGGCGGAACAGGTGCCCAACGGCCGCATCCTCGAGTTCCGGCCGGACGAACAAGGCCAGTACGCCGTCGCGCGCTGCGTGCCCGTGCCGTGGCTGGACCAGGAATTCATGTGGCGCGACCTGTTCGTGGATCCCGGCGACCGGCTGTACATCGTCGGCGCCGACGAGGTGGGGTCCGAATTCATGAAATTCGGCTCGGCCCTGATGCGGGAAACGGACGGCAACTGGTGGGTGATCGATTTCGGTCCCTTCGCCAACTTCAACACCTTCGTGATTTCGGAACGGCAGGACGTGATGTTGCTGGGCGACCGGGGCAAGGGCGACCTGTCCTGGTGGGAAGTGGACCGCCACATGATGCTCGGCGGCGCTCCCGGCGCGGCCGGCCGTTCGGAACTGCTGAGTTTGGCGCTGTTCCCGGACGGCAGTTTCATCCTCGGCACCCAGGATGCGCCCGGCAAGGCGAGCCTGCGGCGCATGGAACCCTTCACCGGCCAGCAGATGACCCTGACCGAGGACCTGAAATCCGTCGGCGCCATCGCCATGGACCGCAAAAACGTCCGCTATCTCGTGACGGATCCCGCGGCCGGGCGCCTGCTGGAATGCCGGCCCAGCGCGGAGATGAAAATCAACGAATCGGTCATGCGCCAGATCGTCCGCTCCGCCGAAGGCATGATGGGCATGCCGACGGAAGCGCCCGCCTTCCTGAACAACTTCTTCGACCGCCTGCAGGATGCCGCCAAGGAAATCCTGCCGGAAGACTCGACCCACGCGGTGGATTTCAACCTGAGCGACATCGCCGGCAAGATGCCCATCGTGGCCGGCCGGGTGCGGGCCGCGATCGAAGTGGAAGGGGCGGAGTCCGACCCCATCGAGTCGGTGGAGTTTTTCCTGCTGTTCCCGAGCAAGGTGGTGATGACGGAATCCGCCGTGAGCCCCAGCCTGAGTTTCTTCTCGGCCCGCCGCAAGAGCGGCCAGGTCGAGCAGACCAAGCCGATCTTCGAAGGCGACGTCGGCGTGTACCGCGTGTCCGGCACGAACATTTCCAAGGTGGCGTCCGCGCCCGGCGGCCTGCACGTGCCGGTGGTGGTCTGCGGGCTCGACCAGGCCGACGGCGGCGTCTACGTGAACTTGTCGTTCCTCGGGGCCGGCATCTACGGCGACTACTATCTCACCCTGTTCCAGGGCCCGCGCGAGCAGAAGGCCAAGTTGATGGTCAAATCGGCCGGCACGGAAAGCGGCACCGTCACCTACGAGGCTTCGTTCATGGAAGAAGCCACCCTCGAAGGCATGGACGGCGGCAAGCTCACGAAGGAGGAATTCAGCAACCTCCTGATTTCCGGTTTCGGCGGGGCCGGCGGCGGCGCCAACCGCTCGATCGGCTGGCTCAAGCTCGGCCAATTCCCGGCCAGCATGACGATCGCCTTCGGCGATGCCTCGACGGACGCGAAGCTGACCGGCGCCCAGTCCGACCTGAAGGAAATCGTCGAGAAGAAGCGCGTCGAAATGAGCCTCGAAGCGGCCAACGAAGTCGAGGGGCTGGAAGCTCCGGCGGCCGAAGCCGCGCCGGCGCCGGCGGCGCCCGCGGGGCAGGAGGCGCCCTAGCCATGGCCACGAAAATGGCCGAATTCGATTCTTCGGGGTTCCAGAACATCGTGCTGATGCTCATCGGCGTGTTGATGATGATGCTCGTCAGCAACGTGCTGACCATCATCAGCAACCCGGAAAACATCAAGATCGGCGCGCTGGTCACCGGTTCCGTCTACGGCGAGGAAGAGGAAAAAGACACGTTCGTCCCGCCCAAGTTCCAGAACATGAAGCAGGATCCCATCTACGTGGACGTGGAGCCGACCCGTCTGATCATCCATCCGGAGCAGAAGGTGATCGAAGCGCGGGACCTCGTCTTCGAGGGGAACGATTTCGAGCTGTTCCTGGACGACGTGGAACGGGTGAAGTCGGTGCGCTACATCGTGTTGCTGCTGCGCCCCGGCAGCGCCACCTTCCAGCGCAAGTTGCGCCAGGTGATCCGGGACCGGGGCATCGACGTGGGCTTTGAACCGTGGGACACCGGCCGCGAAATCAAGGTGCTGGGCGCACCCGAACCGCCGGCCCCCAGCCAACCGCCCGCCGTCGCGCCGGCCGCGGAATCCGCCGCCGCCGCGCCGGCCGGAGAAGGGACCTGAGCCATGGCGTCCGGACCGGCAATGGATTTGAGCTCCTTCACGGACCTCATGACCTGCATCTTGGGCGTGCTCGTGTTGATCATCTTGCTGACGGGGATCGACGCCTCGCAGATCACCGTGCTGGTCGCCACGCCCAAGGAAATGCAGTCCGACGACAAGTCGCCCGTCTTTTTCGAATGCCGCAAGAACCAGCTGTTCCATATTTCGGTCGACGAGCTGAAAAAGGCCTGCGATGAAAAAACCGAGGAATTGCGGGACCGGGTGGCGGGCGACGAAACCGAATTCCTGAAGATCGCCGCCCAGACCATGCTGGAAGTCGGCGGCCAGAAGCTCGACTACACCTACGCGCTCATGGGCAAGTACGTGCTGATGCCGATCCCCGAAGCGGAAGGGTACGAGTTCAAAAGCCAAGCCGCCGAGACCGCGGACAAATGGTATGGCTCCCGGCTGGCGGCGATCGATACGGATACCCAGTTCATCTGCTTCCTCGTGCGGCCGGACAGCTACCGGATCTTCCAGCGCGCCCGCAATCTGGCGTGGCTGAGGAACGTCAACGTCGCCTGCGAACTGCAGGACGAAAAGAATCCGATCATGATCGGTCCCGGCGGCGAACGCATGTTCATGCAGTAGCCCCGCGGCGCGGTTCCCGGCCATGGCGGTCCCCGTTTCCTTCGTTTGTCGGCAATGCGGCGCCTGCTGCCGCTGGCCCGGTTCGGTGCTGCTGGAGGCGGAGGACGCGGCGGCGGCCGCCGCCGCGCTGGGGTTGTCCACCGACGATTTCATCTCGCGCCACGCCACGTTGGCGCGCAACCGCGCGCAGTTGACCCTCAAGGAAGCGCCGGACGGCGCCTGCGAATTCCTGGACGCCGCTGGCCGGTGCCGCATCTACGCCGCGCGGCCGCGGCAATGCCGCGAGTTTCCGCACGGCTGGCGCGTGGAAGGCTGTCCCGGCCTCGAACGCGGTTGAACGGCGGGCCTCCGGGCTCACGGCCCGAAGGGCAAAAAACCCGGAACGCGCGCGGCGTAGGCGTCGTAGGCCGCGCCGAAATAGCTTCGGCATTCCGCTTCGTCCCGGCGCGCGGTCAGCCCCAGAAACAGCGACGTCGCGGCCGCCAGGACCAACCCGGCCACGCCCGGCCGCTTGAGGAATATGCCCCAGGCCAGGAACAGCAGCGAGGAATAGAGCGGATGGCGCAGGTACCGGTAGATCCCGCGCGTGACGAGGCGGGAGGTCCGTTCGAACGCGTACAGCTCGGGATCGGTCCGTTGCGGTCCCGCCTGGCCATAGGCGCGCAAGGCGTGCGCGCCGGCGAGCGCCAGCGCGGCCGAAACGGTGATCAGCGTCCACGAAACCAGTTGGCGCGGACCGAACGGATCGTCGATCCAATGGGGCACGTTCAGCAGGAACAGCGCCGCCAGCGCTTCCCAGACGAAGAATCGGCAGAACCCGTGGGTGCGGGGCCGCACCAGCGACCGGCGGGACACGTAGGCGAAGAAGACCGAAAGCGCCAGGAATAGACCGGTGCGGATCATGGGCGGGGATCCATCAGGTGGGCGATTTCGATTTCGCGCGTCCAGGGAATGACGTGTTCGCGCCAGAGATACCCGACGGTTTCGTCCGCCAAGTCCGGCGCCGATTCGGCGGCGGCCGCGCGGACGGCGTCGAGCCGGCGCAAATCGGCGGCCAAATCGGCGAGCAGGGCGGCCATGCGCTCGCGGTCGCCGATTTCGAGCGCGGCCTGGGACGCCGGCCGTTGCTGGTCGAAGCGCGCTTCCGCCCGTGCCGCGGCGCAGGCGCGGAGCGCCTCCAGCGCCGCGATCAAGTCGCGGTTGGCCCGTTCGGCGGCGGCTGGGTCCGGCGCGGGGCCTGCCGGCGCCACGGCATAGATCAATTCGGCCAGCGGCGGGGCGAGGGCCGGGGACCCGGTCCAGACGGGCCAAGGCTCCCGGGCCCGGCCGGCGCGCGCGGCCAACGCGCGCAGCAACCCGCGATCGGCCTCGCGGAGGCGGTCTTGGGACCGTTCGGGCTCCGGCGCGGACATCAGGAGAACACGACGGTGCGGTTCTTGTAGACCAGGAGGCGGTGGTGGAGGTGCCAGTAGATGGCGCGGGACAGCACGATCTTTTCCAGGTCGCGCCCGAGCCGGACGAGATCGTCCACGCCTTGGCGGTGGGACACGCGGATCACGTCCTGCTCGATGATCGGCCCCTCGTCGAGCTTCTCGGTGACGTAGTGCGCGGTGGCGCCGATGATCTTGACGCCGCGGTCGTGGGCGGCGCGGTATGGATTGGCGCCGGCGAAGGCGGGCAGGAAGGAGTGGTGGATGTTGAGGATCCGCATGGGGAAGGCCTGGACGAACGCGGGGCTCAGGATCTGCATGTACCGGGCCAGGACGACGAAATCCACCTCGGCTTTGCGCAGGAGGTCGATCTGCCGGGCTTCCGCTTCCGCCTTGGCCGCGGCGGTCACGGGAATGCAGTGGAACGGCAGGCCGTGGCGCTCGACGAGGCCGCGGTGGTCTTCGTGGTTGGAAAGCACGAGGGCGATGTCGGCCGGCCATTCGCCGCTTTCGTGGCGGGCCAGGACGTCGTAGAGGCAATGGGCTTGCTTGGAGACCATGACGGCCATGCGCAGGTGGCGGTCGGAGCGGTGGAGCGTCCAGGCGATGCGCAAGGGCTGGGCGACGGCCGCGAAGCGTTCGGGGAAACGTTCGAGGGGGATGGAGAAGCCGTCGAGTTCCCATTCCATGCGGGCAAAAAAAGCGCTTTCCTCGACGTCGACGTACTGGTCGAGGGCGATGATGTTGCCGTCGTGCCGGGTGATGAACGAGGACAGGGCGGCGACGATGCCGCGCTGGTCCGGGCAGGCGACGAGGAGGATGGCGGTCGGTTTGGGTGCGGTCATGGCGGCTCAGTCGTTTTGGGGGATCTCGGGCGGGAGGCGCTGGGAGAGGTCGGGGGCGGTCTCGGTGTCGCGTTCGGCGGCGACGAACGTGGCCACGAGCGGCCGATGGTCGGAAGCGCGCAGCAGCAGCGGCGAGCGGACGACGTAGGTCTTCTCGGGCACGACTTCGGGCAGCAGTCCCGCGCTGGCGAGCATGTAGTCGATGCGGTGGTAGGCATCGTTGTTTTCCCGATGCGTCCAGGCGTCGCCGACGGCGTCCATGGGCCGCAGATCGTGCAGGATCCGCTGGCGTTTGTAGGTGGCGATGTCGCGGAGCGTGGCCGAAGACGGATCGTCGTTGAAATCGCCCACGACCAGCAGGTTGACGCCCGCGTCCGCGAGCGCGTCGCGGACGCGGTTGTTGAGCAGGCGGGCCTCGGCGCGGCGCATCTCGGCCTGGCCGAAGGAATGGAAGACCTTGGACTTGAGGTGGGCCACCATCAGGCGCAGGCGGTACTGCGGATGGATTTCCAGGTCGATCTCGATGATGCCGCGCATGACCGGGAATTTCGTGGGGCCGATGGTGTAGACGTCGTCGACGTGCGAATTCGTGGCCACGATGGGAAAGCGCGAGAGCACGGCCATGTTCAGGACCGACTTGCCGCGCCGGAGATACTCCTCGTGGCCGTAGTCGAGACCGGCCTGCCGGAGGCTGTACTTGAACTCGGCCCAGGCGGCGGGGTCGCCCATTTCCTGCACGGCGAGGACGTCCGGCGAAACCTGCCGGATCACTTCGACGATGGAGCCGGCTTCCTCCGGCGGCTTGGGTTCCAGGGTGTCGGCGTTGCCGTCGCGGTCCAGCAGCGCGTACTGGTTCAGGTTGAAGGTCATCACGGAGAATTCGCCCGGGCCCGGCCGGGGAAAGGCCGCGGAGGCGGCCGGCGGCGATTCCGCCGGGAGAGACCGAAAGCAACCGACGGCGCCCAGCGCGCAACAACCCGCGAGAACGAACGGGGCGGCGTTCTTCATGGAGACGGTTATTTCTTGTAGGAAGACTCGATGCGCTGGGCGATGTCGCGGTACTTGATGTCCACCGAGTAGATTTCCTTGAAGAACCCGACGGCTTCTTCCTTGCGGCCCATTTGTTCGGCCAGCACGCCCATTTCGTAGACGACGTCCTTCTTGGTCTCGTCCATGAGGGTGAGTTCGGCGGCGGCCTTCTGGAGCTGCTCGAAGGCGATGTCCGGCTGGCCCTTTTCCCGGAAGCAGAGGGCGAGGTAGTAGAGCGCGCGGGTGCGGCGCTGGGGATTGCGCTGGGCGAGCTGGAATTCCTCGATGGCTTCGTTGTACTGCTGGCGCAGGTAGAACTGGTAGCCGAGCTCGTAGCGGAACTGCAGGTCGTTCGGGTAGCGCTTGACCATCTCGACGGCGTCGGCGTAGAGGAATTCGGCCTTGGCCGTTTCCTGCGCGGCGGCGGCGGCCTCGTCGCCGGCCGCCCGGGCCGCCGCGATGGCGGCATCGAGCTTGCGGACCTTGATGAGCGAAACCGTGCGCTCGATCTGCGGGTCCGTCCGGCCGGCCGCCTTTGTCGCGTCCGCCAAGGCCTGCAACGCGTCGTCGTAGCGTTCGGCGCGGACGTACAGGTCCGCCAGGGCCCGGCGGAAATTCATGTTCTGGGGTTCGCGCTGGATTTCCAGGAGGCGCGAGGCGATCAACGTCTCGATGTCGCTGTCGCCCTTGACGGACTTGGCCTGCTGCTCGAGCAGGATGGCTTCCTTCTTGTCCTTGAGCTTGGAGCGGAAATCGCTCTTCATGTCGTTCCAGCCGCCGACCTTCATGGTGTCGAGCGCCGCGGCGTCCTTGAGGTTCTTGATGGCGACCTGGTCGTTGGGAAGCAGCTCGGCGACCGTCGCGTAGCAGTCCTTGGCGCCGCCGGGCTGGTTGGTGGCGATGTACAGCCGCGCGAGGAGACGCAGGAATTCCACGTTCTTCGCGTAGTAGGGCCGGGCGATCTCGAGCGTCTGCGTGGCCAGCTCGGTCATTTCGGCGGCTTCCGCGGCTTGGGCGAAGAACTTCAGGAAGGAGAAATTCAACGGGTCGATGGCCAGCAGCTTTTCGGCGCCGTCGAGCGCGGCCTTGGGATCCTTCTTCAGTTTGCCTTGGGCGCCCATCAGCGTGAAGGTGCCTTTCAGGGACGAGAGCTGGTGGGTCATGGCGTTGGGTTTGGCGGCCAAGGCCGTCTTGACCTGGGCGAGGCGCAGGTTCTGCCGGGCCAGCGTGAAGCGCGGTTCCACGGCGACGACCTGCTTGAGCATGTCCAGCGCATAGCTGGCGTTGCCCCGTTCGAGCGCGGACATCGCCTTCTCGTACAGATCGCGGGTTTTCCGGGGAATTTGGTCCAACGTGATTTCTTCCATGGCGCGCTCCTATACAAAAACAGCAAAAGGCTTACGATCCTCCAAGAATAGGCCCCGGGCCGGGGGGCGTCAAACCCGAAAATGCCGCGGCGGAAAAGCGTTATGGAGCCAGAAAGCCTTCCAGGATTTTCAGGCTTTTTTCGACGTTTTTCCGGTCGGATTTGGACAGTCCGTCGAGCAGCTCCCCGGCGGTGCCGGAACCAGAGCCGGAGGTCGCGCCGGCCAAGGCGTTTTTCAGCAGGAAATCGAGATCGGGCCGGGCCTGCGGGTCGCTCAAGGCGCCGCGGACGGTGAAGGGGATCATCAGGCCGCCGTTCTCGTACGGCAAAACGTCGGAGCGGTCCTTGCCGCCGGTCAACTGCGCGGTTTCCTCGGGGGAGGCCACCACCTTGCCGGACAGGTCGAGGCGATCGTCGAAGGGCCGGATGGCGCCGGCGACGTCGAGCCGGTAGCCCGGCATGGCCAGCCGGGCATCGGAAAGCGTGGCGAGGCGGTTGCGCAGCGCGAGCGTGGCGGTGGCGGTTTCGTAGCGCGAGGTCGCGGCGGTCGCCGCCGCCTGCTTGGCCCGGTCCACCTTGGCTTGGAGGCGCGGCAGGAGCTGCAACAGGAGGGGATTGTCCAGCTGGAGCCAGACCTGGTCCATCAGCGAGCCGCCGGTGCCCACCGTTTGCAGGTTCTCGATGCGGGCCCGGGCGTCGGCCACCACCGAATCCAGACCCGGTTCCGCGACGGCATGGCCGCTCGCGCGGGCTTCCAGATGGAGCGTGCCCGAGACCGCGAGGATCTCGTCGAGCCCGTTGGCGGCCAGGGCCTGGCCGATGTCCAGCTTGTCCGCCGTCAGGTTTTCAAGGCGGTAGGTCAGCGGACAGCCGAGCAATTGCACGTGGCCGCGCGCCTCGACCGCGCCCCCATAGGCCGAGATTTTCGCGTTCGTGACGGCGAAGGTCCCATCCTGGAGGCGGGCGCGGACCGTGCCATCTTCCAGGCGGTTGTTGCCGTAGGCGACGGCGGGGACGTCCAGCGCGAACGTGGCCTGAAGATGTTTCAGCATCAGCGCCAACTGCGGTTGATCGTCCAGCGTGATGGCGCCGGGGGGCAGTTCGCAAGGGGGACGCTGGTAATTCAATTCCTCCGGCAATTCCGCCCCGCCGAACAGATGCGCGGCCACGGGCGGCGGCAGCGAGAATTCGGCCTGCAGGCCGATTTCCGCCGCGACGGGATGGACGTCCGTGGCGTCGGACGTCCGGACGTTCAGCAGGAGATCCAGCCGGTCGGCGAGCGCGCCGTTGACGTTCAGCGTGGCCCACAGGCTTTGGAACGGCAGGGTGCCGTCCGGCAGGAAGGCCCGCACGTCCGCGAAATCGCGCACGTCGAGCCGCGCGTTGAACGTGGCCGGCCACGCGCCGGGCCGATCCGCGTACTCGGCGAAGGGGGGGCCGAACAGCTCGAACTGGAAGTCCGAGGACTTGCCGATGGCGGTGCGCCCATGCATCTTCAGCGGCCGGTCCGGCGCGAAGTTCTCCAGGTTGAAATTCAGATCGGACAGCAGGAAAGCTTCCGCGCCGGCCGCGTCCCGGCGGACGAATTCAAAGCTCGCATCGGCCACTTCCACCCAGCGGATGAGCAGCGGTTGCGCGGCGGGTTGGGCTTTTGGACGCGGTTCCGCCGGCGGGCGGGCCGGGCCGTCGGTGGGTGCGGTCGGCTCGCCGGATGGTTTGGCGGGGGCCGCCGGGATCAGGTCCGAGAAGTTGTAGCTGCCGTCTTCGTTCTGCACGATGCGCAGGGCCGGCCGCTCGAAGCGCAGGGCGGCGATTTCTTTTTTGCGGAAATCCACCACGGCCGAAAACGACCGGATCGAAGCGAATTCGCCGCCGCCGTCCTTTTTCTTCAGCGCGGCATCCCGCACGACGAGGGTGAAGGGGAACAGCTCGTAGTCGATCCGGCCGAGGCTGGCCGGGCGGCCGGTGGAGCGCTCGATGCGCGCCAGCGCCGCCGTCTTGAACTTCGGCGCGTTGAGCAGATGCCGCAGCGTGAAATGGGCCGTGACCAGGAGGAAGACCGCCGTGCCGGCGAGCCAGAGCAGGAAGCGCAGGAATTTCTTCATGGCGGAAAGATAGGACGTCGGTCCGCAAATGCCAAAGCCGAAGATGCTTGAAGCGCGCGGCGGTTTCGGGGAATTTAGGGCCCATGAGCCAACCCGCCGAATCCGTTGCCGTGCCGACCCGCCGCGAAATTCCCGCCGAGCTGACCTGGGATCTGACCCCGCTCTACGCCGCGCCCGAGGCGTGGGAGGCCGATTTCGCGCGCCTCGACGGACTGCTCGCGCCGGTGCTGGCTTTGCAGGGCCACCTGGATTCCGCCGCGGCCGTCGCGCGGCTGCTGGATGCCGAAACCGCCCTCGACCGCGTGCTGGAAAAGCTCCATACCTACGCCCACTTGCGCCACGACGAGGACACGGCCGACGACGCGAACCAGTCCCGCGAGGCGCGCATCCGCGCCCGCTACGCCGAGCTGGCCGCCCAGTGCGCCTGGATCACCCCCGAACTGCTGGCGCATCCCGAAGCGGAAATCCGCGCCTGGCTGGAGGCGCCCGAGCTGCAGGACGGCCGCCGCACGCTGCTGAAGGTGCTGCGCAACAAGCCCCACGTGCTCTCCGCCGCGGAGGAAACCCTGCTGGCGCTTGGCGCAGAAGTGTTCGCCGCCTCCGAGCAGACCTACGGGCTCCTGACCAACGCGGACATGGTCTTTCCGGACATCCCGGGGCCGGGCGGCCAGACCCTGCCGCTGACGGAAGGCACCTACCGCTCCTACCTGGAACATCCCGACCGCGGCGTGCGCAAGGCCGCGTTCGAAACGCTGCTGGGCGGCTACGGCAAGCTGCAGAACACGTTCGCCTCGACGCTCTCCGCCACGGTCAAGGCGCACGTCTACCAGGCGCAGGTGCGCCATTTTCCCTCGGCGCTCGAAGCCGCGCTGTTCGACGATCAGGTGCCGACGGCGGTCTACGACGGGCTGATTTCCGCCACGCACGAAGCCTTGCCGGCGTTCCACCGCTATCTCGACCTGCGCCGGCGCGCGCTGGGGGTGGCGGATCTCGACATGTACGACCTCTACGCGCCGCTGGTGCCCGCGTGCGCGGCGAAGGTGCCGATGGCCGAAGCGCGCGAGTGGGTGCTGGCCGCCTGCGCGCCGCTGGGCGCCGACTACGGCGCGGCCCTGCGCACGGCCTTTTCCGCGCGCTGGATCGACTGGCCGGAAAACAAGGGCAAGCGTTCGGGCGCCTATTCCAGCGGCTGCTACGACAGTCCGCCGTACCTGCTGCTGAACTACCACGACCGCCTCGACGACGCCTTCACCCTCGCGCACGAGCTGGGCCACTCCCTGCATACCTGGCTGGCCAACCGCGCCCAGCCGCCGCGGATGGCGCATTATCCGATCTTCCTGGCCGAAATCGCCTCCACCGTCAACGAGCTGCTGCTGACCCACCACCTTCTGGCGCGACCCGGCGACGCCGCCTTCCGCGCGCACCTGCTCAACCACCTCTGCGACTCCTTCAAGGGCACCGTCTTCCGCCAGACCATGTTCGCCGAGTTCGAGCGCGACCTGCACCGGTGGGAGGAAACGGGCACGCCGCTGACGGCCGAATTCCTGCGCGGGCAGTATTACGATCTGAACCAGAAGTATTGCGGCGCCGGCTTGGCCGCGCATCCGGCCATCGGCCACGAGTGGTGCCGGATTCCGCACTTCTACTACGATTTCTACGTCTACAAGTACGCCACCAGCTTCTGCGCGGCGCTGGTGTTCGCGCGCCGCCTGCGCGCGGGCGAGGGCGTGGACGCCTACCTCGGCCTGCTGCGCGCCGGCGGCAGCCAAGACCCCCTCGACGCCGTCGCCGCCGCCGGCGTGAACCTGCGCGACGCGGGCGTCCTGCGCGAGGCCTTCGCCGAATTCGGCGCCGTGCTGGCCGAACTCGAAGCCGCCCTGGCGCTGCCGCAAAAATGAAGGCGCGCGCCGCCATCCTGACCGTGCTGGATTTCGAATCCACCGGCGCGGTCGCCGGCCATGCCGACGAACCGTGGCAGGTGGGAATGGTCGAGTTGCGGGACGGCCGCGTCACGGGCCATTACCACGAAAGCTATTTGCGCGTGGCGGCGGCCCGCCCGTTCAATCCCTACGCGCCGGGCCGCCACGCGGAACTCCGCGGCGTGCTGGCCGCGGCGCCGGCGCCGGCCGACCTGTGGCCCGCCTGGCGTCCCTGGCTGGAAGGCCGGCCGCTGGCCGCGCACAACGTCGGCACCGAGAAGAAGTTTCTCCAGCGCGCCGCGCCGCTGCACGAATTCGGACCGTGGATCGATACCCTCAAGCTCGCGCGCCGCGTGCGGCCCGATCTGGAAGGCTTCGCGCTGGCCGACGTCTGCGCGGCGCTGGACGTCGTGGAACGCGCGCGGGAGCTGTGTCCCGGCCGCGACTGGCACGACGCGCTCTTCGACGCCTTCGCCAGCGCGCTGATTCTCGAGCATTGCCTGGCCCTGCCGGGCTGGGAAAACGTCGCCCTCGAAGCCCTCTCCCAGGGCCGGTAAGCCGCCGCCCGCAAAGTTTTTACGTTCAACGTAAAACTTTCCCAACGCGGCTGCGTCGTGTAGAAATACGCAAAACGATCTGCGCTTTCCGGAAATCCGCGGAGCGCTCCGGAGGATGCCGATGACCACCGCCGAAATCCTGAAGTTTTTGAACGACCACCCGGCCTGCCACCTGGCCACGCTGGAAAACGGCCGGCCGCGCGTGCGCGGCATGCTGATGTACCGCGCCGACGGGCACGGGCTGACCTTCCACACCGGCACGGGCAAGGCGCTCGGCCGCCAGGCGCAAAACGGCGCGCCGGCGGAGGCTTGTTTCAATTCCGCGGACCGCCAGATCCGCGTGGCGGGCACGGTGCAGGTGGTGGACGACCTGGAACTGAAGAAGGAAATCGTCGCCGCCCGGCCGTTCATGCAGCCGTGGGTCGCGCAGCACGGCTACGGCCTGCTGCACATGTTCCGCCTGGCGGACTGCGAAGCCGCGGTCTGGACGATGGCGGACAATTTCCAGCCGACGACGTACCGGAAAATCTAGCGGGAGGAACGGGAAATGGGCGACGAAAACGAGTGCTGTCCGACGTTCGATCCGGGGCCGTGGCAGGAGCGGATCGTGGCGCTGGACGGGAAGCAATTCGTGCGGGACCGGGTGCGGAGCTTCCTGCGGATTCCGCTGAATTTCGGCGCGACGATGGCGCGCAACCTGGCGGCGATCCGGCAGGCGGGCGCCGAGGCGAAAGACATGCTCGTGCTGTCGGACGAAAATTCGCTCTGGGGCGCGGACCTCTACCTGGAGGTGGCGCGGGAGGTGCCCGGATTGCGGATGGCGACGCTGCCGGGAACGTTCCTGGCGCAGGCGTACGAGGGCTCGTACCGGGACATTCCGCAATGGATCGCGGACCTGAAGACGCGGGTGGCGAACCGGGGCCGGACGATGAAGCGGCTGCTGTTCTGGTACACGACTTGCCCGAAGTGCGCGCAGAAGCGCGGGAAGAACGTCGTCGTCCTGTTGGCGCAGATCTAGGCGCGGACAGACGCGCGGCGCAGGCCGAGGCGCCGCCGCAGCCAGCGGAAGGGGCGGTTCCCGCCCGCGCGCCAGAACGCGAAGACGCGCCGCCAGCCGGGGGCATCGTCCGCGCCCAGATAGCGCCGCAGAAAGGCGTCCATCCGGACGTCGTCGAGATCCAGCCGGCGCAGGTCGTTCAGATCGAAGCAGCGCTTGAGGCGCGGCCAACGCCGCAGCCGCGCGGTCTGGACGTGGTCGACGTCGATCAGCCGCAGTCCGCCGTCGGTGCCCACCAGGAAATTGCCGCAGGCGAGATCGTCGTGGCGCAAGCCGCGGCGGTGCAGGTCGGCCACGAGATCCGCCAGCGGCGCGACGAGCGCATCGAACGCGCGGGCGTTTGCGGCTGGCTCCAGGCCCGTGGCGCCGAGCTTGTAGTCCTTGAGCGAATGGCCGGCGGGGATCTGGGCATACAGCAGAAAGCTGTCGCGGAAGATGCCGCCGCGCCGCGCGGTCCAGCAGGCCAGCGGCCGGAACGTGGGAATGCCGTTTTGCGCCAGCCGCCGCGCGCCGCGCAAGGCGCGGCGGGCGGGGTCGTGCGCCAGATGGGAGACCAGCGCTTCGAGGCGGCGGGCGAAGCGATGTCCCGCGGGCGTGGCCTGCGCGATCTTGAGGATGCAGGGCGTGCCGGCGCCGGGCAGATCGAAGGCGTACACCTCGTAGCGGGGATTGCGGGTGGCGAGGCGTTGGAAGGCCGCTGCGTTTCGCCACGCGCCGGAAGCCACGAACGCGCGGACGGCGGCGGCTTCGGGCTGGTCGTCCAGCACGAGCAGGCGGTGGACGGCGGCGGTCATGGCGCGGATTGCGCGAGGCGCCGGGCGACGGCGGCCAGCGCGGGCAGGGGGTGCGCGCGAAGGGCGCGCAGGAGCTGGCGCGCGGCGGTGGGGATATGGCGCGCGAAATGCGCCAGGCCGGGTTTTTGCGAGAGCACGGCATAGGCGCCGAGGGCCTGGCCCAGGCGCTGGATCGCGGCCGCGGGAAACGCGGCGGCGATGGCCGCGCCTTGCGGATGGCGCGCGGCGTAGTGCCGCAACAAAACTTGCTGGAGCGCCGCGGGGAGGTCGGCGTAGGGGTCGCAGAGCAGGCTGGCCAGATCGTAGGCGACCGGCCCGCGGCGCATGCCTTGGTAGTCGATCAGCACCGGCTGCGCGCCGCGGAACAGGACGTTGCTGGATTGGAAATCGCGGTGGATCAGTCCTTGGGGCGAAGCGGCGAGAACGGCGGCGACCGTGTTCAGTTCCGCGGCGACGGCGGCGATCTGCGTTTCCGGCAGGCGCAGGCGCGCGCGCAGGACGTGGTCGATGAAATAGGCGTGTTCCCAGGAATAGAGCTTGGCGTCGAAGCCGGGCATCCGCGGCAGGCGCGCGCGCCACGCGGCGGGCAGGCCGGCGCCGTGCAGGCGCAGGGCGACGTCGAGCACGCGGCGGTAGATCTTCCGGATTTCCGCCGGCCGCAAATGCGGCAGGCGCGTTTCCAGCGTGGCGGGACCGAGATCCTCGATGGCGAGGAACCGGTCGCGCGGGGCCTCGAGGAACAGGCGCGGGACGGGCACGCCGAGCGCTTCGAGAAATTTCGTGTGGCGGGCATAGAACCGGTTGTCGGCGCGTTCCGGCGACCAGCGGATCAGGATCGCAGGCTGGTTCCCGACGGTCGCACGGAAAAATTCGCGGTTCGAGCCGCGGGGGGGGAGGACTTCGATGGGAGATAGACTGGAGACCGGAGACCGGAGACCAGAGACTTGAAGCAGGAGGCGCTGTTCGCGGAGCGTCAAGACGGCGGCGGCGGGGAGGGTGAAATTCTCGCCGGCGCGGCCGAGGCGCCGGGCGGCATCGCGGTGGGCCTGGACGTATTGGGCGGGCGTGCCGATGTCGGCCCAGAACGAGCCGGGGACGAAGACGCCGGCGATGCGGTGGCCCCGGGCCTGCGCGCGGCGGTAGGCGGCGATGAGCGTGTCGAAGCCTTCCGGCGCGATGAACGGGAGGATGCGCGGATCGAGCAGTTGCAGGCCGCAGAACGTGGCGTGGTCCGGGGCGGGATCGTGGAAGTCGCGGATGACGCCGTTCTCGCAGCGGACGGTCTTGGGGCCGGCGTCCGCGGTCAGCCAGCAGGCGGCGAGGGGCTTCTGTTTTTGCCAGGCGCGGAGCAACGGCGCGGGATCGACGTCGGCGACGACGTCGGCGTTGAGCAGCCAGAACGGTTCGTCGACGAACCAGCGGGCGTTGCGGAGGGCGCCGCCGGTGCCGAGGATGTCGGGCTCGAAGACGGCGGAGATGCGCAACGGCGGGAAAGGCTGGGTCTGGAGATAGTTGACGATGGGCCCGGGCGCGTGGTGGAGGTTGATCAGGACCTGCTCGACGCCCCAGCGGGCGAGCATGGCGAGGGTGCGGGCGAGCATGGGTTCGCCCCACAGCGGCAGCATGGGCTTGGGCGTTTCCAGCGTGAGCGGCCGCAGGCGGGTGCCGAGACCGGCGGCGAGGATGAACGCTTTGCGGGGGGGGCGCATGGCGCGGCGGCGCGGATCAGGGGGCCGTTTCCCCGAGTTTTTCGCGGGTCTGCCGGATGTGTTCCAGGATTTCCGCGTCGTCCGGGCGGATTTCATCGGCTTGCAGGAGGAAGTCCAGCGCTTCCTTGTAGCGGCCCTGCTGGAAATAGACCCAGCCGAGAGTGTCGAGATAGGCGGCGTTCTGGGGATCGAGAGCCAGCGCGGTCTGGACGTGGCGGAGGGCTTCGTCGAGGCGTTCGCCGCGCACGGCCCAGAGATAGGCGAGATAGTTCAGGGCGTCGGCGAACTCCGGATCGAGCGCGAGGCAGGTTTCGAATTTCGCGACGGCGCGGTCGGTCTGCTGGATCTGGTCGAGGGCGACGCCGTACCAGAAATAGAACCGCGGGGAGAGCACGGCGGCCTGCAGCGGGTCCTGGCGGACGATGTCGGCGGCGGCCTCGAACTCGCGGACGGCGGTGGCGGGGCGCTCCTGGGCGAGGTAGAGGTTGGCCAAGTAGGCGCGGACGGTGGCGGATTCGGTGTTGGGGATGGCGCTCAGGGCCCGGAGGGCGGCGATGGCGTTGCGGCGATAGGTCGCGGTGCCGGTCAGGGCGCGCTGGAGATAGAGATCCAGCAGGGCGGGTTCCTGCTCGGCGGCGCGCCGGAGCCATTCGGCGGCCTCGGCCGTGCGGCGCAGATGGGTGCAGACGGTGGCGAAATTGTAGAAGAACAACTGCGACGGCGCGCCGTCGGTCTCCTGCTCGGCGATGGCGTCGTAGGCGCGCTGGAGGAGCTCGGCGGCTTCGCCGTAGCGTTTCTGCTGCAGGCGGACGAGCGCGAAGACTTCCAGGAGCTTGGGATTTTCCGGCAAGACTTCCAACCCCTCGGCCAAGGTGGCCACGGCGATGCTGGGGTCCTGTTCGGCCTGGAGCGCCGCGAGGCGGATCCACGGGGCGGGCCGGGCGGGCGTCGCGTGCGCCGCGCGGCGGAAGTGGTCCATCGCGTTGGCGGTTTCGCCGGCCTGCAGATAGAGCTCGGCCAGGTAGAAGTGGACGTCGGCGGGGTCGTCCCGCTCCCGCGCCATTTTTTCGAGGGCGGCGATGGCCTGGGGCTGGTCGTCCATGGCGAGGAAGGCCTTGGCGAGGCGCGGCTGGACTTGCGGATCGTCCGGCTGGATGCGCTCGATTTTCTGGTAGGTCTGGAGGGCGTCTTCGATCTGGCCGTCCTGGACGAGCAGATCGCCGAGGGCATAGAGGGTTTCGACGTCGCCGGGGAGTTCCGGGGCGATTTCGCGCAGGAGCGCGATGGCTCGGTCGCGCGCGGCGGCCTGGGCGTCCGGCGCGACGGCGCTCCGCAGGCGCTGGAGCTGGATGCGGACGAGTTCCTGGCGGAGGGCGACGGCCGGGCGGGCGCGGGCGAGGCCGGCCTGCAAGGTCGCTTCGCCGGCGGCTTCGTCGCCGGCGCGCGCCTGGGCGGCGGCGAGCTGCAGCCAGCCGAGCGGCCGCTCGGGAAAGCGGCGGGTCATCTGGCGGAAGAGTTCGGCGACGCGTTCGCCGTCGCCGGCCTTGCCGTAGAACGTGGCCAGCCAGATCAGCGCGCTTTCGGAGTCGGGCTGGCGCTGCAGGAAATCCTCGACCGCGCGCAAGGCTTCGGCGGTCCGGCGTTGGAGGACGAGGGTGGACGCCAGGCGCAGGACGAGGCGTTCGTTGCCGGGATCGAGCTCGGCGGCCCGGCGGTAGGCGTCGTAGGCCGCGGCGTAATCGTCGGCGAGCTCGTGGTGGATGCCCAGGGAATAGAGCGCGAAAGCCTGCGCGGCGCGCTCGCGGTCGGGCGGCAGGAGAGCGGGAGACGAAACGACCCCTCCGTCCAGCAAGGGCGGAGGGGTGGGCAGCGAGCGGCAACCGGCCGCGACGCCGAAGAGGACGAGGCCGAGCGCTAGGCGTCCGTGATCGAAGCCGCGCATGGCGCGCCCGCGAACGGGCAAACTTACCTTACCTCTTCTTGTGACGGTCCGCGCGCAGACGTTTGCGGCGTTTGTGCTTGGCCATCTTCAAGCGGCGTTTCTTTTTGACGGATCCCATAACGGTATTCTCCTGATTCGACAATGTCGGACGGTGGTTTTACGGCACTACCTTGTTCAATGCAAGTTCAATAATGCCGGAGGCGCCGGCCGCCTTGAGCGGCGGAATGATCTCGCGGACGATGGATTCGTCCACGACGGTTTCGATGGCCACCCAGCTCGGGTCGCCGAGCGGGTTGACGGTGGGCGCGTGCAGGGCCGGCAAAACGCTGCAGATGGCGGCGACGTCGCCCTTCTTGGCGTTCATCTTCAGCAGGACCTTGTTCTCGGCGTTGAGGGCGCCGGCGAGCAGCATCGCCATTTGTTCGATCTTGGCCCGTTTTTGCTTGTCCGCCCAGGCGTCCTTGTTGGCGATGAGGCGGGTGGTGGAGGTCAGGACGGTGTCCACGATGCGCAGCTGGTTGGCGCGCAGGGAGGAGCCGGTTTCCGTCAGTTCGACGATGGCGTCGACGAGTTCGGGGGCCTTGACTTCGGTGGCGCCCCAGGAGAACTCGATGTCCGCCTCGACGCCGTTTTCGGCGAGGTAGCGCTTGGTGAGGCCGACGGCTTCGGTGGCGATGCGCTTGCCCTGCAGGTCCTTGACGCCCTGGATGGGCGAATCGTTGGGCACGGCGACGACCCAGCGGACGGGGTTGCTGGTGGCCTTCGAGTAGCAGAGTTCGGCGACTTCGACGACGTCGGCGCCGTTTTCGTAGATCCAGTCGTAGCCGGTGAGGCCGGCGTCGAGCAGGCCGAGTTCGACGTAGCGGGCGATTTCCTGCGGGCGGATGAGCCGCGCGGCGATGTCGGGGTCGTCCACGGCCGGCATGTACGAGCGGGATCCGACCTTGAAGTTCCAGCCGGCTTTCTTCATCAGCGCGAACGTGCTGTCCTGCAAACTGCCTTTGGGCAGACCGAGTTTGATGGGATTCATGGGAGCCTCTTCCTTTTGCATCTGTAAACGCACGATACTAGCCGAATTGCCGCGGTCCGGGCAACAGAAGAAACCGCGGGGCGAGGATCAGCGGTCCGCGCGCGGCGGCAGGACTTGCTCGACGAGATAGGGACTGCGGCGCTGGACCTGGACGAGGATGCGCCAGAGATACTCGCCGAACACGCCCAGCGTGAGCATCTGCGCGCCGCCGAGGACGAGGACCACGATCATGAGGGGGGCCCAGCCCTTGGTCGGATTGCCCACGATCAGCTTGGAGAGCAGGACGATGAACGCATACAACAGGCCCAGGGCGGCCAGCAGGACGCCCAGATAGGACACGGCGCGGATGGGGAAGAACGAGTAGTTCATCAGGCCGTCGAAAAAATAGGCGACTTTTTTGCCGAGCGTCCAGCGGGAGCGGCCGAATTCGCGCTTTTGGCGCGTGTAGGAAATGAAGGCGCGCGGGAATCCCAGGCGGAGCACCTGGCCCTGCAGGAAGGGCTGCAGTTCCTGCTCCTGCCGGAACGCGTCCATGGCGGCCGGGCCCAGCAGGAAGCAATCGAAGCCGCCCGTCGGCATGTCCGGGAAGCACAGCTTGCGCATCGTGGCGTAGAACAGGCGCGACGTCCAGGTGCGGTAGGCGCCTTCTTCGCGGTCCGCGCGGGTGCAAACGACGACTTCGTGCCGCTCGTCGAAATGCTTGGCCAGCATCTGCGGGATCAAATCGACGGGCTCCTGGCCGTCCGCCGACATGACGATGGCGGCGGACGCGTCGCACTGGGCGATGCCGGCGCGGATGGCCATGACCTGCCCGAAGTTGCGCGACAGCTTGACGACGGCCACCGGAATCTCGGCCTCGGCGTGGATCTTCCGCAAGACTTCGAAGGAGCGGTCGCCGGAACCGTCGTCCACGTAGAGCAATCCGCCGCGCCGCCGCGGTTGCTGTTCCCGGAGGACGGCCTTCAGCTTTTCGTAGGCGGGGAGCAGGGACTCCTCGTTGTAGTAGACGGGCAGGACGACGACGAAATCGAGTCGGGGGCTCATGCCTTGCGCTCCTTGGGCTGGGGAATGGCGGGACAGCCGAAGACGGTCAGGCCGGCGGCGACGTCCTTGAGGACCACCGCGCCCGCGCCGACCCTGACGCCGGCGCCGATGTCCAAATGGTCGCGCACGACCGCGCCGGCGCCGATCCAGCTCGCGCGGCCGATCGTCACGAAACCGCAGACGGTCGCGCCGGGCGCCACGTGGGCGAAATCGCCGAGGCGCACGTCGTGGTCCACGCTGGCGCGGGTGTTGAGGATGACGCCGTCGCCGAGGACGCTCTGGGGGCCGACGACGGCGCCGGCGCACAGCACGCAGGCGGGGCCGAGGACCGCCGCCGGCGAGACGACGCAGGACGGATGGACCAGCGTCGGCATTTCGAAACCAAGGGCGCGGGCGCGGACAAGCATGTCCGCGCGGGCGGCGTTGTCGCCGATGGCCACGGCGACGTGGGCGACGCCTTCGCGGCGGAGGCGCGGCAACTGGTCGGCGTCGCCCCGCACGGGCACGTCCATGATCCGCGTGCCGGGCGGGTTGCGGTTGTCCAGGATGCCGACGACGTCCCAGCCGCCGAGGACGCGCAGCAGATCGACGACCACGTGGCCGTGGCCGCCGCCGCCCCAGACGACGATGGGTTTAGGCGCGGGTTGGGCGTTTGCGCTGGATTTCATCGGCATGTTCCAAAACGAAACGGACGGTATCCGCGATCAGCCGGATCTGGTCGGGCGCCACGGCGGCGCCGGCGGGGAAGACGACGACGCGCCGGCACAGGTCGTCCGTGACGGGCAGGACGGGAACGGGCGCGCGCGCGGCGTAGGGGGCGGAGCGGTGGCAGCCCGGATAAAAGTACTTCCGGGCGACGACGTTTTCCGCCCAGAGGACGTCGACGAGCAGGTCGCGCGCGAACGCCGGGAGATCCGGCGACAGGTGGCCGACGACGTACTGGCAGTTGAGGGTTTCCGGCTTGTCCAGCTCGAGCAGCGAAATCCCGGGGAGGCCGGCGAACGCGGCGCGGTAGGCGCGGTAGTTGCGCCGGTTGGTTTCCAGCAGGCCGTCGATTTCGTCCAGCAGGCACAGGCCCATCGCGGCGGAGATTTCCTGCATCTTGCCGTTGGTGCCGAGGCGGACGACCCGGTCGTAGCCGGCGAAGCCGAAATTGCGCATGTGGCGCAGCTCGGCGGCCAGCGCGTCGTCGTTCGTCGCGATGGCGCCGCCTTCGAACGTGTTGAAGAATTTCGTGGCGTGGAAGCTGAACACTTCGGCGTCGCCGAAGCCGCCGATGCGGCGGGAGCCGTGGAAGTTGGAGAACGCGTGGGCGGAATCGAACACCAGCGGGATCTTCCGGGCGCGGGCGAGCGCTTCCAGTTCATCGATCCGGCCGGGCTGGCCCCAGACGTGGACGCCGACGATCAGGCCGGTTTCGTCGTCCAGCCGGGCGGCCACGTCCGCCGGCGCGAGCAGGTGGCGGTCCGGGTCGACGTCGCAAAAAACGGGCGTGCCGCCTTCCCATTCCCAGGCGTGGGCGGTGGCGATGAAGGTGAACGCCGGCATCAGCGCCTTCCGGCGGGCGGGCTCGGCGCGGCCGAGCGCGCGGTAGACCATTTGGAGGCCGATGGTGGCGTTGCAGACGGCGACGACCTGGCGGACGCCGAGATAGGCTTGCAGCGTTTCCTCGAACCGGCGCAGGAACGGACCGTCGTTGGTCAGCCAGCGGTTGTCGAAGATCTGGTCGAGCGCCGCGTGCAGCTTGGCGCGGTCGCACAGGTTGGGGCGGCCCACGTACAGCTTTTCGGCGAACAGCGGTTGTCCGCCGCAGCAGGCCAGATCACTCGGTTGTTTTTTCATCGAACTCATACGTGGCGTAGCCGATGCGCAGGGGATGCGGCAAGACCGCCGGCGACCGGAAGAGCAGCTCTCCCAAGCCGGCAGGAGGATATTCCAGGCGCACGCGGGCGGGCAAGGAGTTTGTTTGCGTGCCGGCGGCGGTTTCGACTTCCAGCGCGGCGGTGCGCAGCAGCGCGGCCGACGCGCCTTCGGGCAGGAGATAGAACGCCACGGCGCGCGGCGGGGGGGACAGCATCGGCATCTGGACCGGACCCCACGCGGTGCCGCCGGACGCGACGTGCGGCGCCAGGCGAATCTCGAACGGTTCCAGCGTGGCCGGACGGTCGAGGGTCGCGCCGGCAGCGGACCACGTGCGCAGGTCCGGAAGCGCGGCGCGGCCGAGCGCCGGTCGGGCCATGGCCAGCGCGGCGGCGGCGGCAAGCCAAACGCTCCCCAGCGCGACGGCGGCGGCGAGGCCGGGCCGGACGGCGGCGCGCGCCCATTTCCGGCGCCGGGAGGTCGTCAAGGCGAGCGGCCGGGCCGCCAGCATGAACAGGAACGGCTGCACGTAGAACGAATAGCGCGGCGAGGTTTCGCCGAGCAGCACGTAGGTGGCGGCGAGGAGCGCGCAGGGCACGACCAGCGGCAACCGGCGATTGCGCCGCAACTGCGGCAGGAGCAGCCACCCGCCCCAGAGGATGAGCGGCAGCAGCGCCAGCAGGAACGCGGTGCGGGCCCCCTCGGCCAGCGCGCGAGCGGATTCCGCGCCGTTGTGCGCCAGCATTTCCTCGGCGCCGGACGCGTAGCCCAGCAGGAAGTACTTGGCCAGCTTGATCGGCAGCAAGGAGGTCAGCAACACGCGCGGATTGTAGTAGGCCTGCGAAGCCAGGATCGCGGCTTGCATGGATGTCTTGTCCGCGTGCGGCGTCAGGTAGTCGACCAGCTCGTAGGTGCCGCAATACTCGCCGCCGGTTTCCGGCGCCCAGCCCCGCGCCATGAAACCCACGGCGCCGACTTCGTGGCGGTGGCGATCGGCGCGATCGATCCGGTCCAGCACGGGGCCGACGAAGAGGACGGAGGCCAGCCGGGGCAGGACCAGCAGGAAGACGGCGGCGCGCACCGTCTGGCCGGCGGTTTGACGGCCCGCCAGCCAGGCCAAGAACACGACGAGCGCGACGGCGCCCGACCAGACGACGTCGATGCCGCCTTCCAGCCGCATCAGCGGCAGCAAAGCGGCGGCGGTCGCCGCCAGCGCCGCGGTTTGTCCCGGCCGGCGTCCGGGGCGTCCCCATTCCGCCAGCAGCCACAAGCCGACCAGAAAATAGAATCCACCCAGGACGTGATGGTTGAGCTCGAGGCAGATGAACGCCCGGAAAGGCATGAGCAACTGGAAGGCCACGGTCCAGAACGCCACGCGCCGGCCGAAAAACAACCGCGCGATCCGCCAGGCCAGTCCCAGCGAAAGCGCGATCAGGAGCGCCTGGAAGGTTTGCACGGCGGGCACGAACCGGTCGGCGGCGCCGACGCGAAGAGCGTAATAGAACGGCAGGGCCCGTCGCGTCCAGACGCGGTAGTCGTAGTGCTGGCTCAGGTCGCCGAGCGTTTCCGGCGCATAGCCGTTTTCGGCCAGGACGTTCAGATAGTGGCGGAAGATGGCGGCGTCGCCGGTCCAGTTCCAGCGGGTATCCGCGGCCCAGATGGCGCCGAGCTGGACCAGCAGCGAAAGCGCCAGCGCGGCGCCGAGAAAAACGCGGTCGCCGCGGCGGCGGCGCAGCCACGCCAAGCCGGCGACGCTGGCGGCGGCCAGCAACCCATAGCCGGCGAATCCCAGCCAGACGAAGCCGTCGGCCCCGCCGGTGCGGACTTTTTCCGCGAAGTTCACGGCGGCGGCGCCCCAGGCGAGCAGCAGGCCCAGCGCCAGAAAGAGCATGCCGCAGGCT
Organism: uncultured Verrucomicrobiota bacterium; assembly: GCA_938003985.1. Classification (GTDB taxonomy): domain Bacteria; phylum Verrucomicrobiota; class Kiritimatiellia; order CAIQIC01; family Lenti-01; genus Lenti-01. The sequence goes on along the minus strand of CALKWZ010000074.1, from coordinate 30,452 downwards.
TGGACCCAAGCGACGAAGGGGGCGAACGCTGGCCGGCGCGGCGTCATGCGGGCGCGGTTTCCGGTTGGGCCTGGAGCCAGAGCGCGCGGATGGCGGCGAGCTTGGCCTGGGCATGGACGTCCGGCAGCCAGCGCGTTCGGCAGTCTTCCAATGCGACCGCCGCCAGGCGCCGCGCCAGATCCGGATTCCGCAACAGCCGTTCGATGGCCTCCGCCAGCGCGCCGGCGTCGCCCGGTTCGACCAGCAGGCCGTTGACGCCGTCGCGCACGTAGTCGGTCGTGCCGACGGCGCGGGTGGCGACCACCGGCTTGCCCAGCGCCATGGCCTCGAACAGCACGACCTGGCCGGTGGAACGCTCGGCGGGCAAGAGCGGGATGGCCACGACGGCCGCCTGCCGCAGCAGCGCATGGCTCTCCGCCAAGGGCACGTCGCGCAGCACGCGGACGTTGGCGGGCAACGGCTCCGGGAGCCGATCGGCGGCGCCCGCGACCACGACGAAGGGGGCATCGACGCGGCGCGCGGCGGCGACCAGCGCGTCGAGATCGCGCAAGGTGCGGCCGATGGACAGCACGGAGCCGTCGTTTTCCGCGACGGCCTGCGGCTCCGCGATGGTCGTGTGCATGGGCACGAACCGCAGGCGGTCTTCCGGCAGGCCGAAACGGCGGGCGATCAAGGCGACTTCGGCCGAGCTGTTGGTCAGGAGGCCGAGGGCGCGCCGGGCGACGAGGCGGAACAGAGTCGTTTTCAAGCGCCAGCCGAGAGAATCCGGCCGCGCCGCATCGAGAAAGACTTCGGTCAGGATCTGCTTCGACGGCACGCGCAACACGGCGCAGAGCAGCCCGTAGGCGAGGGAGGGGCGCGGTCCCATGGTGACCACGGCGTCGAACGTCCGCCGCAGCCGGAACAAACGGAGCGCCTGCCGCAGCGGCGGCAAGTCGTCGGGCGTTTCGGCGCCGCGGCAGATCGACGTCGCCGCGGCGGTCCACGCCGGGCTTTGCCGGAACGCCATGTTGGTCAGGATGGAAGGACGGGAGCCGGGCATGTCAGTTCGGGGAGTCCGCCGGGGCTCCGGCCAAGGATTTGACCACGTAGGGCGGCCGGCCCATGGAGCGCAGGTACATGCGCGCGAGGTATTCGCCCAGGATGCCGAGGGACAGCAGTTGGGTGCCCGAGAAAATGACGAGCATCGAGAACATGAGCGTGAAGCCTTTCACGGGATTCCCGCCCAGCATCCACTGGACGACGATGAAGACCAGCAGCGCGATCCCGAAGAGAACGGTGGCGACGCCGAGCAGGCTGGCGACGCGCAGCGGCAAGGTGCTGAAGCTGGTCACCATGTTGACGGCATGGAGCAGCAGCTTGGAAAAAGTGTAGGACGACGTGCCGCCGCCCGTTTCATGCTGGACCGGCACGGACGCAAAGGACGTCGTGGCCCAGGTCAGCAGGACGTCGATGAAAACGGCGGGGCTGTGGTAATCCGCGAAAGCCGCGCGCAACTCGGTGCGGAAAACGCGGAACGAGGCCACTTCGCGCGCGACGGTGACGCCGAGGACGTGCTTGAGGAGCGCTTTCGTCGCGACGGAGGAGACATCGCGGAACACGCCGTGGTATTCCTTGACGGGGCTGCCGTAGACGACGTCGAAGCCTTCGTCGAGCTTGGCGAGCAGGGCGGGGATGGCTTCCGGCGGATGCTGGAGATCGTCGTCGAGGGTGACGACGCGGTCGTAGCGGGCGGCGCGGATGCCGGCGAGGGTGGCGTTGTGCTGGCCGTAGTTCCGCATGAGATGGAGCCCGCGGATCCAGGGTTTTTCGGCGGCGAGGCCTTGGATGACGCCGCGGGCACCGTCGGGGCTGCAATCGTCGACGAACACCAGTTCGAACGGCAGCGGGCCGCCGGCCAGGGTTTGCTCGACGCGCTCGCTCAGCGCGCGCAAGGTGGCGGCGCCGCGGTAGACGGGCACGACGACGGAGAGACCGGGCGGGAGGGCGTGGCTCATGGCGGGCATTCCTTCGGGCTTTCCGCCAGCCGGCGCACCTGGTCTTGCAGGCGGGCCTGGCGGAGGTTTTCTGCGCAGGGGGCTTCCCATTCGTCGGCGTGGACGCGGCGCGCGAACGCTTCGAGGAGGCGGATGAAATGGTTGTCGGTCGGCAGCGGGATTTCGGTTTTGCGGCCGGGGGTTTCGAGGACGGCGAGCGGCACGACGTCCGGGCCGGCGGTGAAGGTGCGCGACGTCGTCAGGCGGCCGGTCTGGCCGACGATTTCGATGCCGCACTGGTAGAAATGGTCGAAACCGAACGCGATCTGCGCCGGAACGCGGCAACCGCCCCGCTCGGCTTCCAGCATGGCGCCGCCCCAGAGATCCGCGCCGCCGGGCGGTCCGTTCAGGCAGGCGGAGCGGACGCGGAGTTCGCCGTCGAGAAACAGTTGGCAGGCCTGGAGGGGATAGCCGCCGGCGTCCAGCAGGGCGCCGCCGCCCAAGGCCTTGTCGTAGCGGAAATCGCCCGGCGGCAGCGGCGGGAAGCCGAAGGTGGCGCGGAAGAGGCGGATTTCGCCGAGCGCTTCGCGGACGAGATCTTTCACGGCCGCCTGCTGGGCGTGGTAGCGGAACATGTAGTTTTCCATCATCACGCGCCGGTTCGCCCGGGCGAGGGCGACGAGCGCCTCGGCTTCGGCCAGCGAACCGGCCAGGGACTTTTCGACGAGCAGGTGCTTGCCGGCCCGCAGGGCGCGGGCGGCCCATTCGGCGTGGAGGCCGGTGGGCAGGGGCAGGTAGACGGCATCGACGTCGTCGCGGGCCAGCAGCGCGGCGTAGTCGCCGAGGAACGCGCAACCGAACGCGGCGGCGAATTCGCGGCCTTTGTCGGCCGCGCGGCTGGCGACGCCGGCGAGACGCAGGCCGGGCACGGCGAGCAGCGCGGGCACGACGGAGCGGCGCGCGATGCGGGCGCAGCCCATGACGCCGACGCGGATGGGAGGGGGCGCGGCCACGTCAGGCGAACCTCAGGGTGGACAGCAGGCTGCGCGCCTGGATGTTGAGGTAGTTGTTGAACCGGGCGAACGTCAGCAGCTGGTGGAGCGTCATCCACTGGTAGTTCTCGGGGCAGGCGACGGGGAAGGTCTCGTCGGCCTCGACGATGAGGTTGCGGTTTTGCTCCCGGTAGAAGCGGCCGCCCTCTTCGGACTGGCGCACGTCGTAGCGGATCTGGTCGGGCCGGGCGGCCAGGACGTAGTCCAGGAACGGCACGTTCCATTCCGGCTTGTCGTAGCGGCCGGTGATGCACTGGACGGTCGGGGCGAATTCGAGCACGTCGAAATTGCCGCATTCCAGCTTGGCCTGGACGAGGAAATGGTGGACGCCGTGGATGCGCTTGACGACGAAGGCCAGGAGGCCTTCGCCGACGGGTTCGACCAGCGGCTGCTGCCACGCGGTCACTTCGCGGTTGCTGATTTCCACGTCGACCCAGATCACGCGGAAAAAGCGGCCTTGCCGGTGGCGGAGTTCGTCGTCGGTCAGCTCCCAGTCCGCGATCGCGCGCAGGTCGCAGGGGGTCACCTGCAGTTCATAGCGCACTTTCTGGCCGGTGAACCAGGAGATGAGGTCGTCGAACGCCATGAGCGAACGGGGGCCGGCGCGGGCGGAGGCGCGCATGGCTTCCGCGAACGACGCCGGCTCGCGGCGCGCGTCTTCCTGGCCGAACGGGATGCCGGACACGACCGTGCGCAGGTCCATGTTGACGAGATTGTCCTCCGCCATCAGGTGCTTGATCTGGCCGAGGGTGAGCCAGGCGAAATCGGGATCGGGCGGGAGGTCTTCGTCGATTTCGACGATGACGTTGCGGTTGCGCTTGTGGAGGAACCGGGCGCCCTGTTCGGACTGGAGCTGGTCGAGCAGCACGCGGGAGCGCGCGCGGTCCAGGAACCAGTCGAGATGCTTGGGGCTCTTGCCGTGGTGGACGCGGGTGTAGTTGCTCTTGGTGGCCTGCAACGTGGGGGACAACTGGACGCAGTTGACGTTGCCGGGCTCGACCTTGGCCTGGATGAGGAAGTGCAGCACGCCGTCGAATTCGCGGGCGAGGCAGCCGAGGAAACCGATTTCGGGCTGGTTGATGATGGGCTGGGCCCACTCGGGATGGGCGCCCCAGTTGGTGGCCACGCGGATGCCGTCGATCGAGAAGAACTTGCCCGACGCGTGCCGGATGCGCCCGGTGGCGTCGTCCAGCGCCCAGTCGCGCATGTGCGACAAGCGGGTGCGGGCCACGCGGACGCCCACGTCCCGGTTGCGCGCGGCCAGCCACGCCCGGACGTCTTCCGTCGGCGTGCGGGCGCCGCGCTCGTCGAGCGCGGACGTGAGGAAACGGGATTCCTTGGAAGCGGCCATGGCGGGGTTCATCCGGCGAAATCCGCGGCGGCGATCCAGTCGCGGAGCCGGAACGCGAGGGGGGCGGGGAGCAGGGCGCGGATCTTCGCGTCGTCGAAAACCGTGTCGCCGGATTCGATGGCCCGTTCCTTTTCCGGCCACGGCGCGGACACCACGCGCGCGTTCAGGCGCGCGGCGATCCAGCCGGCGACTTCGGCGAGGGCGAACGCCTCGCCGGCGACGTTGTAGGTCTGGCCTTCGGTTTCGGGGCGCAGGGCGGTGGCGGCGATCTGCGCGCAGACGTCCTGCACGTGGGTGAAGGTGCGGCGCGGCGTCCCGCCGCCGTACAGCGGGATGGCGCCGGTTTCCTTGGCCAGCCGGATGAAGGCGCCGATGGTGCCGAACGAATAGGCCCGGCCGTCGAGATTGCCGTACGGCACGCAGACGCGGTAGACGACGGTGGGAATGCCGAACGCGGCGCGGTAGGCCTGCAAAAAGGCCTCGCCGGCCCGTTTGTTGGCGGCGTAGACGGTTTTGCTGTCCTGCGGGGCGTCCTCCGGCAGGGGTTCGGGCCGGCCGCGGTAGACCAGCCGCGAGGACGGGAACACGACGCGCGGCCGGTGGCCGCGCCGGCGGAGGCGGTCGAGCAGGTGCAGCAGGCCGAGCTCGTTGGCGGCCAGATAGCGTTCGTACTGCTCGAAGCCCGGGTGCGTGCCGGTCATGCCGGCGAAGAAGAAAACGGCGTCGACGTCCGTGTCGGCGCGGTCCCAGTGGGCCGGATCGGCGACGTCGAACGCGGGCCCGGCGGCGGGCTGCAGGTCGTAGGCGTCCACGCGGTGGCCTTGCGCCCGGAGATGGGCGGCCAGATGGCGCCCCAGATAGCCTTGGGCGCCAAACACCGCGAAGCGGCGCTGCTGGTCGGTCGTCGAGGTTGCCACGGTTCAATCCCTTGGCGCACAGCTTGGAAGAAACAGGCGCCGAGGTCAAGAAATCGCGGCGTTTCCCGCGCGGCGCGCGCCTCAGCGCGGTGCGGCCGGCCGGCAAAACACCGTGTGCTCGATGCCCAGGCCCAGCGGATCGGAAACGAGGAAGACCAGCCCCACGAACGCGCGGTAGGCGGTTTCCACCAGCTTGCCGGCGGCGGGCACGTCGACCGCGGCCAGCGGATAGTTGTGGCAGCGGTGTTCCTGGACGTCGAAGCCGGAGCGGACGAGGATTTCCCGGATGGAACGCCGGGAATAGTGCTGGAGATGGTGGTGCGAGTACAGGCGCCGGTAGGCGGCGGACGACAGGCCCAGCCGGTTGAACAGCCGCGCGATGCGGAAAATCAGGCTGTCGTTGTTGAACGTGTTGACCATCAGCAGGCCGTCGTCCGCCAGCAGGCGGCGCATGCCCGCGAAAAAGGGCCGGATGTCCTCGAGATGCTCCACCACCATGAACGTGACGACGGCGTCGTAGGGGCCGGCGAGCGGGGTCGTGGCGACGTCGCCCTGGATGAACTCGATGTCGGGATGCCGGTTGGGGGCGAGATCGATGCCGGTCAACTTCCAGTCGGGATGCCGGGGGCGGAGCCATTTGAGGAAATCGCCGCGGCCGCAGCCCACGTCGAGCAGCCGCAGCGGTTTCGCTGCGGCCAGCGGCAGCAGCGCGCGCTCGACCCGCTCGAACAGCTGGAAATCCGGATGCTCGAACCAGCGCTTGTGCGCATCGTCGAAATAGGTTTCGTCGTATTTCTCCTGCGCGGCCTTGGGCAGTTTCGTGAACAGGTGCCGGCAAGCGGCGCACCAGTGCAAGTGCAGTTCGGGATCCCGTTCGGCGGCGGCGGCTTCGCAGATCGGGCATTTCACGGGGGCGGATTCGTTCATGGGGTCTCCGGGTGCTGCGGATCTTACGTCGGGCGGGAAGTCATTGGACAGCCGAAATTGCGGTTCCGCCTGCCGGCGCGGGTGCGGGGAACCAGACGAACCATTGTTCCGTTTCGTCCCGGGCGTGGAGGGGGCGGGCGGGGTCCACGCCGCGGGCATCCAGGGCGGCGGCGAGCAGGGGCGGGAAGGACGGATAGGCCAGCCGGGTCCGGTGGAAGACGATGGCGGTCGGGGGCACGTCCGTGAACGAAGGATAATAGGGAATCCAATTCTCCGGCAGCCGGCCCAGGAAGAGCGCGCCGTCGCCGTTGGGATAAAACTGGACCCGGCCGGCGCCGGGGGCGACGGGCTGCGCGCGGAGCGCGGCCGCGACGGCTTCGAAATCCGCCGCGTCGACGTAGGCCGGGTGCGGACGGATGGTCATGTGGCGCCACCAGAAATAATCGGGATAGTGCCGCGGGTCGGGCACGTGGCCGAGGAGGAACGCGCCGAGCACGACGGCACCCAGCACGATCGGTTGGCCGAAGCGGCGCGCCGCCGGCGGCAGGTGGCGCGCCGCGATTTCGACGAGGATGATCGCCGCGAGGGCATAGGCGAACGCCGTGTAGACGGAATACCACATCTCCGGACGGTAGATCGGCAGGAACCACAGCGCCGCGGCCAGCAGCGCCAGGCTGAACAGCGGCGGCCGCATCCGGAACGTGGCGACGGGCAGCGCCAGCACCACGGCGGCCGGGAGCGCGTTCCACGGCGATTTCAGCACGGCCAGCCGTTGCCCCCAGGTGTGCTGAAGGAATCCAAAACCGACTTGCAGATCGTTCCAGACCCACCGCCAACGCGCGCCGACGTAGACGGCCAGCGCCAGGAAACCGACGGCGGCCAGCGCCAGCCACGGCAGGTCGCGCTTGGCGGGGGCGGGGAGGCGCCAGCCTTCTTCCCGCAGATAACCGCCGGCCGCCGCGGCCGACAGGATCCAGGCCGCCGGATGGACGAGGCAGCCCAGGACCAGCAAGGAAACGGCGGTCCACGGCCGTTTGGCGAGCCGCATCCCGAAGCCCGCCAGGCACAAGCCCAGCACCAAGGCTTCCGGGCGGGCGATATTCCCGGCGATGGTCGTGTGGCCGCCCAGGAAAAACAGGGACAGGACGATTTCCGCGTGGCGCCGGCCGTCCAGCCGGCGGACCATGCCGAGGCAGGCGAGATAGGCCAGCGCCAGCAGCAGCCACGAAAACCAGCGCGCGGAAACCAAGCCCGGCTGCGCGAGTTTGAAGAACAGCCCCAGGGCGATCGGATAACCGGGGGAATGATAGAAGACCGGGCGCTCGGCGTTGAGGCTGTCCGTTTGGAGCTGGTTGGCTTCCGCAACGGCGGCGGCGGGGTAGATGAAAATCGCCTCGTCGTCCCACGGAACGGGAAACGTCAGGCCGGCGACGTGGTGCACCCAACCGGATACCGCCAGAACCGCGATCGGCAGCAGGCGCGAGAACGCATGGGCGAATCGAGGCAAGGCGCGGGATGTTCGGTCCGAGATCATTCGAGAAACGGAACTTAATGGATACGCCGCGGCCGTTCAAAGAAAATGCGCGGCCATTCCCGGATTGATGGAAGAGCGGTTTTCGGCTAGAGAGAGGGGAATGCGGTGGGTGCTCGCCATTTCGGTTTTCCTGCTGGCCTACGTCTACGCCGGTTATCCGGCGCTGATCGGGCTGTGGGCGCGGCGGCGTCCGCGACCGGTCCGGAAAGGGCCGTTCGCGGGCGGGGTTTCGGCGCTGATCGCCGCGCACAACGAGGCGGAGGCGCTGCCGCGCAAGCTGGAGAACCTGCTCGAACTGGCGCAAACCGAGCCCCTCCGCGAAATCTGGATCGGCTTGGATGGCTGCACGGACGGGACGGGGGAGGTTCTGAAGAAGAGAATTCAGAATTCAGAATTCGGAATTCAGAATGGAGAAGTTTCCAACCGGCAACCTGCAACCGGCAACCTGCGACCTCCGATCCATGTTCTCGACTTTGAATCCCGGCGGGGCAAGGCGGCGGTGCTGAACGATTTGATGGCGCGGGCGACGCAGCCGATCTTCGTCATGATGGACGCGCGGCAGCGGGTGGAAGCCGGCGCGATTTCCAAGTTGCTGGAAAACTTCGCCGACGAGCAGGTGGGGGCCGTGTCGGGCGAACTCGTCTATGAAACGGCGGCCGGCGCGGCGCAAAAGGGCGCCGAATCCTACTGGGGCTACGAAAAATTCATCCGGCTCGCCGAAAGCCGGATTTGGGCCGTTCCGGGCGCGACCGGGGCCCTGTACGCCATTCGCAAGGACCTGTGCGCGCCGATTCCCGAAAATACGCTCGTGGACGACGTGTTGATTCCCATGCGGGCCGTTTTGAGGGGCTATCGGTGCCTGTTCGAGCCCGCCGCGCGCGTTTTTGACCTCCCTTCGGCCCGTTTTGGCCAAGAAGGGCTCCGCAAACGCCGCACGCTGGCCGGAATTTGGCAGTTGGCGGGCTTGGAACCGCGTTTTTTCTCGTTTCGGGCCAATCCAATCGCCTTCCAATGGATTTCGCACAAGTTTTTGAGGCTGCTGACGCCGTTTTTCGTGCTGGCGGGGCTTTTTTCGCTCGCCGGAATGGCTTGGGAGGGTCAAAAAGCGGCTCAAATCCTCTTGGGAGCCTCCGGAATCGCGATTTTGACCAGTTTTTTGGCTTTTTTAGGCGGAAAACGGGTCAAATCGCGGATTTTGGGCCTTTTGGGGGCCTTTTTCGGGGTCAATTGGGCTTTGGTGCAGGCGGCCTGGGATGCCGCCCGCGGACGGTACGTGGCCCGGTGGCAACGGACTTGAAGCGGGAGCCGGTGAGGATGACGACATGACGAAGAAGGCGCAAATCGGCTGGAACGTGCTTTTGGCGATCGCCTTGCTGGCGGGGCTGGTCTGGACGGTCCGGAGCGCGCGGCGGGGCTGGACGATGCACGGCTGGTCGGATGCCTCCCGGCAGTGGGTCGTGTGCCAATACGTGCGGGCGCGCATCAATCCCTACGAACTCGCGCAGCGGCTGTTGCGCGACACGTTCGGCCCCTCCACGGGACCCGACCGCGTGCGGCTGAAGGAGCACCGCATCTATTCCATCTCCAGCGCGCAGTGGACGCCGGAAACGCCCGGGATGCTGCCCGGCCAGCCGCCGCCCGAGGCGACCTATCCGCTTTCAACCATGTCCATGCTGTTGCCGACGATCGGATTCCTGCCGGAACGCTGGCTGTTGCCGGTCTACACGACCGCGAATCTGGTGTTTCTGGCGTTGCTGTTGGGCCAATTGGCAACCTGGTTCCGGGCGGAAACGCGCGGGCCGCGCGGCGCCGCCTGGGGCACGGCGGTCGCGCTGGGCTTGCTGTGGCCGCCGCTGCAATACGTGGTCCAGAACGGCCAGGCCGGCATCGTCTCGACGCTGTGCGCCTGGCTGGCGGTCCGGCGCTGCGAACGGACGCCGATCGCGGCGGGCTTCCTGTTTCTGGCCGCGCTGGTCAAGCCGTCCATGGCGCTGCTGTTTTTCATCGTGCCGCTGGTGCGGGGACAGTGGCGGCCGATCTGGACCGCGTTTTTCGCGGGGCTATTGCTGACGGTGCTGCCGGCCGTCTGGCTGCGCGAGTGGCCATGGACGATGCTGGCCCAATGGATGGACCTGTGCCGCTACGTCCTGCAAGGCGCCTTCACCGTGCAGGAAATCCTCAACGCGCTGGGGTGGGAAAACACGGCTCGGGGCGCGGCGGTCGTGCTGGGCATTTGGGGGGCAACGCTGGCTTGGTGCGTCCGCTATCGACGGGCCCGGACGGAAGCGCTGTTCGCGTTGCTGGCCCTCGCCAATCTGGCCTGGACCTACCACGAACGCCACGATTTCGTGCTGCTGGCATTTTTGCTGGTCTGGTTCGCCGCGCAGGCGGCCAATCCGCCGCGGCGCGGCCGCGGGTGGCTGGGCCTGGCGCTGTGCGCCGTGCTGGGCGCGGCTTTGGCGGACGTCTTCTACGTTCCGGACCTGCCTTGGGCCCATGCCGTGCGCTGGGCGGGGCGGCTGGCGATCCCGGCGCTGTGGCTGCTCGCGGCGCTGGACGTGCGCGCGTCCCATGCGGCCGCTCCGGCCCGCTCTGCCGTTGACGTGCGGCAAGGGGTTTGAGAAAGTCCGGCCCCATGGCGACGCCCGCGGAAGCGCAAAGCTGGGACTTGGTGATCGAACCGCCGAAAGGCTGGTTCCGCCTGCATTTGCGGGACTTGTGGCGCTACCGGGACCTGATGGGACTGTTCGTCCGGCGCGACTTCGTGGCGGTCTACAAGCAGACCATCCTCGGCCCGCTGTGGCACGTGATCCAGCCGCTGCTGACCACGCTGATGTTCACCGTCGTGTTCGGGCGCATCGCCGGCCTGCCGACGGACGGCGTTCCGCAGTTCGCGTTCTACATGGCGGGCACGACGGTCTGGGGCTATTTCGCCAACTGCCTGACGCGCACGTCCAACACCTTCATCGCCAACGCCGGCATCTTCGGGAAGGTCTATTTCCCGCGGATGGTGGTGCCCGTCTCGGTCGTGATGTCGCAATTGATCGCGTTCGCCGTCCAGTTCGCCTTTTTCCTGGCCGTGTACGGATTTTTCCGGTTCCGGGGCGCGCCCGTCCAGCCCAACTGGGCGATCGGCCTGCTGCCGCTGCTGCTGCTCCTGATGGCGGGGCTGGGGCTGGGCTTCGGCATCCTCGTGTCTTCGCTGACGACCAAATACCGCGATTTGCAGGTGCTGGTGGGCTTCGGCGTGCAGCTGTGGATGTACGCGACGCCGGTGATCTATCCGCTCTCGACCATGCCGGAAAAATACCGCTGGCTCATCGCGGCCAATCCGATGAGCGCGATCGTCGAGACCTTCCGCTACGGCTTCTTCGGCACGGGCACGTTTTCCTGGACCTATCTGGGCTATTCCGCGGGCTTCACGCTGGCGCTGCTGCTGCTGGGCATGGCCGTGTTCAACCGCGTGGAGCGGACGTTCATGGATACGGTCTAGGCGGCCGGCGGCGGATTGAAGGAAACGGCGAAGCGAAAGGCACGGGCATGCGGCTGGGCGAACGGTGGCGGCAATTCAGGGAACGGGCGATCTCCGCGGTGCTCGTCCGCCTGCTGTCCACCCGGGCGATGGAAGACCTCGTCTGGAAGCACCGGGATCTGCTGAACGCGTTCGTCGACAAAAACCGGCAGACCCGGCCGCTGGTCTACGGCTCGCGCGCGCGGCTGCGCATCGATGAAACCGCCGTCGTCAACAACGCCACGTTCAACACGCTGGGGGGCGCGATTTCCGTCGGCCCGTACGCGTTCTTCGGCCACGACGTCTGCCTGCTGACCGGCACGCACGACGTCCGTCTGATCGACGAAGCGCGCCGCGAGAGCGGCGGCGGGAGCGGGCGCGACATCGTGGTCGGCCGCGGGGCCTGGCTGGCCTCCCGCGTGGTCGTGGTCGGCCCGGCCACCATCGGCGAGCACGCGGTAGTCGGGGCCGGCGCCGTCGTGACGGGCGACGTGGAGCCCGGCGCCTTCTACGCCGGCGTGCCGGCCCGGAAAATCAAAGAGATCGGGTAATGGTTTCAGGTTCAAGGTTGAAGGATGCAGGTTATAGGAAGTGAGTGCGGCGCAGAAATTCGAGGAGTTGGAGTGCTGGGGGCTGGCCCGGGAACTTACCAACGCCGTGTATGCTCTGACTGGCCAAGGACGGGCTTGCAAGGATTTCGGTTATGTGGACCAAATGCGGCGGGCTGCGGTTTCCGTCATGAACAACATATCGGAAGGGCATGAGCGGGGGTCCAACAAGGATTTCGTCAAATTCCTGTATATTGCCCGCGGGTCAGCCGGCGAAGTCCGCAATATGCTTTACGTCGGGCTTGATCAAGGGTATCTCGATCAATCGACCTTTGGCCAGCTTTCGGAGTTGTCCGAACGAACCTCCAAGGCATGCTATGGGCTGATTCGGTATCTCCGCAAGAATTTGGATTGGAAGGCGAAGTTCTCGATAGCCGTTTTTCTCTTCTTTCTTCCCGTATGGACCCATTCCTAACCTGCAACCTTCAACCAGCAACCCGCAACCTTCAACCAGCAACCTGCAACCTGCCACCTGTAACCTGTAACCTGTAACCTTCCACCATGCCTTCCGTGATTTCCATCGAAAACGTCTGCAAGTCCTACCGGCTCGGGACGATCGGGCGCGGCACGCTGCGGGAGGACCTGCAAAGCTGGTGGCACCGGCTGCGGGGGCGGCCCGATCCGAACCTGCGCCTGGATCAGGCCCATCTGCCCGTGGAAGGGCACACCTTGTGGGCGCTGCAGAACGTCTCGCTGGACGTGGAGCAGGGCGAGGTGCTCGGCGTCATCGGCCGCAACGGCGCGGGCAAGAGCACGCTGCTGAAAATCCTTTCGCGGGTGACGGCGCCGTCGTCGGGCCGCATCCGCGTCAAGGGTCGCGTGGCCAGCCTGCTGGAAGTCGGCACCGGCTTCCATCCCGAACTGACGGGGCGGGAAAACGTCTTCCTGAACGGCGCGATCCTCGGCATGACCAAGGCCGAGGTGACGCGGAAGTTCGACGAGATCGTGGCGTTTTCCGAGATCGAGGATTTCATCGATACGCCCGTCAAGCGCTACTCGAGCGGCATGTACGTGCGCCTGGCCTTCGCCGTGGCGGCGCATCTGGATCCCGAAATCCTCGTGGTGGACGAAGTGCTGGCGGTGGGCGACGCCGCGTTCCAGAAAAAATGCGTGGGCAAGATGGGCGCGGTCGCCAAGGGCGGCCGGACGGTCCTGTTCGTGAGCCACAACATGCAGGCGGTGTCGCAGATCACCACCCGCGCGGTCGTGCTGGACCGCGGCACCGTGGCGTTCCAGGGCTTGCCGGCCGAGGCCATTGCCCATTACATGACGCAGAGCCGGGGCACGGGCGGCGGGCCGGGCGAATACGTCGCGCCGCCCAAGCCCGCCGCGCCCGCCTACGTCGAGCGGGCGCGCGTCGTCACCGCGGGCCCCGGCAACGTCCATTTCTGGGGCCAACCGCTGGCCATCGAGCTGGACGTGCGCGTCCGCGAACCGCAAAGCAACCTGTGCCTCGGAATCCAGATCGTCGACGACATGGATCGTCCGATCATCTACACGTGGCTGTACAATCAGGTCTGCGCGCCGGGGCTGCACCGGTTCGAGTGCGCGTTGCCCAAGCTGCGGTTGTACATGGGGGGCTACTCCCTCAACCTGTGGCTGGCCGATTGGCGGGGCAACGCCCAGCTCGAAAACGTCCGCAACGTCTGTTCGTTCGAAGTCGACATGCACGCCCATCCGCGGGAATACGCGTTCCGCGCGGGCGAATGCAGTTATCTGGAGGATTTCACATGGGCGCCGCCGAAACCCCTCGCTTGACCGGATGCCGGGAGGCCGCATGATTTCCCGTTGGGAAGCGTTGAAGCTGGCGCTGCGGCATCGGCCGCTGCTGTCGCAACTCGTCGAATTCCGCCACAATCCCGGTTTGGCCTGGCGCGGTTCGCTGAACGAGGTGGAACTCGGGTTGCTGAAGCGGGCCGTGGAGCAAACCGCGAACCGCCCGGGGCCGATCGTCGAAATCGGCACGCTGTTCGGATTCACCACCGCGCTGCTGGCCAGTTGGGTGGCGGACGACCGGAAGATCGTCACGGTGGACAACTTCAGCTGGAATCCTTGGGGCTTGGTTCCGGAAGCCCATCAGGCCCTGACCCGGCGCGTGCTGGCGCCGTTTCTGCGCAGCGGCCGGGTGGAAATCGCGGTCCAGGGCAGCGCGGAATTCTTTGCGGCGTATGCCGGGCCGCCGCCGTCGCTGGTGTTCATCGACGGCGACCACTCCTACGAGGCCGTCCGCCGCGACATCGCCGGCGCCCAGCGGATCGGCGCGGCGGTGATCGGCGGGCACGACTATGCGCCGTCCATCCCCGGCGTGGTGCAGGCGGTCGAAGAACGTTTTCCCGGCACCACCGTGCGGAGCGCCACCGCCTGGATGTGGGGCTTGGCGGAGGCCGCCGCTCCATGAACCGGATCTTGCGCAACCTGATCGGGCCGTTGCGGAAGCGTTTTTCGTTTCCCGCGCCGCCGGCGCCGGCCAAACCGGCACCGGCCAGCGAATTCCCGCCCGACTTCGACGAGTCCACGAAAACCATCTGCCGGACCGTGCGGCCGTACACGATGACCTCGCCGGAGCGGATCAACGCCTTGGTCGGTGCCGTGCGCTACGTGGCGACGAACCGGATCGCGGGCGCCATCGTCGAATGCGGCGTGTGGCGCGGCGGATCGATGATGGCGGTGGCGTTGGCGCTGCGGGAACTCGGCGACGAGACCCGCGACCTGTACCTCTACGACACCTATGCCGGCATGCCGCCGCCGGACGACGTCGATCGCGCCATCGACGGACTCCGGGCCAAGGAGCGTTTCCAGCAGGCCCAGACGAGCGCCGATCCGGCCCACTGGAGCCGGTGCTATTCGTCGCTGGAAGAAGTGCGCCGGAACGTGTTGGGCACCGGGTATCCCCAGGACAAATTCCATTTCATCGCCGGCAAGGTCGAGGAAACCATTCCGGACCGGATCCCGGCCGAGATCGCGCTCTTGCGGCTGGACACCGATTGGTATGAATCCACGCGCCACGAGATGATCCACTTGTACCCCCGCCTGCGACCAGGCGGCGTCTTGATCATCGACGACTACGGCCATTGGCAGGGGGCCCGGAAAGCCATCGACGAGTTCATCGCCGAACGCAAATTGAAGCTGTTGCTGAACCGCGTGGACTACACCGGCCGCATCGCCGTCAAACTTCCGGAGGCCTGAGCGATGCGGTGGGCGATCGCCACGACGTCGAGCGACTTGTTCGCGCTGCCGGCCACGGTCATGCTGCGCTCGCTGGCGGACCAGCTTACGCGGGGCGCGCGGGCGGACGTCTACGTGCTGGATTGCGGCATTTCGCGGGCCAGCCGCCGCAAAATGCGGCGGTCGCTGCCGTCGGCCTGGATCCGGCTGAATTTCATCGCCATGGATGCGGCCCAGTTCGCGGGGTTCCGGGACGAAGGGCATTTTTCGCTCAACACCTACGCGCGGCTGTTCATCGCGCGGCTGCTGCCCGCCGAAATCGACCGGGTCGTATTCCTCGACGGAGACATGCTTTTGCTGGACGACGTCACGCCGCTGGCGGTTATGGATTTGCAGGGCCATCCGCTGGCCGCCGTCCAGGATCCGGTCGCCGGTCGGGTGGGGCGCTCGGCGCAAATGATGCATTGGGAGGGCTGGGACGTGCCGGCGGGCACGTCGGTTTTCAATGCGGGCCTGATGGTGATGGATCTGCGCCGGATGCGCGCGGCGGGCACGCTGGACGCCGCCATCGAGGTGGCCCGGCGCCATCCCGAGCGGATGCAATGGCACGACCAAGATGCCCTGAACTACGTGGTGCGCGGGGATTATCTCGAATTGGATCCCGCTTGGAACGTGGGGCCGTTCGTGTTTTATCCCCCGCATTGCCATGACGTCGTCTACGATCCGGAGACGGTGGCCCGGTGCATTCGGGAGCCGAAGATCCTCCACTACGGCGGCACGTGGCGGCCGTGGAAGGGACCCGGCCGTCATTGGCGGGAGGGGGAATTCTACCGTTATCTCCACCGCACGGCCTGGCGCAACGACGTGTATTGCGCTCCTTGGATGGGGCGGGGAAACACCGCGTGGACGAAGGCCAAGCGATTGGTGAAGAACGCGTTGGGACGGTAGTTCGACGGATGGCGGGCCGGGTTGGACCGTGCGTCCCGGGCCCTGAGAAATCGCCTGCATGGGGACGGCGCCCGAAAGCATCGCGCGCCAAAAATCGCTTGAAAACCATTCCGGATCCGCGTACTTTTCCGGAGTGCGGCGCAGGCAATTTGGCCCTTAAAAAAGGTGCCCAAACGCTTGCCATGCTCCCGGCGCCTATATTATATTCAAATTAAGGCGAATTGTGGGCAGCCATTCGGTTGCGCGCGAAGCCGATGCGAGGATCGACAACATGAAACCGCGGATTTGGATGACCGGAGTCGGATTGTGTCTTTTGCTCGGAGGGGCGTGGCCGGCTTGCGGTGCCGATTACTACGTCGACGACGCGTCCAATACGGGCGATCTGTGGACGCCGGTCGCCATCGGCAACGATGCCAACGACGGCCTGACGCCGACCACGCCCAAGGCCACCTTGGGCAATTTGATCGGCACCGTGGCGTTGACGGCGGGCGATACCGTGTACGTCGATACCGGCAGCTATGGTGCCGGCGTCGTGATCTCCAACACGGTCGTCGGGGCGGCCGGCAATCCGGTTTGGTTCCGCGGCAGCACCAACGGAGTCGTTTTCTCCGGCAGCGGGGTCATTCTGACCCTCCAAGGCCAGCACGTGCGGATTTCGGATTTCCGGACGCTGGGCGGGAGCGAAGGATTGCGGCTTTCGGGCGCCCAGAACTGCATCGTGGAGCGCCTCGCCGCGATCACCAACACGTCGTTTTGCGTAAATCTGGCCGATGCCAACGCGAAGTCGAACCTGTTCCGGAATTGCCTAGGCGTGACGGTTAACGGGAATGCGTTTCGCGCGTTCGGATCGGCCAATTCCGTGGAGCGCTCGGTGTGGATTTCTGCCGGTTCCGTGGCGGTGCAGTTGTCCGCCGCATCGGTCGTAAGCAATTTCACCGGGTGCCTCGTGGCCGGCCGGTTCGGCTTCGCCAACAGCACGCTGACGCCGCAAAGCGGATCCCGGAACATGTTCTGGGACACGTTGCCGGGCGCGGACATGGAAAACGTGTCCGATTTGCACCGGTTGTTGCCCGCCTGGCAGGGCAACACGATGGCCAATCCGCTGTTCGCCAACGCGGAGGCCTACGACTACCACCTGAAAAGCCCGGCGGGCTTCGTTTCCAACGGCGCCTGGGTGGTGGATGCGGGTGCGCCATACAGCCCGGCGATCGATTTCGGGCCGGCCGGGGCGCCGGTCGGCGACGAGCCGTCGCCCAACGGCGGGCGCCTGAACGCCGGGATGTACGGCGGGACGGAACAAGCCAGCAAGAGCCGGACGGACGACTGGCTGTTCGCGATGTCGTACAACGGCGGCGGCTCGTTGATCCAGACGGGGCGCTTGGAATGGGTGGGCGGGAACCTGGGCGCCGGCGCGTTGGTCAATCTGCAGTACAGCACGAACCGGGGCGGCGCCTGGATCGACATCGCCACGAACGTCCTGGCGGCCGACGAAAGCTATCTCTGGACGCCGGCCACCAGCCATCCGGCGGTTTTTTGGCGCGTCGTCAGCCGCACCAATCCGGCCGTGGCGTCCACCAACGCCCGGCTGTTCAGCGTGCGCACCGCCACCAACACCACGTTCACCTTCTACGCCAACGACAACAGCCCCAGCCAAGACGTGTACTGCAACGCCTTGGGCAATTCCACGAATACCGGCATCGCTTCCAATTCGCCCCTGCCGGGACTCTATGAAATCTTGACCACCTTCGATCTGGAAGGCGGCGACGTCGTCTATCTGGACACCGGCAACTACGTGACGCCGACGGTCACCAACAGCCTGTTCGATTCCGGCCGGGCGGGGGCCCCCGTCCGCATTTTGGGCAGCACGAACGGCACGACGCTGAGCCGGGGCAGCACCTTGGCGGACGTGCTGGACATCTCCGGCGCCAGCCACCTGGTAATGGAGAACCTGCGATTGGCGGACGGTCGTTATGGGCTGGTGGGCACCTCCTCCGCCGACATAACGCTGCGCAACATGCAGTTCACCGGCAACCGCTACGGCGTCAATTTGTCCGGCGCGGCCGTGCGCCATACGTTCGAGCGCTGCCTGGCGGTCAACAACACGGAAATCGGCTTCTACAACGTCTCGACGTCCTCGCGCTCGAACTTCTGGTTCAACGGCGTCCTGTGGGGCAATCCGACCGTTCTTTACGCCCGGACGAACAACTTGGCGGTGTCGAACAGCATCTTGGGCAACGGCACGACGCTGCTGGGCAGCCAAGTCGTGCCGGGCGGCTTCAACGTGGTGTGGAACGTGTCCGACATGGGGACGCATTCTTCTTTCACCGCGCTGCAGGACGCGGGCGCCGGCTGGTCGAACAGCCTGTATGCCGATCCGCTGTTTTGCAACGCGACCAACGGCGATTTCCACGTGCGGAGTTCGGCCGGACGCTGGGACACGAACCTGGCGGCCTTCGTGGCGACGGACACGAACGATTCGCCCGCCATCGATTTCGGCGATCCGGCGGCGGCGGTGGCCGCCGAACCTCCGCCGAACGGCAGCCGCCTGAACGTCGGCTTGTTCGGCGGCACGGAACAGGCGAGCAAGTCGCGGACGAACGCGTGGATCCAGTTGGCGAGCTACCTGAACGGCGGCACGCTGGATGCGCAGGCCGGGGCCTGGATGCGCTGGAACGCCGGCGAATATGAACCCGGCGCGACCGTCACGATCTGGCTCTCGCGCGACAACGGCGCCAGCTGGGAGGCGCTTGCGACCAATGCGCCGGCGGCGGACGGGCACTACTACTACCAAGACCCGATCGCCGACGATTCCTCGTCGCGCGAGGCCTTGCTGCGGGTGGAACTGAACGATGCCGTTCCGCCGGCGTCCAGCCAGTCGCCGACGAACTTCATCTATCGCAACGGCACGTTCGCGTTCTACGTCAACGACGACTCCCAAAGCGGCGACGTCTACTGTTCCGCGCTCGGCAGCGACGCCAACTCGGGTTCGAGCGCCGGCGCACCGATGCGCAACCTGCACGCGTTGCTCAACAAACTGGGCCAGTTGGGTCCGGGCGACCGGATCTACGTGGATACGGGCGTTTACGCGGCCACGAACGCCGTGCGGATCACGGCGCCGTTTTCCGGTTCGGCGACGAATCCCGTGGTCATCGCGGGCAGCACGAACCGGCTGGCCGGCGGCAGCTTGTTCCAGTCCAGCGGCGCGCAGCCGCGGCCGCTGGGGTTCGACGTCCAGCCCGGGGTGTCCAACCTCGTGCTGCGCGATCTGGCCGTGGGCTACGTGGCGCGCGGCGTGGCGGCGACCAACGTGGTCAACGTGACGCTGGACGGCGTGGAAGTGCGGGGCGCCACCAGCCGGGCGTTCGATCTGCAATTCACGTCCCGCAGCAACCGGTTGGTCCGGTGCGTGGCGCACGGCGGCGCCATCGGCCTCTACCTGAACCAAGCCTCGAACGTCGTGGTGAGCCATTCGATTTTCTGGGAAAACACCGTCAACGCCGCCTACCTGGGCGCCGTCGCGGGACTGAATCTGGAAAACAGCGTTCTGGCCTCGACGGCGACCAACGCGGCGCTGGTTTCCCTGGCGGCGACCAACCTGTTCGTTTCCGACTACAACGGCATCCACGCCGGTCCCTTCACGCGGGTGGGGGAAAACCGCACGACCGGCGCCAAAGCCGACGATCTGGCGGCTTGGCAGCGCCTGACGGGCGGACAGGACGTCCACAGCATCCCGGGCGATCCCCAGTTGGCCGATCCCACGACCTACGATTACCACTTGAAGACCAAGGAAACGCTGGGGCGGCGGTTGCCCAACGGACAACGGACCACCGACTCCGTGTCCTCGCCGTTGCTGGATGCCGGCAATCCCGCAACGCCGCTCGGCGAGGAGCCCGAACCCAACGGCAGCCGGGTGAATATCGGCAAATACGGCGGCACGTGGGAAGCCAGCATCGCGGTGTCGACGCCCTGGCTCCTGGCGGCTTCCTTCGCGGATGCCGGGAGCGTCTCGAACGCCCCGGTGTCGCTCATCTGGACGGCCGGCGGGGGGTGGACCACCCAGACGGTATCCGTCGGCGTGTCGGTGGACGGCGGCAAGAGCTGGACGAACGCGGTGGCGACGGGCGTGCCGGCCACGAACGGTCTGGCCGTATGGGATCCCTCCGGCCTGCCAGATACCCCGGCCGGCGTCTGGCGCGTGGTCTGCGAAAGCGACACCAACGTCTGGTCCAAGTCCACGAATTTCTTTGCCATCCGCAAGGCGCCGCTGAACCTCTACGTGGCCACGGCCGACACCAACGAAGCGATCTATGCCTCGGGCCCCGCCGCGGCCGACAACTGGATGGCGACTTCCAACGCGCCGTTGAATTCCCTGCGCGCCGTCTTCGACCGTTTCGACCTGGAGGCCGGCGACCAGATCTGGGTGGACACCGGCACCTACGAGGAATCCGAGGCCATCCGGATCTGGATGAAAGACTCCGGCACGAGCAACAATCCCGTCCGCGTGACCGGCAACGCGCTCCGCCCCTATGAAGGCACCGTCCTGAAGCGGGCCAGCCGGACCTTGGGCGCCTACGTCGTCCAGATGCTCCAGTCGGACGGCTTGGCGTTCAGTTCCCTGATGATTTCCAACGCGTTCGTCGGCATCCACGCCGACAACGGCGGAGCCATCTCCCTGGAACGCGTGCGGGTGGGCTACTGCGTGACCAACGCCATCTCCGCCGGCGCCAACACCCGGCTGGAACTCCGCCGTTCCATCCTCGAGCAAAGCCTTTACAACGGCCTGCAGGCCAATACCGGGTCCGTCGTCAAGGCGGCCGGAAACCTGATGCGGGACAACGGACTGGCCAACGTCTGCGTGCGCGGCGGCGACGTGGAGGTCAAGAACAGCGTGCTGGAGGCCGACGGCAGCTCGCGTCACGTCTATTATTTCGCCGGCAGCGGCAAACTGGATTCGGACTACAACAACGTGCGCGTCTCCGACGGCGCCAACGTGGGCGGCGGCATCGATCGGCCCGCGGCCCGCTTCCTGATCGACTGGCAGATCAGCACCGCTTTTTCGAACGACGTGAGCAGTTTCGGCCATGCGGCGGATTTCGCGGACCCGGCCGTTATGGATTTCCATCCGAAAAGCGCCTACGGCCGGTATGATCCCGTGGCCGGCGCCTACGTGACCAACGATTCGACGACCTCGCGCCTGATCGATCTGGGCACGCCGACCGGCTCCTACGCCGATTACGCCAACGAACCGGCGGACAACGGCGGCCGGGTCAACGTGGGCCTGTACGGCAACACGGCGGAAGCCAGCAAGAGCCCGCCGCCGGGAACCGGCCGGATCGTACCGCTGACCATGTCCGACGGCGGCACCGTCCGGGATACCGTGCAGCTGCACTGGGCCTACAACGGCCTCGCCGGCAGCAATTACGTCCTCGTGTCGTTCTCCGGCGACGGCGGCGTCACCTGGACCAACATCGGGCGGGACTACATCAATGCTGGTTCGATCGTCTGGGCCACCACCAACGTGGACAGCACGGCCATGGGCGTCTGGCGGGTCCAATTGGAAAGCGACAC
The DNA here is from genome assembly GCA_938003985.1 of uncultured Verrucomicrobiota bacterium. Taxonomy (GTDB): domain Bacteria; phylum Verrucomicrobiota; class Kiritimatiellia; order CAIQIC01; family Lenti-01; genus Lenti-01. The sequence continues at coordinate 8,895 of CALKWZ010000074.1, read as the reverse complement.
CAACGTCTACGGCCAGACCGAAACCTTGTTTGCCGTCAAGAACGAACCGCTGGCCTACTACATCAACGACGGCAGCACGCTGGGCGACGTGTTTTGCGACGGCATGGGGCGGTCCACGAACAGCGGCTTGAGCGCCGCCGCGCCCTTGAACTCGCTGGCGACGCTCCTGGGCCGCTACAAGGTGGAGCATGGCGACACCGTCTACGTGGATACCGGCGTTTATCCGCTCGGCGTGCCGCTGGTGGTCTCCGTGCCGAGCGTGGCTCCGACCAACTATCTGGTGATCCAAGGCAGCTGGAACGAAAAGTACGGCGGCTCCGTGTTCACGAATTCCGGCAGCGACGCGGTGCTCGACCTCCAGAACAGCCAAAAAGTCGAATTGCGCGATTTGCGCCTCCACGGCGGCGGCAAGGGATTGCTGCTGACGGAATCCAGCTCCAACCTGTTCCGGGGAGTGCGGGCCGTGGGCACCCGGGGCAACGGGTTCGAACTGGGACTGCGGTCCGACCAGAACCAGTTCATCCAATGCGCGGCGCTGAATTTCTTCCGGACCGGCGTCCATGTCGTGGTGCCCCCCGGATCCCAGATCCCGCCCGTCACCAACCACTGGATCAGCGGGGTGATCGCCTCCGTGCCGGCCGCCGCCGACGGCACGGCCGTGGCCACGGGCGCCTTGGTGGGGGTCCGCTCGGGCCGCCTGTTCGCCAGCAACAGCGTGTTCGTGGCCAGCGGCCCGGCGCACGTCGTGTTCGACGCGGCCGCCGCCGGTTTCCGCGGGGATTACAACGCCTACCATCGATCGCGCACGAACTTGTTCGCCCAGATCGACAATTCCGGGGTGCTTTTCGGCGTGCGGTCCCTGCGCATCGGCAACCTGCACGAATGGCAGGCCTGGAATCCCAGCGACGGCAATTCCCTGGAAGCGGATCCTCTGTTCGCGGATTTGGCCGGCGGCGACTTGCATCCCCGGAGCGCCGGGGGACGCTACGATCCCGCCACCAGCAATTTCGTCGCGGACGCGGAAACCTCGCCGCTGATCGATCTGGCCGATCCGGCGACGGCGTTTGGCGCCGAAACCGCGCCCAACGGGAACCGGGCCAATCTCGGCGTGTACGGCGGCACGGAATTCGCCAGCCGCACGCCGGACGACGGCACGTTCGTGTTGTTGAACTACAACCACGGCGGCATTGCGCGGGGAGCCACGGCCCTGCGCTGGGCGGCGCGCGGCGCGGCCTTCACCACGGCCGTCTATACCGTGGACATCTCGATTTCCACCAACAGCGGCGCCACCTACCAGACCGTCGGGTCAAGCTTGCCCGCCTTGGCCGGCACGTACGCATGGGACAGCACGCTCCAGCCTTCGTTGCCGACCATCCGCTGGCGCGTGCAATGCCGCGAGAAACTGGACTGGGTCACCGCGTCCGAGCGCGATTTCGCGATCCACAACACCAATCTGGTGTTCTACGTGAACGACGCCTGGGACACCAACGACGTCTTCACCGCGGCCCCGGGCGCGGCCGCCAACACCGGGTTGACGCCGGACTCGCCCTTGCCGACGCTGGCCGCCGTTTTGGCGCGCTACGACCTGGAGCCGGGCGACGAGGTGCGGATCGATGCCGGTTCCTATGCCGGCAGCGCCGTCACCGAAATCGATTACCTGGACAGCGGAACGGACGCTGAACCGGTCGTCATCCGCGGGAGTCCGGCCGCCGCCCGCACCCGGTTCCTCGGCGCCGGCATCCGGATCGAGAACGCCCGGGGCGTCCATCTGCAGGATTTGCGTTTCGATTCGCCGGCCGGGGCCGCCATCGCCCTGCTGTCCGCGGAAGGCATCCGGGTGGAGCGGACGGACGTGCTGGGCGGCAACGGCGACGGCGTCAACATCCAGTACTGTTCCAACGCGACCCTGCGGAATCTCCTGGTGGCCTATGCCGCCACCAACGGCATTTCGTGCGTCGCCTCGTACGACACGCGCGTCGAGTTCGGCACGCTGTGGTCGAACGGCGCCGCCCAGGTGCTGGTGCGCAACATCCCTTCCACCGGCGGTTCGACCAACTACAACCAGTCGTTTGCCGCGATCAGCAATTGCGTGATGGGGGCGTTCGGCGTCCGGAAACCGGCCTTGGAGGTCCGCGGCAATCTGTTCTCCGACTACAACGGCTTCTTCCTGGCCAACGGCGCCTTGGCGGCCTTGTCGTACACCGGCGGCTTCGGCCGGGAATTCGATTCGGTGGGGACGTGGTCCAGCAGCGAGTTCGGCCAGGATGGCCACAGCCTGTCGCACGATCCGCTCTTCGCGGATGCCCGGAACGGCGATTTCCACCTGAAGAGCCAGGGCGGGCGCTGGGTGCCCGCCAGCGGCAGCTGGACGAACGACGACGTGTCGTCGCCGCTGATCGACGCCGGCGATCCGCTCTTGGTCTGCACCGAACCGGACGACAACGGCGGACGCGCCAACGTCGGCCGTTTCGGCAATACAACCCAGGCATCCCGGACGCCGACCAACGGCGCGCTGACGCTGATCAGCTTCAACGACGGCGGCCGCGCCTCCGGCTCCGCCGTGGAAATCCTGTGGAATGCCCGCGGGGCCATGACCAACGGCGGCACGGTTTCGATCTGGTATTCGGCCGACGGCGGCAACAACTGGACGCTGCTGACCAACGACGTGGCCGCGGCGGACAACGTCTGGATTTGGGATTCGACGCTGAGCGAGGAGTCCGTCCAGGCCTATCTGCGGCTGGTGGGTTCGGACGGCAGCGTGGCGCAAAGCACGGGCTTCTTCTCCGTCCGCAACAGCCCGTTCTTCTTCTACGTCAATGACGACAGCCGAGTCGGCGACGTCTATTGCGGGGCGATCGGCAGCGTCACGAATACCGGCGTGTCGTCGAACTCGCCGTTGCTGGATCTCAATGCGCTGCTGGCCCGGTACGATCTGGAGGGCGGCGACGTCGTCTACATCGACACGGGCGTCTATCGGCCGAGCGTGCCGTGGCGGATCACCCAGGCGGATTCGGCCGGCACGCTGGCCACCAATCCGGTCGTCTTCCAGGGCAGCACCAATTCGCTGGTGAACGGCACGGTCGTGGTGCGCAATTTCCAGAGCGTGGGCATCCAGGCGGACTATGCCATCGGCATCCGCCTGCGGAACATCGCCGTTTCGAACACGGCCGGCAACGCCGTGGCGTTCAACAACTGCTACGGCGCCTCCGCGGAATGGATGGCGCTGGGCGTGGGCAACGTCGGCTTCTACCTCAACGGCGGCACGCAACTGGGCATTTCCAATTGCGTCGCGTTCAATTTCGACACGGCCGTCCACGTGGCCAACTGGGACAAAGCCACCAACACCGTTTTCCCGGTGATCCAGCACAACGTGTTCTGGGATACCGCGGGGACCGCCATCCAGCTCAGCGGCCAGAACCAGGCGACCGTCCAGAACAACGTGCTGTCCGTGAAGCCCGGCCAGTACGTCTACGGGCTGGGATCGCAGGACACGCTGTTCGCGGACTACAACGCCATCTGGCTGGGCGCCGGGGGCCGCGTGTTCCGCAAAGACCAGTCCCGGGACGTGTCCCCGGTGCCGATCGTCTACGACTCCGTCGGGGCCTGGGCCTCGGCCTCGGGACAGGATTTGCACTCCTTCGACAGCGATCCGCTGCTGGTCGACGTGACCAACCGCCTGTTCCAGTTGCGCAGCCGCGCCGGCCGCTGGACGTCGGGCACCAATTGGGTGGCGGACGACGTCACGTCGCCGCTGATCGATGCCGGCACGCCCGAGTCCACCGCTTGGCAGAACGAGCCGGCGCCGAACGGCGGCCGCGTCAACATCGGGCTCTATGGCGGCACGCCCTGGGCGTCCAAATCGGACACCAATTCGTCCCTGCATCTGCTGACCCTCAACCGCGGCGGCGTGGCGTCCGGCCAAGTCGCCTTGAACTGGACCGCGGTCGGAGCGGCGACCGGCCACACGGTTCGGATCGAAGTGTCGCTCGACAACGGCGCCACGTGGCCGATCCTGGTGGCGGCCGGCATCGCCGCCGACTTGGGCGGCGTCGTTTGGAACAGTTCCGGGCAGGGCTCTTCGCCCTTGGCCCTGTGGCGGGTGGTGGACGAGACGGATCCCGCGGTCAGCGCGACGAGCGAACTGAATTTCGTGCTCAAGAACGGGCCGGTCTACTATTACGTCAACGACGAGTCCCAAACGGGCGACGTGTATACGGACGCCGTCGGCAGTTCCACGAACTCCGGCGCATCGCCTTTGTCGCCCAAGCGGTGGATTTCCGAGATCGTGGCGGCCTACAACCTCGAGGCCGGCGACGTGGTCTACGTGGACACCGGCCGCTACCAGATGTCGGCCCCGACCACGATCGGCGATCTGGACGCGGGCGGCGTTGCGCAAGATCCGGCGGAACAGGTCAGCATCGTCGGCAGCTCCAACCGGGCGGAAGGCGGCAGCCGCATCATCATCTCCGATCCGGAGTCGTCCGCGTTCCAGCTGGAGGGCACCTACGGCATCCGGCTCAGCCAGCTGGACATCCTCGGGGCCAGCAACGGCGTCGCCATCAACGACAGCTTCTTTGTCGGCGCGGACGGATTGACCATCCAGGACGGCCACAACGGCGTCAGGGTCCAAGGGCTCTCGTCCAATCTCAACGTGGCCCACTGCGCCTTGGTCGGCAACCGGAATGCGGGCATTCTGTTCGAAGTCTCCGGATTGGGCGCCATGGATCTGGGTTCGAGCGTGCTTTGGTCGAACCGCTACGGCGTTTATCTGGGGGGCGGGTATCTCCGGACGTCGAACTCCATCTTCGGGATGGTCCGGCCGAATTCGTTCGGCGTCTACGTCAAGACCGACGTGCCCGTCTACGGATTCCAGGGCAACTACAACAGCTTGTACGTCGGACATGAAAGCGCCGCGGTCGGCGGACTGCAAACCGGGGCCGGGGTGTCGGCGCGCACCTCGGTCTACGCGTCGGTGTCCACCTGGGCCCTGGCGACCGGGCAGGAAGGCAATTCCCTCGCGCACGATCCGCTGCTGGCCAATCCCGGCGCCGGCGATTTCCATCTGCTGAGCCGGGGCGGGCGCTATCTCCCGGGGGGCGGGTGGACGAACGACCTGCAAACGTCGCCCTTGATCGATGCCGGCCATCCGCAATCCCTGGCGTGGACGGCGGAACCGGATCCCAACGGACGGCGGCTGAACATCGGCTTGTACGGCGGCACCGCCGAGGCCAGCAAAACGCCCATGACCGGTTCGCTCACGCTGATTTCGCCCAACGATGGCGGCCGCTTTTCCGGCACGTTCCCCATTTTGTGGATGGCCAGCGGGGCCGCCACCAACTACACGGTCTGCATCGAATATTCGCCGACCAACAAGACGGGTTGGACCAACGTGGTTTGCGGCTGGCCCGCGGCAACCGGCCGCTATGACTGGAACAGCGTGCCGTATGGCCGTTCGGCGCTCGCCTACGTCTACATCTATTGCCAGCAGGATCCGACCATCAACGCCGTCTGCCAGACCAACTTCATGTTGGCCAACGGCGGCACGATTCCCTATTACGTGAACGACGCCAGCACGAACGGCGACGTCTTCTGCTCCGCCGTCGGCGACGACACCCACCACGGCCTGACGCCGGACCAGCCCAAGGCCAGTCTGCAGGCGATTCTCGACGCCTATGAACTGTCGCCCGAAGACGTGGTCTACGTGGACGCCGGAACCTATTCGGCCGGTTCGCCGCCGATTTCGATCAACAAACTGGATTCGGGGTATCCCGTCTGGACCAACGGGATCTGGACCAACCTCTACGTCACGATCCAGGGCAGCACCAATCCGGCGGCGCGCACGGTGTTCCAGGCGCCGTCGTTCGGGTCTCCGTGCGTCTTTTCCTTGGATTACGCCGAATACGTGCGCCTGAAGGATTTGACGCTCCGCAACGCCATCGGCGGCATCAACGCGTTCCAGACCATCGGGTGCGAATTCGACGGGGTGCGCCTCGAGAACAACCGCGGATACGGATTGAGCCAAAGCAAGAGCGTGGGCACCCGGCTGGTGCGGTCCGTCCTGTGGAACAACGGCACCGCCACCGGCGGCGTGGCCGTGGCGCTGAGCGACAGTTCCATCGCGATCGAAAACAGCGTGCTGTGGGGGAGTCTGACCGCCGTTTCGATCGGCTCCAGCACCCTGACGGCGACGAACAACGTGATGGAGGCCAACGGCTTCAACGGCCGCATCTACCAGTTCGGCATCAACGCGAATGCCGCCACCGGATTCCGCGGCGACTACAACGATTATTACCGCCGCAACGGCGCGTTGCTCGCCGAACAGGCCCTGTTGACCGGCGGCAACGACCTGTACAACAATTTACCGGCGTGGAACGCGCTGAACGGTTCGGATCGCCACAGCATGACGATCGACCCGGAATTCGCCAATGCCGTCAACGGCGATTTCCATCCCAAGAGTTCGGGGGGGCGCTACGTCGCGGCCAGCGGCAGCTGGACCAACGACATGACCAATTCGCCGCTGGTGGACGCCGGACCCCTCGATTGGCCCGTCGGCAACGAGCCGGCCCCCAACGGCAACGTCGTCAATCTCGGCGCCTACGGCGGCACGGCGCAAGCCTCCATGGCCCGGACCAATCCCTGGCTGAAAGTCATTTCCTACGACGGCGAGGGCGTCATGTCCGGCGACGTCCTGCTCTATTGGCTGCACGGCGGCATGCCCGGCGACGCCCAGGTCCGCCTGGAATATTCCACCGACTACCAGCTGACCTGGACGCCGATCGCCAGCAATCTGATGGCGGCCAGCCGCGGCTACACCTGGGGAGTCCAGTCGCTGCCCTTGAGCCTGGGCCTGAGCTGGCGGGTGGTCTACCAGAGCGACACCAACGTGTGGGACTACGGCGATCCCGTGGTGGTCAAACCCGGAACCTACGAATACTTCGTGAACGACGGGGTCACGACCAACGACGTGTGGTGCGGAGGACCGGGCCTGTCCATCGAGGCGGGCGCCAATCCCACGAACCGGCTCAAGCCCATCAACAGCTTGGCGGATTTGTTCGCGAACTATCCGGTCAGCGGCGGCGACGTCGTCTACGTCGATACCGGCTCGTACGTCCTGCCGGCCGGCACCGCCGTGACGATCGGCGACCGCAACATGGGCACGAGCGATAACCCGCTGCGCATCTACGGGAGCACCAACTTCGCGGCCGGCGGCGCGCGCTTGATCGGCAACGCCGGGGCCAACGGCATCCACCTGCTGAACACCCGGCACGTCGAGATCTACGACCTCCGGATCGACCAGGCCCAAAACGGGGTGCTGCTGCAGAACGTGTCCAGCGCCAGACTGGTTGGGATGGAACTGTTCCGCAACCAGACCAATGGCCTCGCGGTGTTGGGCAGCAGCGGCGTCCGCGTCGAAAACGGCCGCTTCTGGGCCAACCGCCAGTACGGTTATTACTGCGGCGGGAACGGGGGCGACCAAATCCTGAACTCCACCTTCTGGGGCAACGGCCGCGGCGCGTTGCGCACCGGCAAGGCGGTGACCGTGTCGAACAGCATCCTGAGCGTGACCAGCGCGGTGCCGGTCTATCTGGAAGAAACCGACAGCGCCAACGTCACCGGCGACTACAACTTCTACGGTCTGGTGCCGGGCGCGAAAATCGCGACCAATACCTTTGAAACCGTCGCCTATGCCAATCTGTCGCAATGGCAGGTCAAGGGCCGCGATTGGCGCTCGGTGGTGGCCGATCCGCTGTTCGTCGATCCGGCCAACGGCAATTTCCAGCTGCAGAGCCGCGCCGGATATTGGAGCAACGGGGTCTGGGCGGTTTCTTCCAACACGTCCTGGGCGATCGATGCCGGGCCCAGCGCGCCGGCGGTGTCGAACGAACCGGCGCCGAACGGCGATCGGCTCAATCTGGGCGCCTTCGGCGGCACGTTCCGGGCCTCGCTCAGCGACACGAACAACCCCGGCATCCTGCTGACCACCTTCCGCGACGGCGGCACGTCGGCGGACGGCCAGCCGTTGTACTGGCTCTATCGCGGCCTCAGCCCCACCAACCGCGTGTGGATCGAATATTCCCCCGACAACGGGCTCACCTGGCGGACGGTCTCCGACGGCTGGCCCATCGATGGCGCGCCGTACTTGTGGTACAGCCTGGAAGAGCCTTCGCCGGAAGCGCAATGGCGCATCGGGGTGGTGGGCGCCACCAACGGGGACGTGACGCCGATCTCGTTCATTTTCCGCCCGCGCGCCTTGGTCTACTACGTGAACGACGGCAATCCGGCCGGCGACGTCTACACCTTGGGGCCCGGTGCCGCGACGAACCGGGGCTATACCGCCGACAGCCCGTTGCCTTCCATCGAAGCGGTCTTGAATCGCTTCGTGCTCGCGCCCGGGGACGAAGTCCGGGTCGACACCGGGTTGTATCCGTCGTCGAACGGCGTGGTCGTGACCGTGCTCAACAGCGGCAATGCCACCAACCGGGTGCTGTTCCGGGGCAGCACCAACTGGGGCGCGGGCGGCTCCACGCTGGTGCCGACGGGCGGCGCGAACGCCGCGGCGTTCACGCTCTACGGCGCCCGCTACGTGGACGTTTCGAATTTCCGCCTGGCCGGCTTCTCCAACGGGTTGGCGTTCGTGGAAATGGCGACCCGCTGCACGGCCGCGGACGTGGACGTCCAGGGGGCGACGGCCGAGGGGGTGCAGATCGCGCGCGCCAGTCTCATCCGGCTGGACCGCGTCCTGGTCCGGGAAAGCGCCGGCCCCGCCGTCGCGGCCAGCCAAAGCCAGCCGATCGTGCTCGACGGCTGCGTGTTGTGGTCCAACCGGAGTTCCGCGATCTATTTCGGCGACGGCGTCGCGATGGAGATCACCAATTCGGTGCTGGAAGCCTCCGG